>JBDRRF010000067.1:0-106851 GCA_043825875.1 Pseudomonadota bacterium | reverse complement strand
TTAGCAAGATCGTAAGGACAGAAACCATAAAGATAAAGAGTATGCTTTCCTTCCGGTGCTCTTGTTTTGTCCCATTTGCTGTATGTGATGGCAAGATAAAGTTCATCTCTGGCATGACCAAGATCAAGCGAATGAAATGCGTTCCAGTATTCTTCTTTATCACATGTTGAAAATTCAACCCAGAAAGCATTTTGTACGTCAGGGTCAGAGCATTTGTATTTAGGAAGTTCATTTAATGCTATATGCTGATGTATAGGTGCAAAATTTGCCGGAGACAGATTCTTTACGCTTTGTGCAAAACCCTCGGGAAGTGGGGTTCCGCCTGTCATGCCCGGAAACATCTGCTTGATGTTCATGCCGGATATAACAGCCTTGCTGGCCAGAATCTCTTCACCTGTTGTTAAAATAACGCCAGTCGCCTCACCACCGGATATCTTGAATTCTTTTACAGTGCTGTTTAGTTTGATGGTTCCGCCGTTTGCCTTAATCAATCTGCCCATAGACTCGCTCAATTCTCCGGAACCGCCCTGAGGAAACATTCCGCCATATTTATGAGTAAGAGGAATAAATACAAACAATGTAAAACCGGTGCCTTTAACAAAGGGGTTAATCATAGCTTCAGATGCATATCTTGATAAAGCTATCTTGATCTTGTCGTTTTCGAATATCTCATCAACAACATCCCAGGCACTGATCATCTGGGCTCTGATCAACTCGCGACCTTCCGGGCTCTGATCCATCATTGCCATCTGGGCTCCAAAAGGAGGAGGAGGATTGAACATACCCATTGTCAGCATGTCGAGCATTTTTATAGACCAGTCATGAAATTTTCTGTAAGCATCGGCATCATGCTGGGAAATCTTTGCTATGGACTGGCAGGTCTTGTCCAGATCTTTATGAAGTACGAAAACATCATCATCATCAAAAACCACGCCGGTCATGATTTCGGGTTTAATATACTTTAACCCGTATTTTGACTGCAATTCAAGCTCATCATCCTTTAATACAGGATTCGGGCAAATAAATCCATGCCATGTAGAACATACATCATGTTTGAAACCGGGCAGCGTCATCTCTCTGGTCTGAACTCCGCCTCCGAGCATATCCTGATGCTCAACTACACACACATTAAGCCCTGCTTTCGCAAGATAAGACCCGGCCATTAATCCGTTATGGCCCCCTCCTGCTACGATTACATCATATTTTGACATAATTTCCTCTCCTTTCAGGTTGTTTTTTTGATTTACTAAGCTTAAACACATTAACAACATTACAATTGACAACTACTTTTATATCTTAGATAATATTTGGAAAATATCATTCTGTTTAATCAAAATCCATTTTAAGAATAGATTGCCCATGACATCAATACCACGAAAAAGTTTTGCGTCAGAAAAAAGTGTACTCTATAAATCTCTTGGTTTACTGATTAAAGACTATAGGCAATGGCGAAGTTTGAGTCAGGAGACGCTTGCGGAGATAATCGGCATCAGTGTCCGGCAATTACAGAATTGGGAAGCAGACCGGCACAGCGCCCGTATTGAGAATCTTCATGACCTATCCGAAATGACCGGAATACCGATGCAGATATGTGTAGCCCTTAATGCCGGGCATCCTGTTTGGTATTCATTGCAAAACAGGCGTTTTGCTTATTCCTCAATTGATGAAACATTATTTTCTTCCCGTGAATTATTAAGGAAACTTAAAAGGTCTGATGATGGAGTCATGACAAAATATATCCCAATTACAACAGATAAGCATATTAGCATGATCCTTTCATGTCACTGCGATATCTACGGGACAAAAAGGTCTCTTGGAAAAGATATAATCAAAGCGGCCTGCCTTAGTCTGCCCGATCTCAATTTCATAGCTTTTGACTGCTGGGGACATTACGTGGGGCACGAAATCTGCTTGCCCATTACATCGGATGCTTATGAACAACTTAAAAAGCAAAAAACATTCGAAGGCAATCTGACATATAAATCAATTTGCAATATTATTTCCCTGAAAACAGGTGTTGTCTATATCTATTCCATGTACACTGCAAATACTAGCGTGGCTCAATCGGCACTAGTTAAAAACCACCGATTCTTCGCCAATATCAATTCCAAAGATAATTACCTGGTTGTCCACGCTGCCGCAACTAAAGAAGCTAAAAAGCTTTCTGATAATTTCGGTATGAAACCGGTATTTAATATAAATTCAAAACAGGAAGACAACTACAAAGAAACTGTTCCAGCTTTATATGAGATTGGACTGGATGCTCTGGAGAAACGCGCTCTAAAGCTTTTCCCGCTAGTTAAGAAACAACCACAAAAACTAAAAAAGTCTGTTACAAAAGGAAAAGTCTTACCTTCCGCTTCAGCTTTGAAACATAAAAACTTACAACCATTTCCTGAAAAAACTGTACCCTCAAATAGGAAAGATCACTTTTCGTTAAAATATGACAATTCGTTAGTCGTTGGTAGTTCGCTAAGCGTTGGTCAAAAAAAGGTTCAGGCAGGATCGAACGCTCAGCAAGCTGAATATGATTTTAAAAAAAAGTCCTGCCCTAATCCGAATTGCCCTCTTTATGGAAAAGTAGAGGAAAGCAAAGTCATTGCTAATGGCACATACCGAACGAAAGAAGGGGCCATTTCCCAGCGTTTTTTTTGCAACGAATGCGGTAAGTCTTTTTGCAGCAGAGCAGGCAGTTTATTTTACGGCTTGCGTACCCCGGAAGAAAAAATTCTGACAGGCCTCAAACTTCTGGCTAAGGGAATGCCCCCGCTAAGCGTTTCCAAAGTTTTGGGAGTCAGGCATGATACAGTACAACGTTGGCTTGAAGTAGCTATTGCACAAAAAAGCAAAATAGATGCGATGCCAATTAAAGACCCAAAGGTTTACAAAAAAATTTAGCTATTTTCTTTGATAAATACAGTGTTTGTCAACAATGCTATAGTTCTCGTAACAATTGCTCCATATACATGAATTATCGGTCATAACTTGATTTAACTACTTCAACTTTAAACTCTTTACCAAATGGTTTAAATGCAAGGATTAAGGCCGGCATTAAAAATAAATCGGCAACCAATGCAGCAGAAATGGTAATTGCCAGCAAAACCCCGAAACTTGCGAGCACTGCCATTGAAGAATATAAAAACACCAGAAATGCACTTACCAATACAACCGAAGTAATAATCATTGCTTGCCCTACGCTATGCAGGCTGTTTTTTAAAGCCTGCCTGTAGTCACCGGAAAGTAAAAACTCCCTGCGAATCCTGGTAGTTAAATGAACAGTATCATCCACGGCAATACCTATAGCAATTGTTGCAAGCAGCAAACGGAAATAATCAAGATGCATTCCTTTCCAGCCCATGAAACCAAGAATAAGAATAACAGGTGTCAGGTTAGGTATCATGCACAGCATACCAACTTTAATTGAACGAAAAAGTATGCACAACATGCAGGCAATCATACAAAAGGCAAGTATATACCCATAAATTTGGCTACTCCCTATATAGTCTGCAATTTTTACCCAAAGCAATCCAATTCCTGTAAGTTTTACATCAGCTTCGGTAATCGGGTTTTCATCCATATATACTTGCAAATCATCCAGTAACTTTTTAAGTACAATCGAATCTGAAAGGCCTGCACGTAATTCAAGTACAGTTTTAGAATAATCCGATGTCACATAGTCTTCCAGCTCTTTTCCTCCGGACATTTCATACATTAATAAATATTGAGCTGTCAGTTCACGGCTTTCGGGAAGTTTGTAGTAAGCCGGATCACCGCCATGGAAACTCTGGTTGATGTCTTTTAGTATATCAACAATGGAATAGGTTTTTTGCACAAGCGGGTTTTTTTCAGCAAACATTTGCAGTTCTTCAAGCCTTTTCAGAACATCCGAATCCTTGATGCCATCCGGTTTTTTAGTATCAAATATATAAACAATATTAAGAAAACCTCCCATAACCTTATCAGCATATGTAAGTGTCTGTCGAACTTCGGTATTTTCCTTAAATTCTTCTATAAAATTATAGGCAACTTTAAGCTTTGATATTCCTATAAATGAAAATATTAATATTATTACTGATATAATTAAAATAATGCGTTGGTTCTTAAGGTTATATGCGGTTACCCAATCGAGAATACGCGAAAGAAAGCGTTTTTCAGTTTTAATGGCTTTTATCTGGTAGCTTTTATTCTTCCTGCTAAAAGACAGCAGGCAAATCAGAAGAGTAAATGAAAGGATAAAAGCAAATAAGACACCGACTGAACCAAATACCGCAAAATCGGACATCATTTTCAATTGCGAAATCACCATTGCAAAAAAGCCTGCAGCAGTTGTTAATGCAGCCAGAAAACAGGGCATACCCACAAGCTCTGAAGCCTGACGTAAAGCTTCTCTGCGATCCAGACCTTTTGACAGGTATATCTGAAATTCTGAAAGGAGATGCACTGACTGGGCAACGCCAATAGCTGTCAGTAATGTCGGAATCATCATAAAAAGAAGGCCTATGGTATATCCAACCAGGCCCATAAAACCAACAGTCAGCACAAGAGATAACAGTACTACCGTTAGTGGTCCTGCAACCCCTAAAAACCTCATACGAAAACAGATCATCCCCATAATACCTACAACAAGAAAGGTTATTAATGTGAGCATGCTGGTTTCGTTTGACAGAACCTCATAATAGACTGAATTTATGGGGACATCGCCGGACGGATAAAATACAATGTCTTTGTATTCAGGTCTTGATAAAATTTCTCTTATCTTTAAATTGCTTACCTGAGGATAGAGGTTATCGATTCCATCACCACCTTTGGGATCAAAGCGTATTTCTTCAAGGGGTTGGTTGCTTGCGCGTGTCATTTCTAAAATAATCGCAGCGTGATCCCCGGCACTGTTTATCAACCCTCCGATATAGATTGGCTTTTTCATCACAAGCTCACGGGTATGCAGCAGTTGCTCCTGGGTTTTAGGAAAATCAAGCAACAACTCGTGGATTTCGATAAAATCGCCCTCAGCTTCAATAAATTCTACATTGGCAAGGCTTGTCACTTCACGCACAAAAGGAACTTCGTTTTCCAATGCTTCAGTCAAACTGGCGATTTTTCGCATCACCTCAAGATCAAAAGGTCCGTATTTTTTGCCAGGAGCCTTGTATAGAATATAGGCTACTTCATCGGAACCAAAGTCTTTCTGATAATCAAGGTAGTATTTATAGGTTGGATCATCTCTGCTGAAAGAAGATTCAAGACTGCTGTCTGTGACTGCTTTTGAGGCAAAGTACAAACCGGCACCAAGAAATAAAATGCATATCACAAGCACAATCCATCGATGATCGTAAATCCATACAGCCAGGCGGCCAAAGCTTTTGCCGGCTTTTTGCAGATAATCATTTTCCCTGTTCATAAGCATCCCCTTTTAAGAGTTTATTTAAGGTTGCCAAGTCATTTAAATCATGAGCAATAAAGGATAGATGGTCAATTAATGGAATATTTAATAAAAAAAAGGGAAATTATAAAATCATTATTATTCTATGTAACTCAGAATAATAATGATTTTCAAGAAGTCTTTTTTCAAAGATTTCTTGAAAGCTTATTATAAAAAGCATTGCCGTTCTGTATACAAGAACGGCAAGTAATAATCAAGAAAAGGATATTTTATGGTGTGACAAATTTGAATTTATTTTGACTTTGGCACGCTTTTACCAAGTTTTCCGGCACGAAATGCCTTTATGTATTTACGGCAATATTCGTCCTCGCCTTTTAAGACAGACGAAGCAAACAAAGTAGCCATCATTTCCTGGTCTCTTACATTTAACATAACCGCATCCGTATCAAGACTTATCATCATAGAAAGAAATGTACGGTTTACCAGACCTCTCATCGGCATACCGAAAGCAACATTTCCAATAATGGTAAAAGTACGCACCTGTGGAAATTTTCTGCGAAGCTTGCGATGCGTATCAATTGTTACCCTGCCAGCTTTCCAGTCTACAGAAACTGTCATAACCAAAGGATCAAGATACAGGTTTTCAGGTTTTACACCTGCATTCGTAGCCTTTTCGATAATAATCTCGGCCATAGCAACCCGCCCATCAGGATTATCCGGGATACCTTTTTCACTCATACATAATCCTACAAGGCCGCAATTGAGTTCGGCGGCAAGGGGCAAAAGTTTTTCGAGACTGTCTTTTTCGGCAGTAACCGAACTTAGTATCAGTTGTGATCCCTTATATACTTTTACAGCCTTATGCAAAGAGTCCGGATTTGCACTATCTAACACAAGCGGAACTTCAACTGCGCTCTGAACCGTTTGTACAAGCCATGATAGCTCCTCACCTTCATCGCGTCCACCCAATCCTCCGGCATTTACATCAAGCATCATTGCTCCGCATTCGACCTGAAGTTTGGCAAGATCTGTAATAAATTTTTCATCATGAGCGGTAATCGCCTGACTGACCGCTGGAACAGTAGCATTAAGAGATTCACCTATAATAAGCATAAGAATTCCTTCCTTTCTATCAAAAAACGGCGGGGTATAAAACCCCGCCCTACCATCATCTTCCGTAGGGCGGCATTTTATATGCCGCCACACGATTATATTATTTGTTCCTGAATAAGATATTTTAAAATATGTTCTGCAAGTTCATCTGCACTTCCTTCAAGCACATTACTATCCTCTTTTGGTTTGGCTCCGCCTCCACTCATCATAAGTTTTAACCTGTCTGTTGCCGATAAATTACTGTCCGGTGAAAATGTTTTTCTGGTTTTGGGCCTTGGTTGAGAAAATTTTAAAATATCCGTTAATCCAATAGCTTTATCCGGACTAACACCTAAAGAAGTGGTATCCAATATTTCTATGTTTGTTTTTTCCGCTAAAAGTCTTCTGGGAAGTGTAGGATATCTCGGGTCATTTAATCCCATTTCCGTTGTAAACAGGGCTGGTAAATCACATTCTATTTCTTCCCGGTCTCCCTTCCCAAGATATCTTTCTACAACAGCCTTCTTGTCATTTAATGAAAGCTTGAGACTAACAATTCCTGAAACTTGAGGGATTTGAAGCCTTTCGGCAATAAATGAACCCACCTGGCCTGCATTGCTGTCCATAGATTTTTTTCCGCAAAGAATAAAATCATAACCGATTTTTTTAATTGCTTCAGATAAAAAAAGCGAAATTAATGACGGGTCTAAGCTTTCATAATCCAAACGGACCATCTTGTCCGCACCCATTGCAAAAGAATATTTAAGAGCATTATCCGCTTCCGGCCCACCGGCAGTAATTGCAATAACTTCACAATCATTTTCACTTTCTTTTATTTTGATTGCTTCTTCTACTGCAAGTTCATCATATGGATTAAGCATGGAAACCATTTTTTCGGGATCGATTTCACCCGTTGCAAGATCAATTGCAGTAGGATCATAGATATAGCCAATCTGTTTTACGCAAACAATTATTTTCATAAGATATCTCCTGCTGTTATATTACAGCACTGCCTGCTTCACCAGTTCGATTAAATTAACAAGTTTGAATGTATAACCCATCCCTTCTTGTTGAATTGCGCTGTCAAACATAATATCACAATGCGGGCAGGCAGTAACAATCCCTTTTACTTCTGTTTTTACAGCTTCCTGGATTCTCAAGTTTTCCATCCTTTTGCCTGCGGAAACTCCTCGCCACATGTTGCCCCCGCCTGCGCCACAGCAGAAACTTGTTTCTTTTATCCTCTCCATTTCAGTGAGGTTGACGCCTATATGAGACTTTAAAATATCTCTTGGCGTTTCATATACCAAATTATAGCGACCAAGATAGCATGGATCATGATATGTGAAAGATTCTTCTATTTTTGATTTAACCTCAAGTTTGCCCTGATCTAATAATGTTTTTATAAATTCAAAGATTTCAATCACCTCAAAATCAGCTCCTAATGCTGGGTATTCATTTTTGAAAGTATTAAAACAATGCGGGCAATGAGTCACAAGTTTTTTTACACCGTACTTTTTCATTGTTTCTATATTTTTTAAAGCCAGTTTTTGAAAAAGATATTCGTTGCCAATTCTTCTGGCAGGATCTCCGCAGCAAAATTCTTCCTTGCCCAAAATCCCAAAACTTACGCCTGCCTTTTGAAAGATCTTTGCAACCGCATTGGTTGTACTTTTACTTCTTTCATCATATATGGCGCCAATACATCCTGCCCAGAAAAGTATTTCAGGTGGGCTACTATCCTTTTGGTATATTCTGTTGATCTTTAAGTTTGATACCCAGCCTTCTCTTGTAACCTTGCCCTTACCCTTCGGATCTCCGAATATTTCCAGGTTTTTGAAAATCTGTTTAAATTCACCCGGGAAATTGCTTTTTTCAAGTACGGCATTGCGTCTCATTTCAACAATTTTTAGCATTGGTTCTATAAATACCGGGCAATGTTCGATGCAGTTTAAACATGTGGTGCACTCCCATATTTCCTCATCGGTCACAGGCCCTCCGATAAGTGCCGCACTGTTGCTTGCAGAAGAAGCCTCCATATGCTTTTTTAAATTCTGAACAATACTTTTTGGGTTGAGATGTTTCTCACTGATAAGTGCCGGACAATTTTCCTGGCATCTTCCACATTGGGTGCAGGCATCAAGCTCAAGCAGGTGTTTAAAGGTAAAATCATTAATTTTCCCGGCACCGTAAGTTTCGGAAGAAGCTATATCTATTACCGGCAAAGCCCCTTTAGGCTCAAGATTTCTACAAAAAATATTAATAGAGGAAGTAAAAGCATGAAGAAGCCTTGAATATGGTATAGCAGCTAAAAATATAAGTCCGCTAAGCGAGTGGATCCACCATAACACATTAAAACAAACTTTAAGACCATCCTCTTCTCTTACAACCAGTTTTAATACCCATGCAAGTGAAGAAGCTACAGGGGCCCAGTTCGTCCATTCGGATTGGTAGAGTTGATTGCGGATTCCTGTGGCCAGAAATCCTGTCAAAAAGACAACAATCAGAAAAAGCAGCGATAATCCGTCATCGGGGTTATCATCCAGTTCTTTCGGCTTTATAATATATCTTCTGTAAGCCAGTATAATTGCTCCGATTAAACCGATTAAACCGGCGATATCCAAAAACAGCCTGAAAAAGGGATAAAAATAACTGTTTATAAGTCTTACTCCCCATAAGGGCAGAACAATATATTCCTGAATAAGTATAAATATTACAGCGATGCCAAGCAATGTAAAAGACCAGAACAGAAGAAGATGACCTTGTCCTGCTAAAGAGTTTTTCAGGATTTTATTTTGCCCAAACACATTTACAAAAAGTCCGTCCCATCTTTTGGCAATGCGATCCAGTTTCGCGCCTGGTCTTCCCCTGCTCCAAAGCTTGTATCTGCGGAAAAGGCCAAAAAATATTGCGAGCATAGCCAGTCCTGATAAAGCATAAAAAAGTATTTCCTTTTGGGTTATGGGGAATCGGTATCCATTTTCCTCAAACTGGGTTCCGACATCATTTAATTCACCACCAGAAACATCTTCATGACACATGGTGCAATCGGAACCCGCCATATGGAAAGAATAATATTCAGTGGCCTGGGCGGATGTAAGGGTAAGAACAATAAAGAAAAGAAAAACGATCAGTGATTTAAATATATTTTTCGGTTGCATAAATCTATCTCCGAATAAAACAAATTTGATGCTAATTGAGAGCCTGCTTATGATTTTTTATTTTTTCAATAACAGCCGGAATTATCTCTTTCAGATCTCCATTTACGCCCAGATTTGCAACTTCGAAAATGCGCGACTTTCCATCATTATTAATGGCAATTATCATCTTGGAGTCTTTCATTCCATCTGTAAATTCATAAGCACCGGAGATCCCGCAGGCTATAAGCATATTGGGTAATACCGTTTTGCCTGTAAGGCCGATTTGTCTTTCAAAAGGTATAATGCCATTATCAACGGCAACTCTTGTTCCTCCAAGAGTTGCTCCTAAAAGATCGGCCAGTTCCTGAGCAACGGGTAAAGATTCGGAATCCACTCCATTTCCAAGAGCCAGAATCAAGTCTGCTTCATCTACCCTAATTGTTCTTGGGTCGCCTTTAATAAATTGCTTGTATCGGATGCGCTTAAGCTTTTCGGTGAATTCAAAATTAATGTTAATAAGTTCCGGTTCTACAGACTCTTTGGGCTTAACAATGTCGGTCTCACCAGGGGGAAGAGTTATGATCAGGGGCCTTGCCGAAGCAGGTTTAACATCAGCATAAAGCCGGTCATTATAAACAGATTTAGTTACCTGAATATTTTCGCTGTTGCCCCCAATCTTTTTGACCTCGGTTATACATGGAAGTCCATATCTTGCTGCAATCCTTGGTGCCAGCTCCGAGCCTGTCGATGTGGCTCCTATCATTAATACCGAGGGCTGATATTTTTCTATTAAACCACCTAAAATTGCAACAAAAGCATCCAGATTATATTCCGATAGCTCTTTGTTATCGGCAAGATATACCTTTTGCACCCCGAATTCACCAAGCTTGGGAATAATATCTTCAACCTGATAACCCAAAAGACACACACACAACTCTTGCTTTAGCTTTCGGGCTAATTTCTGCCCTTCGCTTAGTAATTCCAGAGTAATGTTTTTTGTTCCGCGGCTATCATGATCTTCTAATATCCATATTCCTTGACTCATTTGATTCTTTTCCTTATCCCCTTTTTTTACTGACAAACTCCTGGGCAAGCTGTGTAGCATGCAAGGCATCTTTGCCGTAAGCATCGGCTCCGATTTTTACTGCCCACTCAGGGTCCAGAACTGCTCCGCCAACCATTGTAAAGACTTTGTCCCTGATTCCTGCTTCCTTAAGGCCATCTTCAATCCGGGCCATTTCAGTGGCAACTGTCGATACAAATGCTGATGAACCAATAACATCTGCATTGTTTTCAAGAGCGGTCTGAACAAATTTCTCGGCAGGCACATCTTCACCAAGGTTAAAAACATTAAAACCGCCCAATTCCAAAAATAATGCAACCAAGTTCTTGCCTATATTGTGAACGTCGCCTTTGACTGTCCCGATAACTGCAGTTCCAATTGCTCCTCCGCCATCCTTTCCCAGCAAGTGTGGTTTCATAAATTCAATAGCGCTTTTCATTGCATCGGCAGCAGCTAGTACTTCAGGCAGAAAAAATTCTTTTGCGTCCCATTTTGCACCGACCAATTTCATGGCTTTAGTCATGCCTTCCTGGAGAATAGCTGAGGTTTCAATTTTTGCTTCCAAAGCGTTACCGCATACTTTTTGTGTCTGCTCTGCATCTCCATCAAGGATGGCCTGCCTGAGAGATTCGAGAATTGCTTCTTGTGTCATAATATCTCCTTTCAATCAGCTTCTGTAAAAGTTGTTAAATTTTTAATGGAAGTTTACCATACTCTAAAGCTGCTTCCATAAAAACATCCAGGTTTTCAGTCGGAGTATTGATATCCAATGTGTCTGTGGTCAATACAAAACGACCGCCCCGCCATCCCTGTTTAATTACGTTTTTCACTTCCTCACGAATCTTTTCTGCCGGTCCATGTACAAGTGTGTTGGAACTTACGCCATAGCGTACTGTACAATTATATTTGTCTGCCACTTCATTAATCTTATCAAGAGGTGTAGGTTGTCCGCTGTGGAGATAAAATCCTTGAACTCCTGCCTGAGCATATGACTCAATAACATGTGACCAGTCACCTGCGCCAATTATAAAGACAGGGCACGGCAATGATTTAACCAATCCGCAAACATAAGGAAATTCAAATTTCCTGTGCATAGCATATGATACCTGATCATCAATTCCAACAATATGCAGCATATCAGCACCTGCCTCATACATTGCCGTACCGTAATCTATAACAAAGTTCATAAGTATGGCTGCCAGAGAGTGAGCCAGTACAGGGTCCTTGCGAAGCGCAAGTAAAAGTTTATCCATAGGCATTATAACCGGACCTACTGCACCGGGAATTACCGTAAATCCATGGATAGGCATAATATCGCCAAGTTTTTCCTTTAGAACACTTAGCATCCATAGCTGCCATGGCAATGATCCGTCTGTCATAACATTAGGCATTTTCAGCTTGCCCAGATCACTTGCTGTTTCCACTATACCCTTGATACCAAAGGGCACGGCGGAATCCGTATGAGCTATTTCCTGCCCAAACTCCTTTTCACCGGTACTGAAACGGAAAGCTGAAGGAGTGTCGTATCCAAATCTTTCGAGATGTGTAAGATATGCCATGAGTGATATTTTCGGGTCATTGTATAGGTCTCCAGGTGTTACGCCATAATTGGAGGCTGCGTGCAAACCAAGGGCGCATACCTGAATTGGAATGCGGTCAGGTGTTTCCCCTCTGTAAACAGCTTCAAAGCGCTGGCGGGGCGTCATGGATTCCTTTTTCACCCGCTCTCTGATTTTGGCACAAATATCATCGACTTGTGCTTCTTCTTCCTTGGTCAATTGAATTCCATAATCTTTCATTGCAATCATTCCTCCTTTTTCAAACTTTCATTATGGGTGTATTTTTTTTCTTAGGTATAAATTTTTATAATATTTTGTGCAAAACTATCATATTTTGCATACAATCGCTTCGCCGCATACTCTTTGTGTTTGATCCGAATCCCCATCCGGGGTAGATTGTATCTTGAGTCATAATATCTCTTTTCAATCAGCTCATCCTTTGTTGGTATTCTTAAACCTTTAAGGGAAGTTTACCATACTCTCTGGCTGCTTCCATAAAGACATCCAAGTTTTCAGTCGGAGTATTTATATCCAATGTGTCTGTGGTCAACACAAAGCGGCCTCCTCGCCATCCCTGTTTAATTACGCTTTTTACCTCCTCACGGATCTTTTCAGCAGGCCCGTGTACCAGCGTGTTGGCGCTAACGCCATAGCGTACTGTACAATTATATTTATCTGCCACTTCATTAATCTTATCAAGAGGTGTGGGTTGACCGCTGTGCAGGAAAAATCCATGTATTCCTGCCTGGGCATATGACTCAAGAACATGAGACCAGTCACCGGCACCATTTATAAAGCAGGGCCCCGGAAGGGACTTAAGCAAACCGCAGACATAAGGAAATTCGAATTGCCTGTGCATTGCATATGAAACCTGATCATCAATACCTACAATATTCAGCATATCGGCGCCTGCCTCGAACAAGGCTGTGCCGTAATCAATAACAAACTTCATCAGCAAAGCAGCCAGACAGTGTGCCAGAACCGGATCCTTGCGAAGCGCCAATAACAACTTATCCATAGGCATGATAACCGGTCCAACCGCACCCGGAATAACTGTAAATCCGTGGATAGGCATGATATCGCCAAGTTTTTCCTTTAGAACACTGATCATCCAGAGCTGCCATGGTAGTGAACCGTCCTTGTAAACATTTGGCAATTTTACCTTGCCGAGATCTTTTGCTGTTTCCACTACTCCCTTAATACCAAACGGCACGGCCGAATCCGTATGTGCTATTTCCTGTCCAAACTCCTTCTCACCGGCGCTGAAACGGAAAGTGGAAGGAGTATCATATCCAAATCTCTCGAGATGTGTAAGGTAGGCTAAAAGTGATACTTTGGGTTTACTGTATAAATCTCCAGGTGTTACACCGTAATTGGAGGCTGCGTGCAAACCAAGGGCGCATACCTGAATCGGAATGCGGTCAGGCGTTTCCCCTCTGTAAACAGCCTCAAAGCGCTGGCGGGGTGTAATGGGTTCCTTTTTCACCCGCTCTCTGATCTTGGCACAAATATCATCAACTTGTGCTTCTTCTTCCTTGGTCAATTGAATTCCATAATCTTTCATTGCAACCATTCCTCCTTTTGCAAACTTGCATTATGGGTGTCTTTTTTTTCTTAGGTATAAATTTTTATAATATTTTGTGCAAAGCTATCATATTTTATAATAATTGTTTGCTCAAATCGTGCCAACATTAAATATGTATTCATATCAGATAGTTATATGAATACATATGTATATATTTCTGTATTTAGAATATTCGCTTCTGTATTTAGAATATTCGCTTTGTTTTAATCCGAATACAGAAATTTAATAAGGTTTATTCGTATATTATAAATCTGTATATAAAGATCATAGGTCATGTCGAATTATCATTTAACATCTTACTATGTAAATGCTGTGATTCCCAGCGTTTATCAAGATAATACAAAATAGGAACAGTCATACGTGAGAAAAGAAGAGAAGCGACTTCGCCGGCCATAAGAGATATGGCAAGCCCCTGGAATATAGGATCAAACAATATTACCGAAGCTCCTACAACAACAGCAGCCGCAGTTAGCATCATCGGTCTGAATCTAACAGCGCCTGCATCAATTACGGCAAGATCAAGGGGCATGCCCTGTGAAACACGAAGTTCAATGAAATCAACAAGGATTATTGAGTTTCGTACAACAATACCTGCACCTGCAATAAAACCTATCATGGATGTTGCCGAAAAGAAAGCGCCCATTATCCAGTGTCCGGGCAATATGCCGATTAAGGAAAACGGAATAGCTGCCATAATTACAAGAGGGGTTGAAAAGGATTGAAACCATCCGACTACAAGAACAAATATTAAAATAAGCACAACGGCAAAAGCTATTCCCAGATCACGGAAAACCTCATAAGTGATATGCCATTCTCCATCCCATTTCATGGAAAACCGGCGATCCGATTCCGGTAGCGCTGCGGTATGCTGAACAATTTTATATCCTTCCGGAAGTGATATGGCATCAATAGCTTTTTTCATCTCCAGTATGGCATAAACAGGGCTTTCTTTCTCACCTGCTACATCACCTGTTATATAAACCACAGGCATAAGATTTTTATGATATATGCTTTTATCGTTTTTTGTATCGGATATTTTAACAAGGCTGGACAGCGATATAAGCTTTCCATCCGGTTGAGATATTTTTATGGATTCCAATCGTTCAATTCCGGCCCTTTTCGAAAGAGGAAGTTTTACCATAATCGGAACCTCTTCCTTTTCTTTTGGCTGGTGAAGAAGGCCGGCTTGTCTTCCTGAAAGAGCAAGCCTAAGAACATTTGCAATTTGTGCCGCGCTGATACCGTGAAGTGCTGCCTTTTGCCTGTCAACTTCAATGTTCACCCTTGGCTGATCATCTTCCATGTACCAGTCAACATCAACAACCCCTGATGTTTGCTCAAATATTTTCATAACTTGTTTAGCGATAAGCCGCTGCCGGTTGTAATCAGGGCCGTATATTTCAGCAACAAGTGTAGATAACACAGGAGGACCGGGCGGCACTTCCGCAACTTTAATTCTGGCATTATACTTTTGGGCAATTATTTGCAATGCAGGCCTTACGCGTTTTGCTATCTCATGACACTGGTCTTTTCTTTGCCCTTTTGAGACGAGATTAACCTGAATGTCAGCAACATTATTTCCTTTACGCATGAAATAATGGCGTACAAGCCCGTTAAAATTGAAAGGCGCCGCAGTACCGGCATAGATTTCATAGTCAACAACCTCATTTACGGTTTTTATATAATCACCCATTTCAAGAGCTGCCGAAAGTGTATTTTCCAGGGTGGAATTTTCCGGCATATCAATTATGACCTGAAATTCGCTTTTATTATCGAAAGGAAGCATCTTGACATGGACTTTCTTAATCGCAACAAGAGCACAGGAGATTAAAAGAAGACCTACCACCAACAAAAGAAACGTATAACGCCAGAAAGGTATTTCAATAAGTGGAGTCATAACCTTACGGTAAAACAGTGTGCTCCATCCTTCTTTCTCATGTTTTGCCGTTTCATTTTCCTTGTGGCTTATAAGCTTCATGGAAGCCCATGGTGTGACTATAAAAGCTACTATAAGCGAAAAGACCATTGCTGCCGAAGCACCTACAGGAATCGGTCGCATATAAGGACCCATAAGACCGCCGACAAAAGCCATAGGCAAAATGGCGGCGATAACTGTCATGGTTGCAAGTATGGTCGGATTTCCGACTTCATCAACTGCTTCGATAGTAATAAGGATTTTAGGGCGATTTGCATTTTCAGGTAACCTGAAATGTCTCACTATATTTTCAACAATGACGATTGCATCATCAACAAGAATTCCTATAGAAAAAATAAGAGCAAAAAGCGTAATTCTGTTTAATGTGTAACCGTATAAATAAAATACAGAAAGAGTTAAGGCAAGCGTAACAGGTATTGCAAGAGCGACTATACCTGATTCGCGATGACCCAATGTAAACCAGATAAGAATTGATACCGACACAATGGCTATCATCATATGCAAAAGCAGTTCATCCGACTTTTCTTTTGCAGTTTCGCCATAGTGCCTTGTTATGGTCATGTTTATATTGTCCGGGATGATAGTACCCTTTGCGTCTTTGATTCTTGCAAGTATTTTATTTGCAACATCAATTGCGTTTGTGCCCTTTCTTTTGGCTATTGTAAGAGTAACTGCCGGGCATGCATCTTTAGGCAAAGAATCTTTTGAAATATTTTTTTCTTTTGCAGCAGGACCTGCTCCGAAAAAAACATACTGGCCGGGTTCGCCGGGGCCGTCCGTGATTGCAGCAATTTCTTCCAGATAAACAGGCTTGCCGTTATAAACGGAAATAACGACTTTTTTAACATCTTCGACATTATTTAAAAACCCGCCGGTATGAACTATGGTCTGGCCTGAAAGTGATGGAAAAGATCCTGAATCGGAACTCTGGTTTGCGGCAGATAACATAGAAAAAACACGTTCAGGATCAATGCCGAAAGCAGAAAGCTTAACCGGATCAATATTTACCTCAACCTGTCTCTTTTCTCCACCTATAATTGTAGTGATAGAAGTATTTTCTTCCATCTTTGCGATGTTTTCTACTTCGGCAGCTACGCGCCTTAATAAGTAGTGATCGGCATCTTTTCCCCAAAAGGTTAATGCAAGAATGGGCACATCATCTATATAACGCGGTTTTATCAAAGGCTGCGATACGGAATGCGGAATCCGGTCCATGTTTGCCATAAGTTTGGATTGAAGCCTGACAATAGCTTGTTCTTCATTCTGCCCGACTAAAAAGCGTACTATAGCCATTGACATGCCGGGGCTTGAGGTGGAATAAATGTATTCGACTCCGGGTATTTCCCATAAAAGCTTTTCCATAGGCGATGTGACACGCTCTTCAACTTCTTTTGAGCTTGCCCCAGGCATACTTACAAAAATATCTATCATGGGAACTATGATTTGGGGCTCTTCTTCTCTTGGCAGGGCAATAACCGAAGCAATGCCCAAAAGTATGGAAGCTATGATAATAAGAGGCGTGAGTTTGGATTCTATGAAATAATTTGCTATTTTCCCCGCCACACCAAGCTTATTGCTCATGTGGATGCCTCCACCTTGACACCATCTTTTATGTTTACGTCAGGATTTGATATATAGCGGTCTTTGGGATTTAATCCCGAAAGAACTTCTATGGATTTGGCAAAAGTTCTGCCGGTGCGAATTACTCTGAAACGGGCTATGTTTTTGTCATCAAGAATATATATTCCTGTTAACTGGCCCTGGTAGATTAATGACGAAGACGGAACGGAAAGTATATCTTTTTTGCCTATGGGAATTAATACTTTTGCATATAGTCCTGAGCGGACCGATTGGTCTGAAGTGAAAGAGGCTTTAAACATGAAAGAACGTGTGTTGGAATCTGCTGCCTGAGATACGGTATAAATTGTTCCTTCGAGTAAAAGATCGTTTAATGCCGCGATTACTATACTTACCTTTGAGCCCATACCTACGGTTTTTACCTGGGCTTCAGGAACAACAAATTCCGCATAATAACCCTTAGTCTCCTCAACACCAATGATAGGTACGCCAGGTGACGCAAGATCTCCGGGTTCCACCATTTTAGCTGTTACAAGCCCGTCATACGGAGCATAAATTACAGAATCTTTGTCATATGATTTTGCAGATAAAAGTGCTGCTTCAGCCTGTTTGATACGGTTACCTGCGGCCTGCGCCATCGCCTCTGACTGAAGCAAAGCCGCTTTTGCCTGAATGTTTTTGGTTTCAATGTCTTCAAAATTCTGCTTGCTTATTGCATTATCATTATACAAATTTAAAAAACGTTTGTATGTGTCACTGGCAAGTTTTGCCGCAGCTCTTGCCGAATCCACGCCGGATGCTGCTGCATCATATGCATTCAGCGCTTCTTTTTTTGCCTGCCGGGCCTGCTGGAGCTGAGCTTTTACCTGGCTGTTATCAAGAAGGACAAGCACATCACCTTCTTTAATTGTATCGCCTTCTTTTACGTTTATTTTTTTTATTTCAGCTAAAAGTTTGCTTGATAAAATACTTTCCGTCTTGGCATGAATGGTTCCTGTGGTTTCATAAAAAAGAGGTTGGTTTACAGCTTTTGCTATAAGGACAGCAGCTTTAACTGTTGCAGCACTTTTTTCTTCAGTTGTTCCGGGTTCAATTTTTTCCTTGCATCCTGATAAGGCAATAACTGAAAGAAACAATAGACAACATATTACTATTCTTTGCATCATACAGGACTCCTAAGAAAAATATCTTATATTACTATATCGATATTACCGATTTTACACCCGGAACTTCTTCTTTTAAAAGTTTTTCAATCCCGTTTTTTAAAGTCATCTGGGACATGGGGCATCCAGCGCAAGCACCCTGAAGACGTACCTTAACTATACCATCACTAACATCTATAATCTCAACATCACCACCATCTTTTTGAAGCATAGGTCTGATTTTTTTTATAGCTTCCTCAACCTGTTCTTTCATGATCTTTCTCCTTTGGTTCTTTTATTATAAAAATTTGTTCTAAAACTTTCAAACTCATCATTTAAAATTGCTTTTCTCATATCTTTCATCAGTTTTGTATAATAAAAAATATTATGTATCGTATTTAACCGATATGCAAGTATTTCCTTAGCCATATAAAGATGCCTGAGGTATGCCCTGGAAAAATTACGGCATGTATAGCAATTGCATTCTTCTTCAACAGGGAGAATATCAAATTTATAACGTGAATTACATATATTGATTGTACCCATGCTTGTAAACATCTGCCCGTTTCTTGCATTTCTTGTAGGCATAACACAATCAAACATATCGGTTCCAAGAGCTACCAGTTCAACTATATTTTCAGGTGTTCCGATTCCCATCATATATTTCGGTTTATCTGAAGGAAGTTTATCAAGTATAAAATCAGCTATTTCAAGCATAATGTCAATCGGTTCGCCCACACTCAGCCCACCTATCGCATAACCAGGAAATCCGATTTCAACAATATCTTGCGCGGATTTTTCCCTAAGCTCCTTAAACATTCCGCCCTGAACAATCCCAAAAAGAGCGTTTTTATTTTCACCCGCTTCTTCCCATGTTTTTTTACATCTTTTTGCCCATTGAGTTGTAAGTTCAAGTGCATCCTGTGCTTGTTTTTTTTCGGCAGGATAATGTATGCACTGATCAAGACACATCATTATATCGGAGTTCAGCAATAATTGTACTTCCACTGCTTTTTCGGGGGTAAGGGTGTGGCTTGATCCGTCAATATGAGACTGGAATGCGTACCCTTCGTTTGTTATCTTTGAAAGTTTTGCAAGTGAAAAAACCTGAAACCCGCCGCTGTCTGTAAGTATCGGGCCTTTCCAGTTCATAAATTTGTGCAACCCGGAAAAAAGTTTTATAACATCACAGCCCGGCCTTAAATATAAATGATATGTATTTCCGAGAATAATACTTGCTCCTGCCTGAGTGATTTCTTCCGGTGATAAAGATTTAACCGATGCAAGAGTACCAACCGGCATAAAAACGGGAGTTTCTACATCACCGTGTGATGTTCGCATAAGCCCGGCTCGTGCCCGGCTTGTTTTCGATTCAGATATTACAGTAAAGTCAAACATTATAAGATTTCCGCTATTTGTTTTTTCTTGTGAGCTTATGAACTTACCAACCGTTTATAAAAAATCGAATATCGAATATTGAACAAGGAATTTCGAATTATGAAGTTTTTTTATTTTTAATCTTTGCTATCTTCCTTCTACATTCATTATTTCTTATTCTATATTCTACATTCAAATTATTTTTGGATTAAATCGATCAATTAAAACTTTTACGCCAGACACTGAATTGCCTATCCTCCAACTATTTAATGAACATTGCATCTCCGTAGCTATAAAATCTGTACCCTTTTTGCACAGCTTCCCTGTAAGCAGCAAGAATTTTTTCCCTGCCGGCAAAAGCTGATACAAGCATTAGAAGGGTGGAGCGCGGCAGATGAAAATTTGTAATTATTGAATCAACAATTTTAAAACTGTATCCCGGATATATAAAAAGATCGCATTGGCCGCTTCCAGCCTTAACCCTTCCTTTATTATCGCAGAAATATTCCAGAGTTCTGATGCTTGTCGTTCCAACAGCGATTACTTTACCGCCTTCTTCTCTTACCTTATTAATTGCATCAGCTGCATCTTGCGGAATATGAAATCTCTCGGAATGCATTTTATGCTCCCTGATATCGTTTACCCTTACAGGAAGAAATGTGCCGTAACCCACATGAAGAGTTATTTCCGCTGTTTTGATGCCTTTTGATTTAATTTTATCAAGAAGGTCTTTTGTAAAATGAAGTCCTGCGGTGGGAGCTGCTACAGCTCCTTTATTTGAGGCATATACGGTCTGATATGAAATTTTATCATCGGATAATCGGGTGCCGTCTTTATCACGCCTGATATACGGCGGAAGCGGCATATGACCGATTTGACCAAGCACATCTTCAAAACTTTCGGAAGATGAAAAATTTAGCAGGCAAATTCCGTTTTTTATTTCATTAACCACTTTTGCCTTAAGGTTATCTGCGAATAAAATCAATGATCCTTTTTTCGGAGGTTTGGAGGTTTTTACAAGACACTCGCAAGTAAAACTCCCGGATTCTTTTTGCTCTGTGATTCCGCCTGCAAAATCCAGAATAAGAATTTCAGCTTTGCCTCCGGTTTCTTTTTCCCCGAATAACCTGCCCGGTATTACCTTTGTATTATTTATTACAATGATATCTTCAGGTGTAATAAAATCGCATATTTCAAAAAAGTTATGGTGAGAAGTGGCCCCGGTTTTTTTGTCAAGAACCAAAAGCCTGGACGCATCTCTGCAAGATACCGGCTTTTGGGCAATATTTTCTTCGCTAAGTTCGTAATCATAATCGGATAACAAAAACACGCCTATTGTCTCCCGATAAAAACAAGCAGGCAACCGATAAGCATGAAAAACAAACCCATCCACCTTAAAGAGCTTTCATTCATTTCAACAATTTTAATAACCCATTTTTTCATTTTTTCGGGGAACGCAAAATACGGAAGCCCTTCAATAACCATAACCATCCCGATAACACAAAGAAAATACTTCATTTTTACTCCAGCCCCATGTTTTTCAAATTTTTGTAACAGATATTTTTAAAGAAGTTACACATTATCTTAAAATTTTGTCAAAATAAAATAATAATAAAAGAAAAGCCACCCACAAAAGCTTATATAGTCTTTTCTTTTTTATATTTATTTGTTATACCGCACACCTATCATGAGCAGTATATTTTTTGTAAGAACTGATTTTAGTATCTTTATATGAAATTTCAGATAGTTTTAATTGATCTTTTTGTATAATATATGATACCGACTTAATAGAATAAGGCATCAATATCTATACCGTTACAGGTTTCTAACAAATCAAACTATTGGCTAATTCTACATAATGATTAATATCCAGCATACAGGAGATATCACAACAGACTTAAGCCCAATAATAGCGGCTTTCAAAGAAATCGGTTATAAAAATCACCTAATTCGGTCTGATTATGAATTTGCCGATTTTTTTGAAAAAGCAGCCTTTACCCGTCATATTAAGCTTGGCGTATTCGGGCAGGAACCTCTGAACTATCGTTCTGCCTGCTTTGGCGTTGATTTCCGTAAGCGCGATGACATTCATGAAGATTCGATAAATGAATTTCGAGCTTTTGGTTCACCTGTCATCTTTATCATACAAAATGGAATCACACGAACCTGGCGTAACACTGGGCAGCGATTAATTCCGGAAGATGAAATTAAAACAGATCAGCTTCCAAATTTCATTAAAAGCAAAAAAGAGATTTGGGAACCGGAAGTGATGATTCGTGCAAAAACCGGTTTCAAAAAACCTGGACCAAGACAACTTGATTTTGTTGATATTGGATTAATGCCCGCACTTGAGACGGAAGCATCAAGAAAACTGGATGGAGTTATCAAAGGAATTCTTTACGTTGTTGAACAGGCGCATCTAAAAGATAAAATAAAATTTGATGCACAAAAAATATTCCAGGTATTATTTCGGTTTCTTACCGCAAAGTTGATAAAAGACAGCTCAATCCCACAGTCAAACGATATCGATTTCAAATCCCCGGATCAAATATTGAAAATTGTTTCAGGATATTACGGAAGCTCTGAAAAACCTTTAATAAAAAACATACCTAAAGACATATTAAGCTGTATGTCAGATGAAATTGGTGGGATCTTTTCATTAAAAAACATATCGGTGGATACTCTCACATACATATATGAAAATACTTTTGTCACCGAAAAAAGCCGGAAAGAGATGGGAATTCACAGCACGCCGTCATATGTGGCGGAGTATGTTGTCTCTCAGCTTCCAATTGAAGAATTGCCGAGAAACGAATGGAATTTTCTGGACCCAACATGCGGGCACGGAATATTTTTGATTGCAGCCATGAGGCGTATGCGGGAACTGCTGCCGGCGAACTGGAGCGGCAAAAAGCGTCATCAATTCTTTGTTGATAAACTGCACGGTATAGAGATTGATGCTTTTTCCATTGAAGTTGCACGAATGTGTTTGATGCTGGCCGATTTCCCGGAATCCAACAGCTGGGACTTGCAACGTGCGGATATTTTTTCAGGAAAGATTCTTGAACAAAATACTTCCGAAACAACAATTCTTATCGGCAACCCGCCTTTTGAGAAACTTATTGTAAATGGTAAGGAGCAGCCAAAACCGGCATATCTTTTAAAAAGAGCTCTTCCTGCAATATCTCAGGCAGGTATGATCGGCATGGTTTTACCGCGGTCTTTTCTTGACGGGAAAGATTATCGAAACGAACGATCCATTTTGCTTAAAGATTTTGAAATACTAACCTTAGCCGCTCTTCCTGATAAAATATTTCTTCATTCTGAAGCTGAAACAGCTATACTTGTGGCCAGGAAGCGTAAAGCAAAAAAGGGTAATCTGACAACCTATCGGGAAGTAAAAGATCATCACAAAGAAAGGTTTCGTTTGAATGCAGAAGCCACATGGGAAGACAAAGTCCCGCAAATCTATTTCTCAGAAAATCAGCAAAACAGGCTGATTGTTCCTGTGTTAAGGGAAGTATGGAGTTATCTGGGTGTGTTGCCTAAACTCGAAAAATATATAGATATAAAAAAGGGAGTTGAATATGAATCAGGTATTATTAAAAACAGACGTCATGAAGTGATTCAGGCAAAACCCTTTCCAGAATCAAGACCGGGAATTTACGAAGTAAGCGAAGGTTTTAGAACATTTGTGGCAGAGGATATTGTTTATTTAGATACGAATGAAAAATTGAGAAGAAAACGGGCGATAGGCGCCTGGGATTTGGACTGGGATCTTCCTAAAGTACTTGTGCCGACAGCGCGTACTTCGAGAGGCCCATGGCGATATGCTGCTGCAACTGACAATACTGGCCGTATTGTCAGCCGTATGTTTTACGTAATTTGGCCAACTCAAAAAACTATAAATGTAGAATTACTGGCAGCTCTGCTAAATTCACCTATTGCACAAGCATTTGTTTACGCCCATAGTTTCCAACGGAACATCTCTGCAAGAGTTTATAGCTCCATACCTGTTCCACTAAATTTTGAAAAAGCTGATTTATTCATTCAATCTTTGGTGAACAAATATATAGCAACTCAATATACAGACCCTGAAGCTGCAAAGGAACTTCTTTTCCATATTGATGCGGAGATACTAAAGCTATACAACCTGCCTCCAAAACTGGAAAGACAGTTGCTCGATTTATTTTGGGGCGATACTCGAAGAAAAGTACCTTTTGAATTCAAGGGCTATATCCCCCCGGAAAACGCTTCATGGATTCCCTTACACATTTTTATTTCGGATCAGTATAAGGAGGCAACACCTGAAAAAATTCTGAAAAATATTCAAAAGCAACCAGACGAAGAGTTGCTTAAGGATATAAAAGAGATTTGGCAGGAAATCCCATGAAACAGAAAGACTATTTGCTTGACACCAATATTATTCGATATATTCATGAACTGGAAGCAGGCAGTCAAAGCAGTGAATGCATTCAGTTAAGAGAGAAGCTTGAATCGTTGCCGAAAAACGCCAGAATACTTCTTTCGCCTGTCACAGCCGGAGAAGTAGAATACGGTATCAGAGTGGGACCATTTGCTGATCCGCATAAAGAAAAATACAAACAACTGGCTGGTATTCTGACAAGATATCCTTGCCTGACTATTGATTGCGATATCGCCCGACAACATTATTCTCTACTCCGGGCAAAGCTTTATGATAAATATGCGCCAAGGCGAAAAAAAGGTCAGTCAGCCGGAAAAAAACGCATTGAAGAATGGAAAGATCCAACTACTTCAAAAGAACTTCAGATACAGGAGAATGATCTTTGGATAACGGCCGTTGCATTGGCATACAACCTGATACTTGTGACGGATGATGCAATGTCACCAATTCATGAAATCTCTGGTGGAGATATTGAAATTGAATTTGAAAACTGGATAAAATAACTAAAAGAGAAAAAATTGAGACCTCTTAAAAATTTTCAATTTTTCTCAAGTTCAAGGAAGGTGATAATTTCAGCCGCAGGAATATATTGAGTATTTCAAGGATAGCGCTAAAGCTTCACTCCGTGCGAGATTTAAGCCTTACACTGAAATCGAGCGAGAGGGGCTATTTTTCAATGATCTCATGTAAGGCTTTATAGCCAGATTTATGATATATTGAGGTTGAAACAACGGGTAAAATGATAGGTGTTTTATTCTTTTTTAAGCAATGGGGCGCTGATGTAATAAAGCATAATAAAAAGGCCAATTGGCGGTTACTTTATGGGTAAGTTTGGAATGATAAACCCAGTAGTGATTTAGCACTATCAAATTGCTATATATTTTTATGATTGGCAGAAAGTTGAACATAAAGGACCGAACATGAGGGGTGAGCATTATTGGAAGATTTAGTTAAAGTTGGCTGAACATTTTTAGCTGTTGGGCAAACCGGATGAATTGAAGGGAAACACGGAAAAACTGAAAGAGCTTTTTCTTTGATTTGCCACATGCTCACAAGTAATTCATAGTGGATATATAATGAAAACATTTAGAGGAAAACTTAATGAAAAAATGAATGACCCGAAATTTAAGGCAGCCTTTGAAAAAGAAAAAAAACAGATCGAGCTTGCAATTAAGATTGCCGAGGCAAGGGAAAAGGCGGGATTATCACAAATACAACTTGCAAAAAAAGCGCAAGTTACACAGCAGCAACTTTCTAAGATCGAGAACGGAGCTAACTGCAATATCGTAACTTACATAAAAGTATGTGACGCGCTGAATTTAAATTTGCATGTTGCATAAGGCCAAACTGCCCGATTATGTTTGGCACACCTTTTTATTCTTTAAACCACGGGTGCTTAAAATCAAGCCTGAAAAATCGTACATACTCTGCAAAATTGCCGTGAAAAAGGTAAAAAGCCACATAGCTTATAGCCTTATAGCTTGACACTATCATAACGCATCTTTATATTTGCACTATAATACTGAGAACCACATCTAATCTGTAACAACAGGTAATAAAATAAGGAATTTAATTAATGGAGTTTGAAGCCGTAATCGGGCTTGAAGTTCATGCCCAGTTGAAAACCAAAACAAAAATATTTTGCTCGTGCCCTACTTCTTTCGGAGCACCGCCCAATACCCATACTTGTCCTGTATGCCTTGGCATGCCGGGCGTTCTTCCGGTACTGAATAAAAAAGTCGTTGAATATGCTATGCTCATGGGAATAGCGACAAACTGTAAAATTTCAAAAACCAACGGGTTTGCGCGAAAGAATTATTTTTATCCTGATCTTCCCAAAGGATACCAGATTTCTCAGTATGAGCTTCCAATTTGTGAACATGGTTATATCGATATTGATGTTAGTGGCTCAAAAAAAAGAATCGGTATTACAAGAATTCATATGGAAGAAGATGCCGGCAAACTTATACATGATCCTGACCGCCCTTATTCTATGGTAGATTTCAACAGAACGGGTGTT
This sequence comes from Pseudomonadota bacterium, assembly GCA_043825875.1. GTDB lineage: Bacteria > Desulfobacterota > Desulfobacteria > Desulfobacterales > RPRI01 > RPRI01. The sequence goes on along the minus strand of JBDRRF010000067.1, from coordinate 80,553 downwards.
CCCCTTATTGAAATAGTGAGTGAGCCGGACATACGCTCATCTGAAGAAGCGGGTGCTTACTTAAGAAAGATAAGATCAATATTAAGATATCTTGATATCTGCGATGGAAACATGGAAGAAGGCAGCTTCAGATGCGATGCGAACATTTCCATACGTCCTGTAGGCAGCCAGCCTTTCGGAACAAGAACAGAGCTTAAGAATTTAAACTCATTTAAAAATGTTGAAAAAGCAATTTTATATGAAATTGAAAGACAAAAAGATGTTTTGTTTGACGGAGAAGAGGTTATTCAGGAGACAAGGCTTTGGGATCCTGAAAAAAACAACACTATATCCATGAGAGGCAAGGAAGATGCGCATGATTACAGATATTTCCCCGATCCCGATCTTCTTCCTCTTTCAATAGATGACGCCTGGGTTGAGGAGTTGAAGAAAAAGCTTCCTGAGCTTCCTGATGAAAAGAAAGAACGCTTTATTGCTCAATACGGGCTTCCTGAATACGATGCTGATGTTTTAACCGGTGCTATTGAACTCGCCGGGTATTTCGAAGCCTGCACAAATGAATTTAATAATCCGAAACAGGTAAGCAACTGGATAATGGGTTCTCTTTTAGGGCTTCTTAACGCCGAAAATAAAACCATAGAAGAATCCCCCGTATCACCTTCAAACCTTGCACAAATGTTAAAGCTTATCGACCAAAAAATAATAAGCGGCAAGATAGCAAAAACTGTTTTTGATGAAATGGCAAAAACCGGAAAAACGCCTGAAGAAATAATAAAAGAAAAAGACCTTGTCCAGGTTACGGATGAAACTTTGCTTGAAGAAATTGTGGTAAAATTAATAGCATCAAGCCCTAAAGAGGTTGCGGAATACAAAGGTGGCAAAACAAAAGTACTTGGATTTTTTGTGGGAAAAATTATGAGGGAAACAAAAGGAAAAGCAAATCCTGAAATAGTAAACAGAATATTGAAAGAGAAACTGTCGGCTTCTTAGAAACTTAGAGAAAGGCGCGTACCTATTTCAAAAGGATTATCATCGTTTTTGCCATCAGATGATACCGCATCTCCTGCAAAAAGATATGCACCTACTATATCAAGGCTTAACCCGTCAAGCAGTTTATAAGTTAATTTAAGATCTGCTTCTATGCCTATTTCATCTTCTCCGAAACTATTTTTCTCGTCAAGCTTTGCATACCAAAGGTCACCGGTGATACTAAGCTTATCGGTCGGTTTGTGGGTTGCGCCGAGATTCACGGCTATAATGTTTGTGGGAGAATACCCGGGTGAACCGGTTGGCTGACTGTTTAAACCATTGGCACCGGCTGAACCATCGAACATACCACGGCCAAGTATTTCCGCCCAGTAATACTGGCTGGATGAGGTTACGTAGAACCCGTTCATTTCTTTATCTGTAAAACCTTTATTGTCATCACCTGTTGCCCAGAAGGACTGGCCATGAATATCCGTTTTGCCGAAATCATATTTTCCTCCGGCAGCAATAAGCCATCCTTTAAGATCAACTTTTGTGCCTTTGATATCTCCGAATGGATTTCCCGCTCCACCTTGTGAGGTTAAGCTCCCAAACTGTTTAACACCTGTGAACCAAAGCGTTGTTGCATCTATTTTGGCATCAAAATCAATACCCAAATAATTGATATTAACATTATCAAGATAGTTTGATGCTGTAGTTGATACTTCATACGGCAACAAAAAGCCGTCTTTTGAATGCAGGAACATATAGTAGGGTTTAATGCAAATATCTTTGTTCAGATTAATAACCGGAGTAAGAATATATGATTCTACATCCTGATCGTTTTCACCTCTTCCGCCTTCTTTGTGTTTCTGATAATCAAAAACCACACTGAAACGGTCATCTATTTTATAGATGGCTTTTATGCCTGCAAAATCATCATCATATATAAAAGTGCGCGCAACATTAAAATTCTGGACTCCGACTAAAACATTAAATGAATTAATTTTAAAATCAGCATATAAATTTTTAATTTCAATATCAGTGCCATCTGCTCCTACCTTGCCGTAACCATCGTTTTCACCCCAGATAGCATCAAGCTCTAACTTGTTTACCAGCTTTAAGTTTTCATTTATTTTGGCTGTATAATAAAATCTGGCTCTTGTATCAACCTGCTTGCTGTCAAGGCTGGTGCCTGTATCATCACCGGAAAAATTTTCCTGAATAGCAAACCTGGTTCGCCAGTAACCGCCGAAAATGTGTTCAAGAGCTGACGCCGGCATCGCAAAAGCTGAAACCAATAAAAATGTAAGTAATAACAACATAAATCTTTTCATTAAACTTTTCCTCAACCTTATTGAAATCAAATCAGAACAGACCGGATAGTTTGCCAATATTACTTATATGTTTTAACCGTTTGCTATCCTCCTTTTTTTGTTCAAGATATCTGCCCGTAAAGCAGGCAAATTTTATTTTTACTATCAGCACAAGACCGAAAAGTCAAGAAACCTTGTTTTACGACACAGGGTAACCGCATTTGGATTTTACTTATAATTTGATTAGATTAAGTTATGATCAGCGTATTTAAGCCGGATGGGTTTTCTTTTGTTTTTTATGCTCATACATTAATTTATCAGCCTGAGATATGAGCTCATCTATGGAAAAGGGTTTTTCCTGATTTTGGAAAGAGCCGCCCATACTGATTGACAGCATGTAAGATCGATTTTCTTGCTTGTTTTGTGTGTCTATCAAATACTGAAGGCGGGAAGAAAAGATTTCGGGATTTTTATCTTGTATATCTATTGCAAGTGCAGCAAATTCATCCCCTCCCAGACGAGCGATTATGTCGGTTGTCCTGAAAGTCTCTTTAAATACCGATGCTGCTTCAATAAGAGCTTTATCTCCTTCCTTATGCCCGAACCTGTCGTTAATGTCCTTCAAACCATCCAGATCCGCAAAAAATAGCATCATTTTGCTCTTGCTTCTGTATGCTAATTTGAGCTGCTGTTCGGCAAGAGATAAAAAGCCTCTTCTATTGTAAAGACCGGTAAGCTGGTCAGTCATAGACAGGGTGAGAATTTCATCCTCTATTTTTTCACGATAAAGCATCTGGTTCCATAAACGCCGTGTGCTGACAGCAATTCCACCTATGCCTATAAACCATAAAAAAACGTAGGCAAAAAGCACTTTGCTTACCTGTGACTGTTCAATAAACTTTAATGGCTCCATAGGTATTGAGATGCTCACTCCTCCGCGAATATCACCCACCTTATATCCCTGCGCGGCATGACATTTCATGCAACTCTCTTCTGTAGTAAAAGGACGCATATAACGAAAGTACTCTTTGCCTGATTTCATCACAAAAGAAGCTGCTTCTTTTGTGCCGCTTTCAAATGATTTGAGAGCTTCTATCTCCCATGGATCAGGATGATTTTCAGGCCGAATGCAATTAAGGCTGGTGATGTGACCTTTGAATCCCCCTGCTTCTTCACTCAATTCATTTACCTGGCGTGTCATATAAGCAGGATTTATCAAAGTGAATTTCTTTCCGTCTGAGGAGGTAATATCCCTGTGTGGAACTCTAAGATAAGGGTTAGGAGGGTTTGCATCAGAAACCGGCACATAAACTCCACCATGCTTTGCCACCCAATATCGATAGATAAGATCCTTATTATAAGATATCTCCGCACTTCTTCTGGCAACCAGAAAGCTTGATTTTTTTATCTGATATATATTCCATCCCAGAGCTGCAAGGACTCCAAATGTCCAGATCACAAGAAGAATTATAAAATAACTTGTAATACTTTTTGTGCCTGGTTTTTTCTTATCCATAAAATCCATTGTAAGAATCTCCGGGATACAATTTATTAGAAAAACCGCAGGGATTGATTAAACCATCCTTATATTTTTTCCCCAAACGCCGGGTATAATAGTATTGCAGAATTTACATCTGTTTTCAGAAATATTATACTCAGGGATAAAATAGCCCTTTCGTTTTATAAGCAGTTTTTTACAATTGTGACAGTATGTGTTCATCCCTTCATGATTCGGAACATTGCCGACGTATGCATAATGAATTCCTTCATTGATCGCAATGTCCCGAAAGTTTTCGAGTGTCGATATAGGTGTAGGCACAAGTCTGTCAAGTTTATATTGTGGAAAGAAGCGCAGGAAATGAAGAGGGTGATCGGGACCAAGATTAGATAGAATCCATCCGCACATACGTTTAACCATTTCGGCATCATCCGTATAACCAGGTACAACAAGGTTGGTCATTTCAAAGTGAATACCGTTTTCATTCATGGTTTTAAAAGTATTTAAAACCGGTTCAAGCCTTCCCCCGTTTAATTTTCTGTATATTTCGTCACTGAAAGATTTGATATTAACATTAGCGCCGTCAATATATTTACATAATTTACGCAGCGGTTTATTGTTTATATATCCGTTTGATATCCAGAGATTGGAAAGACCTTTTTCTTTTGCAATACTTGCTATATCAAGCATATATTCAATGTAAGAAATCGGCTCGGAATATGTGCATGCGATTGATTCGGAACCTGTTTTCAATGCCGCCTTAACAACATCTTCGGGGAATAGCTCGGTATGGCGCACTTCGCCAGGTTTGGCCTGTGAAATTTCCCAGTTCTGACAATTCAGGCAACGGAAATTACATCCGGCTGCTGCAACTGAAAAAGCTTTTGTTTGAGGTTTGAAGTGAAAAAGTGGTTTTTTTTCGATAGGATCAACATTAACTGTGCAGGGGTTTCCGTACGAAAGGCTATATAATACTCCATCTATGTTTGCTTTTGCACGGCATACACTTCTGTCTCCCGGCGACAGCAAACATCTGTGAGGACATATTCCGCATGCCACTTTTTTATTATCAAGCTTTTTATATAATAATGCTTCGTGCGACCATTTCCCAGGCTTATCAGGAGCATCTCCTTTAAAAATACTGCCCCGAATGTTATTCGAACCCGCTGCTTCACTTTTCTTCGCACTAAAAGGCCAAAGGGCATAAGATGAAACAGGAGCCGAAAGAAGTAATGCTGCATTGCATAAAAATTTTCTTCTGTTTATTTTATTCATAATTTATAACATATAGCCTTAAGTATATGTGCGAAAGTATTGATAAAAATAATTCAAGCTCTTTTAATCTGTATCAAAATCAGGCTTACAAATTTTAATCCGATCAGCGCAATTGCCGCCCAGATAATTCCGAAATAGGGTATAACAGCAACACTTATCAGAAGCGTACCTGCGGCTGCCCCGATAAGATCGGCTGAAAACAGCCTTGTCACAGATGGATTATTGTCTCCCATCAGCTTAAGAGCAGTGGGAAACTGAAATCCGCATGTCATTGATACGATAAAACCATATGCCAGAAAAACAAATAAAGGAATCTTATCCCCGCCCTTTAAAAAAGCCAGAATCAGAAGTCCTGTAAGAAATATAAGAATCCCATCAGTTATTGCAAGAAATGACCTGTTAAAATGATCGTATTGGTTTGCCATTTTGTTTCCGGCCCAGGCTCCCGGCAGAAGACCCGCAAGAAAAACAGTTATTATCAGACCGATTTTAAGATAAATATATCCGAAATAAATCTGAAACGCAAATATAACAAGAATTTCTGTTCCCATTTCCATACATCCTGTTGAAAAAAGCACAAATTCTTCTTTTGTTATTCGTGAAAGGTAAATTATGCATAAAACTGACAAAACAAGAATAAAGGCAACAGGAGATGTTGAAAATTTTGCAAACCATTGCAAAAACATAATCCGCATAAGCTGAGGGTAATTATCTGTATTAACCGGAGCAGATAAATCGATAAGTTCTTTTAAATGTCTGATTCTATCTTCTGTGAGATTGCCATAAAAAAAATTGCTGACGTAATCGGTTTTTATACCTTTTTTGTCCAGCAAATCAGGAATATCAGCATTAACAGGAACCTGTGAAGCTAAAAAATAAATTTCGGGGCCAGGCAGTAAAAGGATTTTTTTAAAATGCCTTGATAACGTATTATAAACAGATGATATTTTTTGACGTTGAGGTTCTGCCAGATAGTTATCGTATCCTTCCATAGAAAAACTTAAAATTCCCTGAGGCGATAAACGCTTTTTGACTGTACCAAAAAAAGCATCTGTATAAAATCTGTTAATCTGGTAAGTATCTGGCTCAGGCATGTTGATAATTATTGCATCATATTTTTTATCCAAATGTGAAAGATACGAGCGCCCGTCTTGGTTGATCACATTTAGCCCCGGAATTTTTTTCAGCAGGCCAAAACCAAATAATACACCGGATACTTCCGGGTCAAGTTCGATATAGTCTATACTTTCCGGGTGATATTTCTCAAGTTCTTCCATTATCCCGCCTTCGGCGGATATTATAAGAATATGCTTTGGATTCAATACCTGTGAAAGAGGGTAATGAATAGTTTTTTCTGCATTTGATGTATTCTGATTTGAAAATAAGGGAACTCCGTCACCTATTAAAGTAAACTGCTCATTATCCTTATGCACTTCAATACGTCCGTATTTTGATTCCTTATAATAAACAAGATTTCCTTCATGTGTCAGCAGAGAGCTTTTCTCAAGGAAAAGGCCTGAAACAAGAATTGCAAGGGTAATGCATACGCCTATGATAGCCTTAATATGCCGGGTTCCGGAGTTTATTAAAAGTAGAAATGTTGCGCCAAGAACAAAAAGGTTTGATATGAAAATCGATTGAAACGGTGAAAAAAAATACACAAGTAAAAAAGAAAAAAAAGCGCCCCCGGCTATATCTCCTATATTGTCGACTATATATATCTTTGTTCCGGAGTAGTCCGGCTGAAAAGATCTTAACACGAAAAGACTGTACGGAAGCACAAAACCTATAAGAACAGCATAAGGTAATATTGTTAAAAAAATAAATCCGAATGTGGGATAAAATCCTACTGAACTCCCGTGTATAAACAAAGCATCACGAAGTTTTCTTATCAAAAGAATCTGTATAGCTGGAAGTAGTGCAACCAGGAGGGAAAGAAAGCCAAGAAATTTAGCTGAAGGAAGTCTTTTTTTAATGTGCAATTGTGAAAGTAAAGTCCCAATGCCGCCTAATACAAGCCATGAAAACAATATAAGGGCAACAACGAATTCATTGCCTTGAAACTGGGCCAAAAATTCGCGAATTGTTAATAACTGGGTTACAACGGAAGAAATCCCCGTTGCAATTACTACCAGTAATACAGGGCTTTCATTTTTCCTCTTCAAAATATTGAACATTATATGTCAGGACTTCCAGTTTTGAGCTTTTCCATTCATCGGAAGAAAGACCGGCTTTCATGCAAAGATGTGTGAGAAAATCTTCGGTACGCGGCAACTGTTCCCAGACCTGAGGTAAAAAAGTCGCACTTGCAAAACCTTTCCGGATAATTACACCATCAACATTCGGACGGAGTTTTTTGACAAGATCTTTGCCATCTTTATATTCAAGCGGTTTTGATTCGGAAAGAATACTTATTTCAATTTCAACATCTTCAAATTCCTGTTTAATAAGAGGAGAAAAACGATGATCATTAAATGCCGCATTTATGGCATTACGTTTAACTCCTTCTGTAATTGTTTCTGAGTTGTCGAGATTCCCTATGCAGCCGCGAAGCTGGTCATGGATTTTAAGTGTGACGAATGTGCCGCTTTTTCTTTTAAGACTTATATCTTCACTGATAGAGGTTAGAACCTGCCCCAGGTTGTTTTTTATTCCGAGTTTGTCTGCAATAGTTTGCCTTGCAAGTTTTACCAGTATTTGTCCTTGTTTTTCATTTAATCGGCTTGAAACATTATTATTTTCTTTCATATATGGTTCTCCATAAAAAGCAATTGCTGCATATCCGACAACCCGTGAACGTTCCCCGGCCGTGTCGCCACTGTTTGAATAATGAATAAGAAACGGCTTCCATCCGAATTGACCGACAAGATCCATGATTGTTAAGATAGGAATTTTACCACAGGCACTGTTATCATGCTTTACTAGTTTCTCTTTTTCAAGGTTCAATACCATGTTTATCGTTTCCTGATCTTTTTTCACAGCATCCTGGTATTTTAAATAATGCGAAAGATCGGAGCTTGCAACAAGCAGTGTGTTGTCATCAAGCAATGGCTCTATAGCTTTTGCTACAGCTTGATAATCAACTGAACCGACAACGATAGGAATAATTTCAAATTCATTAAGATAAGTTTGCAGGAAAGGAAGAACAACTTCAATAGAATGCTCGTATTTATCCGAAACAGGAATAGATTTAAATAATTCCTTATTATTGCTTAATTTTGCTGCATCTTTGTGGATTCTCACAAATCCAAGCGGAGTTTCATATGCTTTCGTATCGGTAAGAGCGCAATTGTTAAAACCTACCCTGTGATCAGGACCCATTAATATTACTTTTGAAAATTGATTTTTAGAAAGAACCAAAGATGCATAAGAAGCAGTAGGCCCGGAATAGATATAACCGGCATGAGGCAGAACAAGAGCTTTTAGTGTTTTGCCGGAAGGAATAGTAAATGATTTATTCTTTGTTTTTTGAGTCAGGCTGCTTATGGTCTGTTCAAGCTTCTGCTTGTCTGATGGATAAAAAGAACCGGCATATGCTGGTGTTCGCACATTTTCTGCTCCAAAAACTGCTAGCGGCAAAAAAAAGGTTACCAGGCAAGCTGTATAAAATAAGATGAATATTTTTGTTCTCATTTGCACCCCGTATTCTGACACAGCAAATGTGAGTTATTTAAAGTGCTCAGAATATCAAACTTATTTCATTAAAATACAACGTGGTATGAATACTGTCAAATAAATTTGATTTTTACAAATCAATCAAGTATATTACACATGCTAAAAATATTCCCGGATCTAATGTGTGATAGTAGTAATATAGAGTTAATGCCTTAATATCTTTATTATAAAATCATATCAAGAAAGGAGTTGGCTTATGGCGGCAAATCAATCATCCGATATTGTCATTGACCAGGCAAAAGGCAGTCTTTCTGATTTATGGAAAAAGGAGGATTACTGGTCTATCTGGCTTGGTTTTATATTGCTGATTATCGGGATTATTATTTATTTTCCGCTTGGGCCGGAAAATATGCACGAAAAAATTAAAGAAGCAAATGCAACTCTTGCTAAAGAAGCAAATAGCACCCCTTTTAAAACTATTGCATGGTATAAAGCAACCGATTCCAAAAAGAAACTCAAAGCTACAAATTCAGACATCGGAAAAACAATAAAAAACTTTACAAACAAACCTCATAAATGGAGCAATAATCCGCTTGAAGCTTTTTTTATGAGTAGCAAAGCAGCAGAAGCAAAAAAAGCAAAAGCTGAAAAAAAATATCAGGAAGCGCTCATAAAAGAAAAAAAAGCGCTTGAAGTTGCCACGACTGCTGAAAATATCGCCAAATTATCCGAGTTCAATGATTCTTCTCTTAATGCAGCTGCTGTTGAGGCCATTGACAAATGGCGAAAAGCTCATCTATCCGCATCCTCTGCTAAGTCCAAAGCCAAGGTAAAAGCATATAACCAGATCCCATATCTTTTTGGCCTTATGATTATTATTGCACTTTTTTTCGGTATCGGAAGACAGGTTATGAATAAAGATATGGGAAAGTTCTTATTGGGATTTGTTTTTGTGTTCATAATAGCTGTTCTTTCATATACTGCCGCATCAAATTCTACTATGAAACATTATGGCATAGGATATGCCGCATGGGCAATTCTCTTCGGACTGATAATCAGCAATACTGTTGGAACTCCCAAATGGGTTATGCCTGCCGTACAGGTTGAATATTATATCAAGACCGGTCTGGTATTGCTGGGAGCGGAAATACTGTTTGGTAAAATACTTTCAATAGGAATTCCCGGCATTTTTGTTGCCTGGGTTGTAACACCTATTGTACTTGTTACCACATATATTTTCGGACAAAAAGTAATTAAAATGCCTTCTAAAACACTGAATATTACAATATCGGCAGATATGTCCGTCTGCGGAGTTTCTGCTGCAATAGCTACTGCCGCAGCGTGCAGGGCAAAGAAGGAAGAATTGACATTAGCAGTCGGGCTTTCACTTGTTTTTACTTCTATTATGATGATATTAATGCCAGCCCTTATTAAGGCTGTCGGAATGCCTCATGTTCTCGGAGGCGCATGGATGGGTGGAACAATAGATGCTACCGGAGCAGTTGCCGCAGCGGGTGCTTTTCTTAGCGATAAGGCTCTTTATGTGGCAGCCACGGTCAAAATGATCCAAAATGTAATGATCGGTGTAATTGCATTTGGCGTTGCCGTATACTGGTGTGCAAAAGTTGATTGTATTCCCGGACAGAAGGTAAGTGCTATGGAAATCTGGTACAGGTTTCCCAAGTTTGTCATAGGCTTTATTGCTGCTTCGATAGTCTTTTCTCTTATATACAGTTATATGGGAAAAGATGTCAGTTATGCCTTAATAGATCATGGCGCTATTCGAGGTTTATCTAAAATCGGAAGAGGATGGTTTTTTTGCCTGGCATTTACCAGTATAGGATTGGCAACAAACTTCAAGGAGTTAGCTCATCACTTCAAAGGAGGTAAACCTCTCATACTTTACGTATTTGGTCAAACCCTTAATCTGATCCTAACTCTTGTTATGGCATATATTATGTTTTACTTGGTATTTCCTGAAATTACAGCAGCAATTTAGATAAAATATAGGTTTTTACATCTCATGTCACTTCTCAAAAAGTGGGTGTATCTTTTTACGTGTTTTTTTCTTATATGGGTTTTTATTTTTATTATTGCCCCATATATTGAAAAGTTGCCTGCAGTAAAACCTATTGCAGAGTTTATAGAAAATAGCGGCATTGATGCCGGAGCATTGTATTATACGGAAGTAGAAGAAGCAAGCGTGGCAGAACTTAATATGTATAATACTGTTAATTATACTCCGCAGAAACGCTAATAAAATTAAAGAGCCCGGCTCTTTAACAAACCTGGCTCTTTTTTTCCTGTATAGGGGGAGTCAGGAAAGTATGATATGTTACTGCTGTACGAAATCAGGATATGCCATACCACCATGTTCTGCGTGATCTAGTCCTTCAAGTTCTTCTTCAGGTGAAACTCTTAAGCCAATAGTTTTAGAGATAAGTTTGAACAGTAAAAATGTTGTTGGAAATGTCCAGAGAAAACAGGATACAATACCTAAAGCCTGCACTCCAACGATTGCAAGTGTTGCTCCTTCCATATTAAATATTCCGGCAGCAAGAGTTCCCCATGCACCGCATACGCCATGAACGGAGATGGCTCCTACAGGGTCGTCTATCTTTATCTTATCGAAAAACAGAACAGAAAACACAACAAGTACCCCTGCTATAGCACCGATAATAATGGAGCTGGTTGGAGTTACATTTGCGCAACCTGCAGTTATTGCAACCAGTCCCGCTAAAGCGCCGTTTAAACTCATACCGACTTCCGGTTTTCCGAACTTTAACCATGAAACAAACATGGCAACAGCACATCCGGCAGCAGCCGCAAGGTTTGTATTAACAAAAATCATTGCAATGCTTTTATCTGCTGTAGTAGTTGAGCCAGGGTTAAAACCGAACCATCCCAGCCAGAGAATAAAGACTCCAAGAGCAGCAAGTGTAATATTATGTCCCAGAATTGGTTTAATTTTCCCGTCTTTCCCGTATTTTCCGATGCGTGGCCCCAATACTATAGCACCGGCAAGAGCTGACCATCCACCTACTGAGTGTACTACAGTTGAACCTGCAAAATCTATAAAGCCTAAACCCTCCAGCCAGCCTTTGCCATTAAAAAGACTTCCCCAAGCCCAGCTGCCGAATATCGGATAAACAAGAGCACTAATAATAACGCTGTATATAAGATACCCCGAAAATTTGGTACGCTCGGCCATAGCGCCTGACACAATAGTGGCTGCTGTTGCCGCAAACACAACCTGGAACATCCAGAAGGCCAGAACCCATGGGTCTCCGCCCGGTGTAAAATCGCTTAAGAAAAACCCGGAGGTTCCAAACCAGCCTGTATTTGTAACCCCGAACATCAAGCCAAACCCAACAGCCCAATATGCTAAAGAACCTAAAGAAAAATCCATAAGATTTTTCATCATTATATTAATTGCATTTTTTGCGCGGGTAAATCCGGCCTCAACCATTGCAAATCCAGCCTGCATAAAAAAAACAAGCGCAGCCGCAACAAGTGTCCATAAATAATTAGCATGTGTCTGCACCAGTTCAATTGCTTCTTTATTGCTAACAGCCGTAGGTTCAGGATCGGCTGCAAAAGCTGTTGAAATGCACGCTATAAAAATTAGTATTAATAACATCTTTTTCATTTTCATTGTCTCCCCAGGTTTAAAATTATTTTGTTAATATTTATGGTTATATTTAAATAAATTATAATGCATCCTTGTCTTTTTCCCCGGTTCTGATTCGTGTAGCCGATTCAATCGTAAGAACGAATATCTTTCCGTCTCCTACAGTTCCGGTATATGCACTTTTCTTTATTGCTTCTATCACAGCTTCAACCATTGAAGCATCCACAACAGTTTCAATTTTAATCTTGGGAATGAAATTAGTTTCGTATTCCACCCCCCGGTATATTTCTTTGTGGCCCCGCTGGCGCCCGTAACCTTTTACTTCGGTAACGGTCATCCCTTTAACTCCCAATTCATTTATAGCATCTTTCACATCATCCATTTTGAAAGGTTTAATTATAGCTTCAATCTTCTTCATTTAAATATCCCTCCCGTCATTTATTGCGAACTTGGCAATAGCACCAATTGCCTTAATATCTGAGCAATCACTGTGCCATACTTAAATTAATATTGATAACATATTGATATAATAACTTAATAAATTATCACAAAACACACAAAACCGCTTTATTATAAAAACAATTATGTAATATAAACCATATATAATTACAATTATGTTATTTAATGTTAAATTCTCAAATACCCGGAAGAAACTACAGGCCGTCATTTAATAAATGGCTATATCTATTGAAAATGCAGCAAAGAAGTAAAAGTATTTTTAATAGAATTGAAGGAGGTGGCCATACCAGGCCGGGAAGGCTTAAGCTTTTTTCCGGAAAAAATATACGTGAAAACAGCAGCAAATCTTAATACCAAAGAGATCATATGGCAATTCTTCAAGGATTAAAAGCTGCCGGAAGATATATCTTCTCAATCTTTATCTTGCTAAAACCAATTAATCGAACATTATCATAATACTTATAGAATTCTATCGAAAATCATGATAATTATAGAATCTAATCAGAAAAGAAAGCACTGTTTTAAAAATTAATTAGGGGGTGCAAAGAATTTATTGTGGATGATTTACAAAAAAGAATTATACTAGATGAGATTAAACAGAAGCAATGCCCAAATTGTAAAATTTTCTGTATCTTTAAAAGTATGAATGTAGATCAGATGCTTGAAGATTGGGCAAAAGGACGGTATCAAAAATTATTTCAGTTTATTGAAAAATATAAGCGTTGTTATGGTTAGGATCTGTGAATAGCATTAGGAGTGAATATAATGAAAATAACTATTTACTCAGCAATTTTAATTCTTATGGCGATTAGTAGCAACATCCTGGACTGCCGGGCAGGTGAATATTTTTATAAGGATCAAAAACAATTCCTTAAGGATAATTTGCAAAACAAGAAAGAGATGGATCCGCGAATCGTCCTTCTGGATCCTCCAAAATTATTCTGGATAAACGATTTTAAATTATACGGCGTATACCATACCCTTGCAAAAGACCCAATCCCAGCTCCAAACCGATTTATTCGCGCGCCTGACGGCAGCATATACCATACTTCAGAAATACTGGATATTTTAACTAAATTAGAGATATACCCCAAGTCCAAAGCTGAAGCGATAAAGTATTCTGCATTAATTACCTATTGCATGAATAGGAACGACCAAATACTTCAACAAAATGGGCTTTTATATGGTGAATATGAAAAACATGTTCACAATCGAAACACAGAAGCAATTAATAAATTATCCAAAAGAATAGTAAATAATCTTAAAAATCCGGAAAGCGATCAAAAAGATAACTATTTTATAGTGACTTTTTATGTCAATACATTTGAATCTCACGAATACTGGAACGCATCTTCTTTTTGCATATCAAAAAGAACAGTCCTAATTGGTAAAGATATGTACGAAATTATAAAGGATGAAAAAATTAAAAACATCGGTCTTTAAATTATGGGAAAGTCTTTAAAACGAGCTATGCGACTTTTTTTAGAGGAATAAAATTAAACAGAAGTAATGCCCAAATTGTAATATTTTCTGTATCTTTAAAAGTATGAATGTAGATCAGATGCTTGAAGATTGGGAAAAATGACGGTATCAAAAATTATTTCAATTGAACTTAATAACCACAAATTCCTTTACAACTTAATGAATTATTATACATATTTTTCCAGTATCAAGTAAAAGCATGTTCCTTATATTAATTGTTAACGCTTTATATAGGAAGAATTTTTATCTATGAAGAAACTACTATTTCTTGCTATCGCCCTCGCAATAGGCTGGTCCATTTATGGTAAATATATTGAGCCAAAATATGCCGATACGGCGGCAGAGTATGAAACCACTGAAGTAGAAAGCGATCAACACTATTCACACAATGAATCGTTCAAATGTGATGGTAGGCAATATTGCAGTGAAATGACGTCTCGTGCGGAGGCTGAGTTCTTTATTCGGAACTGTCCTGATACAAAAATGGATGGTGATAACGATGGTATCCCTTGTGAAAATGATTCTAGATTTTAAAAGCTTATTATAAGATATAACAAGCTGTCGAATTCGTTATGGTTTTCCTGACATTCACCCGACGCACCGGCAAGCACACTAAAACTTGCGTTACTCTCTTTCCATCTGGAAATCTCATTTATGACAAATACCTAATACTGAAAAATAATATTATGTTTTGGAGGCTATACTTTGGTAACATATGATATGCATTTAACATTAGCCCCATTTTTTTAAAGGTTATCAAGGTCAAGATCCTGAACACGCAAAGATTATTTTCGTTGGGTTGGACGCGAAGGAAATATATAACGTAGTAAACTTATAAACTTACATGCGCCCTTGTGAGTTTCTCCTTCCGGCTGTCCGATTTTCTTACAGGTGGGATAGATATTCTCATACGGATAGATAGGCAGGTCAATGTTGGGCGTTCATGCCCACGCCGCATAATATAAATTGATATTGTATAGCCTATAGGATACATTCTGCGTATAATCGAAATACGCAAACCTGAATATTTTACCAAATCGATGAGTTGCGTGATATACGTGCACGTGGCCGCAGCCTTGTTCGAATAGAAAGATTGGCAACCGGAAATCCTGGTGCTGATAAGCGTACCCAAGCCAAGGATATCAAAACCGCTCTTCGCCTTGCACAAAATTTATAGGAGTGGATTATGGTAAAAACCAACACTACACGATACGATATCGCTGAACATCTTCGAACCCCGGAAGAAATGGCGGCTTATCTTGAGGCTTGCCTTGAAGAGGCGCATGGTGATGCTGCTTTTATCGCAAAAGCTCTTGGCGATATCGCACGAGCCAAGGGCATGTCACAAGTGGCACGTGATGCTGGCCTGTCCCGGGAAAGCCTTTACAAAGCACTTTCTGGTGACCGAACTCCAAATTTCGACACAGTCCTTAAGGTTATAAGTGCACTTGGCTTAAAATTGCATGCAGAAGCAGTGAAAGTTGATACTTCAACGGCATAACCCCTGTCGCTTAAGCAGATGGGAAGTACTTTCGGCTTTTCATAGAAAGCACAGTGCGCAGCCTGCTTAGCTTGCCATTACATTCTTTCAATCGGTAATACTCAAATTTAATCTTGACATGCGACCTGTTTATGGACTAAATTTAGTCATATTAGAAAAGCAGGAGGGATTATACTCATGAAACTATCTAACCAAATTAAACCTATCAGTTACCTGAAGGCTCATGCAGCAGAAATTGTAAGAAATCTTGAAAAGCAGCAGGAGCCATTGATTATCACACAAAATGGCGAAGCCAAGGTAGTCATACAAAATATCGAGAGCTACGAAAAAACCCAGCAAACAATGGCTCTTCTTAAAATTCTTGCACTTGGTATGCATCAAATTGAGAAAGGTAAGGTGTTACCCGTTGAGAACGTGATTAATCGTATCCGCAATAAGCGGAAGGCTCCGTAATGCCATACACGGTTTTGTTGACTTATGATGCAGCGCGTGATCTTGATGAACTTTATGGTTTCATTGCTAAACACGATACCCCTCGAAAAGCGGAATACGTTTTAGGACAGATCGAGAAGACCTTTTCCAAATTGTCGGAATTACCGGAACGGGGTACCTATCCTGAAGAACTTCTTTCATTGGGGATTCGCGAATATCGGGAAATATTTTTCAAACCTTACCGTATCATATACCGAATTATTGATAAGAATGTCTACGTTCTGATGATTGCAGATGGCCGCCGTGACATGCAGTCGCTTTTACAGCAACGATTATTGGACGGATAATATGTTTTTCGGAATACTATTTTGACAAACGCTATAAATCCTAATTACCTGCCTTAGGCGCAAGGTTTTTCTTTTTGCTATGCCTTGCAATCTTTTCGGTTTTTCTTTTTATACATAAATATTGTAATCTGTCGATCGTGGAAAGCTGTTTTTTGTTTTTATAAGTTAAGTAGAGAAAGAGCCTGTCTTCTTCAGTAAAAATAGATGACGGCAAGGTATAGTTTAATTCAGCAAAAGCTTTTATCGGCCAGCGCATGCGGTTAAGCGGATTTAAATCTATTCTTTGCAGATCAAAAAGAGCAATCAAAGGCTTTGGTGTATCCTGGTTTTGAAGAAGAATATGTGTTGCGTTAAAGTCTTTATGGTTGATACCGCAATCGTGCATTCTTTTGGCATATAAGGCTATTTCACGAAGAATATTTCTTTTTTTGATATGATTTTCTTTACCATGAAGTGTTTCTGGTTGATTTAGGATAATATTTTCAAGTTCGATAAATGGTGCAAAGTCCTGCGTAACAAAAAAAGAATCAACATAAGAAGAGTTGTCAAATTTATAGCCGGTAGCAATGGGGGAGGCTGTAGCTAAATCGTTTTTACGAAAAAGACAGTAGTTATTAAATTCTATTAATCCTTCAGGCAAAAAATTTGCTTTCATGAATATACTTTTTACTCTTTGCCCTAAAGTTAATTTCTGCCGGAATTTTTTTATATAAAAATAAGTGTTTTTAGTCAGATTGTTATGGTTATTTATTTTATATTCTTTTGTAAGAGGAAATTGTAGACGGAGAATACTTCTGTCTTTTTTTTGTTCAATTAATTCACTGTTCATATCAGACCAGGCTACATCAAAACTTGTAAAACCAATATCAGATAAAACATCCTGATAGTTTCGGTTGATTATCAGCCTTTCGTCGTCATTTCCCGGTTTTTCTATAATTGATATTGGAGTATTGTAATTGCTAAAATTCATTTACTGTTTGCCGCTATTTTTTTCTTTGCAATATCTTCAATCAGGTCAGCTACAATCCGGACTCGATTATAAAGATCGGTTTTTTCGGCATATGCCAAAGCATTGTGTTTCCAGGCTTCTTTTTTATCTGATGTCAGCATTTCTTTTAGCATATTGTTCATTGTTTTTTGGCTAAACGGGGAAGACGGCAGTATTATGCCTGCATCTGCACGTTCAATATGTATTGCATAACCGCAAGTATCCGTTGCCATGACCGGAACTCCTGCGGTAATGGCTTCAACTATTACATTGCCGGTATTTTCAATGCGTGAAGGCTGTAGCACAAAATCAGCTCCTTCCAGAAATAAAGGGATATCACTTCTTGAACCTAAAAAACGAACATTATTTTCAACACCCAGTTTTTTCGCCAGTTTGATGTATGGCTTTTCTTTACCCTTGCCTATAATAAAAAGATAAGTTGATTCCCGCATTAAAGAAGGCAGGGAGGCCAAAGCTTTGATTGACCGGTCTACTCCCTTGGTATGAAAATGTGATCCTATCATTAAAAGAAATATATCTTTTTTATTAAGTCCGAGCTTATTGCGGATATTATTTCGGGTTTCAATGCCAAGAGATGAGCGAATATAATCTTTATCAACACCCGGAGGTGCAATATGGATTCTACTTTCCCCGGTATTGTATATGGATTGATAAATCAGTTTTTCCTTTTCGGAAAGAATGATAATTTCGGTTTTTGAGTCCCTGGAAAAAACAGCCTTTTCAAACTCAGAAAACAGGCGGTAGCGGGGTGTGTATCTGGATAAAAATGAGCGTTGTTTTTTTATTCGTGCGGCAAAACAAACATCTGCAGCATAATAGATATCAAGTCCGGGAATCCTGTTAAATCCTATTACAAGATTATAATGTTTTTGCTTAATTAGTTTTAATAGATTAGCTGCATATGAGGCAACCTGGCTGTGGTTGCTTTTCCCCCGGTACGGGACAGAAATAACCGTTGTTCCGTCCGGTTTTTCTCCCTCCCAATTCATTGTATAAATATCAATACTATGCCCTCTATCAAGGCATTCTGTGCTGATTTTAAGAAAGTCTTGTTCAAGACCTCCGAAAGGAAAATAATTAAATAAACAAAAAGCTAATTTCATGCGTTATAATTGGTTGTCCTTAAAAAAAATCCTTGATAAATTACGGTATAGTTTTTATTTAAGCTATAATTGTTGATAACAGCCTGTTTTTCTGTTTAAATTATTAATAAGTGCGTGATTGTATATCAATACTATAATATATACATCAGTGATGTGTATCATAATTTATAACTTTTGGAAATATCCATATAAATTTGATTTTATAAACCTGATATTTAAGCTATACCGTAGAGCCAGTTTCAAAACGCCCCATTTTGGCCGATCTTAAGCGTTGGGCTCAAATTTCAATCCTCGAAATACTCGGTGTATTCCTGTGGTTGAAATTTTCTCCCGCCTTGAGCTTGACCAAACTGAATTGTTTAAAGTGGCTCCGTATTATTGAAAATATTTAATGAAAGAAGATATGATAAAAGATAAAAAAATGCCTTTTACCGGAAAAATAGCGAAAGGCATAGTATGTACTTTAGGTAAAATACTCGGAGCTGTTTTATATTATACGGATATATCTCACAGGCGGACAACAAAGAGTAATTTAAAGTTTATATATCCTGAATGGGATAATGAAAAAATAAGAAAAGTTTCTAAAAGAGTTTTTCAAAATTTTGGGATTACTATTATTGAAATCATACATATGTCTTTTTTTAAAAAAAGACATATTCTTGCAAATATTCATATAATAAAAGGTGAGGAGCATTTTCGTAATGCGATTAATGGTGGGAATGGAGTTGTAGTAGTTTCTGCTCACATAGGTAACTGGGAGTCAGCCTCTTTGTATATCCCCTGTTATTTTGGCCATTCTGTGACCTCTGTTGCAAGAAAGATAGATTCTGCGATTATCAATAAATTGGCATTAAAAATGAGAACCCGGTTTGGAAATTCAATAATAGATAAGGAAGGGGCTTTGCCTGAAATGAACCGGACCGTGCGCAGTGGTAATATTCTGGCGATTCTTATAGACCAGAGCACCACAGCTTCTGAGGGAGTTGAAGTTAATTTCTTCGGTAAAAAAGTAACAGCAACTCCAGCTGCGGCAGTTGTCGCTTTAAGGTGTAAAAGTCCCGTGATTCCAGCTTTTTGTATCAGAGATAAAGACAATAAACTGGGAATAATTTTTGAACCCCCGATCCAAATAACAAGAACAAAAAGCTTGCGTGATGATTTGGTAACAAACACACAGTTAATGAATGATGTTGTTGAGAAGATAATAAAAGAATATCCGGATCAATGGCTTTGGTTGCATAAAAGGTGGAAAAAGTTTTATGCCGATTTATACCCTGAATATATGGAAAGACGCAGGCGGAGAATAGAAAAAGTAATGAATAATGACCGGTAGGCTTTTTTACAGACTTTGCTTTTAAGAAATTATCTATCCATTTGCGATATGAGAAAGGCTTAAAGATGATTGTCGGAATTCCTAAGGAAATAAAAGAAGAAGAACATAGGGTGGCAATGACTCCCGCCGGAGTCGAATTGATGACGCAAAACGGGCATGATATTTTGATCGAAAAAGGTGCCGGTGTTGAAAGCGGTTTTAAAGATTCGGCGTATGAGAAAGCGGGTGCAAGTATTATAACAACTTCTGCTGAGATTTTTGATCGGGCGACAATGATAATGCATGTGAAAGAACCCATGCCTTTAGAATATGATCTGATAAAGAAAAATCAGATTATTTTTACTTATCTTCATCTTGCTGCTTTTGAAGAATTGACGAAAGTACTTATCAGTAAAGAATCTGTAAATATTGCGTACGAGACCATACAGAAATCTGATGGATCACTTCCTTTGCTTACCCCGATGAGTGAAGTAGCCGGGAGAATGGCGATTCAGCAAGGTGCCAAATATCTGGAGATGGGAAATGGCGGCCAGGGGGTTCTTCTAGGTGGTGTGCCCGGTGTAGATCCGGGAACAGTTCTTATAATCGGAGCAGGTGAAGTTGGAACCAATGCAGCGAAAATGGCCTGCGGTATAGGTGCAAAGGTATATCTTCTCGATAAAGATCTGGATCGTCTGCGTTATCTTAGCGATGTTATGCCAAAAAATTGTTTTCTTATTATGTCTACTCCGGCTGTTATCAGAAAGCTTGTTAAAGTGGCTGATGTAGTCATAGGAGCTGTACTCATACCCGGATCTAAAGCGCCTATGCTGGTTACAAAAGAAATGTTAAAAAGCATGAAAAAGGGTTCTGTTATGGTAGATGTGGCTATCGATCAGGGAGGATGTTTTGAGACTTCCAAACCCACAACGCATAAAAATCCTACATATATAGTTGATGGTGTTGTCCATTATTGTGTGGCCAATATGCCGGGAGTCGTCCCCAAAACATCTACGCTTGCGTTAACAAATGCTACTTTGCCATATGCTATCAAGATTGCAAATAAGGGATGGAAAAAAGCATTTAAAGAAAATACCGAGATCAGATCCGGTGCTAACATAGTGTGTGGAAAAATAACATGCAAGGGAGTGGCCGACGCATTCGGCCTGGAGTACTCAAAACTATAGGGAGTGTGTATTGGCTGAAAATATTCTTTGGGCTGAGATTGATCTTAAAGCGATTGCTCATAATATATGTGAATTAAGACGGATTGCAAATCCTGGTTCACTTCTTATGGCTGTTGTAAAAGCAAATGCATATGGTCATGGGTCTTTCGAGGTTGCGCGCTGTGCTCTTGATAGTGGAGCCGATTATTTAGGTGTTGCCCGGATAGAAGAGGCAATATTATTAAGAGAAAAGAAAATTGATGCTCCGATTTTAATTTTCGGATTTACGCAACCGGCTCAATATGGAGATATTATAAAGTACAATCTTATTCAAACTGTCTGCTCATATTCTTTTGCTAAATCTCTTTCTTTATTTGCATTATCAAAAAACAATAAAATCAAGGTACATCTTAAGATAGATACTGGTATGGGAAGAATCGGAATATTACCCGATTGTTTCAGAAGCTATGATAAAAACGGAATTAAACCTCAAAGCGCATTGGCTGAAGTTGAATCAATTGTACAACTTTCCGGCATTGAAGCAGAAGGAATATATACCCATTTTTCAATGGCAGATAGTTTTGACAAATCATTTGCACTAAAGCAGTTTGAAATATTTACTGAATTTACAGATCAGCTTAAGTCAAAAAACATTGAATTTAAGCTTAAGCATGCGGCAAACAGTGCGGCAATTATTGATATGCCTCAAACCCATCTTGATATGGTTCGTGCAGGCATATCAATTTACGGACTTTATCCATCTGAAGAAGTAAATAAAGATAAAATATCATTACGGCCTGCCATGTCTCTTAAAGCAGTAATTACACAATTAAAAGATGTTGCTGCCGGATTCAAAGTCAGCTATGGCGCAACCTATGAAGCAGCCAGACAAACAACCATTGCCACAATTCCGGTCGGATATGCCGACGGATACAACAGGCTTCTTTCTTCGCGGGCTTCTATGCTTGTTTGCGGACAGAAAGCCCCAATAGCCGGACGTGTGTGCATGGATCTGACTATGCTTGATGTTGGCGATATACCGGAAGTAAAGCAGGGAGACGGAGTTGTGATTTTTGGGAAACAACAGGGCAATTCTATTACAGTTGATGAAATAGCATCCATACTAAACACTATTAACTATGAGATTGTTACATCGGTTTCAGATCGCGTAAAAAGGGTATTTCTGAAATAGCCGGAAGGAAAGTAAAATGATAAAACATGTTGTTGTTATAAAGTTTAAAAAAGAAGTAGATAAAAGCGAGATAGATAAACTTGAAAAAAAGCTGGGAGCTTTACCTGATAAAATTTCTGAGATCACATATTATAAATTCGGATGTGATGTTCTGCATTCCGAAAGATCTTACGATTTTGCTATAGTATCTGTTTTTGTGGACTTGGATTCATTGGGTAAATACACGGTGCACCCGTTGCATCAGGAAGTGGCTGGATTGATTAAAGAGATGAGTGATAGTACTATTGTTGTGGATTTTAAGTTCTAGTATTCTTCTGCCGAAGGGACATTTGTTCTGATTTTTTTTATTGTGCTTCTGCGGTGTTTTGCTTCGAGCCGTTTTTTTCTTGAAGCAATGGATGGGTTTGTCCTGATACGCTTCTTTTGTATCTCGGCTGCTTTTTGTATTAATTTAACAAGGCGGTCTGTTGCATCTTTGCGGTTTTTTATCTGGTCGCGGAATCGTTTGGCATTTATTATAAGTATGCCTTCCGATGAAACTTTTTTCCCTGAAATCTGAATGAGCCTGTTGCGCACATCATCTGGCAGTGAAGTAGAGTTTTTTACATCAAAACGGAGCTGAACGGCAGATGCAACCTTGTTAACATTTTGACCACCCGGTCCCGAAGCCTGAATGAAATCTTCTTTTATTTCACCTTCTGAAATTGATATTTGATCTGTAATTTGAATCATTGGAGTATCCGGCGTGATTTCATATAATGTTTTTTCCAGTAAGGATTGGAAAGTTTGGAAACAATTACCCCTTTACTGCTTGAAGTGTGAGCGAATTCTCCTTTTCCGATATAAATTCCTACATGTCTTTTATACCGAGGAGGATCAAAAAAAACCAGATCACCTGCTTTAAGCTTACTTTTTTTAACAGGTATGCCAGCTAAAACCTGCTTGTCGGTATCACGCGGCAATTGTATTTTAAATAATTTTTTATAGACAACCATTACTAAGCCTGAGCAGTCAATACCGTCAGGTCCTGTTCCACCCATACGATGAGGAGTATCAAGCCACAGCTCTACTTCTTTGCGTAATTGCTTTTCAACAGTTTCATTATACCTGGCTGTAGAATCTGTTTCTATCCCATATTTTGCGGCACAGCCTGATATAAATAAAAGCAAAATATAAACAAAGAATATATTTTTACATGTATTCATTTGTAAACCAGTATATCAAAAGTGATAAGGAGAAGCAATATTTGCTTTTTCCTTATAACATAAGGTATCATACGGCCACTCGGTTGTATGCTTGCGGAAAATCACAAAGAAATGGCAGGTTAAGGCCTTGAATTTAAATACAAATAAAGGTGAGCCCCGATGAAAAAGATTATTGTAGCATGTTTAGGTCTTATATCGCTTCTTTATCTTCTTAATATCGGCGTCGGAATAATTGAAATTATTCCCGACAATATTCCATTTGTAGGTAATTTAGATGAAGGAGGTGCAGCTTTGCTGCTTTTGATGTGTTTGCGGTATTTTGGCTTTGATCTGACAAAAATCTTTGAAAAGATGACAAAAACAAATAATGATATAATAACAAAAAGTGATTAATAATGCGTTATACTAATGATAAACTTATAAATATGTATGGTTTGCATTATAAAAGCCAGACGAATTCAAAAGATGCACGTATTTTTACAACTTTAGGTTTCAAGGATAATACTTTATGTCATTAATCAGCATGCAGGATGTGAGTTGGGGCCTGGGAGGTACGCCTTTAATCGATAAAGTAAGCCTTCAAATTGAAAAGGGCGAGCGGATCTGCCTGCTAGGGCGAAACGGTGTAGGCAAATCGAGCCTGATCAACCTTATAAACGGCAGCCTGTTGCAAGACAGCGGAGAAATCAGATTCCAGCAGGGTACAACCACAGCTATTTTAGAGCAGGAAGTACCCAGCCAATCCGGAGGCACTGTTTTCGATATGGTAGCTCTTGGTTTGGGACATAAAGGCGAAACTCTTATCCAGTACCGCCGCTTATCCAACAACCTTGTGGCAGATAACCCTGAGCACATTTCCCTGTATGAAACTTTACAGCATCAGATGGATGCTGCCAATGGATGGGTGTTGGCACCACAAATCGAAGATTTGCTGGCGCGTGCAGGACTTAATCAAGGCCTGGATTTTGCCACCCTGTCCGCAGGTATGAAGCGCCGCACCTTGCTTTGCCGTGCCATGATCCGACAGCCCGATATACTTCTTTTGGACGAACCCACCAACCATCTGGATATAGATACCATTGTCTGGATGGAGGACTACATTGCAAAAAATATTCAAACCTTGCTTTTTGTATCCCATGACCGGGCATTTGTAAAAAGAATCGCAAACCGGATTCTGGAACTAGATAGAGGCCGTTTAATTTCCTATGCCTGTAATTATACAAATTATTTAAAACGCAGGGAAGAAGATGCAATAAGTGAGGCAAACCAAAACAAGCGATTCGATAAAAAGCTTTCAGCAGAAGAGGTCTGGATTCGCCAGGGAATCAAAGCCCGCCGTACAAGAAATGAAGGACGCGTTCGTGCTTTAAAAAAATTACGGGAGGCTTTTCAGGCGCGGCGGGCACAAATAGGCCGTGCGAACATGAAGACCCAGGATGCCGAACGAAGTGGCAAGCTGGTCATCGAAGCCAAAGATATTTTATATTCTTATGCCAATGTGCCATATATCAAGGGTTTTAGCACTGTGATTATGAGAGGGGATAAAATAGGGCTTATTGGTCCCAATGGCTCGGGTAAAACCACCCTGCTTAAAATACTGCTTGAAGAAATTGCTCCGGATAGTGGCAGTATACGTCACGGCACCAAGCTTCAGGTAGCCTATTTTGATCAGTTGCGACTTTTGCTTGATGAAAACAAAACCGTAGTTCAAAATATTGGCGAAGGAAATGATTTCATAGAATTTAATGGACAAAAACGCCATGTGATTTCCTATCTTCAGGATTTTTTATTTCCTCCCGAACGCACTCGTACACCGGTACACATTCTCTCCGGTGGTGAAAAAAATCGCCTGCTGCTTGCAAAGATGTTTGCCAAACCGGCCAATTTGCTTGTTATGGATGAGCCGACAAACGATCTGGATGCAGAAACACTGGAGCTTTTAGAAGATCTGCTGTTAGACTATACGGGAACCCTTTTGCTTGTAAGCCATGACCGTAGCTTTTTAAATAACGTGGTAACAAGCACTCTTGCCTTTGAGGGAAACGGCACAGTGCGTGAATACCCCGGTGGCTATGATGACTGGCTGGCCCAACGCCAGGTTATAGAGCCTTTACCCAAACAGGAAAATAAAACATCCAAGCCTCGTGTTTTAAAAAATAAACCGGGAAAACCCCGCAAACTGGGATTTAAGGAGCAACGGGACTTAGAAAGCCTGCCACGTGTAATCGACGAATTGGAAACTGAACAAAAACAGCTATTCGCCGATATGTCAGACCCGGATTTTTATAAAAAAGATAAAGATAAAATTGCTGCCATCACCGCACGCCTGAAAGTCATTGAGACGGAAATCTTAGCTGCTTATAAGCGCTGGGAAAAGCTGGATGCCATTGCCGTGGCTTTGGAATAGAAGAGAATATTTTTCAGGCAAACGGCCATAACAAAGCTATTATGCCTGCAATTATAAAATGAGATTCTACAAGAAATTCAAGCTTTGTTCCTGAAAGCATATAGCCCTCAATATGTTTTAATAGAATAAAAAACAAAGATAAAGGACATATAAAAAGAATAAACCCAAGATTTGTGATAATATTAAATGCACCTGATACAAGCAAAAGCGCAACCATCGAAACAAGAATAGCCTTTAAAAGGCGTATAGTACGCTCTTCTCCTATGATTATTGGAATTGTTTCCCTGCCTACAATGCGGTCGCCCTGCATATCAAGAATATCAAAAAAGGAGGTTCTCACAAAAGCCATGCACACAGACCATGTAAAAACTATAATAATTGCTGGGCTGGCTTTTAAACACAAGGCTGGCAGAAGTGAAGTTACAACACCCCATGCAGCAGAAATCAGAACTGTTTTAGAGCCTGGGATATCTCTTATACTTCTGTATTTTCCATTTGTTATTTTTTCCGGGATAATTCTCAAATTGTAGGAAAGACCCATTATGCTGATAGATGAAAGAACAATAAAAGGAGTAAGACCTACAGAATATGCAGTTAAAATGCCCGCGCCTCCCGCCGAAAGAGCGAGAAAAGCAAGTGGTACTTTATACTTGTTGTAAAAAACCGCTCTGTCCGGATCATTGTAATAATCGGCGTTCATGCCTATAAGATTGTTTATTACATGCATTGAAAAAATAT
This sequence comes from Pseudomonadota bacterium, assembly GCA_043825875.1. GTDB lineage: Bacteria > Desulfobacterota > Desulfobacteria > Desulfobacterales > RPRI01 > RPRI01. The sequence continues at coordinate 53,899 of JBDRRF010000067.1, read as the reverse complement.
AAAGCATTGACATAACCACATATGGAAAATAATTTGAAGCGCCCAGCAGTTTGATGTTTGCATAACAAAGACATCCGGCTCCTATAGATACATAGATATTTCCTATGAACAAAGAATATTGTATGTTGTAAAGTTGCTTGCGCCAGCCACGCGCCTTGTTATATGAAAGATCTTCTAAAGACCTGTAAACTCTTTTAATCAACCAGTTTGGTGTAGAAGCCCCTGCTGTTATTCCGATATTTTTGGCAGAAGAAAGAGATGCCAGGTCAAGCTCGGATTCTGTTTCAATCTGATAAGCCGGCTTTCCGGCCTGTATAACTGCTTCTGTGAGCCTTTGTGTATTTCCGCTGTTATGTCCCCCCACTACAACTATTGCATCAACTTGCTCTGCAAGTTCTTTTACTTCAGCTTGCCTCATAGATGTTGAATTGCATATAGTATCATAAAGCTTAAAATGAGGGTAATTACTTGCAACTAATTGCTTTACTTTTTCATAAAAATGGACGTTTTGTGTAGTCTGGGCGACAACTATCGCCTTCTCAAATTCGGGAAGAGCCTCAAGCTCTTCAATGCTTGCTACAGCATATCCATGACCTCTGGCATACCCGAGCAGACCAATTACTTCCGGATGATTTTTATCCCCGATGATTATGGAGGTATACCCGTCTTTTGCATGTTTGCCGATTATAGTTTGTACTTTAATAACACGGGGACAAGTAGCATCAATTACCTTAAAACCGGAATCTTTAAGACTTTTTTTTGTGCCTGGCGGTACCCCATGAGCCCTTATCAGCACAGTGCCTGACCCGTTTTCAGGAATATCCTTGATAACTGTAATACCTTTTTCGCGTAAAAGATCAAGCACCTGTGGGTTGTGGATAAGCGGCCCGAAAGTAAATATCGGGCATTTGTACTTATTGGGCATATCAAGAGCCATTTCTACGGCTCTTCGTACACCCATACAAAAACCCGCTGTCTTGGCTACAAGAATTTTCATTACGAATTATGAGGTTTTAGAAATATTTTATGATCTACAAGTGATAGAGAGTGCACTCTGGCTTTTATGAATTTTTGATCTCCGAATATGTTGACAAGTCTGATTCCATCACCTTCAGGCTCAACACTATCGACTGCTTCCATTATAAGTTTATTGTCATTCTCTTCTATAAGATATGCATTGGCTTCACACATTTTTACCTTCCTTTTGTTTTGGCTTTGTAACCTCTTTAAGATTTTTATCTATCATTTCTTCAATCATATGGGGAAGCGGAGAAGAAGAAACCCCGATTATTTCAACATTTTCCTGAGAAAGCGGAAGCAGAAGCTTTCTTGCGCTGCAAGATGAAACAGATTGTGCAATTTGAGGTGTTACCTCACCCATCATGGCATTTGCGAGAATTATCCCTATAGGCCCAATAACAATGTCAACCTGTTGTACGGTATGAACTATTGAGTTTTCACCTGATGCTCCACGATTTGCTCCGGCTTTTAGCATTTGTGATGTTGCTATGGCATTTGTACCAAGAGCAAGAATTTCAATTGTCTCAACAACAACTTCCCTCAGTCTTTTGATGATTGCACTTCCGATTCCGCCACCCTGGCCGTCTATTACACAAATTCGTTTTATATTTAATTCTTCTTCCATACGCATTGATACCTTGTTAAATAATAAACAACTATTATTTACACACTTTAGCTTATAAGCTTTTCTTATAAGCACATTTTAATTTATTTAGCATGTTATTAGTTTTATAATGCAAATATTACTGTCATTAAACTAACAGAATATTAAATTATCGTCAATGGAAAGAAACATTTTCAATTTATTTCATGTTGTTATAGACATTATTGGTTATTGTCTTTCAACCATAATACTTTATCAATTCTTTCTATGCCTATAGATCTTATAATAAAAATTTTATTCCACCGGGAATTGCTGTATCTTATATTAATTGTTTGACATATTGAGCATAAATGTTTAAAAGTATATAATATAGTTTAGAAAGCATCAACGGATACTGTGCCGGGAATGACCTTGGTTTAACCTTTGGTTTTTGGAGGGCATTATGAAACCGGAAATGCAAACTGAAAAGACTTTTGTTCTACCCAAAACTACGTCTATCCGCAGACTTGTAAAAGCCTTTACGGCTAAACATAAACTCACAGTTGCTGAAGGAGCCGTTCTGCAAAGTCATAAAGAGGTAGAATTGTACTCTGCAATTATTCAGAAGTTATCCCAACCTGTTTTGATTGTTAACTCAGACACAAAAACAAAATCCTGCAACGAAGCGTTCGCAAATCTTTTGGGGTTGAACATAAAGGAATTTAATAAGATTGAATGGGCTATGGATTTCACTCCACCCGAATGGCGGGAAATTACAATAGCCAACCTGGAAGAGCTACAGCGCACCGGCCGACCGATAAGCTACGAAAAAGAATATATAAGAAAAGATAAAACGCTTGTACCGGTCGAATTGCTTGTTCACTTAATGGTAGATGAAAATGGCCAACCGAACTATTATTATGTTTTTGCCACAGATATAACAGAAAGAAAACTTGCACAAGATGCAATAAAAGAATCCCAACAGCGTTATCGTAGTTTGTTTGAAGAAGCACCGGTTATGTATGTTATTACACGTAATAATGGAGGTATTCCTGTTATTGCTGAATGCAACAAATCCTTTTTGAACACCCTGGGATATGCAATTTCCGAAGTTTTGGAACATCCTCTGTCTGACTTCTGTACGCCTGAATCGTGTATTGAATTACTTGAAGTCAGCGTTTGCCGGCTGGTTTTTTCAAACCGTTTTGTAAGTGAAGATTGCGGGCTTCTTACACGTGATGGAAGAATAATAGATACCTTGCTGCAAGCTGTTCCTGAAAAAAGCGTTGATGGCCGTACGACCGGAAATCGGATCATGCTTGTTGATGTTACAGCACAAAAGCAGACGGAAAGACAATTGCAGGCTTTATCTCATCGCCAGAAGGCGCTTCTTTCGGCAATTCCCGATATTATCGTGGAGGTGGATGCCAATAAAGTATATACTTGGGCAAACAATGCCGGAATAGAATTCTTCGGGACAGATATTATAGGCAAAGAAGCTTCTTTTTATTTTACAGGCAATCAGAATACTTACGATCAGGTGGACCCTCTTTTTAACGGCAGTGAACATGTTATACATCTTGAAAGCTGGCAGAAACGCAAAGATGGTAAAATTCGGCTGCTGGAATGGTGGTGCCGGATGTTAAAAGATGAACATGGAAATGTGAAAGGCGCACTTTCAACAGCACGCGATATCACAGAGCAAATCAGGACAAATATGGAGCTTGGTGGAAAAATCGAAGAACTAGAACGCTGGAACAGAGCAGTATTGGGTCGTGAAACACGTGTAATCGAATTAAAGCGCGAGGTGAACAAGCTGCTGGAAAAAGCAGGACAGCCGCCACGTTATGCTGATACATTACCAAAACCTGATAATTGCCAACCGTCAACTGATAACTGATACCATGAACCTGAAAACACCCTTAGAAAATACTACCGCACAGCAAAAATTTTCACCGCCCCGCTGGTCTGTGACAGAAATTGCGGCAATCTTTATATTTCTGGTTATTGCTTTAGCAATTCTGGGTTATTTCGATATAAAACGCCAGTTTTCAGAAGCAAGAGAGGCGGCACAAATAGAAATTTCTGCGGTAGCAGATCTTAAAGTCAGCCAGATTGAAAGCTGGTATAAATATCATTTAAGAGATGCCAAGGTTATTTCAAACAATCAAATAGTTCAGGAAAAAACCATAGAGTTACTGTCTGGTTCAAAAAATGTTGTTCTTCAGCAGGAATTGCTTGAATGGATGGAAAACCGGCAGAAAAATCATGAATACAAGCAGATGATTCTTTTCGATTCAAAGGGAATGCCGCTTTTATCTGTTCCGAAAGCTTTGCCGGCTTTTGATATTTCGCACAACAAATATTTTCAGGCTGCTATTTTATCCGATACTGTTTTACCCATAGATCTTCACAGGGATGACCATGCCTGGAAATATATTCATCTTAGCATATATATCCCGGTAGGAATCAAACAGGGCGAAGATGGCAGGGCAAAAGGCGCCTGGATGATACAGATCGATCCCTATAAGTTATTGTATCCCTTAATTCAAACATGGCCATCTGCCAGATATAGTGCTGAAACTCTTCTTGTACGACGCGAAGGCAATAATATATTGTTTTTAAATGAACTGCGCCACCGTAAAAACACAGCGCTTAAATTGCGAATACCTTTTGATTCGAAGATGAGCCTTCCTGCTGCTATGGCCGTATCTGGGCAAAAAGGAATTATAGAAGGAATTGACTATCGCGATGTGCCGGTACTTGCCGATATTCGAAACATTCCAGGGACAGACTGGTTTATGGTGGCAAAAATAGACCGGGAGGAAATTTATACAGCTGCACGCCAACAGGCTTGGCAAAGCGGAGCAATATTACTTACTCTGCTTCTATTCTTTTTTACAGGTGTAGGTTTTATATTAAAACAGCAAAACAACCGTAGTCTTAAACAGCAGCTTACAGCTGAACAGGAACGCCGCATCATAGCGGAAGCTCTTAATGAAAGCCGGCAAAAAACCGCTTTTTTTGCAAATCTTCTTGAAAAATCATCACAACCCTTTGCTGTAGGCTATCCCAACGGTCGTATCGGCTTATTCAACAATGCTTTTGCAAGACTTCTTGGTTACAGCAGGGAAGAGATTGAAAATATTAAACAACCGAACTATTTCACACATACGGAATGGATTGAATCCGAACGGTTAGCTCTTAAAGAATTATACATCACAGGAAATCCAATACGTTATAAAAAAGAATATATTCGTAAAGACGGCTCCCGTGTTCCGGTTGAATTGTTAGTTCACCTTGTAAGAGATGAAAAAGGCCTGCCGGACTACTACTATGCCTTTATTACCGATATTTCTGAACGAAAAGCTGCGGAAAAAACCTTACGCGAGAGTAAAGATAGGCTGCAACTGGCATTAAGGACTGCTAAGTTTGGCATTTATAATTTGAACTTAATAACCGGCAAGGCAAATACCGATCCTGAATACTCTGTCATGACGGGTCTGGGTTCAGTTGATATATTGGAAACAATAGATGAATTTTTCAAAAAGGTACACCCTGACGACTGTCAAAACGTCATGAAAATATATGAAGCATGCATTCAGGGAAAACTTCCAATTTTCAGAGCAGAATTCAGATTGCAGTCAAAATCAGGGGAATGGGTATGGATTCTTTCTGTAGGAAAGATTGTTGAATGGGACAATGAGGGCCACCCGATAGAAATGCTTGGGATACATGGAGATATCACTTCACAAAAACAAGCGGAGGAAAACCTCAAAAAAAGTGAAAGTCTTCTTAAAGAAACCCAGAAAATAAGCCATGTTGGAGGCTGGGAATATGATGTAGAAAGCAAAAGGATGTTATGGAGTGATGAAGTTTATAATATTCACGGCGTATCAAAAGAATACGATCCTAACAACCCTGACTTTGAAACAAAGTTTTATTTTCCTGAAGACCGGGGAAAAATTAACGAAGCATTCCGGCGGGCTCTTGAAAATGGCGAACCCTATGATCTTATCATACGCTCCACCAAGGCGGACGGAACATTGCTATGGGTCTGGACGACCGGACAGGCCGAACGCAAAGAAGGCAAGATAGCCCGTGTATTCGGCAATATAATGGATATAACCAAGCAAAAGCAGGCGGAAGAGAAGATGCTTGCTGCAAATGAAGAAATACAGAAACTGCTTAAGGATGCCGAAGAATCGCGTTATGTACTGTTAAGTATTGTGGAGGATCAGAAAGAGGCTCAGAAACAAATCCAGAAATTAAACGCCGAGCTGGAAAAACGAGTACAGGAGCGAACAGCCAGGCTTGAAGAAATGATCAGAGAGCTTGAGTCCTTCAGCTATTCTGTTTCTCATGATTTAAGATCACCACTTCAACATATAACAGGCTTTGCGCAACTGCTTGATAAACGCATAAATCAATCGCTTGATGAAAAAAGCAGGCACTATCTGGAAATTATCAAGGATTCGGCAGCCAGAATGGGAGCGCTTATTGATGACCTTCTTTCTTTTTCACGCATGGGACGCACTGAAATGATGAAAAAGAATGTAAATATCGGCAACCTTGTCAGCGAAGTGATAAATGATTTTAAAATTGAAACGAAAGCAAGAAATATCGAATGGAAAATCAGCAACCTCCCCGATGTTACCGGAGATCCTGCCATGTTAAAGCTGGTTTTTGCAAATCTTATATCGAATGCTTTAAAATTTACAAAGGAAAGAAACATGGCTATTATAGAAATCGGAAGTATGCCCGATATTAAAGATGAAATATGTATTTATGTTAAAGATAATGGTGCTGGTTTTGATATGAAATATGTAGATAAACTTTTCGGCGTTTTTCAGCGTCTGCACCGGGATGAGGAATTTGAAGGCACAGGCATAGGGCTTGCTAATGTTCGCAGGATAATACACCGGCATGGAGGGAAAACCTGGGCCAAAGGAGCCGTGGATAAGGGGGCTACGTTTTATTTTAGTTTGCCGGGGCAACAGGGATCGGTGTGAAAAAGTAAGATTGATGCTTAACCAAACAATTATTACGGGAATCGGATAATTATTTTGGCAACTAATACGGAGAATCTATGCCTATCGCTTTAAAAAGAATTCTACTGGTGGAAGATAATATTAATGATGTGGAACTGGCCATGGAAGCTCTTGCTGAAAACAATATCGCAAACCCGGTCGATGTGGTCCGTGACGGGGAAGAAGCTATTGAATATCTGCAATGCAGGGGGAAATATTCATCACGTTCTGCAGTTAATCCAGTGGTCATTTTTTTAGATATTAAGCTCCCAAAAATAAACGGGCTTGAAGTGCTTAAAATAATCAGAAATGATGAGAAGCTCAGATTAATACCTGTGGTTATTTTTACATCATCAAATGAGGAAAAAGATCTGATTGCAAGCTATAAGCTGGGAGTAAATGCCTATGTTGTAAAACCTATAGATTTCAATGAATTTGTTAGAGCAGTCAAGATGCTTGGATTATTCTGGGCAATAATAAATGAATCTCCTCCGGATTTGTAACAACTGACTATTATGAAACAAAATTTACATATTCTAAATCTTGAAGACAATTTGCTTGATGCTGAGCTGATAAAGGAAACCCTTTCTGCTGCAGGAATTGAGTATGAATTTATTCGTGTGGATAATGAAAAAGACTTTCTTTTTACAATAGAAAACCACAACGTGGACCTGATTCTTGCAGATTTCACACTCCCTGCATTTGACGGACTGTCCGCGCTGAAGATTGCTCTGAAAAGATGCCCTGATGTGCCGTTCATTTTTGTTTCCGGTACGATAGGCGAGGAAATTGCCGTTGAATCGTTAAAAAGCGGTGCAACTGATTATGTTATTAAAGGAAGACTTTTCCGGCTTGGACAGGCAGTTAAAAGGGCTTTGAAGGAATCGGAGTTAAAAATACAGCGAACGCAAAGTGAAAACGCATTGAAAGAGTCGGAGGAAAAATACCGGGAGCTTGTCGAAAACATCAGCAATATAATTTATACGGTAGATACCAAAGGGATTGTTACCTATATCACTCCCTCTATACTGCCATTGACAGGATATAGTCAGGAAGAAATAACCGGCCGTTCATTATTTATGCTTATCTGTCCGGATGATCTCCCCTATATTAAGAAGCAGTTTGAAAAAAGGCTGTCAAACCGTCTTGAACCAAGTGAATACCGGATTGTTAAAAAAACAGGGGAAACAATTTGGATAAGTTCTTCAAGCCGCTCGATAATCAGAGATAATAAAATTGTCGGCTTACGCGGTCTGATTATCAATATAGATGAAGACAAAAAATTTAAAGAAAGCCTAAAAGAAAGCCTGGAAAGGCTGCAAAAAGCCACCAAAGGCATTATTCAAACCATGGCATTAACGATAGAAACCCGCGACCCATACACATCCGGCCATCAGAGGCGTGTGGCCAAACTTGCGGAGGCAATTGCCTCAGAAATGAATTTACCAACGCAGCAGATAGAGGGAATCGGCATGGTAGGGTCAATACATGACATAGGCAAGTTGTCGGTTCCTGCCGATATTTTGAGCAAACCTTCGAAATTAAGTGAACTTGAATACCAGCTTATAAGGACTCATCCGGAAGCCGGTTATAATATCTTAAAAGATATAGAATTACCCTGGCCGGTTGCACAAATTGTTTTACAACATCACGAAAGGTTGGATGGTTCAGGCTACCCAAATGCCCTTAAAGGCGATGATATTCTTTTAGAAACACGCATATTGAGTGTTGCCGATGTTGTAGAAGCCATGGCATCCCACCGCCCTTACCGCCCGGCTTTGGGAGTTGGCAAAGCTCTTGAGGAAATCTCGGAGAAAAAAGGCATTCTTTATGATCCGGCAGTTGTGGATGCCTGTCTTAGGACTTTTAATGAAAAGGGATTTGAGTTTTAATTTTTTTGTTTAAGAGGTTGGCCGATGGAAAATATGACAACTGAGAAATCAAATGGTAAAGCAGGGCGTGTTTTGGTCTTGGATGACGAAATCGGAATGATGGAACCTCTTTGTAAATTGCTAGTAGAAGAGGGTTATGAAGCAGCGGGTTTTTGCAAAGGAGCAGAAGCTTTAGAATCTCTTAAAAAACAGGAATTCGATCTGCTCATAACCGATTTGATGATGCCGGGCATAAATGGAATAGATTTTCTGCGTGCAGGACTTGAAATTGATCCTAATCTTGTCTGCATTGTGATGACAGGATATGGAACTATACAAACTGCTGTTGAAGCAATGAAGACTGGAGCTTTCGACTACATTCAGAAACCCTTCAGGCTGAAGAATCTTCTGCCTATACTTTCCCGTGCCATGCAGATGCGTAGTCTGCGAACAGAAAACATGCAATTGCGTGAAACAGTTGCTATTCATGAATTGGGAAAAGCTATAGCTTTTTCTTCCGATCTGGATTCAATTATGAATAGAGTAGCCGATGCTGCTCTTTTACAGTGTGAGGCAGATGAAGTTTCCATCATGCTGCCCACAGCAGACGGTAAAGCGCTTTATGTTGCTATAGTACGCGGCAATGGGAGTACAGAAAAAATCGGGGTGCGAATACCTTTGGAGCAAGGGGTTGCCGGATGGGTGGCACGCAACCTTGAGCCCATGGTGTTGCGGGGAGAAGTTAATGACCCGCGTGTTACGCCCTTCATGCAGCGCAGCGACATTCAAACGTCTGTTTCCATGCCAATGATGTCAAGCGGCAAACTAGTCGGCGTGCTGAATGTAAATATTACAAAAAACCACCGCCATTTCACGATGGGGCAGTTGAATGTGCTTGGTATTCTTGTCAGCATTATTTCCCCGATTCTGGAAAGAACGCAACTTTATTTACAGATACGTGAAGGTGAGAAAAAATACCGTTCGATTTTTGAAAACATGCTTGATGGAATCTATCAGCGTTTGCCGGATGGGAAAATAATTTCTGCCAATCCGGCCCTTGCCCGTGTGTTTGGTTACGATTCTCCCCAGGATCTGATGACAAATATTACGGATATTTGCCATCAGGTATATATTAACCCTGATGATTATGCCGAGTTTAGCCGTATTATGGAAAGCCATGGTGAAGTCAGGGATTTTGAATATCCTGTCTACCGCAAAGATAAAACCAAAGCCTGGGTATCAGAGAATGCGCGTGCCGTAAGAGATGAAAGCGGTGTTTTGCTATACTATGAGGGTATTTTTTCCGACATAAGCAAACGCAAACAGGCAGAGGAACGGCTGATACAAAACGTAGAAGATATCGTACGTGCAATGGCTATGATCGTGGAAAACCGGGATATGTATACAGCCGGCCACCAGGAAAGGACAACAAGCCTGGCTGTAGCTATTGCAAAGGAGATGAAACTAACCGAAGTGCAGATCAAGGGACTGAGAATGGCCGGAATTATACATGATATCGGCAAACTGAATGTTCCATCGGAGATTCTTACCAAACCATCACAACTGAACAATATAGAATTTGAACTTGTAAAAATGCATGCCACAGCCGGTTATAAAATTCTTGAAACTATAGATTTCCCATATCCTGTGGCTCAAATCGTTCTTCAACATCACGAGAGAATAAACGGTTCAGGATATCCTCAGGGCCTTAAAGAGGAGAACATTCTTCTTGAGTCACGAATACTTGCCGTAGCTGATGTGGTGGAGGCCATAGCTTCACACCGTCCTTACCGCCCTGCTCATGGAATCGAAAAAGCTCTGGATGAAATTTCCAGGAATAAGGGCATCCTTTATGATCCGGCTGCTGTTGATGCCTGTCTTAAACTTTTTAATGAAGAGAGATTTAAGCTATGAAACTTTCTATAAAGGATTCCATCGGCAAAAAAATTTATGCGTTTATCACCTCTACTATTGCAGCGTTTGTATTGCTCTTTGTTGTTTCAGCTTTTTTAATGGTCGTGATTAATATGGTAGGAACTGTAATGAGCGCCGAACACAAAACTGAAATTCAATATTCTGATGCAATCTCGTTGTTTCGGGAATATTTACTGAAACAAAGAGATGACCCTTCTGATCAGGTGGATGAAACGGCAGTTTTAACATACAATGACTTTGCAAAGCATCTTAATAGCTCTATAGCCGCTACAAAGGCTCTCACGGATTTAGTGAAAATAACAAAAACAACATCTTTAGACGATATTGCCGGAAGAGTTTCTGAAAGCTTTGAGACACTAAACTACAACAGTGCCAAAGCTACTGGGATAGTGGCGATTCTTGTTCCTCAAACTCAACTGAGAAAAAAAATCGCTAATACTTCATCAGAATCTTTGAAGAATATGCAACAGATTCTCATATTAGCGGAACAATATCATAAAACAGATGAATTCAATATGAGAAAAAATTGGCAGTTAGTGCAAATATTTAATCTTGACAAAAAAAATAAAGAGCTTTTTGCTGCATACACTTCCAATATAAGTGCTTATTCATCATGGATGGTTTCGGCTTCTTTATGGATCTTTTTTATATTGGCCGGAATATTAGTTGCTATAAATACTTTTATCGGAATTAAAATAGTGCGTTCCATAACAACTCCTCTTATGGAGTTAACCAAAAGCGCTAAAAAAATTGCTGCCGGTGATTTTACTCAGGAAGAGATTGCTTCAAAATCACGTGACGAAATAGGGATTCTGACGCTTGCTTTTAATAACATGACGCGAGCATTAAAAGATAATAAGCATAAGGAACAGGAGCGAAACTGGTTAAAAAATGGCAAGGCTGAATTAGGCGAACGGATACGCGGCGAACAGGATATAGCAGTATTAGCCCGAAAAATTATCGATTATCTTTGTGTCCGTCTGGATGCAAAGATCGGTGCGCTCTATCTGGTTGAGGGCAAAAATATACTTCGTATGGTAAGCGGTTATGCCTATAAAAAAAGGAAGGAAATACCTGATCAGTTCAAATTCGGCGAAGGTCTGGTCGGACAAGCTGCGATAGAAAAGAAAAGCATTACCATAAATAATGTGCCTGATGATTATATAAAAATCAATTCAGGCCTGGGTGAATCCGCTCCCCGCAACATCCTGGTTGTACCCTTTTTCTATGAAGATGAACTTAAAGGGGTAATAGAGATTGGCTCCTTTCAGGAATTTACCGACATGCAAAAGGATTTTCTTGATCAGGCAGGTAATGGGGTTGCGATTTCCATTTACGCCTGCGAAGCTTATATCCGTACCCATAAACTTCTGGAAGAAACCCAGGCACAGTCTTCCGAACTGAAGGTCCAGCAGGAGGAGCTCCGACTGGTAAATCAGGAACTTGAGGAACAGGCACTGGCTTTAACAGAATCTGAAGAAAAATTGAAGGATCAGAAGAAAGCTTTGGAAGAGATGAATGTTGATCTTGAAGAGAACGCACTGTTGCTCGAAACGCAAAAAGAAAATGTCAGGAAGAAGAATGTTGAGCTGGAAGAAGCAAAAAGGCTAGTTGAAATAAAGGCACGGGATCTGGAGGTGGCGAGTAAATACAAATCGGATTTTCTATCAAACATGTCGCATGAGCTAAGAACGCCGCTAAACAGTATTCTTATTCTATCAAAACTGCTTTCCGGAAACAAGAAGGGGAATCTTGATCAGAAAAACATTGAATTTGTTCAAACTATCCATGATGCCGGAGCAGACCTCTTAAAGCTTATCAATGAGGCATTGGACCTTGCTAAAGTAGAATCCGGAAAGATGGAATGTGTTTTTGAGCATATGGAAATAGCGGATTTAAGTGACACCTTAAAGCGGTATTTTATGGCCATAGCTGAGGAAAAAGGACTGACTTTTACAATAAAACAGGAAGATGGAGTTCCGCCCGGTTTTATTACCGATAGGCAAAAGATTGAACAGATTGCAAAAAATCTTCTTTCCAATTCTTTTAAGTTTACCGAACAGGGAGCTGTTACTCTTGATATTTTCCGTCCCGGTAATGATGTTGATCTTTCACAAATTGGCCTTGACAATCAAAAAGTTATTGCGTTCTCCGTTTCAGATACAGGCATAGGAATTCCGGAAGATAAAAAACAATCAATTTTTGAAGCATTTCAACAGGCAGACGGTACCACATCCAGAAAATACGGAGGCACAGGTCTGGGGCTCACTATTTCAAGAAAAATGGCTGCACTGCTTGGAGGAGAGATTATGCTTGAAAGCACGGAAGGAAAGGGTACGGTGTTTACTCTATATCTTCCGGAAACCCCCAAAGAACAAGAAGCTAAGGACAAAACCAAAGAATCGGATGTAACGGCTTTTCCGATAAAGTCACCTGATATAAGCCCGGCTGCTGAGGCAGATAAAAGAAGAAGCAATCAACAAACCGAACCCATACAAACAGAGCTGGAATCTATAAAGGATGATAGAAAAACGATTACAGCAGAAGATAAAGCAATATTAATTATCGAAGATGATTCAAAATTTGCAGAAGTTTTGCTGGACCTTGCACGTGAAAGAGGCTTCAAAGGATTAATTGCCGGTTCCGGTGAAACAGGACTGCATTTTGCGGATTATTATAAACCGAAAGCTATTATCTTAGACATCGGTTTACCGGGGATGGACGGTTTAAGCCTAATGGAAAGATTAAAAGAAAACGCTGTAACCCGGCATATACCCGTTCATTTCATCTCTGCTTCTGATGATAAAAGCCATATTGCAAAAAAAATGGGGGCAATAGGATTTCTTGTCAAGCCTGTGTCTATAGAGGATATTGATTCGGCTTTTTTAAAGATAGAAAACATTATTACAAAAAAGGTTGGGCATCTTCTTATTGTAGAAGATAATGACATGGAACGAAAGAATATCGTAGAGTTGCTTGATGGGAAAGATGTCCGTATAGAAATTGCCGAAGCCGGAGATAAAGCTTATGAATTATTAAGGACAGGAGCATTCGATTGTGTCATACTTGATCTTGATTTAAAGGATTTGTCCGGACCGGACCTTATGGAAAAGATTAAAAGCGATAAAAGCATAAAGGATGTTCCGGTTATTATCTATACCAGCAAAGAATTCTCACGTGAAGATGAGGTTGCTTTGCAAAGGCAGGCCGGAGCAATTATTATAAAAGGCGAGAAATCCTATGAAAGACTTCTTAATGAAACAACCCTGTTTTTGCATAGGGTGGAGAAGGATCTTCCGGAACAAAAACAAAAGATGATCCGCATGGTTCATGATAAGGAATCAGTGTTTAAAAACAAAAAAGTCCTTATTGTAGATGATGATATGCGAAATGTTTTTGCAGTATCAAATATTCTTGAGGAAAAAGGGATGGAAATAATTGTGGGAAAGAATGGCAGGGAAGGACTGGATCGCTTAAGTGATAATCCTGAAATCGATCTTGTTTTGATGGATATAATGATGCCCGAAATGGACGGATATGAAGCAATGGGGGAGATTAGAAAGCAAGACAGGTTTAAATCTTTGCCGATTATTGCGCTTACGGCTAAAGCTATGACCGGCGAAAGGAATAAGTGCATAGAAGCCGGAGCAAGTGATTATCTGGCAAAGCCGTTTGAAATTGAGAAATTACTCTCTCTTATGCGGGTGTGGTTGTATAAAAATTGAAATCCATGGAAAGTGAAAATATTGAGATAAAACTTCTTTTAGAATCAATTTTTCTGAAATATGGCTATGATTTCAGAAATTACTCAATGGCTTCCATTAAACGGAGATTAGTGCACAGGCTAACAGCTTCAGGGCTTCAAAGCCTTTCTGCGATGCAGCATAAACTTTTATATGACACTATATTTTTTGAAACCCTGCTATTGGATCTTTCTATAAATGTAACTGAAATGTTCCGTGATCCTTCATTCTACTTAGCGCTTAGAACAGAAGTGATACCGATCTTAGAAACATACCCGTTTATTAAAATATGGAATGCCGGATGTTCATCAGGTGAAGAGGTTTATTCTATGGCCATTCTGCTTAAAGAAGAAGCTATTTATAAAAGAACACAGATTTACGCAACTGATTTCAATGAGGTTATCCTCTGTAAGGCAAGAGATGGTATATTCCCAATTGATCATATGAAAAAATATATTTCCAACTATATAAAAGCCGGTGGAATAAGATCGTTTTCCGACTACTATACGGCAAAATATGATTCAGCGATAATGGAGAAGGATCTGAAAGCAAATGTAGTATTTGCCGACCATAATCTGGTAACAGACGGGGTATTCGGTGAAATGAATTTGATTATGTGCAGAAATGTTCTTATCTATTTTGATAAGACATTGCAGAATCGCGTTTTAAACCTTTTCCATGAAAGCCTTTGTCACGGAGGATTTCTTTGTTTGGGTTCAAAAGAGAGCATAAGATTTTCAGAATGTGCCGATAATTTTGAGAATGCGGTAGAAGGTGAAGCTATCTACAGAAAAATATCATAAACCATGGTAATTACCATGGTTTACTGGTTCAAGGTTCAAGGTTCAAGGGTTCAAGGTTAGAGTTCGAAATCTACGTGCAAGCCAGACGAACCCGTGCCGCCGTACGTGGATTTATTAACTATCTCAAGAAATATGAAAGGCTCAAGTAACCAACTGTGAACCGTGAACCGTGAACCTAAAAACCTGAACAACTATATATATGAGTAAAGCTGAATTGATGAATAAATATAGGGCAGTTGTAATTGGAGCTTCGACCGGGGGAATTGAGGCTCTTGGTATCATTTTATCCTATTTGCCGGATGATTTTAAACAGGCAATAATTGTTGTTTTGCATTTATCTCCACAATCAAGAGGGTTGCATCAAGTGTTAAGCAGGCAATGCCATATAAAAATAAAAGAAGCCGAAGAAAAAGAAATAATTAAGGGTGGAGTAGTTTATACTGCTCCACCTAACTACCATTTGATGGTAGAGGAAGACGAAACATTTTCTTTGTCTGTTTCCGGACATATCAACTATGCGAGACCTTCGATTGATGTTTTGTTTGAAACTGCTGCAGATGCCTACGGAGAAAAGCTTATCGGTACAATTCTTACCGGAGCCAACAGTGACGGCAGCCAAGGCCTGCATAAAATAAAGGAATACGGAGGGCTTGCAATTGTCCAGGACCCATTTACTGCTGAGCGTGATTCAATGCCCTTAGCTGCGATAGCAGTTTCCGAAATTGATTATATTTTAACTCTGGATAAAATTGGTTTGCTACTTGCCGGTTTTCTCAAACAGTAGCTGTCTGTAAGATAATAAAACGGAGATTTGTTATGACTTTTAAGGAAAAAACAGACATACTTATTGTAGATGACAGGCCGGAGAATTTAATTGCTCTGGAAGCGTTGCTTGAGAATCCTGAATTAAATATTGTAAAAGCATCTTCAGGCAATGAAGCCCTTGGCCTTGTTTTGGAATACGACTTTGCTCTTATACTTCTTGATGTGCAGATGCCTGAAATGGACGGCTATGAAACTGCAAAGCTTATGCAGGGAATTAAAAGAAGTAAAAGCGTCCCCATAATTTTTTTGACTGCGATCAGTAAGGAGCAAAAATATTTATTGAGTGGTTATGAAGCAGGGGCTGTTGATTTTTTATTTAAGCCCATAGAACCGATTATCCTGATGAGCAAGGTAAAGATTTTCCTTGCTTTGTATAATCAAAAAAGGCTTATTAATGAACAGTCACTTGAGCTAAAACAAAAAGTAGAAGAATTGCTGATAGTAAAAAAAGAACTTGAAAAAGCTAACAGCATACTACAGGATCTTTCTTCCATAGACGGATTGACAGGAATTCCAAATCGCCGGCATTTTGATGATTTTGTTGATAAAGAATGGAGAAACGCTATTCGGGAGAGAACACCTTTGTCATTTGTTATGATAGATATAGACCATTTTAAGGCTTTTAATGATAATTATGGCCATCAAGCTGGTGATGAGTGTCTCAAACAGGTAGGAAGAGTTCTAAATGAAGCTTCTAAAAGACCGAGAGATCTTATTGCGCGTTACGGAGGTGAAGAGTTCGTTGCTGTGCTTTCAGATACAGATGCAAATGACGCAATAATAGTTGCTGAAAGACTAAGATTGTCAATACAGGATTTGAATATGCCACATGAATTTTCTCCTGTAGCAAAAATAGTTACTGTAAGTATGGGAGTTGCGGGAGGGGTCCCAATGCAGGATTCATTATATGCTTCATTTATAACAATGGCAGATAAGGCTCTTTATCAGGCAAAAGAAGAAGGGCGTAATCAAATTAAACTTTTTACAAACTAATAAGAATTATAATTTCGGTTTATTTCCCAAGATTTGTTTTTACTTTATTATTAGCATTGACTGTATTCTTAAACAATGCTATAAACCACCTATATAAAAACAAAATATCAGGAGAATAAATTGTGACTTTCTGGAGCGTAAGAGAATCGTTAAGTCAGGCTAATAAGTTGAGACGCTCATATTATGAGTTGTTAAGAGATGACCTTGACCAGTTTTTGCTCCAATATGCCCTTGTTGATTCCTATAATAATTTTTTAAGCAAAAATACAGACTATCCTTTCGTTGAAAAACGCGAACTAAAACCCCGCGCCCGAATAACCGACATAGAGTATGAAGCTCAGAATACTTTTCTTATAATATTTGTTGAAGACTCAATATCTGCGGACCATAAAAAATATATCAGTTTCTATGATATAAATAAAACAACCAAGGATAATATATTAAAGTCAAAAACTTTGCCGCTTTCCTGTAAATTTGACAGAACCCAAAAATTTTTTGATTCGGCGCGTTTCTTTGATTTTACACGGATGCTGCTTCCCGTTGATTATGCCCTTCTAATTCAAAGGGATCCTGCAAGCAGAATAAATGACAGATATATCCTGTCGCATTTTCATGTACGGATAGATTGGCCTGTGATGGAAGCAGCTGAAAATCTTGCAAGCAACCTCCGTTATATTTCAAAGGATATTTATGAAAAAGGAGATAAGTACGCAGAAGATATCCAGAAAAAATTTTATGAGTATTATGCTCTTCCTGTAATGGCAGGAGGCAGAAGAACTGCCGCGATAGTGGCTGCACAGTACTTTAAAAGGATTCCCTGCATTACAACTGTTTATGTTGGAAGTAGCGGTTCAAGGGCGTTGATTCGGATTTCAGAACGCGGGGTTTCAAAAGCAATATTGATGAAGCTTGGTGATGATGAAATTAATCAGATTTCCACATCAAACTTTATTTCTCCTAATGTTTTCAAGAAACATTATGTTGTGGCTAAAGATAAAAAGGATAGTATTTGTATATTCCAGGTAATTTATTCTTTCACTGATCATGCAAGACCACCGGATGATGGAAAGTTAAGAGAGCTAAGGCCCGATCTCTACTGGCAGGCTGTTGAGGCTCAATACATTCTGCCGGTTCCGGGAGTATGGAAATATCCCCCTCTTCCCTATAATATCATTTATTCTTAATAGGCTCTGCTTTTTAAAAGAATAAGTTTAGAGCCACTTTCAAAACGTTTCAGTTTGGTCAAGCTCAAGGCGGGAGAGAATTTCAACCACAGGAATACATTTAGTATTTCGAGGATTGAAATTTGAGCCCAACGCAGAGATCGGCCAAAATGGGGCGTTTCGGAACTGGCTCTTCAGTTTTAAACCATTGAACTTATACAAACCAGCCCCAATAAAACATGCCAAACAATACATAAATGTAAATATATTATATTAATATTACACTATTGTAATATACAATTGTATACTTATCTCATGAAATCAAATGGTTAAGCTTTGGCACGGTTATAGCTATATTCATGTCAGAGCAAGAATACTAATCAAAAACCAAAATATTTGCAAAGGGGGTGGATGGAAAAGAAACGATCGGTGTAAGAATTATTTTCATGCGTATATATGACTGTAAGCAAGAGTTTTTTTGAAGGGTAACAAAAATATATTTATTATTTAAATTAGATTTGGAGGAAAAAATGAAAAAATATTTATTATCGGCAGCTTTATTTTTAATAATTATTACGATAGCTACATCTGTGGTCTATGCAGAAGAAGATGTGGTATCAGGGAGCGCTTCGGTTGGGATTTTTAACAAGTATGTCTTCAGGGGCTATGAATTAAGCAAGGATAGTGCAATCATCCAGCCTGCGCTGGAGGCTTCCTACAAAGGATTCAGCGCATCACTTTGGGGAAATATCGATACTAATGAAAACGCAACTCAGTCTTTTGTTCCTGACATAGCAGATGAGCAAAGCTTCAACGAAACCGACCTTACATTAAGCTATACTTATGAAATAGACAAACTTGCACTTACAGGCGGTTATATTTTCTACAGCACGCGATATGCGGACCAGACTGAGGAAATTTTCCTGTCGGCCAGCTTAGATGTTCTTTTATGCCCAACATTGGCTGTATATCGTGATATCAACGAATATTCAGGAACATATATCAATTTTTCACTGTCACATTCTATTCCGATTGTTAAAGAAATTACTTTGGATTTGGGTGCTTCAGCCGGTTATTTTATAGGAGATTCCGATTATTGGAAAACATACGAAAGATCAACAAGTGCATACACCGGTGAAAAATATAAGGCATTTCATGATGGCATGGTTATGGCCGGATTTACTATTCCGATTGCCGGAAATGCTTCGATACAGCCTGTAGTACAGTACTGGTTTCCGCTTTCAAAAAGAGCTGACAGAATGATAGACGGGAGCCCCTATAATGTTAATGGAAAACTTGACAACACTTTAGTTTGCGGATTGAATGCTTCGCTTGAATTTTAAGCAGCTTTTTTAGAAAAAACTCCTGCCCAATCGGCTGGATTATGGCTGGATTGCTTTGAAATAAGTACTGTAAGGTTCTTAATTTAAAAACCACAATCAAAAAGCGGTGCGGGAGGAGTTATTTCTAATAGCAAAAGCTAATATTAAATAGTAATGATTTTATCTATAGTAATGCCTTTATCGCCTTTTTTAACTGAAGCGGCAGCCACTAAAGGGTCGTGTTCGAAAAATAAGATCCAGTTTCCCAATATAGTTTTAGAAAGTATTTCCTGTTTTTCATCAAGAATAGATAATGGTTCATTATCATATGCCATATGCCATGGAATCGGGATATGGGCTGAGGTAGGAATAAGATCGGCGCAATAAAAAAGTGAGGCTTCCTTCCCCTTTACAAGCGGATGTTGCTGTCCCGGAGTGTGACCATTTGATATAATAATTTCTATGCCATCAAATAAATCCGCAGGACCATCAAGAATTTCCAGGACGCCGGATTTTTCCAAAGGCAGAAAATTTTCTTCAAAATAACTTCCGGCTTCTTTTATGCCGGGATTTATGGCTGCTTCAAACTGGCTTTTTTGCACATAGTATTTTGCCGCAGGAAATGTCGGGACTATATTATTATCTTTTACTATAGTTGAGCCCCCTGCATGATCAAAATGAAGGTGGGTTATAATTACATCGGTAATATCATCGCATGTCAGTTGGTGTTTTGAAAGTATAGCCTTAATATCAGTTGTTTGATCATCGATTCTATAAATATTTTTCATTTTTTCGGACAATTTGCTTCCTGGGCCATTATCAACAAGGATATTTTTCCCGTTTCCCTGTATTAAAAGAGACCTTGCTTTCATGGGGATAAAATTATTTTTATCAGCCGGTATTTTCTTTTCCCATAAAATTTTTGGAACAACACCGAACATGGCACCACCATCTAAAACAAAATCTCCTAGTTCTATTGAAAAGCAATCATAGTTACCAAATTTCATACCGGTCCTCCAATAACAATTTACTCATATATTTTCTTTGTAACCGCAATCTTGCACTATACAATATAAAACCGTGCCGCTTTTTTTTGTGGTTTTTTCAAGAAGAAAGTTCGCACCGCATGAGGGACAATTTTGTTCAATCGGTTTGTCCCAGGTTGCATAAGTACATTCAGGATAACGGTTGCAGCCATAAAAGAGCTTCCCTCTTTTCGATTTTTTCCCGACGATTTCACCTGTACATTTCTGTTCCGGGCATTTAATTCCTGTATTGCTTGTTTGTCCGTCTGAATTTATAGATTGCGTGTTCTTGCAGTCAGGATAGCCGGAGCAGGCAAAGAAATCTCCGTACTTGCCGTGCTTTAACACCATGGGCTTTTGGCATTTATCACAAAACAAATCCGTAGCTTCACTTTCAGGAACGTTTACAGGTGAAATTACCCCTTTTTCATCGCGATTATAATTTCTGGAATAAGAACATTTCGGATAAGCGCTACAGGCAAGAAAATGGCCGTTTTTCCCAACTTTAATTTTTAGTTCATTATCGCATTCAGGACATTTCAGGCCTGTAGGGAAACCAACTCCTTTTATGCTCAACATATCTTCCGAAGCCTTATCAAGCTCAATTTTAAAAGGTGTATAAAAACTGCTGAGAACATCAAGCGCATTTGCTTCCTTACCTTCTATCCGATCAAGGTCATCTTCCATTTTGGCAGTAAAATCAACATTAACTATATTTGGAAAGCTTTCTACCAAAAGATCATTTACTATAAATCCAAGTTCACTTGGCTTAAAATAGCCTTTTATGAAATCAACGTAACCTTTTTCCCTTATGGTTGAAAGGATAGCAGCATATGTACTGGGGCGCCCGATCCCGTTTTCTTCAAGTTCTTTCACAAGAGATGCTTCGGAAAATCTTGGGGGTGGTTGCGTAAAGTGCTGTTTAGGATCAAGTTTGTTTAAATTTAAAACCATACCCTCTGCAATATCGGGGAGCATTTTTTTCTTTTCTTCTTCTTCCTGTTCATCATCTGCGGTCAAATAAAGAGACATGAAACCGGGGAATTTGACACTTGATCCGCTTGCATTAAAAGTATACGGGCCAGCAGATACGGATACGGTTACTTTGTCTATTATGGCCTGAGTCATCTGCGATGCTACAAAGCGTTTCCAGATAAGAGTATATAGATCAAGCTGTTCTTTAGAAAGATAAGGTGCAACTTTTTCAGGGGTATTGTAAACCGATGAAGGGCGTATTGCTTCATGGGCATCCTGAACCTTTTTAGTGTTTTTAAAAAACCTTGGTTCCTTAAGAGCATATTGTTCCCCGAAAGTATCTTTTATCAGCATTAATGCTTCTTCCGCCGATTCTTTGGATATTCTTGTGGAATCGGTTCTCATGTAAGTTATCAATCCAACCGGTTCCCCGGGGCCAAGATCTATTCCTTCGTAAAGCTGTTGGGCCACAACCATTGTTTTTTTAGCAGAAAATTTTAGTTTTGTAATGGCTTCCTGTTGCAACTTACTTGTAATGAACGGCGGAAAGGGGTTTCTTACGGTTGATTTTTTTTGAACATTTTGTACGGTAAATAAAGTATTGCTTAATTCATTTACTATTTGCGATGAAGTTTCTTCATTTGGGATATCAATCTTTTTCCCGTTTTTCTTAACAAGTTTTGCGGTAAAGGCCGCTTTATCTTCTGTTTCAAGAAGAGCTGTTATTGACCAGTATTCCACAGAAACAAATGCATGGATTGCACGCTCTCTTTCACAGATTATGCGAAGTGCAACAGATTGAACGCGGCCGGCACTTAATCCGCCTTTTACTTTTCTCCATAATAGCGGTGATATCTGGTATCCTACCAACCTGTCTAATATCCGGCGTGCCTGTTGCGCTTCATACTTGCTTTCATTGAGATTTTCGGGAGATGCAATAGCTGCAATAATGGCGTTTTTGGTAAGTTCGTGAAAAAGAACTCTATGAAATTTACGCCCTTTCTTTTTTAATATATCAGCGGTATGCCATGCAATTGCTTCACCTTCCCTGTCCGGATCAGGCGCAAGAAATATATCGGTAGCATCGCCTGCTTCTTTTTTAAGGTTGGTTATTACTTTTTGTTTTCCCGGAATATTCACATATTCGGGTTGAAAACCTTCTTCTATATTTATTCCGATTTTTTTTGCCGGCAGATCCTTTATGTGTCCAACGGTTGAAACTATATTATAATCTTTGCCTATATATTTTTTTATTGTTCTGACTTTAGTTGGAGATTCAACAACTACAAGCGGTTTGTTCACTTAATATTCCTCACTAAATTTTTAACTTTATTTCAATTATGTTCTCAAAGAAAACAATTTTCCCGGTTCTTGTTTTATCAAGTCCTGTAGTTCCAAAGTTAATAGTATGCTCAAGAGTTTTCCCGGCTGCATTTTTACTTTGCGGGCAAGTTCGTCTATATGGACAGGATAAGGTTCAAGAGCTTTTAATACCAGTAATTCATCGGAGTTTGGACGAATATTTTTATATGCAGTTTCTTTTTCTTCCTGTATTGTTATATCATTTACAGATGATAGTATATTTGAAAGCTCGTCTATGATATCTTTTACATTCTCAACCAGTTTGGCTCCCTGCTTTATTAATGTGTGAGTGCCTGTGCTTTTAAAAGACTGAATACTGCCCGGAACTGCAAACACTTCTCTGTTTTGTTCAGCCGCAAGCCTTGCTGTAATCAGAGAGCCGCTCCTTTTAGTGGCCTCAACTACAACAGTGCCAAGTGAAATCCCGCTTATTATTCTGTTTCGTGCAGGAAAATTAAATGAATCAGGTTCTGCCATTAAAGGAAGTTCTGATATTACAGCACCGTTTTCCGAAATCATCTGAAACAGTTTTGTGTTTTGCTCAGGATAAATCCTGCAAAGACCGCTTCCAAGCACTGCTATTGTTTTGCCCTTACCGGTTAAAGCACCTTTATGAGCGGCTGTATCTATTCCCCTTGCCATTCCGCTTACAACCGTTATGTTGTGGGAAACAAGATCTGAACAAAGTTTTTTTGTTATTGAAATACCATAGTCTGTTGCATTCCTTGAGCCTACAACAGCTATGTTTTTTGAAGAACTGTCAAGATTCCCGGAAACATATAGAAAAGGCGGCGGATCGGGTATTTCCAGAAGAAGTGGCGGATAATCCCTGTCCGACATGGTTACAATTCTAAAACCTTTATTTACTACAGCTTCTATTTCATTCTTAAAATCTTTATGCGCCTTATATTTTTTAATAGCAATTGCAAGCTTGTCTGATATGCCATCTATACTTGATAGTTCTTCACGGGAAGCTTTAAGCACTGCTTCAGGTGATTTGAAGTGCTTAATTAATTTTTTGAAAAGATGATTTCCAATTCCGGGAACATTTTTTAAGGCAAACCATGGCAGAATATTATCCATAAAAATTTACTATAATTTTATAATCATAATTCAAGACAGATCAGAGTCTTTCACGCGCATTTATTTTTTCTTTCTTTTTCCCGTCCATGCAATAAGGATAGGGCTTGCAACATATATTGAAGAATAGGTTCCAATCATTACTCCTACCACAAGAGCAAAAGCAAAGTCATGAATAATTCCTCCGCCTAAAGCAAACAGGGCTATCACAACAACAAGGGTTAGCCCGGATGTGAGAAATGTCCGGCTTAAAGTTTCATTTACGCTTTTGTTTATAATACCTGTAAGACTGATTTTTCTATTTTTTTTCAGATTCTCACGTATCCGGTCAAAAATAATAATGGTATCATTTAACGAGTATCCGATAATAGCAAGGATTGCTGCAACTATCGGAAGGTTAAATTCTTTATTAAAAAGTGAAAACATACCTACGGTTATAATTACATCATGTACAAGAGCTACTATAGCGGCCATTGCGTATTTGAGATCCATCAGCCAGAAAAAAATGAATGTAACCAAAAGAGCAACTCCTGTAATAATTGCCATGTTGATTTTAAAAACCGAGAAAAAATATACCATACCCATAAGAGCTGCTGCAATGATTCCGCTTGCCATCCATTTTAATTCAAACCGGCCGGATATGTAAATTGCAAGAAAAAGCAGAGAATAAAATATGGCAAGCAAGGCTTTATTCTGCAATTCCTTACCTACTTTCGGGCCGACAATTTCAACACGGCGTATTTCAGCAATTTGTCCTGTAGTTGATTTTAAACTTTGCTCTAATTTATCGGTAAATTCCTGGTTTGCCGTTACCGGGGTATCTGTTCTTATCAGATATTCATTATTTTTAACTTCTCCGAATGTCTGGACGGTTGATTTGCTAATATCAGCTGATTCAAGTCCGGCTTTAATTTGGCTTATTTCAACGGCTGTATCAAATTTTAACTGAAGAATTGATCCACCTAAAAAATCAATCCCGTAATTTAGCCCGCCATGAAATAATAAGGAAATAATGCTGATCAATATCAATAAGCCTGATACACTGAAAGCAATATACCGCCGACCAACAAAGTCAAATTTTGTATTTGGTTTTATTAACCGCATCTATTAACCGCCCCTTGTTTTTTGTTGAGTATTAATAAATATAAAATTTGTTTCGATATGATGCTGTACGAACCTATATGCTTAATTTTTTAATTTTAAAATCATATATAAAATATTCGAATATGATACGCGTTAAGATAAGCGCAGTGAAAACGCTTGTTACAATACCTATACTAAGTGTTACAGCAAAACCTTTCACAGGGCCTGTCCCGAATTGAAAAAGAACCAGAGCTGCGATAAGCGTTGTTACGTTTGCATCAAGAATAGTTAATGCCGCCCGGTCAAAACCGGCGTTTACTGCAGCGCTGGGAGTTTTGCCAAGCAAGAGTTCTTCTCTTATCCTTTCGTATATAAGCACGTTCGCATCAACCGCCATGCCTATAGTAAGAACTATACCTGCAATTCCAGGCAGAGTCAGTGTTGCCTGAAAGGCTGCAAGAGCTCCTGCAATCATTAAAAT
Source organism: Pseudomonadota bacterium (assembly GCA_043825875.1). GTDB lineage: Bacteria > Desulfobacterota > Desulfobacteria > Desulfobacterales > RPRI01 > RPRI01. The sequence goes on along the minus strand of JBDRRF010000067.1, from coordinate 28,605 downwards.
ATTAAAGAAAAGGCCGATATCTGCCACAACTCCTGACCATTTATAATAAATTATCATGAAAACAAAAACGAGAAGACCGCCTACCCACATGGAGAGAAGGCCTTTGTTGATTGAATCGGTTCCCAGGGAAGGTCCTACGGTTCTTTCTTCAATGATTTTAACAGGTGCAGGAAGTGCGCCTGCACGAAGAATAATAGCAAGATCGCGGGCTTCTTCAGGTGTAAAACTTCCTGTAATCTGGGCACGGCCTCCCGATATTTTTTCCTGTATTACCGGGGCCGAATAAATCTTATTGTCCAATACGATTGCAAGACGTTTTTTAACGTTTTCTTCTGTTATCCTTTCAAATGCCTTTGCTCCCTTGTTGTCAAAATTTATGGCTACATAGGGATCATTATACTGGGAATCTATCTGGACAGAAGCTCCTGAAAGGGAAGCGCCGGTTAAAAGCGTTTGTTTTTTTACCAGATAAGGCTTTTTTGTGATACGTCTTGTCTGATAATCTTCCTTAATCTCATAAAGTATTTCGGTTCCGGGAGGCGCGCCTTCAGATAATGCTTTTTCGACGTCATGCATTTCATCCAAAAGCTTGAATTCAAGTAAAGCTGTTTTGCCTATAAGTTCCTTTGCCCTTTGTGTATCTTTTACTCCCGGTAATTGGACAATGATTCTGTTTTCACCTTCAAGGCTTATATCCGGCTCACTTACCCCGAACTGGTCGATTCGGTTTCTTATGGTTTCAAGCGCCTGTTCGATAGCCTGCCTTTTGATGCTTTCAGTTTCTTTTTCGGGAAGATCCATCACAATTTTAAGAAGATCATTTTCCAAAGACCGTGAGAGTATGCGAAGTTCCTTAAATTCCTTGTCAAGGATCTTATTAAAACCGTCAATGTTTTTCTGACCTTCTATAATAATTGATATTTTTGTGCCTTCAATTCGTTCGATCTTTTCATATCTTAAATGTTCACTTCTTATACTTCCTTTAAGATCGTTTGCCATCCGTTCAATAGTACTTTCGACGGCTTTTTCACTTTCAACTTCAAGAGCAAGGTGCATGCCACCCTGAAGATCAAGCCCTAAATTTATCTTTTTATTAGGCAAGATGCCGGGCCAGATATCCGGCTTAAATGTCGGAAGAAGATATATAACTGCTGCAATCAGTACCAAAACGGATAAATATAATTTCCATGAAAAAATCTTCAATGATCAGTTCCTTTCGCTTAAGACTTTGAACTTACATATAATATTGTTTCAAAATTTGAAAAATCAACTCGTTTTGTCTTTGCCGGTATCTGTGTTTTTTTGAGATTGCGACCCAGCAAGGCCGGAAATGTTTGCGCGGTTTAGTTTTATGCGAACTTTGTCGGCAATTTCAACCGTTATTGTATTATCATCCATTCCGGTTATTGTTCCGTGAATACCGCCGCTTGTAATTATTTTATCTCCTTTTTTAACATTAGCTATCATTTCCCGATGCTCTTTGGCCTTTTTTTGCTGCGGCCTGATAAGAAGAAAATAGAAAATTGCAAACATTAGAACAAGTGGAACAAATTGCACGAAAGAGCCTCCCTGCCCTGAGGATGCTCCTCCCTGGCCCATTGCGTATGCTATACCGATCAAAATAAACCTCCTTTTTTCATATTGATGGAGTTGAAATAAGCCGTCACTCCGATGTAAACCGGAGTCTGCATAAACCGAAGCCTATCGTGCCCGGCCTTTTCAGGAATGACGGAATAAAAATTCGTTGCGTTTAACAGCGTTACTGATTAAAAACACGGTCAAAAATGGTGCTGATATACTTTAAATGATATTTAACGTCAAATATTTCTTCAATTTTATCTTTGCCAAGAAGGCTGCATATCTTTTCGTCTCCGGTTAGAAGAGCCTTAAAATCCTTATCTTCATCCCATACCTTCATTGCATGCGTCTGTACCATTTGATATGCATCCTCACGGCTTATGCCGGATTCAGCGAGCGCTATAAGAACCTGCTGTGAAAATATAAGTCCTTTTAAAGCGTTCAGGTTTTTAGCCATCCTTTCAGGATATACCGTCAAATTTTTGATTATACCTGTAAACCTGCTTAGCATATAATCCATAAGTATTGTGCTGTCCGGAGCTATGATTCGTTCAACGGATGAATGGCTTATGTCTCTTTCATGCCATAATGGTATGTTTTCCAAAGCAGCCATTGAATTTGACCTTATTACTCTTGCAAGTCCACTCATGTTTTCGGAGCCAATTGGATTTTTTTTATGAGGCATAGCCGATGAACCCTTTTGCCCTTTGGAAAAAGATTCTTCGGCTTCAAGTACTTCCGTTCTTTGAAGATGCCTGATCTCAACAGCCATTTTTTCAATTGAAGAAGCCATTATGGCAAGGCTGACAAAATACTCGGCATATCTGTCTCTTTGAATAATCTGGGTAGAGGCGGGGGCCGGTTTTAAACCAAGATTTTTACATACATATTCTTCAACTTGCGGAGAAATATTTGCAAAGGTGCCTACAGCACCTGATATTTTACCGTAGCTGATCGTTTCTATGGCACTTTGGAAACGCTTTTTATTTCTTTTCATCTCATCGTACCATACGGATAATTTCAGCCCGAAAGTTATAGGTTCTGCATGAATCCCATGTGAACGGCCTATCATGACAGTATCTTTGTGTTTAAAGGCTTTTTCCTTAATAGTATCAATAAGATCATCACAGTCTTTTATAATTATTCTGCCTGCCTCTTTAAGCAGATACGCCATACTCGTATCGAGAATATCCGATGATGTGAGTCCCATATGGATATATCTTGAATCCGGGCCAACATATTCTGCCACGTTTGTTAAAAAGGCTATTACATCATGTTTGGTAGCAGCTTCAATTTCATTAATTCTATCGACTGAAAAATTTGCTTTATTTTTTATATTTAAAACTGCGGCTTCCGGAATCCTTCCTATTTTAGCCATGGCTTCGCAGGCAAGTACCTCTACCATAAGCCAGGTTCTGTATTTATTTTCATCCGTCCAGATGTCGCCCATGATTTTTCTGGTATATCTTGATATCATAATTCCCTGTAATCGTAACTGGTTATTTGCAATTAAAGATTTTTATAAGTTTGTTTGCTGTGCGAGATTTGTGCTTTTTGCATATTGACCTTAGCTTCCAGTTTACCGTTGAAAGTTAACTGAAAACTTAAAAAAACAGTTTATGCTTGATACAGGATTCGAAAGAGAGTGTCAACAAGATGCCTTTTCACAGATAATTTCGCATTCTCCCGGCAACATGGCGCTGTTTCCCTCTATACGTATGCTTAAACTGCGTCTTGTTTCAAGATCAAAAATTTCTTTACGTTTTTGATTTGATAAATAGTCTGCAACATTAAGTGGCACAATTCCCTTTACACTTGCAATATCGTCTTTTAAAGTTGCGAGACTGAGTTTTCGCAAGAAACTAAGTCCCTGGGTTGCAGGCGATGGGGTTACTCCTTTTCCTTTACAATGATTGCATATTTCATAGCTTCCAAATTCGATTGAAGGTCTGATCCTTTGTCTTGAAAGCTCCATTAAACCAAATCTTGATATTTTGCCAAACTTGATTCTGGCTTTATCTTCTTTAACAAAATTTTTAAAAGCCCTTTCAACCTGTAAATTATGTTTTGAATCTCTCATGTCTATGAAATCAACTACTACAAGACCTCCCAGGTCTCTTAAACGCAGTTGACGTGCTATCTCTTCTGTAGCTTCAAGATTTGTTACATAAGCCGTTTCCTCAATCGATTTTGTATGTGTAGCCTTTCCTGAATTTACATCTATAGCTACAAGCGCTTCGGTCTGCACAATAACTATAGAGCCTCCGGATTTAAGCTTAACTCTATTTTCAAAAATGGAATCAATCTGGGTTTCGAGCTGAAATTTTGTAAATATAGGTTTATCGCCTTTGAATAATTTTACAATCATTGCATGCTTTGGTGAAATTATTTTGATAAAATCCTTAACTTCCCGATGTACTGCCGGATCATCGATAAGAATTTCATTAACATCAGAGGTGAAATAATCCCTTATTGATCTTACTACCAGATTTCTTTCTTTGTATAACAGCGCTGGAGAGTTCACCTTCATAACACTGCTTTTAATGTTTTTCCAAAGTCTTAACAGATATGAAATATCACGGGATACTTCCGTTTTTGTACTATCGATGCCGGCGGTTCTTACTATAATTCCAAACCCTTCCGGAATTTTTATGTTACTTACGGTTTCTTTAAGTCTTTTACGCTCTTCTTCATCACTTATTTTGCGGGAGACGCCGATTCCTTCGCTTCCGGGCATAAGTACTACAAATCTTCCTGCAAGAGATATAAATGTTGTAAGCATTGCCCCTTTTTTCATAATAGGGTCTTTTATAACCTGTACCAGAAATTCCTGCCCCGGCTGGACTATACTTGTTATGGAATGATCTCCGGAATCACTGTCGTGAAAATAGTCGCTGTGGATTTCATTTTTTTGCAAAAACCCGTGGCGTTCTGCTCCGTAATCAATAAAAACAGCCTGAAGACTAGGTTCAATACGCGTAACTATTCCCTTGTAAATGTTGCTTTGCGTAATCTCTCTTGCAGCATTTTCAATTTGGAATTCTTCAAGTTTATTGTCTTTTACTTTTGCGATTCTGCATTCGGCAGTATCTACCGCATTTATTATAATTTTGCTGCTCATATGTCTTTTCCGAAAAGTACGTTATATGCAATTATTTTTTGTGTATAAAATCATATAGATTTTTGCATGAATAAGCAATTGATAGTTGTAAGTCAATTAATTTTTACAGCAAAGCCTGATTTGAAGCAGATGAAATTAAATCATCCGGCACAAACTGTTCTCTAAGTGGAATTTTAAACCCTGAAACAGGAAAAACTTTCAAGGGCAACAAATAAAATAAAAAGCTTCAAACGGAGAGCGTGAACAATTATATGTTTGAAATGCTTACTTATTCATAATAATTTTTGATTACCCTGAATTATTGCGATTTTTTGGCATGAATGTTGAAAGATTTATTTTGGCAGCCCACAAAAAGTCTGTTGCCAGGCATAGAGTGATCTGTCCAAACCAGGTATTTTGATATATGCCGAACAATCAAATTTAGCGCTATAAGGATTTTTTTATGGGCAATAAAACAATTTATAATAAATTAGATAAAACGCCTTCCGATCATGATTTGTTGAAAACAATTACCGAACCTCATGATAAAAAGCCAAACTGGCTGCAATTAGTTATTGATAGTCTGCCACAGCATATTTTCTGGAAGGATCAAAATGGTATTTATTTAGGTTGCAATGAAAATTTTGCTCAAGAGGCAGGCATTGATAATAAAGCCGAAATTGTGGGAAAAACGGATTCAGATTTGGACTGGAATAATATTGATGTTAATTATAATGATGTTATTGACCGAAATATAATAGATAGCAATACTTCACAATACCATATTATAAACTCTCGTACCCGTGCTGATGGAAAACAAATCTGGATAGATACCTGCAAAATTTCCATGCGTGATCATGCCGGTAACATTATAGGAATATTAGTCAGTTATGAAAATATTACCGAACGTAAGGAGGCTGAAAGCGGAGTTCAGCATTACCAGGAACAACTTGAGCAACTTGTTGCACAACGGACTTTGTATTTAGATAATGCTAATAAAAAGCTGAAAGAGCAGCTTGATTTTTTGCAACAACTTATAGATGTTATTCCAAATCCGATATACTATAAAGATACGGATTTAAGATGTATGGGTTGTAACAGTGCATTTGAAGAATACATGGGAGAAAAGAGAGAAAATATAATAGGAAAGTCGGTCTTTGACATATTGCCAAAAGAAGCAGCCGAAAAACATAATAAATACGATTTGGAAATTTTTTGCAATCCCGAACAACACCAGCAAATAGAAGAAGAGATGCTGCACAAAGACGGAAACAAGCATTACTTAGTTTGCAACAAGGCTGCATATAAGGACTCAAAAGAGAGAGTCGCCGGCCTTATAGGCATACTAAACGATATTACCGATCTCAAAAATACACAGAACTCACTGATTGAATTAAGCATTGAAAATGAAGCCTTAATTCGTTCAATTTCTTCGTTTTTAGTAGGAGTGGATTCAAACGGATTGATTAAAGTCTGGAATAAAAAGGCGGAAAATATATTCGGGATCAAATCTGAAAAAGTCAAGGGACGCCCCTTTGCCGAATGCGGCTGCTTATGGGAATGGGATAAGATAAAAGCCGGAATAAATCAATGCATAAACAGCCGCAAGACTATCCGTGTTGATGATGTTGTTTTTACAAAAACAGATGGGAAATCCGGATATTTAGGGATCACATTAAATCCGATGTTTCTTGAAGAAACGGACCAGACCGGATTTTTATTAATGGGAGCAGATATTACAGAAAGAAAACAGATGGAACTTCAGTTTGCCCAGGCCAACAAACTTGAATCAATCGGACAACTGGCGGCTGGTATAGCTCATGAGATTAATACACCTATTCAGTATATCGGGGACAATATCCTTTTTTTGCGGGATACTTACAATGATATAGAGAGCCTGATCGGGTATTTCCGTCAATTAATGGATGCCGTAAAAAATGGAAAGCAGACAGATAATATTGTTTATGAAGCCCAAAAGTCTATTGAAGAAATGGATTTGGATTATCTTACCAGAGAAATTCCTTTGGCAATACAACAAACACAGGAAGGTGTAGCGCAAGTCGCCAAGATTATTCGTTCTATGAAGGATTTCTCTCACCCAGGAGAAGATGCAAAAGCAGGCGTTGATATAAACCATGCCCTTGAAAATATCATTACCGTATCCCGAAATGAATGGAAATATGCTGCGGATATTGAGACAGATTTTGATGAATCTCTTCCCATGGTTTTCGGTCATGCAGGCGAACTGAACCAGGTATTTTTAAATATAATAGTCAATGCTGCTCATGCTGTTTCTGATGTTGTGAATAAATCTCCGGATAAAAAGGGGGTTATTTATCTGTCAACCCGCAAAAAGAATGCCTGGGTGGAAATAACCATCAGGGATACGGGAACCGGAATACCTGAAAATATCCGAGCCAGGATTTTCGATCCGTTTTTCACAACAAAGGAAGTTGGAAAGGGGACAGGCCAGGGCCTGGCCATTTCTCATTCGATAATTGTACAAAAACACAGTGGCAGATTAAGTTTTGAAACAAAAGAAGGTGGCGGAACCGCTTTTACTATATGTCTTCCGGTTAGAGATGCCTCTGAACCTTTGGGTGGATAAAGTGAAAACAAGAATACTTTTTGTAGATGATGAGGAGATGATACTACAAGGTCTTAAGCGTATGCTAAGACCTATGAAAGACAGCTGGGAAATGGCATTTGCCATAAACGGTTTTGAAGCATTGGAACATATGGAAAAGCAGCCCTTTGATGTTGTTGTTTCTGATATGCGTATGCGTGAAATGGATGGTGCCGAACTTCTTGGCAGAGTGAGAAAGAAATATCCGCAAGTTGTCCGAATTATTCTCTCCGGTCAATCGGATAGCACTGCTGCCTTAAAATCCGTTAAATCGGCCCACCAGTATCTCGCAAAACCATGTGTTCCTGATGTACTGAAAAATACAATAAACAGATCTATTGCATTACGCGATCTTCTCAAAAATGATAAACTGCAACGGCTTATTTCCAGTATGGAGTCTTTGCCAAGCGCTCCAATTCTTTATTCCAAAATAATTGAGCTTCTTGAGCAACCTGAATGTTCGATAAAGGATATTGGAGAAACAATTGCTAAAGACCTTGGCATGACTGCTAAAATTCTTCAACTTGTCAATTCCTCTTTTTATGGCATCCCAAGGCACATATCATATGCTGAAGAGGCAGTAAGCCTTCTTGGGATTGATACTGTAAAAGCACTTATTCTTTCAATCGGCATATTTTCCAAGTATGAACACAATGATTCGTTTCCCTTTAAAATTGAATCACTGCTTAACCATAGTATAAAAACCGGAGCAATTGCCAAGAGATTGGCCATTATGGAGAACCTCCCTAAATATATGGCAGACGAAACCTTTATATCCGGTGTGCTTCATGATATCGGCAAACTGGTTCTCGCAGCCAATATGCCGGTTCAATATAGCGAGGCCCTTAACAGGGCAAAAAGTAAAAACATTCCCAATACCGAAGTTGAGCGTGAAATATTTGGAACAACTCATTCTTTAGTAGGTGCATATTTAATAGGGCTTTGGGGAATGCCGGATGTTATTGTAGAACTTGTCGCATTTCATCATTCTCCTGCAGACTATGTTGTAGAAGGTTTTATTCCCTTAACCATTGTTCATATGGCCAACGGGCTTGAACATTGTGGAGATCAACCGGATTTATCGGCAAATAATATTCCAAACATTGATTACGGTTATTTGGATAAAATCGGCTTAACCGAAAGAATCGCCGAATGGCATAAAATCGGTAGTAGTATTAATTATGAAGGAAAAAACGATGGATGAAAAAATTCTTATTGTAGATGATGATATTAATTTCCTGGACGGAATAAGGCGGCATTTGAGAAAAGATTTTAATCTGGATACTGTGCAGTATCCTGTTGAGGGGCTTGAAGTAATCAAAAAAAACGGCCCTTATGCGGTAATTGTTTCCGACCTCCAGATGCCCAAAATAAACGGGATTGAATTTCTTATACAGGCAAAAGAAATTGCGCCGGATACAGTCCGCATAATGCTGACCGGCAATGCCGACCTCCATAAAACTATTCGGGCGGTCAATGAAGGGAATTTATTTCAATTTCTTACAAAGCCCTGTTCTCCGGATACTTTGAAAAATGTCATTAATCTTGGCATCAGACAATATAGATTGGTAATTGCCGAAAAGGAGCTTCTTGAAAAAACCCTTAAAGGGGCGATATCGGTATTAAACGAAATACTATCTCTGATAAATCCGGCAGCTTTTGGAAGGTCTTCAAGAATCAAACACCATGTCAAGAAGATTGCCAAAAAGCTCGGTCTTTCTAATATATGGTTGCTTGAAATGGCGGCCATGCTTTCGCAGATCGGATGTGTTATTCTGCCCGAGGAAGCACTGAAGAAACTATACAGAGGAGAAGAACTTGCCGGAGAGGACGCTCAGTTATACGATATGCATCCTATGATAGCATCCGATCTGCTTTCCAAGATTCCCCGCCTGGACAAAATAGCTGAAATTATACGTTACCAGGAGAAATGCTTCGACGGATCAGGTAATCCTAAAGACAATCGGCAGGGAAATAATATTCCTGTTGGAGCAAGAATATTAAAAGCGGTTATCGATTTTGATATTTTAGAAGCAAAAGGAATCGAAAAACTTAAAATTATAAAACAACTTAAAGAGTTGCCTGAAAAATATGACCCTGATGTATTGTCTGCCATGGAATATCTTGCCGGAGGTGGAGCAAAGCACGAAATATCCGATATGTTATTTGCCGATCTCAAAACTGGTATGATTCTAAACGAAGATGTACGATCAAAAGCCGGCCGTTTGCTGATATCAAGAGGGCATGAAGTCACGCCTGTTTTGCTTAGCCGCCTTAATAATTTCATAAAATCCGAAGGCGTTATCGAACCGGTCAGTGTGCTTATTAACAAATCCGGTTCGGATAAGTTATAACACGGCCGTATTTACTGCCCCGGAAAAACTTGACATAAAAAACAGTTCCGATAATATATCATGCTATAAATAACCTGCCATTATTTTTTTTGCGGAGGGGGAAAATGAAAAAATTTTTATGGATGCTCATAATTGTTTTGATAATTGCTTTTCCGGGGTGTGCATATGTTAATGTCAAGACACCGTATGACACAGATCTGAATAAGACGGTTCTCGGAGATAAAGTGGGAGAGGCAAGCATTCATTCAATTTTGTGGATGGTGGCCTGGGGTGATGCAAGTACGGCAGCAGCGGCGAAAAACGGTAATATTTCCGTAATCAATCATATGGACAGGCAGTCTGTCAGCATTCTTTTAGGTCTTTACTGCAAAAATACGACTATCGTTTATGGCGATTAGCAAAAATCCCTCAAGATAAGGCATGTGATTCATGAAAGGTATCCGTATTTTTTTTGCCATACTTTTAATAGTACCTGCTTTGACGGCATGTATGCATCCTCGTCCAAAAGGATACGTTTATACTCATATTAAAACTCCTTTAGATATCAATGCTGACAAGACGCCCATAGGGCCTGCCGAAAGCAAAAAAGGCGATATCAAACATCTTCATTATCGTGTAGATATAAAATGGGACAGCAATGCCATAGGAGATATTGCCAAACAAAGCGGCTTGAATGAAGTGTATTTTGCCGATATTGAGACGCTAAGCATCCTTAGTATCTGGAGCCAGTACACAGTTCATGTTTATGGCAAATAAAATTTAAAGCTATTTCTTTTTTTTCTTTTCAATCAATGCTGCATGTGCAGCTGCAAGCCTTGCTACCGGAACTCTGAAGGGTGAGCATGAAACATAAGTAAGCCCGAGTTCATGGCATAGCATAATGGATTTTGGATCTCCTCCATGTTCACCGCAAATACCGCATTCCATTTTTGGTTTAACCGAGCGCCCCTTTTTTATGGCAATCTTCATTAACTCGCCTACACCGTCTCTGTCAATGGTTGCAAAAGGGTTGTCCGGCAAAATGCCTGAACCAAGATATTCAACTAAAAACCCGGACTCGGCATCATCTCTTGATATACCGTAAGTTGTCTGTGTTAAATCGTTTGTTCCGAAAGAGAAGAATGATGCATATTCAGCAAGATGGTCAGCGGTTAAGGCTGCACGGGGAAGCTCAATCATGGTTCCAAACTGGTAATCAATTTGCATATCCTGTTCTTCCATGACTTTAAGAGCTTCAGCTTCAAGCGTAGCACGCTGAACCTTGAGCTCATTGACATGGCTGGTAAGAGGTATCATAATCTTTGGGTGTACTCTAACTCCTTCTTTACTTACAATACATGCGGCTTCAAAAATAGCCCGAACCTGCATTTTAGTAAGATCCGGAATACGAATCCCTAAGCGTACTCCTCTCATTCCAAGCATGGGATTATATTCCTGCAAACTCTCAACACGCTTTAGAATATTTTCCTTAACTCTTATTTGCTGAAGCAGATCATTGATTTCATCAAGGCTTGCGACTTTCTGTATTTTGATTTTTAAATCCGAAAGATCACGCATAAGTTCAATGTTATTTGGCAAAAACTCATGCAACGGAGGATCCAGCAACCTCAGGATCACAGGAAGATCATCCATAGTACGAAACAGATCTGCAAAATCATCCCGCTGAAATGGAAGTATTGCATATATAGCTTCACGCCGTTCAATCGAAAAATCAGTCATAATCATTTTTTGAATAAAAGGAAGCCGTTCGGCTTCAAAGAACATATGCTCTGAACGGCAAAGCCCTATACCTTCAGCTCCGTAGTCACGGGCTCTTTGTGCATCACGGGGATAATCGGCATTAGCCCAAACCCCGAGTCGTCTGAATTCATCCGCCCATGAAAGAAGCTTTATAAGCCAGGGATCTTTTATGTCGGGAATGGTTGTAGATAATTTATCAATAAAAACTTCGCCGCTTGTTCCATCTATTGATATCCAGTCGCCCTCATGAATAACGGTATTATTAACGCTCATCCTTCGTCTGGTCAAATCAACATTAAGCGAAGATACACCTACAACAGCGGGTTTCCCAAACTGGCGCGCAACCAATGCTGCGTGGCTTGTTCTTCCTCCGCGGGTTGTTAAAATACCTTTTGCTGCAAGCATTCCATGAACATCATCAGGCCGTGTTTCAGGGCGAACCATTATAACCTCTTTGCCTCCTTCCCTTGCCCATGTTTCGGCACGATCGGCATCAAAGGCGACAACGCCCACGGCTGCGCCTGGTGAAACATTAAGCCCTGTTGCAAGTAATCTGCCTTCTGCTTTGGCATTTTCAACCGCTTTACGGTCAAACTGGGGATGAAGGAAAAAATCTACCTGATCGGGGCTGACTCTTAGAACCGCTTCTTCGCGTGTGATAAGACCCTCTTCAGCCATATCAACTGCAATCCGCACCGAAGCCTGGGCGGTTCGTTTGCCGTCTCTTGTCTGGAGCATCCATAGCTTGCTTTTTTCAATGGTAAATTCCACATCCTGCATATCGCGGTAGTGTTTTTCAAGCTGTTTGGCCACTTTTTCAAATTCATCGTAAGCAGCCGGCATCTCCAGTTTTAATTCTGTGAGGTCTTTAGTTAGGCGAATGCCTGCTACAACATCTTCTCCCTGGGCATTTACAAGATAATCTCCTTCAATCTGTTTTTCTCCGGTCGAACCATTACGGGTCATTGCAACACCGGTTGCGCTGTCATTACCCATGTTTCCAAAAACCATGGCCATAATAGTTACAGCAGTCCCAAGATCGTTTGGAATGCCTGCTGCATTACGGTAATCAACAGCTCTTTTTCCGTTCCAGCTTTTGAAAACGGCTTCTGTTGCAAGACTTAATTGCTCATAAACATCTATTGGAAATTCTCTTTTTGCATGCCGCCTGAAAATTTCTTTGAAATCTTCAGTTACTTTTTTCCATACATCAGCAGATAGTTCCGCATCAGTTTTAACTTTAGAATCAGTGCGTGCGCGGGTAATAATATCTTCAAATTTTTCATCGGGTATCCCCATTACAACACTTCCAAACATTTGCACAAACCTTCGATATGAGTCATATACAAAGCGCTCGTCACCAATTTGTTTGGCAAAACCCTGGGCGGTCTCATCATTTAGACCAATGTTTAATACGGTATCCATCATTCCGGGCATTGAAAATTTTGCTCCCGACCTACAGGAAACAAACAAAGGATTCTTGGGGTCTCCGAATATTTTACCGGCTACACTTTCTATTTCCTTAAGAGCCTCCAATTCCTGTTCCCACATACCATTAGGAAAAGCCCCGCCTTCTGAAAGATAAGCGTTACATGCTTCGGTTGTTACCGTAAAACCGGGTGGAACGGGAACTCCTATGCGTATCATCTCAGCAACGTTTGCACCTTTTCCTCCAAGCAGTGCTCGAACATCTTCCCAGTCTCCACCGACATATTCCTCGGCAAGGTCCAGTTTATCAAACATGTAAACCCATTGTTTAGACATTTTATTCTCCTCAATTATTTTCCGGCTTAATTATTAAAATTACAAACAAAGTTATTCTTTCCCGTAAAAATAATGGTGAAGTTCTTTAACTCATTTGTATTTATAAAACCCTTATTTTTTAGGTTTCCCACAGTATGGACAAAATATGAAATTTTTTTGCATTTTTTTACCACAGCTATTACATGCCACAATTTCTCCGGTTTCTAAGGAATCATTTCCGAATCCGAAATCCTTTATATCCTGCTCGCATTTTTCACACATTAAATATTCTTCGCCTTTTTTAACGCGAAACAGTGGAATAAAAAAAAGGCTGAAATAATGGTCAACGCGTCTGTAATACGCTCTTGCCAAACCACATACAGGGCATAATCTTTTGTTTTCATCTACTAATATAGTTTTGGGAGAAATCCCGGCAATAAAAAACATTGCTAAAAAGTACTTGGCTTGCAGACAATTTCCCTGATCCGCATATTAAACAAGTCAGATTGATTTGCAGGTTTTAATACAAGTGCGGAATCAGCTCCTTTGCCTGTGCCGCCTATGGCAATTATATCGTTTCCTGTAAGAACTCCGGCATCAGCGGCCATTATTGAAATCTCAACAGCTACTTTGACACCCTGTCCAAATAGCCTCAAGGTTTCGGCTATCAGCAGGGCTGGGTAAAGACCGCTGAACTTTTTTGCAACTGATCTTTCAACACCCGATAATGCGTGGGTTGCAGAGATAACAACAGCACCTCTTTCTTCAAGATATTTTTTTGCTGAATCAGGCATAACCTGCTTAAAAGGCTCTTTAAAACCGCTATGGTATGTTACTGCGACAACTTTGAAACCTTTAAATATTTCAATGGCCTTTTTGGCAGTATCTCCTTTGGATGTAGCAACAACCACCTCTTTAATTTTTAAAGCCTTCCCGCGTTCAAAAGCAAGCTCAAGAGTTTTTTCAGTATTTATATTACCTGGCTTATTAAAATACATATTGACCTCCTTTGTTACATATTGTTGAATATATCCGATTATTGTTTTCAGTCAATATCTTGTTTTATATCTTAGCCAAAAATTTAAATCCCCATTATTTTGTTGTTGGATATAATAGGAGCCATAAAAGTGATCATTGATTTTCATGCGCATATTTTTCCGGAAAAAATTTACGGAAACAGAGAAAAATATTTTCAATCAGAACCTGCCTTTAAACTTTTGTACGATTCACCGAACTCTAAACTGGTAGGTTCGGAAACACTCATTGAAGCAATGGATAAAAACGGGGTGGATAAGACTGTTGTTTTTGGCTTTCCCTGGAAAAATGATCAGGTCTTTGGGCTAAACAATGATTATATAATTGAATCTGTCAGTAAATATCCCGATCGTCTTATAGGGCTCTCCTGTTTTGATCCCTTTAATGTTAATGCGCAAAAAGAGGCTGAGCGGTGCTTGAAAGACGGTCTTGCCGGTATTGGCGAACTTGCTTTTTACGAGTCGGGGATTGATGAGGAAACATTAAATCGATTAAGTCCTGTTATGGATATTTGTAAAGCTAAAGATGTGCCTGTATTAATCCACACAAATGAGCCGGTAGGGCATATTTATCCGGGCAAAACCGCTAACACTCTTTTGCATATTTATAATCTGATTAAAAAATTTCAGGACAATAAAATAGTACTTGCTCACTGGGGCGGAGGAATATTCTTCTTTAATCTTTTAAAAAAAGAAGTAAAAGAGAAAATGAAAAACGTGTATTTTGACACAGCCGCATCCCCCTTTCTTTATGACCCTCAGATTTACCTTAAAGCAAAAGAACTTGCCGGCATAGAAAAGATTTTGTTTGGGAGTGATTTTCCTCTTTTAAACCCCTCAAGATATTTTTCAGAGCTTGAGAGATCAGGTCTTGAAAAAGAAGATATTGATAAAATTTGCGGATTAAATGCCAAAAAGCTTCTTTTAGATCAATCTGATATTTTAATATAATATATATGCACAGAGGCAGATATTAATTTTTTAAACATGAAAAACGACCATACTTATAAAAAATTGATGCCCAGAGGAAAGGGCCTTTAGGAGCAAATCAATGTTTTTCCCGGAAAAAATACGAAGCATAAATAGTTCTGATTATGTATTGGAAATAGGCCCAGGAGGAAATCCTCATCCAAGATCTGACATACTGCTTGAAATGAAGTTTGATGATGAAAAAGAGGCTGAAATTCAAAGAAGTTATATGCCACCCTTAAAAACCGAGAAAAAAGTCGTTTACTATGACGGAAACCATTTCCCCTTTGAAAATAAGGAGTTTGATTATGTCATATGTTCACACGTTCTGGAACATGTAGGAAACATAGAATTATTTTTAAGCGAATTAATAAAGATTGCATACAGAGGCTATATTGAGTTTCCGACAATTTATTATGACTATTTATATAACATGCCGACACATAAAACTATGTTAATGTATAAAAATGATATAATTTGGTACTTGCCGAAAGAAAACACCCCGATTGCGCAGTCTAAACCTATAACTGATTTTTTCAACAAAACATTAGAACTGCGATATTCAGACATTATTAAAGACCTTAAGCAATTTTTCTTCCAGGGCTTTGAATGGGACGGGGACATAAAATTTAAGAAGGCTGAAAGCTTGGAAGATATAACTTACAATTTAATGGAAATAAATCTTCAAAAAAAAGAACGGGACAATATAAAAAAGAAAATAGTCCGGGAATTTAAACGATTATTTATAAAGACAAAAAATTAATTCCAGAGCAGCATTTTTGTTGGACTCGTACAAAGTTCAGGAATTACGAATAGGGTAAACGCGAAAGATTTTGTTATAATGGAAGTTCAGACACAGATCATACTTGACAGCATTGCAGACGGAGTTTTTACGGTTGATTCGGAATGGCGGATAACCTCTTTTAATCGTGCTGCAGAGAAAATAACCGGGATAAAAAAAGCAGAGGCGCTGGGACGTCATTGCTGGGATGTCTTCAGGGCAAGTATTTGCGAAAAAGCATGCGCTTTACGTCAAACAATGGAAACCGGTCGACAGGTTATCGATAAATCCATTTTTATAGTAAATTCAGAGGGTGAGCGTATTCCCGTAAGCATTTCTACAGCTGTTTTGAAAGATAAAAAAGGGCTTATGATAGGTGGTGCCGAGACCTTCCGCGATCTTAGCCTGCTTGAAGCTTTGAGAAAGGAACTTTCGGGCAGACACTCATTTCATGATATAATTAGCAAAGACAAGGAAATGCTGCGTCTTTTTGCGATGCTTGAGCAAATATCCGAAAGTGATGCAACAGTATTACTGGAGGGGGAAAGTGGAACAGGAAAAGAACTTTTTGCCAAAGCTATTCACTCTCTTGGCCGCAGAAGCAAAGGACCGATGATAACCATAAATTGCGGTTCCTTGCCTGATAGTCTTCTGGAATCGGAACTCTTTGGATACAAAGCCGGTGCTTTCACAGATGCTAAAAAAGATAAGCCAGGGCGTTTGGCTCTTGCTAAAGGAGGCACGCTTTTTTTAGACGAAATCGGTGATATAACACCCGCATTACAGGTAAGATTGCTCCGGGTGTTACAGGATAAAACCTATGAGCCTCTCGGTGGTACGAAGTCCGAAAAAGCCAATGTCAGAATTGTAACAGCTACAAATAAGGATCTGGCAAGTCTTGTGAAAACCGGGATTTTCCGTGAAGATTTGTACTACCGTGTAAATGTAGTAAAAATAAAACTTCCGCCTTTAAGGGAACGCAAAGGGGATATTCCTCTTTTAATCGATCATTTTATCAAAAAGTACAGCCATCTTAACGGTAAAGAAGTGCAAGGTGTTACCTCGGAAGTACTTCATATTCTTATGTCTCATAGGTTTGACGGAAATATTCGTGAACTTGAGAATATAATTGAATATGCCATAGTAGTTTGTAAGGAAAACCTCATTAGCACCAAATACCTGCCTGACTATCTTTGCCAAAAGCCGGATGTAGAAGAGAAAACCGCAAGTAATGAAAACACAATAGAAGCCGGGTCTTTAAATGAAATTGAAAAAATATTTATTTTGGATGTTCTGGCTAAAAATAACTACAACAGGAAGTTAACAGCAACTCAGCTTGATATGCATCCGGCAACTCTGTGGAGAAAAATAAAACGTTTTAATCTTGAAATTCCCAAAACAGATGGCCGTGCAAAAAAAATCGAGCCTTCCATATAATAGCATAAATGCAATTCTTACTCATAAATACTATTGCAATAATGCAATTTTGCAATAGCGCCTTTCTTCATGCATTAAATTCTGCCCAATAGCATTACCCATCAATATTAAATAGATATAAAAATATTCTGCGCCACGTATATTATGGCTTATAAAATGCTTGTACAATTATCAATACTATTAATTGATTTTAGTGTTGTATAAAAGTTTAGCTGTTGTGTGTATTATCAAAAGGAGGAATGAATTATGCCCGGATTGAATGGTGCAGGCCCTATGGGAATGGGATCAATGACAGGGAGAGCTCGCGGATTATGCAATGCCGGCCGGCGATTTTATGGTTGTGAAGGAAACCAGCCCGGATCGGGACATGGATTTGGAATGGGTCGTTGCCGTGGGTATCGTAACAGGATTAAAGGGTTTTTCCAAAGAGGAAGATTCTCACCGATTGAAACAGGAGATTATCCGGTTTCTTATTCAAAGGAACAGGAAGTAAATTTTCTTAAGAATCAGGCGGCAGCCATAAAGACCGAACTGGATATAATTAATACAAGGATCAGTTCGTTACAACCGGAAAAAACAACAACGGCTTGAAAGAGTATATCAGGATTTAAGGTCTTTTCAATAATTGTTGATAATATATGGCAATTACAACAGGCATCGGAATATTATTTTGATAATTGCTATAATAGACAAGGGTATTTCACATGAGAATAGCCATTCCGATTTGGTATGATAAAGTATCGCCTGTATTGGATACAGCGTCAAAACTTTTAATTGTAGAAGTTGAAGACGGAAAAGAATCGGCAAGGTATGAGATATATCTTGATGAACCGGAAATATCCCGCCGATGTGCCCGTATTCAGGGTTGGGATGTGGATATACTGATATGTGGAGCTGTGTCGCGTCCTTTCTGGAGATTATTGGAAGCTTCCGGCATTGATATTATACAAAATATATCAGGCCACACCGAAGATGTACTTAATGCATACCTTAAGGGGAATATATTACGTTCCGGATTTGTGATGCCGGGTTGTAAGCATGTTATGGGAAAATATGGTGAAAATAGTATTTGCGAACACCGTGGGCATAGAAAAAGACAAAAAACGGGACGCAATAAAAAACAAAAAGAAGTCTTTTGGAATAATCCTTCAAATTAATGAAAATATTTATTGGTTATAAAGTAAGATAAAGGAGAAATAGTTCAATGTCGAGCCAAAGCTGTGGGGCGGGCAATCATAATGACCAACACGCAAAACAGGATAATGATATCAAAGAACAGCTTGCCAATATTAAAAATAAAATTTTGGTAATGAGTGGAAAAGGAGGTGTCGGCAAAAGTAGTATAGCCGCCTATCTTTCTGTCCTGTTATCAAAAAAAGGTAACAGAGTTGGTCTTCTGGATGTGGATCTTCATGGGCCGAGTATACCGAGAATGTTGGGACTAAACGGCAAAGTGATGCCATCTGAGACTTCGGGGAAAATGCTTCCAATCCAACATATGTCCAATTTACACGTCATGTCTATTGAGACACTTATGGGAGAAAATAAAGATACCGCAACAATATGGCGTGGACCGCTTAAAATAGGCGTTATTAAACAATTTATCTCGGACATTGAATGGTCAGAGCTTGATTATATGATTATTGACTCACCGCCAGGCACAGGGGATGAGCCACTTACAGTAGCTCAGACCATTCCGGATGCAAAGGCTCTCATCGTAACAACTCCTCAGGAAATTTCTTTGGCTGACGTTAGAAAATCCATTAATTTCTGCCGCGAGATTAATATGTCTATACTTGGAATAGTAGAAAATATGAGCGGGTTTATATGCAGCCATTGCGGTGAGAAAACAAATTTGTTCAAGGCGCATGGCGGAGAGGCAATGGCTGCCAGAGAAAATCTTAGATTTCTGGCAAGTCTTCCAATAGAGCCGGAAGTAGTCAGATGTGCTGATGAAGGACTTTTGGCAAGCTTGGATCAGAAAAAGCTGCCTTTTACACAGGAATTTGAAAAAATGGTTGAACTGATAATTAAATTAAACCGTTCTTAATCTGGTTTTTCCGCCAGGCTGCCGCTAAATCGCCAAAACCCTCCTATGCTGGTATTGTGACTAAACTACAAGCAGCAGCCTGGCGGAAATCATTAAAAAGGAGAAAAATTATGTCACCTAAAGGACAAAGAGGCGGGGGAAAGGGTCAGGGCGCTTCACCAACAAAAGGTGGTAAACCCGTCGGAAGTGGTATGGGTGGTGGCCGTGGTGTGGGACAGGGGGGAGAATGTATATGTCCGGACTGTGGAGAAAGACAAGCCCATGAGCGAGGCAAGCCGTGTTATGGTGTGAAGTGCCCTAAATGCGGCAAGTTAATGACGAGGGCATAGGGGCCAAAAATAATGATTATAAGCGTTGCAAGCGGAAAAGGTGGAACGGGTAAAACGACTATTGCTACAAATCTTGCTGTTTCAATTGGGGAAGATGTGCAAATTTTAGATTGTGACGTAGAAGAACCCAATGCGCATCTTTTCTTAAACCCGATAATTAAAGAAACAAAAAAAGTTATGGCTCCGGTTCCTTCAGTGGATGAGGATAAGTGTACATTTTGCGGCAAATGCGCCGAGATATGCCAGTTTAAGGCAATTATCATATTGGGTAAAACGATACTGACCTTTCCGGAGATGTGCCATAGCTGTGGAGGGTGTATGGAGGTTTGTCCAGCCGGTGCTGTTTCGGAAACAGGCAGGGAATTGGGAGTAATTGAAACAGGAAACAGGAACGGAGTCGAATTTGTGCATGGAAGGCTAAAGGTAGGAGAGGCTATGTCGCCTCCCCTTATCCGTATGGTTCGTTCATTTACCAAACCTGAATTGCTGACTATAATCGATGCTCCTCCGGGGACATCTTGCCCGGTAATTACTTCCATGAAGGGTTCCAATTTTATACTGCTGGTTACAGAACCAACTCCTTTCGGTCTGCATGATTTAAAGCTTGCAGTTGAGGCTGTGAGGATACTTGGAATACCCCATGGGTTAGTTATTAATCGTTCGGACATTGGAGACGGGCAGGTTAAAGACTATGCTGCAAAAAATAAAATCAAGGTACTCATGGAAATTCCATATAGCAGAAAAATTGCTGAAGCCTATTCAATAGGCCAACTTATAGTAGATGCGATACCAAAATGGCGCGAGAAGTTTTTAGTTTTAAACAGCAACATAAAAGAACTTGCAGATCTAAGTTATAATCAGGTGATTTCATGAAAGAGTTGGTTATAGTGAGCGGTAAAGGCGGTACCGGGAAAACAAGTATTGTTTCGGCCTTTGCATCACTTGCTGAAAATAAAGTTCTATGCGATGCAGATGTTGATGCAGCAGATCTGCATCTTATAACTGCTCCGGACATTAAAGAAAGACATGACTTCAAAGGCGGCAGTAAAGCTGTCATTGATCATAGATTCTGTACCGAATGTGGCCTTTGCCGTAATCTATGTAAATGGAATGCAATAAATGATGATTTTGTTATAGATGATCTTGAGTGCGAAGGATGTGGTGTTTGTGTTTACTTTTGCCCTGAAAAGGCTATCGAGTTTCCGGTGCAAACCTGCGGAGAATGGTATATTTCCGAAACCCGTTTTGGGCCTATGGTTCATGCCCGACTGGGCATTGCTCAGGAAAATTCCGGAAGGCTGGTAACGCTTGTGAGGCAAGAAGGCAAAAAACTTGCGGAAACAAATAACCTGGATTTAATCATTACTGATGGGCCGCCTGGTGTTGGATGTCCGGTTATTGCTTCCATAGGGGGTGCATCGGCAGTTCTGATTATAACAGAGCCTACACTTTCCGGAAAGCATGATATGGATCGTGTAGCGCAGTTAGCCGCCCATTTTAATGTGCCGGCAATGATAAGTGTTAATAAGTTTGATTTAAATAAAGATGAGACTTTGGCCATAGAAAAGTATGCAAAAACCAAAGGGATAGAGGTTCTGGAGAGAATCCCCTTTGATACGGCGTTAACAAAATCCATGGTACAGGCAAAAAATATCTTTGAGTATGATGAAAGCTCGGTATCGGCCAAAGCTATTGAAAAAATTTGGAAGCAAATAAATATATGAATGGTAACTAGCAAATTAGTTTTTAAAGTAACAATAATTTATTTGATAAAATTAAAGAGGAGTACTAGTACAATGGAAAAAGGAAGAATAGCGATACCGTCTATGGACGCAGGCGGTCTTGATGGTCTGCGTTCCGGTCATTTTGGTCATTGTGATGTATTTACACTGATTGATGTGGAAGATGGAAAGATAAAAAGTGTAAGTACTGTTCCCAATCAGACACATGTTCAGGGGGGGTGTATGGTACCTGTTAATCTTTTAGCGGGTCATAAAGTGCATGCTCTTGTTGTCGGTGGAATAGGCATGCGTCCTCTGATGGGTTTCAGGCAGGTGGGCATTGCCGTTTACCATGATGATACCAGGACTGAAATAAGGCCGGTTGTGGAAGATTTAATCGCAGGCAAACTGCCTGTCATCAGCGATAATCAGGTTTGCGGTGGAGGCGGTGGTGGCTGATCTAAGAAATAAAGTGGCTCTGAGTGATATCTATTGAAAGATAAAACCAGGGACAGGGAGATAAAATAATGAAAATAGCTGTAACATCTGTCGGTACGGATCTGGATTCACAGGTTGATCCTCGTTTTGGAAGGGCAGCCAACATAATTATCGTGGACTCGGAAACCTTTGAATTTGAGGTGCTGGATAATAAGGAAAATATTAATGCATTTAAGGGTGCCGGCATTCAGGCGGCAAGTATGGTAAGCCAAAAAGGTGCAAAGGTTCTGCTTACCGGATTTTGTGGTCCCAATGCATTCAAAACTCTTCAGGCTGCAAAAATTGGCGTAGCCAATGATGCCTCAGGGTCTGTAAAAGATGCCGTTAAAGCATATATTGACGGAAAGCTGCCATTAGCTGATAACCCGAATACCGACGGCCACTGGTAGGAACAAGAGGTTCTTATGTTAAAAGTATTGCTGGTTACTGCAATCAAAGAAAACTTTTTCGATTTTGCTAAAGAAATAGAAAAGCAAAAAGATGCTATAGTTTTATGGACAGACTTGGGCCAAAAGGCGCTGGATATGGTTTCTGTTAGCCCTGTCGACCTTGTAGTTGCAGATGAAAACTTAAAAGATATGACCGGATTGCAGTTAGCTTTACGATTACTTTCCGTTAATCCGATGGTTAATTGTTCAGTTGTAAGTTCTCTTGATGCCGAACAATTTCACGAAGCAAGCGAAGGACTTGGTTTGATGTCACAACTACTGCCACATCCTGTTGCAGAACAGGCGGTTGAACTTCTTGTGCGCTTAAAAGAAATAAATAATCTTACCTTAAAAATATAGAATTTATCAGATAGAGTTCTTATTGTTGAAATAAACAAGGAGGAAGTATTCATGAATATTGCTGTGTTAAGCTGTAAAAATATTAAGGATGAAACCTGTCTGGGTTGTCAACGCTGCCTGATGGCTTTTGATAAAAAGGAAGGTGAATTTGAAAGATATAAGGGTACTGATGCCAAATTAAGGGCTCTTTTGCATTGCGGAGGATGTCCGGGCACCTCACCTATCGTTCGTCTTGTTAATTTAAAAGCATGGATGGGACTAACAAATGAAAAAATTGATGCCGTACATATAGGCACATGCCTTTTAGATAATTGCCCGTACAAAGATACAATTATACCGAAAGTAAAGGCAAAAGCCGGTGTGGACGTTATTGAGGGCAGCCATCCCTATAGACCTGCTAATATTTTCGGAACCTGAAGAAGAATAATTTTGCAAGTCTTTTCTTGCGTGATCGATGTTAATGTAATATTATTATTTCGTTTTTCAATTCAAGGCTTCTTGAAAAAAATGCCTCTTTTGCGCGATTTTGCATGATGTTTGATTTCAATCCTTGAAATACTTTATGTATTCTTGTGACTGAAAATCGTATCTTCCGGTAACCATAGCAAAACTTGGCATTTTTCAATGGCCTCCATCCAAACGAAATAAGGAGTAGAAATGTCTGATATAAAACTTCGAGTATTAGTTATTGGCGGTGTTGCCTGCGGACCCAAGGCAGCATCAAGGCTAAAACGACTTCTCCCGGATTCTGACATAACAATTATAGAAAAGGGGGGCATTGTTTCTTACGGAGCCTGCGGGTTGCCTTATTATGTTGAAGGTTTATTTGAAAGAGTTGAAATGCTAACTGAAACCCCGGTGGGTGTGGCACGAACTCCGGCTTTTTTTCAAAAAGCAAAAGGTGTTAAGGTCCTTACAGGAAAAGAAGCAATTGCAATTGATCGGAAAAACAAAACCGTTGAAGTAAAAGATCTGGCTAGCGGAAAAACAGATAAAATGAAGTATGACAAGCTTGTACTGGCAACTGGCGGTTATCCATTCAGGCCCCCCATTCCCGGTATTGATTTGAAAAATGTCTGGTTTATCAGGCAACCTGATGATGCGGATACAATTGTTAAACAAATCGAAGCTCAGAATCTAAAGCATGCTGTTCTTATCGGAGCAGGATTTATCAGCATTGAGATGTCGGAGGCCCTTGTTAAAAAAGGCCTTGATGTAACAATGGTGGAAATGGAAGATCAGATAATGCCTGCCATATTGGATAAGGATGTGGCAATGTTTGCTGCAAAGCATCTGCGTCAAAAAGGTGTAAAGCTTATACTGTCAGAGACTGTTAAGGCTATAGGTGGTAAAGGAGCTGTTTCATCTGTTGATACGGATAAACAAAGTCTGCCTGCCGATCTGGTTGTTGTTGCGGTGGGTACCAGACCGAATGATAAACTTGCAAAAGATGCCGGTTTGCAATGCATGGATAAAGGCGGTATCGTAGTAAATGAATATTGCAAAACAAGTGATGAAGATATTTATGCAGGTGGCGACTGTGTAGCATCTCATTATGTTAACAAGGCTGCGGGAAGCACTCTTTATGTTCCCCTGGGATCTACCGCAAACAAACACGGCAGGGTTATTGCAAATCATATTGCAGGTTGTTCCACACCTTTTAATGGTATTGCCTGTACTAGTATTGTGAAAGCCTTTGATTACACAATAGGTCGAACAGGGCTTACGGAAAAACAGGCGCGATCATTAAACCTTGACATAGAAACTACCACATGGGCAGGTCCTGATAAGCCGCATTTTATGCCTGATGCCAAACCTTTTATAATAAAAATGATAGCTTCCAAACGTGACAGAAAGCTTTTGGGAATCCAGGTTGCCGGACTGGGGGAAGGCGCAAAGCGCTTGGATGTAGCTGCCAGTGTTATACTTTTGGGCGGCAACCTTGATCAGCTTGCAGATGTTGATTTTGCTTATGCTCCGCCATATGGCCCGGCACTTGATCCGCTTGCAACCTGTGCTCATCTGATGATTAATAAACTGGATGGTGTTGCTGCCGGAATCTCGGCTTTTAAGGCAAAAGAACGTATTGAAAATGGGGATGTGATACTACTCGACGTCCGTATGCCGGATGAAGTTGCTGCCATGCCTTTTCCTTACGAAGTGCTTAATATACCCCTTGGAGCTTTGAGAGAAAAAGCAAAGACTCTTCCTAAGGATAAAGATATTATTACTTTTTGCAAAATAAGTTTAAGAGGTTATGAAGCGCAAAGAATTTTAAATGCGGCAGGTTTTAGCCGGGTATCTTATATCGAAGGTGGTATTGTAAGCTGGCCCTTTTAAAATTTAATATAAAGATCAATAGCTATCCGGGACAAGCCCTATTTCCTATAGTGCTTGTCCTACCAGCTATTTCTTACTTTTACATTTCTTTTATCAAGGTAAGATTTGATTTCGGGAATAGTATATGTGCCGTAATGTACCATAGAAGCTATTAATGCAGCATCAGCTTTTCCTTTTGTTAAAACATCACAAAGATGTTCCGGTTTGCCTGCACCGCCTGAAGCAATTACAGGAATTGAAACATTTTCCGAAACAAGTGATGTGAGATTTAACTCATATCCTTCACGGGTTCCGTCTGCATCAATTGAATTCAGACATATCTCTCCTGCACCAAGCTTTTCGGCTTCTATAGCCCATTTAAGAGCATCGATTCCCATAAAAGTTCTTCCTCCGTTTATGACTATTTCATAACCGGAAGGAATACTATCACTTTTTCCGACAAATTTGACATCCATTCCCAACACTATACACTGTTTACCAAAAGCTTCGGCTCCTTTTGAAATAATATCAGGATTCTTTACAGCCGCTGAATTAACACTGACTTTTTCAGCTCCTGCAAGAAGAACTTTGCGCATATCCTCATGATTACGTATTCCGCCACCAACAGAAAAAGGAATAAATATTGTTTCGGCAACACGCCTTACAACATCTATCATAATATTTCTCTTTTCACTTGAAGCAGTAATATCATAAAAGACAATCTCATCAGCTCCTGCCTCGTAATAATAACGGGCCATCTCAACAGGATCACCTATATCTACATTATTTTTAAATTTTATACCTTTTGTTGTTTTGCCTTCACGCACATCAAGGCAGGGAATAATCCGTTTGCTTAACATGGTTTCCACACACAGAAATTTTTAAGTATTGAAAGCCCGGGTCTCCCGCTTTTTTCGGGATGAAACTGGGTGGCTATAATATTTTCGTACCCGATAATCGATGCAAATGAAATTCCATAAGTTGTTGTTCCTATTAAATGGGAATTGTCGTCAGGTGACGGATAATACCCATGAACAAAATAGAACTCATCATTGTCTTTTACATCGGAAAGAACAAAGTGGTCTTTATTAAGTATAATGCTGTTCCAGCCCATATGAGGTATCTTAAGACCCGCTTCATTTTTCAGTTTTTTGTCAAACCTGAAAGCAAGTACTTTCCCGCCAATAATACCTATACACTCAGTGTTGTTTTCCTCACTGTAATTCATTATAATCTGAGTGCCAAGGCATATTCCAAGAATGGGTTTGGCGGATGAAAGGGCGTTTTTAATAGCTTTATCAAGGCCAAGACGCTTTATGCTTTCCATGGCAGAGCCTGCGGCACCTACACCGGGGAATATAATGCGTTCGGCTTTGTCTATCTCTTTGACATCATTTGTAATGATACATTTAAATCCCAGGTGATTTACAGCACTGGCCACGCTGGTCAGATTTCCTGCATCATAGTCTATTATAGCAATCATTTTTATATTATCATAAATGTTAAAAGTATTTTTAAACTTTGTAAACTTTTTTACTCCTCACTGCTTTTTACGGTTTCCCACATTGTATCAAATTCATTGCGGGATAAGGAGTCAATATCCCGACCGCTTTGTGCAGCCATTTTTTCCATAGTTTGAAACCGTGTTTCAAACTTTTTTATGGATTCTTTCAATGCAGTTTCAGGATGGATTGCTGCAAAACGCGCAACATTTACAAGGGTAAAAAGTATATCTCCAAACTCAAGAGCAATATTTTCCTTTTTGCTATCATCCGATTTTTCATTAAGAGCGCATTGGAATTCGTGCCATTCTTCTTCTGCTTTTTTCATCACATCGCTGATGTTATCCCAATCAAAACCGGTTCGCGCAGCCCTTTCCGAAATTCTATATGCCCGCATCAGTGCCGGAAGCTTTCCGGGTACAGAATCCAGAGTCGCTCCTGTTTTTGCATGGTTTTTTTCATTCTTTTTAATTTTATGCCAGCGATTTCTCAATACGGATGCATCTTCGGCAGATTCTTGTCCAAACACATGTGGATGGCGGCGTACCATTTTTTCCGTAATTTGGTTTACAACATCATCTATTCCAAAAGCTTTTTTTTCTTCAAAAAGCCTTGCGATAAAAATAATATGGAATAATACATCTCCAAGCTCTTCACATATTTCATCAAAATTTTCCGATTCGATTGCATCAACAAGTTCATATACTTCTTCCAAAAGATATACGGCCATTGTCTTAGGGGTTTGTTTCTGATCCCACGGACATCCGTTGGTACCTCTGAGAGTTTCAATAAGCTTTATTAAGTTTTCAAAGTTTTGCTCTTCTCTGTTTGACCGCTTTTTTCCCAAGCTTTTTTAATATCCTTTATTTTTGTTTGGTATTCATTTTTCAGGACTTTTGGTGTCACCATGATCATCTTATCAGAAAATATCACAAGAAAAGGCGATGTTTTTGAAGACATAATTATATTTGTGATGCCTGAAAGAAAAGACACAAATACGATTAACAGTATGCAACTGATTAGTGTGCCTTTCAATATTCCAAAAATCGCTCCAAATATTCTATCAACCCACCCGAGAAAAACTATCTTCAGAATATATTTTATTATGACCCCAAGAATGCTGATTATTAAGAAAACAAAAATAAAAACCAGAAGAAAGCTTAACACGTTTATATAATTATGGTTAGCAATCCAATTTTGCAAGAATTTGCTGACGTCCGGATAATAGGTATAGGCAGCGTAAAAACCCCCAAGCACTCCTATCAGAGATGAAATTTCCTTTATAACACCTCTGAAAATACCACGAATAAGGCAGTAAGATAAAATTACAATTACCAAGATATCAAACAGATTCATAATCCCCCTTTTAGCCGTTTTTAATTATTTTCGGCTTCGCAAGTCCCTTTTGCTTAAGTTGCGTTTATAACTTATTATTGATACTCAGTCTTATTTATACTGTTATATAAAAAAATTCCTGGTTCTTAACCTATCCGATCTATCTGCTTTAAAGCATATAATAATTCCTTGTCAGTATCTAACCATATTAATATTTAAACAATAGCACATTTTATATAATAGGGGTTATTTCATAACAAAATCCCTGTTTTAAAAAACTGCACGGAGTAAATATAAGCGGCCCTATAGAATATAAAAGTGTTATACTTGAAATATTTTAATATATTATTGTAAGCAGTTAAGGCATAAAATATATTCTATTTTAATAAAAATGAGGCCTGCATTATAATAAAACATATTTAAATCCGTCAAGTTTTATCTGCCAACAATAAGCTAAATGATTTTTGCACTACTATTTTGCATGTTCAATAATTTGGTATTTGCAATATTTTTTTCAATTGTGGTATTATAGAAAATCACATAAAAAAACTATTCTCTTTGAGCCACTTTCAAAACGTTTCAGTTTGGTCAAGCTCAAGGCGGGAGAAAATTTCAACCACAGGAATACATAGAGTATTTCGAGGATTGAAATTTGAGCCCAACGCAGAGATCGGCCAAAATGGGGCGTTTTGAAACTGGCT
>JBDRRF010000066.1:0-65542 GCA_043825875.1 Pseudomonadota bacterium | reverse complement strand
AGCCAGTTTCAAAACGCCCCATTTTGGCCGATCTCTGCGTTGGGCTCAAATTTCAATCCTCGAAATACTTAATGTATTCCTGCGGTTGAAATTTTCTCCCGCCTTGAGCTTGACCAAACTGAAACGTTTTGAAAGTGGCTCTTTATACTTACATAAAAAAGACTTTTCAATCATAGCCGAAATGTTTCTATTTCGTCATGTTGAAAGAGTTTGGGTAAGCCATTAATATGTATAGTATTATATGAAATTTAAATTCTTATTGTTATTATAATAAATTATATAACATTTGACAATAATTATGTCTGTGACAAATATCACATTTTAAGTGTTAAAATTATCATAATATAGGGTATGAAATCATGAAAAATTACAACTATCGAGCCAGTTTCAAAACGCCCCATTTTGGCCGATCTCTGCGTTGGGCTCAAATTTTAATCCTCGAAATACTTAATGTATTCCTGTGGTTGAAATTTTCTCCCGCCTTGAGCTTGACCAAACTGAAACGTTTTGAAAGTGGCTCTATCCTTTTTCTTATTTTTTCTTAAACTTTGAGCTAATTTTATGACTAAAACTCTGAGATTTATCATTATTTACATTCCCATAATATGGATAGTATTGTGAGGTCCCAAAATACCGGGATCGAAGCGCAGCTGATTTGAAATTCATATCATTTAAAACAACGCCGATAATTTTATCTTTTCCAAGAAACTTGATGACCTGTTGAACGGGCCCTCTTGGTGTTACGCCAGCCCTTATTACAAGAATAATACAGTCAACTAATTTGTAAAGAACATGCGGCTCTGTTGTTGCAAGCACCGGGGAAGAGTCAAGTATAATATGCCGGTCGCTATAACGGGATTTTAACTCGTCAATGAGGCCTTCCATCTTTTTCGAACCGATCAGTTCAACAGGATTTTCCTGGCTGCTGCCTCCGGTAAGAATATTAAGTTTATCAATTCCTGTTTTAATTAAAAGATCAGGTAAATCTGCATATCCCAGCAGATAATCCGATAAACCTTTAGCTTTATCGACGCCAAACCATCTTGAAAGTGAGGGGTTTCTGAGATCGCAATCTAATAAAAGGGCATGGCTTTGTAATTCCATAGCGATTGTAATAGCAAGGTTTATTGCAATTAGGCTTTTGCCTTCCCCGCTAAAGGCGCTTGTTATAAGAATTGTTTTGGGTTTTTCACCAAGAGTAGGCATTAAAAGATGTGTTCTAAGTTTTTTAAACTGTTCCGAAACAATTGAACCGGACTGGAAATAGCAAACTAGCTTGTCGTCAAAAACAGTGTTAACTGGTGAGGATTCGATTGTTTCCGCTGTAGATGCCTGAATATTTTCTTCTTCTGCTTTTTGCAGCGCTTCAAATATTTTTCCCATAACAATCCTTTGAGCCAGTTTCAAAACGCCCCATTTTGGCCGATCTTAAGCGTTGGGCTCAAATTTCAATCCTCGAAATACTCAATGTATTCCTGCGGTTGAAATTTTCTCCCGCCTTGAGCTTGACCAAACTGAAACGTTTTGACAGTGTCTCCTTTAATTATGAATAATTTTTTCAAAAAAATCCGGATAAATTATAAATATGGTAACCATTGTGCAAATAAGAATTAAAATAACAAATAAGATTACGGGCAAAATTAGTTTTTTCTTATTGTCCTGCAATCCTTCCAGATCTCTGATGGCTTCTAAAATAACCGGTTTCCCGATACGTCTTAAATTACGTGCAAATCCAATGATAAGAGCATTATCACATACAGTATTTATCAAACGGGGGGTGCCTTTTGAATATTTATATATTTCTTTTATGGAGCTTTTGTCGAATAAAGAAAGATTACGGCCTCCCGCTTTTTTAAGTCTGTATTGTATATACTCTTTTGTTTCACTAAAATTAAATTCGCTCAAGTTATAACGAACGGTAATTCTTTGTTTTAAGGCTCTGAATCTGGTGTCGGCTATAGTTTCGTTTAATTCAGGTTGTCCCAGAAGAATTATATGGAGCAGCTTGTTTTTTGAAGTTTCAAAATTTGTTAATAATCTGACTTCTTCCAGGATTTTTGGGTTCATGCACTGGGCTTCATCGATTATCAAAAAAACCAATTGCTTTTTATTAAAACAATCCAGAAGAAAATTATAAAGCAACATCAGATTATGCCCGCGTGATTTATCAGTAGTTGTTTTTATTCCAAGATCAATACAAACATAAGTGATAAAATCACCGGGCGACATTATAGGATTAAAAATGTTCGCGGTACGAACATTCGGGCCCAAATTACTTAAAAGCATGTGCACTAGAGTGGTTTTCCCTGTGCCTACTTCTCCTGTAATGAGGCTGAATCCTTTTCCTTCCCTTACTGCATATTTAAGATGAGCAAGTGCTTCTTTATGTTTTTCACTAAAAAAGAAAAATCCGGGATCAGGTGTTATTTCAAAAGGCTTATTTATTAAACCATAATACTTTTCATACATTTTCAGGCTGCTTCTTTCTCGATAGTCGGTATAGTAGCTATCACTCTTAATCCAAGAACCAGCTCAACATCTTCCGCATCGTGAAAAGATGTATCCATCTGTTCGCGTAAAATGACTAGTCCGATGCTGCATCCTATACAAAGTGCAAAACCGATAAGAAGGACTTTATTAATATCCGGTGAGAAAGGTTTTTCAGGAACACGAGCCGGATCAATTATCTTAAATTGTTCTCCTTTTTGTTTAAACTCCAGATTTTCCGCCTGCTGAGCTTCCTGGCTCTTTTTGAACAAGGTTTCATAATTTTCTTTTGTTTTACTGTATTCCCGCATAAGCGAAGCCATTTCCTGCTCGCGTGATGGTATGTTTTCAATCCTTGTTCTGTAGATAGTTATTTGTTTTGATATGCTGACTATTTCTGTTTGATATTGTTTTATTTCAAGATCGACTATCTGAAGCTGATTGTTTAATTCTATGTAGCGAGGGTCTTTTTTGAGATTATATAACTCTTGAACCGTATCTTCATCAGATTCATGTTTGGTTTCGAGATCGGCAAGTTTTTTCTTTGTTATAATTACATCAGGATGATTTTCAGTATACTGGGAAGTTAATTCATCTAAAAGTTTTGTCAAGGCATCTTTTTGCAACTCATATGAACTTTTATTTTTTGCTCCTGATTGAGCCGGTGCCAGTCTGTTCGCAGAAGCAGACAAGGGTCCGGCCAGTGCATTATCTTTTAGTCCGATTGTTCCGGTTTCCGAGGCTGTAGTCGGCGATTCAAGGTCTGAGATCTGCTTCTGGATAAATAGTTTCCGGTCCTGGGCAGCGTTAAGATTTTCTCCTATTCTCTGGTACTGGTTTTGAAGCTGTTCTAAAATTTTCAAGCTGGTGTCAAGTTGCTCCGGCAATTCACCCATATATCGTTTTTTATACAGGCTGACTTGCATTTCCAGTTCTTCCAGCCTTTTTTTTGATGAAGCAAGTTCGGCTGTCAAAAATTCCGTTGTTCCGGTTGCCTGCTGTTCTCTTAGCTTGAGATTTTCTTCAATGAAAAGAGATGTCAATCTGTTGGCAACTGCAGCGACAATTTCTGGATTTATGCCGGTATATGCTATGGTAAAATAGGTTTTTTCTTCTTTTCTGGAAGGAAGTTCTACTTTGATATTTTTTTGCATCAACCCAACAAGTTGTTCCTTGGAAAGGTTTTTACTTTCTTCACGGTATAACTTAAATTCATCCATTACCTGTTCCAGGCGGGTCCTGCTCATTACCTCCTGTGAAATAGACTGTAAACGCTCTTCGATGCGTGATGTTACAGTGGATTGAACAAATGCTTCCGGAACCTTTTGCGGTGAAACAAGAACAAGCGTTGACGCTTTATATATTCTGGGTGCATAGACGGCATAAAGTATAGTGCCTGGCAGTATGATAAAAAAAGGAATAATAAAATACCAGATTCTTCTTTTAAATATTTCAACATAATCAATGATGCTGTAAGAACGTGCCGAATTAATCATGGTTTTAATTTCCGTCTATGGAGCCAATTGCAAAACGCCCCATTTTGGCCGATCTTAAGCGTTGGGCTCAAATTTTGCACGAAGTGAAGCATTAGCGCTATCCTCGAAATACGCCATGTATTCCTGCGGTTAAAATTTTCGCCTGCCTTGAGCTTGACCAAACTGAAACGTTTTGAAACCGGCTCTATGGTTTGTTGAACTTTTATTAGTATGTTGCAGTGATTTTTAAAATTCCTCTGTTTTCAGTGTAATCGTCTGTAGATGTGTTGGAATCTCTGTTCCTGTGCGATATGTCCAGATATAGTGTCAGCCATTTCAAAGGTCTGTGTGACAGATTACAACCTGTACCCCAGATCCAGTCTTTCTTGCCGGTATCAAACGTGGATCGCTCAACATTTCCATATAAACCAATAGAAGTTCTCATCGCAATAGAATGTGTTATGGATCCAGTCAATCTGTGATATCGGCTAAATCCGAGATTTTCTGAAGTGAAATAATCTTCATTATATCCGCCCTGCAAGCTTAGGACATATGAAGTTTTTACATCCCGGTTAGTTATCCCGGCTTTATAACTTATACCGTCTGTACGTGAACCGGTTTCCGGATCTTTAACAAAATATCCTATCTGGGCGCTTGCATCAAAATTTGGATTAAATGCATAAGATATTCCTATAAATGGCTGATGGATATCGTAATCAACACTTGGGGGATCAAAGTTTCGCGCTGAAAAATTGTATTCTCCAAAAACGGATGATTTTGGACTAAAATGGTTTGTGTAACGCATAGTTGCTTTATGGCCTGTAAAATCTGCAGAGCTCTCAAAATTTCCAATGGTGTAGCCATAATCTAAATAGATGTCATTTTTCTGATCAAGCTTCCATGAAAAAAAAGGATTAACAAAATCTTCCTGGCTGTCATCCGGATTAGAGCTGTCTATCTTGTATATATTGTTTCGATAATTGACTCCGATCCGGTTTTGTGGCCCGAACTGGTATTCTACAGTCGGTGATAAAACATTCCGCCAGTATTTTTCTCTTTGTGTTTCGGTGGAAAGAACAAACTTGTTTTCGGCAACGGGTGTAAAGTATTCTCTTTCTCTTGGATCATCCGAACGGATGAAAGAGTCCTTTAGAAAGAAATTGAAATGCTCTTTTGTAAGATATTTGGCATTTAATAAAGCATTGTGGCTAATATAGTTTAAATTCTCATGTTGCCCGTAAAACACAAAACCGGCATTATAATCAAGGTCTATCCCGGATTTTGCATCTGAATTTGAATATTTTAAACCGGGCTTGATTGTAGTAATAAAATCTTTTTTTTCATTTTTGGAGGTAAGATCAAGGTTATCATTATACTCTTCTTCTACAGAAATATAAGGATGAAACCTGTCTTGTGAAAATGTGTCGGCGGAAAAACCAAACACCGGTATAAATAAAATCAGAAAAAAAACTGTCAGAAGTTTAATTGCCGAAAAATAGCACATCTTTTGCGATAAAAGGTATACTGCTAAATATGTTTTTTTCATGGCACTATTACCGTATCTCCGTTTTTAATTGCAATATCAGGTTCTTTACCTTCAACAAGTTTCTCATAATTTATCGGAATTCTTTTTTCTGTTCCGTTTTCTTTTCTTATAATTTCAATATTTTTTTGATCTGCCCAATCGGTAAAACCTCCTATTATAACTATTAGCTGTAGAAAGGAAGTTTCACTGCGAAGTCTGAAAACCCCTGGATTTTTTACCTGGCCGGTGACATATACTTTATAACTGTTTGCCTGAATTACTGTTACAGAAACTGTCGGGTTTTCAATGAAGTTTTTAAGTTTGGTTGTTATAACTTCTTTAAGTTGTAAAGGCGTAAGGCCTGCGGCCTGGATATCGTCTGTAAGAGGTAAAGATATTTTCCCATCCATCCTGACAGTAACGGATTTTGTCAAAGATGCTTCCCTCCAGACAAAGATATCAAGGACATCTTCCGCACCTATAATATAAGTATTACTATCAACAGCAGTTTTATCGGCTGTTTTTAAGGGCGGAGTTAAATTGCTTTTTTGCAGGGGCGAAACACATGCCGGGAGAAAAGTAATTAAAAAAAATAAAGTAATTATAAAGTTTAGTTTTTTATGAATTTTCATATTTAAATTTCCCATATAACAATTTGGTTATGGTTGAAAAGGTTCTTATGAAATTCTTGCTAATAAAATCAAAAATTTATTAATATGTCAATATTTTTTGACAAATCAACCCTCATTGTATTATCCGAAATTTCAATCTTAATCTATGCTTGATAAAACTCTTTTATTTTTTCTACCACATAAATCTGCATATCGTCAGTAAGTTCGGGGTAAATGGGCAATGCAATAGTATTTGCGGAAGAATCCTCCGAAACAGGCATATCACCTTTCTTATAGCCAAGATACGAAAAACATTCCTGAAGATGGAGTGGCACCGGATAGTAAATTTCACTGCCTATTCCGGCATCATTTAAATAAGATCTTAGTTCATCTCTTTTTCCGGACACTTTTATTATAAACTGATTATATATATGGCGGTTTTCTTTTTCGGAAGGAAGAGTTATTCTTTCAGAAAGACCGGCTTTGTCAAATAGCAGTCTGTATTTTTGTGCATTATTTTGCCTTGCGGCAGTCCATTGGTCAAGATATTTTAATTTAACTGATACAATTGCAGCCTGAAGAGCGTCAAGCCTGAAATTACCTCCTATATATTTGTGGTAATATTTGGGATGGGAACCATGAACCCTTAGAATTTGCATTTTTTCATAAAATGTTGAAGAATTTGTAGTAATAATCCCTCCGTCTCCAAAAGCCCCGAGATTTTTCGAAGGGAAGAAAGAAAAACAGCCGAAATCTCCAAAAGATCCGGCCCGCTTTTTTTTATATTCAGAACCGATAGCCTGAGCCGCATCTTCTATTACCAGAAGATTATTATTTTCTGCAATTTCAAGTATAGCCCCCATGTCTGCACATTGTCCGTAAAGATGAACAGGCATAATAGCCTTTAAAGATTTCCGCTCATTTTTTCCCATTGAGGAAATTGTCTTTAATATCTTTTCGGGGGAAATGTTGTAAGTGTCAGGATCAATATCTACAAAAATAGGTTTTGCATCGGCTCTAACTATTGATCCGGCTGTTGCAAAAAAAGTATAGGGTGAGGTGAGTACACTATCTCCAGGCCCTATTCCCGATGCCATAAGTGCAAGAAGAAGCGCATCAGTGCCTGATGATACTCCGAGAGCATATTTTGTTGAACAATAGTTTGCTATTTCATTTTCCAGTTTTTCTACATGCGGACCTAAAATAAAATACTGGCTTTCATATATATCAGCGGTTATTTTTAAAATTTCTTCTTTAATACTGCTATATTGTGCTTTTAAATCTAGAAGAGGCACTTTCATAATTAATGATTCCTTTATGCTGTTTCCACACAAATCAACTCAATAGAGCTATCATTGGGGTTTGAAATGCTTACGGTTTTTTTTTCTGAAAAAACAAAGGATTTTCCTTTAATAAGTTTTAGAGTTTTATTGCCTGACTCAATTTTTGCAATTCCGTCTACCGCAAGATATTGCTTAGTCCTGCCGTATGGATTGGAAATCTTATATAATGAACCGGGGTATACAATTATATTTGTAACAGTAAACCCCTTTTTTTGTTCAAGAAGAGTGATATTTCCCCATTGGTAGTAAACCGTTTTGTGACGTTTATATTCTTTGCGTTTACTTTTCTTTAGTTTTGATACTATATTTTTGACGTTTCTGCTGTTAGCAATATCTGACACAAAAACAGAATCGGGGGTTTCAACTATAACAATATTTTCAAGATGGTTTGCAGCTATAAGCCTTTCGCGTCCCATGATAAAACAATTTTTTGTATTCTCGGTAACAACATCACCATCAAGTACATTTTTTGTTTTATCTTTGGGCAGAAAATCATACAATGATTTCCATGATCCGATATCACTCCAACCAAAATCGGAAGGAATAACCAATCCTTTTTCAGTTTTTTCCATTATTGCAATATCTATGGGAATATCTTCTAATTCTCCATAATGCTTTTTTGTAAATTGGTTTTTTTTTGAGGTTATATTTGTCATCATTTCAAAAAGAGAGGGTGTAAATTTTTTGAATTCTTCAAGCATTACTTCAGCTTTAAAGACAAACATACCGCTGTTCCAGTAAAAATTTCCGGCTTTTATATATTGCAGGGCTGTTTTTTTATCCGGCTTTTCTACAAATCTGTTGATATGGTGTCCATCAGGTGAAACTTTACTACTTGCCTCTATATAGCCGTATCCTGTTTCAGGATAATCGGGCTTTATTCCGAATGTGACAATGTAGCCTTTTTCAGCTAATTTTATGGCTGATTTAAGTTTCTTATTAAAGAGAGAGATATTTTTTATAACATGGTCTGCTGGAAATACACAAATTATCGCGTCTTCTTTAATCTTTATAATATTCAATACTGCAAGTAAAATCGCAGGTGCCGTATTACGTCCGCAGGGCTCGCATATTATTTTACCATCCGGATTTACACCTATTTCTTGCATATGCCTTGCAGTTTCATGCAGGTGTTCCTTTGCGCATACTATTTTTATTTTATCTGCGTCTATAACGGATTCAAGCCTTTTTATAGTACTCTGGACTAAGGAATAATTGCCGATAAATCTTACAAGCTGTTTTGGATATAGCTCTCTTGAAACAGGCCATAGACGGGTTCCGGTTCCACCTGCAAGAAGAACGGAATAGATATTGTTTGTTGTTGGTTGCATATTGTTATTTAAATACTTCTGCTTTTTTTGTGATATTTACTATGATTGTTTACTGCATGAAGTTCTATAGGTTTGCATACACTTTCCACAGCATTGTATCCAAAAAGTATATTTACTTCTTTTTCAAGTAAAAAACCGGGCTTTAATTTCATTGTATCCGGAAGTTCTATGATAATATCCGATTTTCCAGGGTCTATTAAATGTACAAAACCTTTAGACAAGCCCGAGTGGTTTATAATAATATTTTTCAATTTCAAAAGCGAATCTTTTGAAGATGTTGCTATATCGATATTAAAATGTATTTCTGATGTCCATTTTTCTTCAACTTTTTCAAACGGAATGATAGCATCGGCAAGCACTTTTAATGATTTCTCATCTTTTTGAATCTTGCCCTGGATAATAACAGGTTTGTCTGTAGCAATTTCATCAAAGGCAAAAGCATAAACGGAAGGGAAAACAGTGGTTTCAATACTTCCGTGCATATCTTCCGTTACGACATATGCCATGTCATCACCTTTCCTGGTTTTAATTACTCTTGTGCTTGTTATTATTCCGCCGAATCTTGCAATTTCACCGTCATTCATATCTTTTATAGCAAGAGAATCCGTGTTGGTATATTTTAGAAGAAGTTCTTTATACTTGTTGAGCGGATGCCCGGTGATGTAAAAACCAAGATATTCTTTTTCAAAACCAAGAAGTTCTTTTTCGTTCCATTCATCAATTTCAGGAATTGCGGGAGTATCAGGTAATGCTCCATTATCTTCAATAGATCCGAACAAACCTATTTGCGGACTGTTTTTTTCTCTTTGGACTCTCTGTCCGTATTCAACAGCATCTTCAAGAGAAGCCATCATTCTTGAACGAAAGCTTCCTGTTAAATCGAATGCTCCGCATTTTATCAGGCTTTCTATAACGCGTTTATTAACTTTTTTAAGATCAACCCGTTCGCAAAAGTCAAACAGAGAAGTAAATTTCTTAATATTTCTTGTTTCAACTACTGCATCAATAGCGCCTTCTCCCACGTTTTTGACTGCTACAAGACCGAACCTTATCTTTTGGTTGTTTACGGAAAAATCCCTGTCGCTTTCATTAATATCAGGGGGAAGAACAGGAACGTCATGGCTTGCGCACTCGGAAATATATTTAACAACACTATCTGTAGAGCCCATTTCACTGGTTAATAGTGAGGCCATGAATTCAACCTGGTAGTGTGCTTTCAGATATGCGGTTTGGTATGCGATAAGTGCATATGCCGCACTGTGAGATTTGTTAAATCCATAACCGCCGAACTTATCAATAAGGGCAAATAGTGTATCAGCTTTTTCTTTCGGTACGCCTTTTGAGGTTGCACCACTAACAAAACGTTTCCTTTGTGCAGCCATAATTTCTACGATCTTCTTACCCATTGCTTTTCTAAGATCATCGGCTTCAGCCATGGAATAACCAGCTATAACACCGGCAATTTTCATTACCTGTTCCTGATATACTATTACTCCATAAGTTTCTTTAAGTATGGGTTCAAGTTCAGGCACAAGATATTCAACAGATTTTCTGCCGTGCTTTCTTTCCACATAATCATCAATCATTCCGCTTTCTAATGGGCCAGGTCTGTAAAGAGCTACAAGCGCCGTTATATCTTCAAAATTCTCGGGTCGGACTCTTTTTAAAAGCTCCTTCATCCCTTTGCTTTCAAGCTGGAATACTCCGGTAGTATTTCCTTCTGAAAGCAGTTGATACGCAGCCGGATCATTAAGGTCAAGGTTATCGATATCAGGAGGTGTTTTGCCTTGTTTTAAAATAAGGGAAAGTGTGTTTGCAATTACAGTTAAGTTGCGAAGTCCTAAAAAATCGAACTTTACAAGCCCTATCTTTTCAACCCGCTTCATATCAAACTGTGTAACAAGTTCGCCGTTTTTACCCTTGTAAAGAGGCAGATATTCATCGAGTGGTTTATCTGAAATAACAACTCCGGCAGCATGTGTCGATGCATGACGGGTTAATCCTTCAAGCGTGCGGCAAATGGCAATTAGTTCTGCAATATCAGATCGCTGTTTGACAAGCTCCGACAGCTTTGGTTCCTGTTTTAATGCTTCATCAAGGCTTATATTTAAAACATCGGGAATCATCTTTGCAATTTCATCTACTTCGCGCAAAGGAATATCTAATGCGCGTCCGACATCACGTATTACAGCTCTGGGCTTCATTGATCCGAATGTGATAATCTGGGAAACCCTGTTTTCACCGTATTTTTCTACAACGTACTTTAGAACCCTGTCACGACCGTTTATGCAGAAATCGACATCGATATCCGGCATACTTTTACGTGCCGGATTTAAGAACCGTTCAAAAATAAGACCATGTTCGATTGGATCAAGATTGGTAATTCCAAGCGAGTATGCGACAAGACTTCCAGCTGCAGATCCTCGTCCGGGGCCGACTGGGATATTATTATCTTTGGCATATTGTATAAAATCAGAGACAATCAGAAAATACCCGGGAAAGCCCATTGAAATAATAACCGACATTTCATGTTTTAAGCGTTCCCTGTATAGATTTTCATCTATAGATGGATTTTTTAGTTTAATTTTTGCAAGAACCTGCTCAAAACCTTCGGCAACTTTTTGCTCAAGAAGTTCCTGTTCGCTTTGGCCTGCGATTGTAGTAAACAACGGGAAATGGTAATTGTTAAAATCCATTTCCACATTGCATCTTTTTGCAATTTCTGTGGTATTTTTAAGCGCATCAGGGGTTGCTGCGAAAAAGGAATTCATCTCATCGCCGGACTTGAAATAAAGCTGGTCGGTTTCAAATTTGAAATGAGAAGGATCTTTTACTGTTTTTCCCGTTTGTATGCATAAAAGAATTTCATGCGCACGGGCATCTTCCTTGTTAAGATAATGGCAGTCATTGGTTGCAACAAGTGGTATGGAAAGTCTTTTGCCCATATCAACAAGAGCTTCATTTATCTTGTTTTGAATTTCTATCCCGTTATGCTGAAGTTCTAGGAAAAAATTGGTTTCACCAAACAAATCCTGATAAAAACGTGCGGCATTATCGGCGTCCTTGATATTCCCTTCGCCTATAAGCGTAGGAATTTCGCCATGAAGACATGCTGAAAGAGCAATGAGGCCTTTGCTGTATTTTTGAAGTACTTCTTTATCTATTCGGGGCTTATAGTAAAAACCTTTAAGCTGGGCAATTGATGCAAGTTTGCAAAGATTTCTATAGCCTTCGTTATTTTCAGCAAGAAGTATAAGATGAGAAAGCCCTTTGCCATCTATGGAAGTTTTATCTGTAAGTTTACGTGGCGCCAGATAACATTCGCATCCAATGATAGGTTTTATATTATTCTCAATTGCGTTTGAATAAAATTCCAAAGCTCCGAACATACTGCCGTGATCGGTTATTGCAACAGAATCCATTTTAAAATCATGTGCACGGTTAAAAAGATGTTTGAATCTTATGGCTCCGTCAAGAAGACTGTATTGAGTATGAACATGAAGATGAACAAAAGGAAAAGATGTATTTGACATTATTAAACCTAATTTCAGTCAAGTCTGTAATTGGGTGCTTCTTTAGTTATAATTACGTCATGAACATGACTTTCTCTTAATCCTGCGGCAGATATCTTAATAAATTTTGCTTTTTTCCTTAATTCTTTCAGATTTTTACATCCAACATATCCCATTCCGGCTTTAAGCCCCCCTACAAGTTGTAAAATGTTTGCCGAAAGAGAACCTCTGTAAGGAACACGGCCCACAATTCCTTCCGGAACAAGCTTGTCGTCTTCATCCTGATGCTCCTGGTGATATCTGTCTTTGCTTCCTGATTTCATGGCCTCAATGGACCCCATTCCCCTGTAAACCTTATATGTTCGTCCCTGGAAAAAGATTGATTCACCAGGGCTTTCCTCTGTTCCGGCAAATAATCCGCCTATCATGATTACATGTGCACCTGCTCCCAGTGCCTTTGCAAGATCTCCTGAAAACTTGATGCCACCATCGGCAATAAGCGGAATTCCTGTGTTATCCGCAACCTTTTTGCAGTTCAATATTGCTGTTAACTGAGGTACTCCTGCTCCGGCAACTATACGGGTTGTGCAAATAGAGCCAGGGCCGATTCCGATTTTCACTCCATCAGCCCCGGCCTTTACAAGAGCGTTTGCTCCTTTTTCCGTTGCAATATTTCCGGCTATAAGTTCAATATCTTTAAAGGTGCTTTTTAAAATCTTGACAGCTTCTATAACATTTTTAGTATGTCCGTGAGCTGTATCAATAAGAATTACATCAGCGCCTGCGCCGAGAAGCTTTTCTGTACGTTCTAGTATATCAGGACCAACGCCTACGGCAGCTCCTACTCTGAGTCTTCCCATTTTATCTTTACATGCATTCGGATATTTTTTTATTTTTTCAATATCTTTTATAGTTATCATACCAGCAAGGCGGCCTTTTTTATCAACTACAAGAAGTTTTTCAATCCTGTGCTCATGTAAAAGTTTTTTTGAATCTTCAAGCGAGATGCCTTCAGAAACTGTAACAAGATTATCCTTTGTCATTACATCACATACTTTCTTGTCAAGATTGGTTTCGAAACGCAAGTCCCTGTTTGTTACAATTCCAACAAGTTTATCGCCTTTTGTGACGGGTACGCCTGAAATTCTGTATTCTTCCATCAACTGTACAACTTCATAAACTTTATGATCGGGATTTATAGTGATTGGATCAACTATCATACCACTTTCCGATTTCTTAACTTTATCAACTTCAACCGCCTGACTTTTTATGCTCATATTTCTGTGGATAAAACCGATTCCACCTTCTCTGGCCATGCTTATAGCCGTTTGTGATTCAGTTACCGTATCCATGGCAGCACTTACAATCGGAATATTTAATGTAATATTTTTAGTTAGCTGTGTAGTTGTATCGATATCTTTAGGCAGCACTTCTGAATAGTTTGGTACGAGCAAAACATCGTCAAAAGAATAGGCTTCCTCAATTTCTGTTTTTAACATGAGTTCCTCCACAGTAATTAGTATACTGCTAAGTTATAAATTTACTATTTATTAAACTGTTGGAATAGCAAGAATTATGATAATTTACCTGATCAAGGCTGCATAAGAACCAAAATCACCTTTAATTTTTCCTCCTTCTTATAAAGCTTATAAAGAAGGAAGGGCCGGATAGGGATTTTTATAAAATTTTTTAACTATCAGAATAGTATATTTTTGGCAAGATTAAATTCCCTTCACTTGACAATGAAATAGTAGATGTATTAAATAATGGATTATTATTTTTGATTTATTTAAAAAAAGATACTTCATACCGCTGTATCAACTCTTTTACTGAAAGAATAATTATGCTTTTAGAAGTCAATCCTGTAAATCCACAGAAACGTCTTATCAGCAAGGTAGTTGATATACTTAAGAAGGGTGGGGTCATAGCTTATCCAACCGATACATATTATGGAATTGGCTGTGATATAATGAACAAAAAGGCTATCGAGAAAATTTATTTATTAAAACAAAGGGATAAAAACAGGCCTTTTAGTTTCAT
Source organism: Pseudomonadota bacterium (assembly GCA_043825875.1). Taxonomy (GTDB): domain Bacteria; phylum Desulfobacterota; class Desulfobacteria; order Desulfobacterales; family RPRI01; genus RPRI01. The sequence continues at coordinate 51,218 of JBDRRF010000066.1, read as the reverse complement.
ATGTTCAGGATTGAAAAACATAAGTGATTACGCCAAGGTATCAAACTATGCTTACAAGACAATGAAAAGACTTTTGCCCGGGCCGTACACTTTTGTTCTTGAAGGATCAAAGCTGGTCCCTAAAATAATGCTTACAAACCGGAAAACAGCAGGAATCAGGGTGCCAAACAATAAAATTTGCCTTGCTCTTGTTGAGGAGCTTGGAAATCCTGTTATTACAACCAGTGCCACTATGCCGGATGGCACTGTCTTCGATAATCCGTCTTTAATCAATGAATATTATAATACACGAATCAGCGTAGTAATTGATGGGGGGCCGGTTGCAGGACAACCATCAAGTGTTGTTTCACTGATTGATGATATTCCTGAGGTTATCCGGCAAGGAATTGGAGATGTATCCATTCTATAAGTTTTTTATAAAACAGGCCGGAGCTAATTTGCCACCGGCCTGTCAGAACCTTTAAGTATTTTTTATTTATTTCATATTTTTCATGCAGGGTTTATTCATCATACGTCCATGCTTGCGACCGCCAAACCCTCTGATTAATGAAGGATTTATCGATTTCATTTTCAACTTATGATCCAGCCGTTTCTGGTCAAACTGAGCTTTAAGTTCGGAAATTTCTTTTTGAATTTTTTGGGCTTTTTCAATATCCGTATTTTTTTTAGCGATTTCACTTTTTAATTCAAGTTCTTTTGAATAGATTTCCTGCCTTAGCTCTTCAGTTGCCTTAAAAAAAGCTTTGCGTTCTTCCTCTGCTTTTTTCATTTCATCATCACTGAGATTTTTCATATAACAGGAACCTCGGTCATATCCATGTCCGTCACTTGGCCCATACCCCTGACCTTTTCCTGGGCCGTATCCCTTTTCCTGACCTGCAAATGCGGTAATACCAAAGGCAATGATTGCCATAGCCAGAAAGATTGTCAAAAATTGTTTTTTCATAATACCTCCTATTTGTGATGTGTTAATTCATGATGGTGGTTTTGCCAGCGCTTGCTTTCTTGTAAAGCAACCTGTGTGCCATTTTATCAATGGGCCATAAATTATTTATAACTTATTTAATCAAAGAGATATTCTGTCAGTTTACAAAAAGAGTTTTTTGAAAATAAAACGGGTTATGGATAAACTGTATGCATAAATGATGGATACGGATCAACATATGGGTATAAAATATCCAATTAAAATACCTGATGTTTCGCGCATTTTTTTAATCCGGTAAAACCGCGGTTTTGGCGCAAGCAGAAAATGAAATATATTTCATGTGTTATTTCAATATATTAAAATACCATGAAATCATTTCTGTCCCGAAAAGGATATATAAGATTGCTCCGATAGAAAGAAACGGTCCAAAGGGTACAGCCAGTTTTACATTTTTTCTGGTTTTAAGCATAACTGTAATTCCGACTATCGTTCCGGTCAAGGAAGCGGTAAAAATAGTAAATAAAACTCCTTGCCATCCAATAAAGGAGCCTATCATTGCAAGAAGCTTTATGTCGCCGCCACCCATGCCTTCTTTTTTTGTGATAAGACTGTATATCCAGGCTACGGCAAACAAGCTTCCTCCGCCGGCAAGAATTCCTATAATAGATTCTTTAAAGTTCATCGACGGCAGAAAAAATGATGCCAGCAATAAACCTATCGGTATACCGGGCAAAGATATAACATCAGGTATAATTTGATGGTCAATATCAATAAAAGTAATTACAATAAGTGCGGCCGTAAAAGCAAAATATACTAACGTTTCCACTGAAAGTCCGAATTTAATAAAACATGAAAGAGCGGCAAAGCCGCTTATAATTTCAACCAAAGGATAGCGCAAAGGAATATGTATGTTACATTTTCTGCATTTTCCCCTAAGGAATATGTAGCTTAAGACCGGGATATTATCGTAAAAATTTATAAAGCTACCACAGCCGGGGCACATTGAACGGGGTGTGACAATTGATTTTGAAAGAGGAAGCCTGTATATGCACACATTCATGAAACTTCCTATACAAAGCCCGAATATAAATGTTAATATATGGATAACATAATTATACATAACAAAGCCTTTCATGGATATAAAAATAATATGTTAACTGTTTGGTGATTTTTGGCATTTGAATTATAAAAATAAATTGTATATTCGGGATATTTTCAATTACATATCTCTGTTAAGTTTACTAATATGTAACTTATGTATATTGAATAAAAAAATCAAGCCTGTTATTGCCAAAATAATATATTGTTATATGTTTATAAACCTGATTTATATTGTTCATGACTCGTAAAAAAATGTAATATAATATGGAAGAACAATAAAATTGAAATTTCACGTTAATTTTATGCTTATAACTTTAAGTTGTTATAGCAAATAAGATATGCAGGAGAAAAAATGGCCGAGACCGACAAGGATGATCTGATAAAAATGATCGAAGAGGATGAAAACGATACGAATTTTCCGGAAATTATGCCACTTATGCCGGTGCGTGATGTTGTGATTTTTACCGACATGCTTCTTCCGCTTTTCGTAGGCCGTGAAAAGTCGGTCAGAGCTGTGGAGGAGGCTGTTAGAAAAGACGGTTTTTTACTGCTTGTTACTCAGAAAGATCCTAATGTTGAGAACCCTGCTCAGGATGAAATGTTTCGTATTGGTACTGTAAGCAAGGTTTTAAGAATGTTAAAGCTTCCAGATGGCCGTGTAAAAGCGCTTGTACAAGGTGTAGCGAAGGCGAAAATAGTGGATTTTGTCAGGCGAAAATCAGTTTATCGTGTAAAAATCGAAAGAATTTCCGAGGCGCCTCTAAAGGAGGTTTCTCTTGAGATTCAGGCATTGATGAGAATTGTACGCGAAAACTCAGAGAAAATAATGGCTTTTCGTGGGGAACTTACAGGTGATGTTGGTTCTATATTGGAAGGAATAAATGATCCCGGAAAGCTTGCCGATCTTGTTGCCTCAAACCTTAAGCTTAAAATCGAAGAATCCCAGCAGTTGCTGGAACTTGTCAATCCGCTTAAACGTCTTAAGAAAGTAAATGAACTTTTATCAAAAGAAGTACAGCTTTCTGCTATGCAGGCCAAGATACAATCCGATGTAAAAGATGAGATATCAAAAAGCCAGCGTGATTACTATCTAAGAGAGCAGATGAGAGCTATTAACAAGGAGCTTGGTGATAATGATGAAAGAAGCCAGGAGCTGAGTTCATACAGGAAAAAAATAAAACGCTGTAAAATGTCTAAAGAAGCTGAAAAAGAGGCTGAAAAGCAGCTTAAGCGGTTTGAGATGATGCATACAGATTCTGCAGAAGCTTCTGTAATAAGAACTTATCTCGACTGGCTTGTTGAACTTCCCTGGAGTAAAGCTACAAAAGATATTATTAATATCAAACATGCAAAAAAAGTTCTCGATACAGATCACTATGGGCTTGATAATGTAAAAGACAGGATACTGGAATATCTTAGCGTTCGCAAGCTTAACCAAAAAATGAAGGGTCCTATTTTATGCTTTGTAGGCCCTCCCGGTGTAGGGAAAACTTCTCTTGGAAAAGCTATATCGACTGCAATGAAAAGAAAATTTGTCAGGATATCTCTTGGCGGAATAAGGGATGAGGCTGAAATAAGGGGGCATAGACGTACATATATAGGGGCACTTCCCGGTCGTATCTTAACCGGTTTGAAACAGTGCGGTTCAAACAACCCTGTTTTTATGATGGATGAGATTGACAAAGTAGGAGCTGATTTTCGCGGTGATCCTTCGGCTGCACTTTTGGAAGCCCTTGATCCGGAGCAGAATTCTGCTTTCAGTGATCATTATCTTAATCTTGCTTTTGATCTTTCAAAGGTAATGTTTATTCTTACGGCAAACTTAACGGATACTATTCCTTACGCTCTTTTAGACAGAATGGAAGTGATTAACCTTTCCGGCTATACTTCGGAAGAAAAGAAAATAATAGCAGAAACCTTTCTCTTTCCCCGCCAGGCAAAGGAAAACGGCATAAGTACTAAGAAGCTATCAATCGGTTCGGAAGCTATGTCTCAGATAATTAATGAATACACATCGGAAGCCGGGTTGAGAAATCTTGAAAGAGAGATAGGTACTATCTGCCGTAAAGTAGCAAGAAAGATTGCTGAAGGCGAAAAAGGCTCTTTTGATATTTCGAGAAAAAATCTTCAAAAATACTTAGGTGTTCCAAAATTTATACCTGAAATGGATCAGGAGGAGAGTCAGATCGGCCTTTCGACAGGTCTTGCATGGACACAGGTCGGAGGAGAAGTTCTTTATGTTGAAGCGGCATTGATTGCAGGAAAAGGGGAGCTGATAATAACAGGGCAGCTTGGGGAAGTGATGCAGGAATCAGCAAGGGCTGCACTAAGTTACGCAAGAGCCAATCTTTCTTCTTATGGTCTGGAGGAAAATATTTTTGATAATACCGATGTGCATATACATGTTCCGGCAGGAGCAATTCCCAAAGATGGCCCATCAGCAGGTATTGCAATGGCAACTGCTCTTATTTCGGTTCTTATAAATAAGCCGATTAATAAATATGTGGCCATGACCGGTGAAATTACTCTTAGAGGAAGAGTCCTTCCTATTGGTGGTCTTAAAGAAAAAGCGCTTGGCGCACTTAGAGCAGGGATTAAAACTATAATTATACCTGAAAAAAATATTAAAGATCTTAAAGAAATACCTCAAAATGTAAAACGCAAGATCAAATTTATTACTGTAAAACAGATGGATGAAGTTCTTCCTTTAGCTATTGAGGGATATACGGCAGATGATAAAAAGGATGAGCAGGACGGGAAAGCAAAAGCATAAAACGGGATCATTTCCAAAAGAATCGGCATTTAATTATTATGAAAATACTTGCTGTTGATACTGCTGCTAAAAGTTGCAGTGTGGCTATAGTTCATAATAAAAATCTTCTTGCAGAGCTTGTTAGTGAAGTGCGGGAGACTCATTCAAAACATCTTATGAGTATGATAAAAAAGATTTTTGAAACCTCCGGTTTAAATCCGCATGATTTGGATGGATTTTCTGTTACAAAAGGGCCGGGAAGTTTTACAGGGCTTCGAATAGGAATAAGTTCCGTAAAGGGTTTTGCCGAAGCAACAGGAAAACCTGTGGCCGGTATATCAACCCTTGATGCGCTTGCAGAACAATTACCTGAAACCCCTTACCTGATATGTGTTATGATAGATGCGCGAAAGGGCGAAGTTTATTCATCACGTTATAGATTTGTAGCTGGAATGGTTAAAAAACAAACACAGGAGAAGAATATTCTTCCGGAAAAAGCAATAGAAGATATTAATGAACCCTGCCTGTTTATTGGTGATGGCTCAAAACTTTACAGAGAAGTTATAGAAGAAAAGCTTGGTGGTTTGGTTCACTTTATATCTGATGAATTTAATGTTATTAAAGCTTCGACGGTTGCATTATTAGGAATTAAGAAGTTTTTGAATAATGATATTGAGGATGTCGCATCAATTGTTCCGTATTATATCAGAAGATCCGATATAAAAAAGCAAGAAGAACTATCTTGATTTCAATAACCTTGACAGATAAATGCTTTGTTAATACAAAATATTATTTTATTTATTATATGATTTTTGGAGGAGTTGATGGATTACAAGAAAACGCTTAATCTTCCCGTTACCGAGTTTGCCATGAAAGCCAATCTGGCAAAGCGGGAACCTGTTTTATTAAAAGTATGGGAAGATATTAATTTATATAACAAGATACGAACTGCTTCAAATGATCGGGAACTTTTTATTCTGCATGACGGACCTCCCTATGCAAACGGTAATATACATATCGGAACCGCATTAAACAAAATATTGAAGGATATTATAGTTCGAAGCAGGCAGATGGCAAATTTTGACGCTGTATATGTTCCGGGTTGGGACTGCCACGGGCTGCCTATAGAACATAATGTTGATAAGGAGCTTGGGGCTGAAGCAAAAAAACATTCCCAAACCCAGATAAGAAAGCTTTGCAGGCGGTATGCAGAAAAATATGTTGATATACAGCGTGAAGAATTCAAAAGACTCGGGGTTTTAGCTGAGTGGGATAATCCGTATCTCACAATGGCTTATGAATACGAAGCTATCATTGCCAGAGAATGTATCAAATTCGCTTTAGAAGGAAGTCTTTTTCATAGCAAAAAGCCTATACACTGGTGCTGTAGCTGTAAAACAGCACTTGCGGAAGCCGAAATAGAATATGAGGATGAAACATCTCCATCAGTATTTGTAAAATTTTTACTTTCAGATGATGTTTCAGAGGAAATTCCGGAGCTTTCCGGAAAAAAAACATATATAGTTATCTGGACAACAACTCCATGGACTATTCCTGCAAATCTTGCTGTGGCTTTGCATCCTGATTTCAAATATTCTGCGGTAGATGTAGGAAACAATGAAGTATTGATTCTTGCCGCCGACCTTGCCCAAAAGTGCATGGAAAAATTTGGCATTTCGGATTATTCGGTTCTTTGTGAAATCAGAGCCGAGCTGCTTGAGAAAAAGCATTGTTTACATCCTTTATATAACAGGGATTCACTTATAATACTTGGCAATCATGTTACGTTAGATGCCGGTACAGGTTGTGTCCATACAGCTCCGGGGCATGGAAGGGAAGACTATGAAGTTGGTCTTCAGTACGGTCTTGACACCTATTCTCCTGTTAATGACAATGGCTGTTTTACAGATGATGTGGAATTTTTTAAGGATAAATTTGTTTTTAAGGCAAATGACGATATAGTTTTAAAGCTTAAAGAATCAGGCTCTCTTGTTGCCGAAGAAAAAATCTCACATTCTTATCCCCATTGCTGGCGTTGTAAAAAGCCCGTTATTTTCAGAGCAACTCCTCAGTGGTTTATTTCCATGGATAAAACAGGTCTTCGGAAAAAAGCACTTGAAGAAATCGACAGGGTAAAATGGATGCCTGCCTGGGGAAGAGAAAGAATTTACGGAATGATTGAAAACAGACCGGACTGGTGTGTTTCAAGACAGCGTGCATGGGGTGTTCCAATAGCTGTTTTCTTCTGTGAAAAATGTAATGCTCTTCATATTAATCAAAAGATAGCTGATCATTTGTTTGAGCTTTTCAAAGAACACGGAGCAGATATATGGTTTGAAAAAGAAGCGTCAGAACTTATTCCCCAGGCAAGTATTTGCAGTAAATGTGGAAGTGATACTTTCAGAAAGGAAACGGATATTTTAGATGTATGGTTTGATTCGGGGGTAAGCCATGCCGCAGTACTTGAACAGCGCCCCTATCTTAAGTGGCCTGCAGATCTCTATCTTGAAGGAAGCGATCAACACAGAGGATGGTTTCACAGTTCTCTTCTAACAGCTGTTGGGACGAGGGGAAAGGCTCCTTATAAATCGGTTTTGACCCATGGATTTGTCGTAGATGCAAATGGCAAAAAGATGTCAAAATCTCTTGGCAATGTAATTGCTCCCAAAAAAGTTATAGATAAATACGGAGCCGAAATCCTAAGGCTCTGGGTTTCTGCATCCGATTACAAAGATGATGTCCGGATTTCCGATAATATACTCAAACAATTAAGTGACGCCTACAGAAGAATCAGAAATACATGCAGGTTCATGCTGGGGAATTTATTTGATTTTGATCATGAAAAGGACAAAGTTGAATATGGTTTGATGCCTGAAATAGACAAGTATGCTCTTTTTAAACTTTGCGAACTTACAGAAAAGACAATTAAGGCTTATGATTCTTATGAATTTCATACAATATATCATAGCCTTTATAATTATTGCACAACAGATCTGTCGGCTTTTTATCTCGATATTTTAAAAGACAGGCTTTATACTTCGTATCCTGAGTCCCTGGAGCGAAGAAGCGCACAAACCGTTATGTATTTGATACTTGATTCTATCACAAGAATTATGGCTCCGATTCTTCCCTTTACTTCAGAAGATATATGGAAAGCTATGCCGGAATACCAGGGTAAAGAAGAAAGCATTCATCTTGCCCTTTTGCCTGTAGTTTCTAATGAATGGAAAGATAATATTCTTGGACAAAAATGGAAAAAAATAATTGAAGTGCGTACCGAGGTTACCAAGGTGCTTGAAGAAGCAAGAGCTAAAAAAATAATCGGTCATTCGCTTAATGCTTCTGTTAAAATATCCGCACCAGATGATTTATTTGATCTTCTTGCCGGATATTTAGAAGAATTAAAAACTATTTTTATTACTTCGGATGTGACTTTGATTAAAAACGGGAAACACGAAGGTTTTACACAAAGCCATGAGATAGAAGGGCTTTATATTTCAGCAGAACCGGCACCTGGGAAAAAGTGTGAAAGATGCTGGATTTACGATATGTCTGTAGGCTCAAACACTGATGCACCAACTATTTGCAACAGATGCCAGGATGCGCTTAAGCAAATAGCAAATGGCAAATAGTAAAGTGAAAATAAATAAATATATAAAACTTATAATTATAGCCGGCATAGTTCTCTTGCTTGATCAGGTTACAAAGATAATAGTATTAAAATATATGCCGCTTTATCATTCCATACCGGTTATTGACAGTTTTTTCAGCCTTACCCATATTCATAATCCTGGTGGAGCATTCGGATTTCTTTCAGGTCAAAGTCCTGTTGTAAGAAAGCTGGTTTTTGTTGTTATTTCATTTCTTGCATTATGTCTTATTTTCTATTTTTATAAAGTTACGCCAAGAAATTATTCTATGCTTGCAACTGCTCTTGCTTTGATATTTGGCGGAGCGGCAGGGAATTTGGTTGATAGAATACGTTTCGGGAAAGTTGTTGATTTTCTGGATTTCTATATAGGAAATTTACACTGGCCGGCATTTAATGTTGCAGACAGTGCTATTTCCATCGGGATGTGTATATTGTTGTTTCATATCCTGCTTAAAAAAATGCCAGACTGATGAGCTAATGTTTTAGCTGCAACCGCATTTAGTATACGAACCGAAATATCTATCCAAGAGGAGATTATATGCATCCTATTCTCTTAAAAATTGGCCCATTATCAATATATACTTACGGCTTTTTCATTGCTTTGGGTTTTCTTGCGGGAATATATTTTGCCGTAAAAGAAGCGAAAAGACTTGGCGAAAACCCTGACATGATAATGGACCTGTGTTTTTATATTCTGGTTTCCGCAATTATTGGCTCACGCCTGTTCTACATTGCAACGAATCCAAGGCTGTTTCTTGAAAATCCGGTTGAAATATTTAAGGTATGGAACGGGGGGCTTGTTTTTTACGGGGGCTTTATAGCAGCATTTATTACTGGAATTATCTATTTTAAAATAAAAAAAATTCCTGTAATGAAAACAACTGACATTTTGGCTCCCTCAATTGCTCTTGCGCATTTTTTCGGAAGAATAGGATGCTTTTTTGCGGGTTGCTGCTATGGGAAATACTGCGAATTACCCTGGGCAGTTACTTTTAACAATCCTGATTCTCTTGCCCCTATCGGTACTCCTCTTCATCCAACCCAGCTTTATTCAGCTTTAAATAATTTGATCATATTTTTGTTTCTGCTGTTTATTCGCAGGCATAAAAAATTTAACGGTCAGGTATTTTGGATTTATGTTTTAGTTTATGGAATAACAAGATCTATTATCGAAGTATTCAGAGCCGATTTCAGAGGCGATTTTGTCTTTGGGATTCTTTCTGTTTCTCAGGTAGTGGGGATCTTGGCTGCGATAATATCAGCTATAATGCTTTTGGTCTTGGGTAATAAAGCGAAAAGTAAATAATTATAACAAAAATCGAAATATTATTTTGACAATTACTATAGGGTTCAAGGGGTCCAGGGTTCAAGGACTCGAGTGAAAAGGAAAGTATTTTATAACTCAAGAAAATAAACACTTGACCCCTTGGCTCCTCGAATCCCTGAACCCTTTATTTATTATATAAAATGCCTGAAATAGATTATAAAGAACTCAAAAATCATATCAAAGACGCAAATAAAAGCAGCTTTTCCCCGGTATATCTTATCCATGGCGAAGAACTGCTGTGTAAAACTGCACTCGATGAGCTATTAAAAGCTTTACTGCCGGATTCTTCAGATTCCTCTTTGTTAACTGAAAATCTTAATTTCGATATAATTGACGGGGTAAACGAAAATATATTTGACGCGGTCGAGCGTGCTAACACTTTTTCTTTTATGCCGGGAAGAAAAGTAATTACTTTTACTGACTCTAATTTATTTTATTCAAAAGAAACCAATGCGAGCCTTCTTGAAAAAGCAAAAGAATATTATGTAAAAAAGGACATGAAAAAAGCCTCTAAGGTTTTTACAAACGTAATGTCTCTGCTTGGGCTTTCTTTCGATGATGTGGATAAAGCAAACAGAAGCAAATCGCTTGGCATTGATGACACCGGATCAGACGATTCATGGTTTGATGATATTATTTCATATTGTCTTGGTAATAATGTAAGTGTTTCAGAATCGATAGACAGTGCTTCTTTTTTTCTTAAAGCTATTGATAAGGGTTTTCCCGAAAAAAACCACATGGTAGTAACGGCACAGTTTGTTGATAAAAGATTAAGCCTTTATAAATCTTTAAAAGAAAAAGGGATGATAATCAATTGTCAGATTCCCAAGGGTGATTCCAGAAATGAAAAAAGTGCCAGGGAAAACATAATTCGGGAAAGGATTAATGAAGTACTGATAAAAAGCGGCAAGACAATAGACAATGACGCATATCTTGCAGTGTATGAAATGACCGGATTTGATCTGCGGACCTTGTTAAACAATGTTGAAAAGCTTATAAATTATACAGATAAGAGAAATAAAATAACTGTACGAGATGTAGAAACGGTTTTGAAAAGAACAAAACTGGATCCGATTTATGAATTGACAAATGCCGTATCCGATAAAAATGTTGCAGATTCTTTATTTTTCCTTGATTCTCTTCTTTATTCCGGAATTCATCCTCTTCAGGCGCTATCTGCAATAATAAACCAGATCAGAAAAATTATTTGTATTAAAGGATTTGCAAATAGTTCTTATGGCAAAGCCTGGGAAACCGGGTTTCCATATCCCCGTTTTGTGTCAGTTACAATGCCTGCTATAGAAAAGTATGAAGATGCATTGTTAAATCACATCGAATCATGGGATAGTCTCTTAGCGGAAGATCAATATGCAGATACTGTTAGTGACCCAAAGAAAAAAAACACAAAAAAGAAAAGCAAACCCGGTACTGATCTTTTAATTGCTAAAAATTCAAAAAGCCCTTATCCTTTATGGGGTTTGATTAAAAAATCGGAAAAATTCAGTATGGACGAGCTTTTTTTTGCATTTGAATGCCTGAAAGATGCCGACTTGCACTTAAAATCATCCGGTCATAATCCCAAAACAGTACTTGAAAATGTTATATTAAATATTTGCCGTCGATCTTAGTAGCAATTGCGAAAAGGATAATATATCATGCCGAAAACAAAAATCGTATGCACAATAGGCCCATCCAGCGAGTCACCCGAAGTTTTAGAAAAACTTATTTTAAACGGGATGAATGTTGCCAGATTGAATTTTTCGCACGGCACTCATGAAGAACATCTTAAAAAGATGACCGATATTCGGGCTATTTCAGACAAGCTTGGCGCGCATGTTGCTATTTTACAGGATCTTTGCGGCCCTAAAATCAGAGTGGGAAAAGTAAAAGAACCGGGTGTTCGTCTTGAGCCTGGCCAGACTTTTACACTTACAAGCAGGATTGTTGAGGGTAATTCCGAAAGGGTGTCCGTATCGTACCAGAGTCTTGCATCTGATGTTAAGCCTGGAGACAGGATACTGCTTGCAGACGGCATGCTGGAGCTTGTAGTAAAAAGGATACACCATATAGATATAATCTGTGAAGTCATAACCGGCGGAGTTCTTACTTCCAATAAAGGAATAAATCTTCCTACCGGCACTATAAAAGCTGATGCACTGACTTATAAAGATCAAGGGGATCTTGTTTTCGGGCTTAAAAACAATGTAGATTATGTTGCTCTATCTTTTGTAAGAAGTGCAAAAGATATTATTTTTCTGAAAAATATAATTAAAAAAGCGCATAAAAATACTCCCGTTATAGCTAAAATAGAAAAACATGAGGCTCTTGATAATATAGAAGAAATCATGGATGTATCGGATGGAATAATGGTTGCACGTGGTGACCTTGGTGTAGAGATACCACTTGAAAATGTACCGAATATTCAGAAAATGCTTGTTAAAAAAGCAAATGCTATGGGCAAGCCGGTCATTATAGCTACCCAGATGCTTCGCTCAATGGTCAATTCACCACGTCCCACAAGAGCTGAAGCCAACGATGTTGCAAATGCTGTATTAGATGGTGCCGATGCTATTATGCTTTCAGAGGAAACGGCAAGCGGTGACTACCCTGTTCAGGCGGTTCAGTATATGAGCAAGATAGCCGAAAGCGCCGAAGAAAATTATCCGCATGAAAAATACTTAAATCTTATGCCGGAATCGGATATTTCCCATTCGGTAGCGTTCGCTTCATGTATTCTTGCAGATCACCTTAATGCTAAAGCTATTGTTGCTACAACGCGTTCCGGCTCAACAGCCGCCCATATTTCACGGTTTAGGCCTAAACCCTTAATTATAGCCCTTTCTCCCGAAAAAACTACGGCAAGACGCCTTGCCCTATACTGGGGATGTTTGCCAAGCCTTGTCGCATATCCCGATGCTGATAGTTGCAGTAGTGAGAATACGGCTTTTTCGGCTCTTTCTTCAAAGCGTGTATCAAAAGGAGATCTTGTTGTGATTACATCCGGTACGAAAGAATATGTTGCAGGCACTACCAACATGATGAAAGTTATAAAGCTTTAGCGAATAAGGGAAAGATAGTTTATAAATTGGTAAGCTCATGAATTGTTAGCTGACAAAAGGAGAGGGGAAATCTTAATGTCTTCTTTTACTCATATTGATAAAAACGGCAATGTACGCATGGTTGATGTTACAGAAAAAAAACCAACTCAGAGAAGTGCAATTGCTGGTGGTGTTGTTTCCATGAAACAAGATACCTTGATGATGATAATGAATCAAAAGGTTAAAAAAGGAAATGTTCTTGAAACTGCCAGGATTGCCGGAATAATGGCTGCCAAAAAAACATCGGATCTTATACCGATGTGCCATCCTTTAAATTTAACCCATGTTGCTGTGGATTTTTATCCGGATGAGGCTTCAAGTAGCATAAGAATAGAGTCTTCCGTTAAGATTTTCAGCCAGACGGGCGTTGAAATGGAGGCTTTGACTGCTGTCTCTATTGCGGCTTTAACTATATATGATATGTGTAAATCCTATGACAGGGAAATGACTATTTCAGATATATGCCTTATTGAAAAACAAGGCGGCAAAAGCGGAAAATTTACAAGAGAAAAAACAAGTTCTTCCTGAGCCAGTTTCAAAACGCCCCATTTTGACCGATCTTAAGCGTCGGGCTCAAATTTCAATCCTCGAAATACTAAATGTATTCCTGTGGTTGAAATTTTCTCCCGCCTTGAGCTTGACCAAACTGAAACGTTTTGAAAGTGGCTCTTCCTGACAAAAAATTTGGATTTGATAATGCAAAAAAAAATAAAAATAATATTAATTTCTTTCTTTTTGTTATCTGTTTCGGTTTTGATTTTGGGCTTTACAGGATGTGCTAAATTTATATTGGGCTCTAAAGCGGAAATGGAAGCAATGGTAAAACTATCTTCCTCAAAATTTCCTGATTTTCGCGATGATTTAAATTATGAAAATCTGGATGAAAGCATAACACAAAGTCTTTCTTACCTTTTAAAAAGGCCTGCTGATAAAAAATTCAAATTCGCCAATGATATTTATACTACATCTCAGATGGTAGAATCTTTAGAAGCTTTTCAGAAGTTTATTGCAAGCAGGCCACCAGCGGATGACTTAAGAGATTATATCAAAACGAATTACTATGTATATAAATCTACAGGAAACGATAAAAATGGAAGAGTTCTGTTTACAGGATATTATGAGCCTGAGCTTGAAGGAAGTCTTTTCAAAAATGACATATATAAATATCCGGTTTATGGGAAGCCATCCGATCTTGTTACTATAGATCTTTCCTTATTTTCTTTAAAATATAAGGGAGAAAAAATTACAGGACGATATACAGGTCAAACGGTTGTGCCTTACTACGATCGTAAGCAAATCGAAACGGGAGCAATTGCTGAAAATGAAGCTATAGTTATTGCATGGGTCAAAGATCCGGTCAGCCTTTTTTTCCTTCAGATACAAGGGTCGGGAAAGATTAATCTTGATAACGGAGAAATTCTACATGTCCATTATCATGCTACAAACGGTCATCCATATAAAAGTATTGGAGCTTTATTGATTCAGCAGGATATTATACCGCGTTCGGAAATGTCTATGCAAAATATCCGTAAGTATTTAAATTCCAACCCTGATAAAATGCACGAAATTTTAAATCATAACCCAAGCTATGTTTTTTTTAAGCCTGAACAAGCCGGGCCTTTTGGATATCTTGAAGTAAAACTTACGCCGCAAAGATCAGTAGCATTGGACAAAAGCATATTTCCATTATCAGGGTTAGTATATGTAGAAACATTAAAACCTGATATAGATGAAAACGGAGAAATCATTGCCTGGTCAAATTATAATAAATTTGTATTAGCCCAGGATACGGGAGGTGCAATACGCGGGCCGGGCCGGGCGGATCTTTTTTGGGGTAACGGGAAATATGCCGAAATAGCAGCAGGTAACATGCAACATGAGGGGAATTTTTATTTTCTTGTATTAAAACCTGGAGTAGAAACGGGTCAAAAGCCAAAATGAGCTTATAAAGGTCTCTTAACTTTCTGTGGTTTGTACCAGCAGCTCTTTTCTGTAATGATCCAATATAGTTGCTTTTGAAATCATACCCATAAACCGTTTGTCTTCAACTACAGGTATGCTGTAAAGGCCATTGTCATCCATTATTCGAAGGATTTTTAAAAGATCATCATCGGTTTTAACCGTCAACACACTCGGATCCATTATCTGTTCCACAAATACAGTATCGTACATTATGGAATCGAAAAGATATGGCCGGATATCATCAAAAAGCACCATGCCCATAAAATATTTGTTTTCTGGGTTTTCCACCGGATAATAGTTTCGATGTGAATACTTAACGATTTCTACAAACTCTCTTAGAGACATATCCGGTTTTACAGTGGTAACATCTTTTTCAAGAAGTTCCGAGATACTTAAATCCGTGAGTACTCTGGCATCGGTTCCAGGTCTTAAAAGCTGGCCTCTTTCCACAAGATCCTTCATATATAAAGAGGCAGGTTCAAAATAATGGCATATTGTTGCGGCAAGAGAAGATGTTATAATCAACGGAACAATCACTTCATAGCCGCCCGTAATTTCAATAATCAAAGCAATACCGGTTAAGGGCGCCTGAAGTATGCCTCCGATTAAACCTGCCATGCCCAGGAGCGCATAGCAGCCTTCCCCCGCCAGATTGAAATTAGGGAAGAGATAGGAAAGTCCTCTGTTGTATGCAAGTCCTGCAAAGCTTCCGACAACCAGGCTGGGGGCAAAAATACCTCCTGAGCCTCCCCATCCCAAAGTAAGGGAGGTAGCAAACACCTTGGCAAAGCAGGCGATAGCCACAATAAGAGTCCCTTGTGTGTAAACTCCTTCTATCATTTTTCTAATGGAATGGTATCCTTCACCAAGAACATCCGGCAATAAATAACCAAAAATGCCAACAACACAGCCTCCGATAGCAGCTTTAACCCACAGAGGCAATCTGACTTTTTCACAGCGTTGATGCATTACTCTCAAAGATCTTGTCATTAGAATGGAAACAAATGCGGCTACCAGAGCAAGTCCAACGCAGGCTATCAGATCATGAAAAGAGAGATTAAAAACATGATGGCTAAAAGCTATTTGATTGCCGGCCAGCAACCGGCTTATTTCCGTTCCCGCAACCGAGGCAACAGCTATTGGCACAATTTTTTCTGTTGACCATTCCCCAAGAATAACTTCCATAACAAAAATCAGACCGGTGATCGGAGCGTTGAAAATCGATGATATAGCTCCCGCCGCACCGCAACCCACCAAGGTTATCCTTTGTCTCTCATTAAAGGAAAATAAACGGGCAATATTGGAGCCTATAGCAGCTCCGCTTACCACAACCGGCGCTTCCGGCCCTGCTGATCCACCAGTTCCTATAGTCAGGCAGCTTGAGACCAGCCGGGAGAAACTTGAGCGCAGGCGTAAAAAACCTCCGTATTTGGATATAGATTTGATTACTTCCGGAACACCGTGTCCCGGCTCTTCCCTGATAACTTTGTTTAAGAAAAGAGAGGACAAGGCTGCCCCTGCTGCAGGAAGAAGAAATATCCACCAGTGAGATCTATAGTGAGTAAAAAATTCCAGCATAAATTCCAACGATCGGTTCAACGCAAATGCCGCAATTCCGCTGAAGACTCCAACAACCATGCCGGTAATTATAAGTAAAGGACGGTCATCATGCCTTAATGCTTCCCATTTTAGCGGAGATTGTCGTAAGAATATGTTTCTCATTTATCGGTCTTTTCCAGGCGTTTTTCAAACGTGTCTATCTTTTCATAAAATATTTCAGGTGTGGGTGAACTGTTTAGAAAATTTATAAATGAATTATCCCTTAAGCAAAAAGATATGCGTGACAGAAAATACAGATGAGATTTTACTGATGGGCATACAATTAAAAACATTACTGTTACCGGTTTTCCGTCTATTGCGCCAAAATCAATTTTATTTTTTAAAAAACAGGTGCTGATAAAAGCTTTAGTATCAGTACCTGTCATAGGGCTTCTTGGGTGAGGAATGGCAACACCTTTGCCGATACCTGTGGGAGTTAAATTCTCACGTTCAATCAGTTTATTATATAGGATTTCTCTATCATATTCCGACATATCCGGGACAAGGGATACAGCATTTTTTAAAACTTCATTAACGCTATCTCCCGGGATATCATAGTGTACCCCACCACGTTTCATCGCTAAAGTAAGTGCGTTTTTCTCTGAATTTTTTGTATCATTTTTGTGATGATCAGAAAGTGTTAAGCTGATATTGTGCTTTTGGGCCCATTTCTCTAAAGCTTTTTCATCGAAGATGCAAAAACCTTCTGATTGCCTGACAGGAATCTTGCCCTGGCGAATCCATCGTTCCACGGTAGATTGTTGAACATTGAGACAAGCTGCAAATTCAACTGGTTTTAATTTCATTTACTTAAGCCTCGCATTGCTTTAAAGGTAACTTTCCTTTTACACATGGTTGCGTATCTAATCAATACCTTTATTCGAAAAATGCAGGGCAATCCGGCTGAAATAGTCGGGGTGTTCTTGTTAGAACCATTGATATGAAAGCAATTGATCATGGCTTTGCAATGGTTTTTTAATGCGTAAATTTTTTATGATTTTGTATTTGAACAAGGAATGCAGATTAATTTGCTGTTTTCTACGGGAACCATCTTAGTTTTCATGGTCATTTCACCACATATGGCACATGCTACGGAAGGTGCCAGGGGAGCATATGGCGGCATGGAGAATTCAATCTCTTCTATATGAAAAACTTCATTAAACGGCCTTGAAAAAAGATCAACAGCTTTTAAAAATTTCTGGCGGGCTTTTTGCTGCTCGTTTGCTGTTCCATTAGAAACCGCTTTTTCAAGCTTATTGAACTCATCTAAGTTTTTACCGCTGTAATTATATTCGGTCATTCTTGAGAATCGGAAAGCTTTTTCTTTAAAACGGTTTATAACAGTATATGCATTTTTCCCGTAATCTTTAATTATCAGATTTCCTTTGCCTGCAGTTGTGCCAATCATTACTTGAAGCCCGTCAATTGCGCATGAATCATTCTCACAAATGGTTACAACCTCTTCGTCAATTGAGCGTTTAATATCAAGCAGCTTTATACTCTCTTTTGCGACAACATAACCGTAAACAAGACCTGGACAAAGATGCCCATGAAATTCAACGCATTTCTTAAGATCAATGGGTATTTCGGTTTCTGCTTTATCGGATTGTGGTGTGTTTTCCATGGAAAATCTCCATATTAATAGAAATATTTATAATAAGATCTATCAGGCAATTGATGGATTAAATTACTGTCTATTTCATAAAAATGCTCGATGGATTGTTTGTTATATTTTTTAATAATATTTTGCTTTTCAAAGTTGGATAAATGATGATGCGCTATCTGTTCAGCAATGCTAGTACTAATTATCGAAGCACCATATAATACCTGGTAAATGTTTGATAAATAAATCTTAATAATGCTTTTAGTCCTTTTTTTTCTTTTACCCTGGATAGTCCTGACAAAACCTCTAAAACTAAAGATAACTTTGTCTTCAACTTTCTTTCCAAAAGATCCTACTACTTCAGCCAATATTACAAGTTTGCCATCTTCTGAAAAAAGCCACTCTTTTCTTTGTTCATCTTTTTGTTCTTTAAACCATGTGAAGACAAACCATGTTGCTGAAATAAAGAGAACATATAATAAGATTGAATGAGAATATATAAATTCAAGGAAAGGTGCTAAAATAGTATTTTCACTTAATGTTTTAGAAAAGATAATCAATGCTGTGCAAACTCCGGCAATTGTCCCGGAAATGATTTTAATCGGTTTATAGAAACTAATAATTTTTTTGTGTAATTCATTCTTAACGTAAAATTCAATATTGGGTTGTTGATTTTCTTTTCCTGGGGCTATAGCATTAAAAACAGCTTTTATAATATCAGTCATTTGATTTACTGAAACGAAAGCATTTTGCTGAGAGCCAAGTGTATTTAAATCTTTGATTGCACTCTGGATATCATTGTATTCTTTTTTTTGCTCTTCCGTTTCAAAATCGCCCCCACTTATTTCGGGATGTGATTTAGCTAAGAGTTGAAGAAGAGCAGAACGGACATTGGAAACATCTGTGTCATCAACTTCCAGATTAAAGTGCTTTATAATATCTTCTACTGAGTCCCATTTCATTTTTACACCTTTTTACTTTAAATAAATTTCCATGCTACCCTAAACAAAATACCACACTTTTTAAAAAGGATGCAATATAAGATTATCAGTGATATTTCGCATGAGTATGGTTTTAGGTAAAACCCTGAATGCTGTTTAATTCACAGCTCAAGGTTTGTCTCCTGCCGCACTTTCCCCCAAATTCCAAAAAACTACAGCATCTGTATCTTCTCAAAATATTCCTTAATGCTGGCTACTGTTAACTTAAACATTCTTGATCCGGCCATTACTGCGAATATGTCATCGACATTTCCGCAGGTCCGGGCAAATTCCGGCCCTATAATAACTGCGGGTTCAGGGGCGCCCGGCTGTTGTCTCATAGCTTCTATATACATTTCAAGACGGTCTTTTAATACTTGGAAATAATCAATTTTATGACCAATCATAAGATCAGTTGCTTCAGATATACTTTGCGAATACTGATAAACAGCTTTCCAGTACAATTCTGCAAGTTGGTTTTTGTATGTGGAGTTTTCAAGAAAAAAAGTGATACTCCATCCGGTGCCTATAAATTTCAATATCTGGAGTTCATATTCGACCGTTTCCCGTTTGATGTCAGCCTCTTTAGGCAATAGTGAAATAATCGATTTTAAGTCCTCACGATCAAGAGCAAAATTAAACAGATCTTCTCCGGCTTTTTCGATTCCTGATTTTTCTTTATTTGATTCTTCCATAAACTCCCTTATAAAATGGCAAATCTTTCAGTTAATGCTTTGGTTTGGCAGTTTCTTAGAAAGATTTATTAAACGGTGTGTTTAATGTTCAACTATTTTGTTTGACTCATTTAGCTGTTTTAATATAAATTCTGTAAAATTAATTTCCGGATTATGTCAGAACAAAATATATATTTCAAATACAATCGCAATTAAGAAAAAGCAAAGCAGATAACTTTAAAAGAAGACGTAATTACTGTTTCTCATGGAAAAAGATTAATGCTGAGCGTAAGCGTAATAATCCCAACATATAACAGAAGCAAACTCCTTCAAGAAGCAATTAGTTCTGTTTTATTACAGAATTATACGAATATAGAGTTGTTGATAATCGATGATGGTTCAACAGACGATACCAGGCAAGTAGTTTCTGCTATATCAGATTCCCGTATAAAATATTTCTATAAAAAAAATGGTGGAGTCTCTACAGCCCGAAATATTGGGCTGGAAAATGCAACCGGGGAATTTATAGCTTTTCTGGATTCTGATGATTCATGGCCCCAAAATTATCTCTTTACTATGATAAACGCGTTTATCGATAACCCGGACTATTGTATTGCATATTGCCTTACAGTGGTCAAAAACCCCGACGGTAGTATAGTAGCTAATGACAGCGAGAAAAGATGCTTTTCGGGTAATATTACTGAAAGACTATTTGTAAACAGTGTGATATGGCCGTCAGCTTTAGTATTTAAAAAAGCCATTGCTAAAAGGTTATACTTTGATACGCAGTTGAATAACGCAGAAGACTCGGACTTTATTTTAAGACTTTCACTAAAAGGGAAAGCACTGTTTGTAAAAAATGTTAAGGCGATAAGAGGTACTAGTGCTGACAGTCTGTCTAAATCTGTGGGAACAAATTGCTCCAAAATATTGGCACTAGAAAGGTTTTATTTCAGAGGCGGCGGTGAAAAAGTAGTTGCCGGAAAAACAGCTTTCAAAAAAATTGGTCGCAGTTACTACAGAGTCGCACGAGAAAACAGAAAAAAGAAAAACAGAAAGGCTGCATTATATTTATACAAAAAAGCGATAAGATACTGGCCTTTTGATTTAAGATTTTATGCCGGGCTAATCCAATCCGTATTTGTTACAAAAGATAATATGCCTGCTTGGCAAATGCCGGAAGACTTAAAATAATCCGTAAGTAATAATATTAAATGTAAAGGGCATTCTGAATTTTTTCTGTCCGTTGAATTGGAATGATTATGATAAAACCCGTAAGCAATATTGTTTTTAGTATGAACCGGCCTTTGCAGCTTGAGGCTTATCTTGAGAGCCTTTACCGGCATATGCCAGGGGATAAAATCCAAACTTATATAATATATAAAGCTAATCTATTTAATGAACAGTATAGTGAGCTTTTTAGACGATATTCTGATTGCATTGTAATAAATGAAAAGAATTTTCATGATGATTTTGTTAATTTAATCGGGCAGGTAGATTCCAGGTATATTTTGTTTGGAACCGATGATGTTGTATATTATGATTCTGTTGATTTTGGCGTTATAGAAAATACTTTCGGGAAGTTTTCAAAAGATATTTTTGGTTTTTCACTCAGACTCAGTCCTTTGAACTTAAAAGAGGATAGTGATCAAATAACAAAGATAGATATTGGCGGCGAAACGATTTACAGGCTGAAGTGGAAAAAAGGGCGTAATAGCAATGCAAGATATCCGTTTGAACTGAATACTACCGTATATAAAAAAGAATTGGTAGCAAAAATTATAAAATATGTAGCCAGGGAATATCCAAAGTTAATTAAAATATTTTCAAAAGAATCATTACTGGTCAAGATCTTAAGTTCGGTTACATCAATGAAGGATTTTCTTATTGCAATAAATACATTTCATGACCCAAACACCCTTGAAGGTTTTTGCTACCGCTGGTGTAAAAATCATAAGTCAAAGGTGCCGAGCTATTTGTATTTTCAGAAGAATTGCGGTAGTGCTATCCAGGTAAATCGTGTAAATACTACGATGGAAAATCCCGTTGACGGATCAAATGAGCATACAGTTGAAGTTTTGAATGAAAAATATATACAAGGATACAGGTTTGATATAGATATGATCGGAAAAAACAAACCGGTAGAGACACATGTGGGTCAAGATTATTTTAAACTGATAAAAAAATAAAGATCTTTAGAGCCGGTTTCAAAACGTTTCAGTTTGGTCAAGCTCAAGGCGGGAGAAAATTTCAACCACAGGAATACATTGAGTATTTCGAGGATAGCGCTAAAGCTTCACTTCGTGCGAAATTTGAGCCCAACGCTTAAGATCGGCCCAAATGGGGCGTTTTGCAATTGGCTCTTTTGTTTGATACTCATAACCACACGGAACGGGTTGATGATATTTACTATGTTGGGCAACCCTGAAAAATTATTTTCCGGTCATTGATGACCTGTTTGATGACCTGTCTATTTGCACCCAAATAACAGCTTTTTTGGGAGACCCTGTGTAGGTACATTCTGCAAATGAAAGTTCATCAAATGGTTCTAAAGAGGATGCCTTAACCAGTATGCTAAGACTATTTACCCGAATCGTAAATGGTGTCATTTTTACATTCCGGTCAATATTTGTAAGTACTTCGGTAACGTGTCTGAGATGACTTTCAGGTGTGTCCGGGTTTCTCCCGATCTCTTCTATTTTCCGGTTAATATCATTTATAATCTGCTTTGCTTCACTGGCAGATTTATTGGTGTCCGGTTTTTCCGGGTTATATTTTTTTTCTCCCGACAGCTTTATCTTAAGAATGTCCTGCTGTATTTCAAGCTCTTTTTCCAGTGATTTCAGGTCTGCAATCTCCTCCAACTCATTAAGAAACAACATGACAAGTATTCGGTGTTGCAACTCTTTCTGAGCGGTTTTTTGATCCGGCTGAAGTACTACAATCATGGGATCTTCAAAAGACACTGATTTTTGTTGAACATCCTTCTGGATAATTTCGCCGGTACGGTCTACGCCAAAAGAAGTCTTCTCTTGATATTCTGCAACCAGCAACCCGAAAAGTTTGTCCGAATTATATTGTTTAAAGGCATTTTGCACGCTGCTGCAATTGACAAACCACCGTAAAAATTCATCATGGCTTGTAAAGATGGCTTTTGGTACCGGAGATTTTTCCCAGAGAGCCGGATCAAGGTTTATGGGGCCTGGAATTTGTGCAGTCATTGAAGTTATTGTTTCCAGAGCGAGAAGAATAGGCTTTTTTAGTTTACTGAGATAATTTGGGACCAGAGGAATTTTGGTTTTGGTCTCTGAGAGAATCCGGTTAATTTCATTAATCAAGGCCTTTTCTTGCTTGTTGTGCTCACGATGAACGGCCAGTTTCCTTAATAGACGGTTTCGCCAGTTTTTAAACGAACTAAAAAGATTAATTCCCATAATCCGACCTTTGCGGGTGTGCCCGCAGTTTGATTGTTGATCAAAACTTTAGCGCTTTATTTTGTTTACAAAACTTTTTGAGTCGTTGATTGGCAACAACTTTAAAAGTAAAGGGAGTCTAAAATACTTTCTGATTATCCAAATTGCTTCCTGTGCTCACATTCTTTGAAAAGGGGTGATTTGCATTTTCGGCATTCTGGGTTATCAATGTTTGACAGGATTGTTTTGATGGCTTCTGTTTCCGATTCAAAAATATGATCAGCTCCAATGCTGTCGAGATATCCTCCCCGCTTAAGAAAATTCCTGGCATTTTGTTTGAGGCCACAAAGGTATAAATCGCCGCGAAGACCTCTTCTGCGACTGGCTTCATTGACCAGCATTTCGGCACCGGTGATATCAATAAAATTGATTCCGCAGGCCACAATCAGCAGATGGCTTTTACGGGGAAGTTGTTTGTCAATGGCCTGAAAATATTCCACGACATGGTTCACCGCGCCAAAAAAAAGAGGTCCATCAACGCGGATGATTTTAAACGCCGGGCATTGAGAATCGCCCTGGGCAAGATATTGCCCGCGGGAATCCGGATTGGGAATAAGGCTAACGACCTCAGGATGGGCGGTCCGGCTAAGATACAGAAACAGGGACATTAGCACGCCGCCGTATATGGCAAATTCCAGATCAAAAATCAGGGTGGCGGCAAATGTTGTAAGAAGTATTGCTGTTTCATGTTTGCTGGTTTTGATAATACTTCGGATATGATGAAAATCAATCAAGTTAAATGCTACCAACAGAATCACCCCGCCCATTGCAGAGATTGGCAGGTATTCGGTTAACGGTGCTATAAGAAGCAGGATCAGTGCCAGGAACACGGCGGAAAAAACCGCGGACAGCGGTGTCATTGCACCGGCATGATAATTAATTCCGGACCGGGTAAATGAACCGGAACCCGCGTAACAGGAAAAAAAACTACCGAAAATATTGGACAGCCCCTGGCCGATAAACTCCTGATTGCTGTCGATAAGCTGGCGGGATTTTGCCGCAATTGAACGTGCGATTGAAAGGGCTTCGATAAGACCTATAAGCGCTACCGGAAACGCTTTGGGCGAGAGTAATCTTATGGCATCTAAGGAAAAATCCGGTATTGAAAATGGCGGCAGATGGCCGGGCAGACTTTCCATCAACCGGATATTATGGGATTCTGCACCGATAGACACGGCGATCAGACTGCCTATTACCATGGCAATCAACAGCCGCGGCCAGCGGGGCCGGTATAATTTAAACAGCACGGCACAAGCCAGAGTTCCGGCGGAAACAATCATGGCATAGGGGTTTATACCTCTGATTTCCCGAATAATATTCATTAATTCGGCAAAAAAGGATTCTGATCCCGGAAGGTGGAGACCGAACACATGCTTTATCTGGCTGGTGGCAATCAGTATAGCAGCACCGGCCGTAAATCCTACAATCACGGTATGGGAGACAAAATTCACCAAAATTCCCATTCGTGCCAGGCCGAATGCTAACTGAAAAACACCGGCCAGAAAGGTTAGAGTGATGGCCAGCCGGATATATTCCACTGAGCCGGGGGCGGCGATGGAACTAAGGGAAGAAAGAATCACAATGGAAATGGCGGTAGTGGGCCCGGATATCAGATGCAGGGATGAACCGAACAATGCGGCGACCAGAGGAACCACCATAGCAGTATATAAGCCGTATTCCGGCGGCAGCCCGGCAATCATTGCAAACGCAACCCCTTGGGGCAAAACGATAATCGCACCTGTTAATCCCGCAATAAGATCTGCCCGAACCGTATCCCATCCGATGAAATTCCACCAGCGCAGGAACGGGAAGATTTTCCGCAGATAAGTTATTGCCGAATTAGGCGTGTTTTGAAATCTTTCAAATTTCATATATCAATCTTCTATATGATGCGGGACAATGTTGATGTGTACTTTTTTAGTACCCGCAACATTTTTGATTAGGTGATTTACTTTTGTATTGATCCTTTTTTCATCAACAAGAGATCCACGGATACTGATGTAAACAACCCCCTTTCCGGCATCAACAGTTGCTTTCGGGAATTCATTTACCAGGGCAGCCTCTGCCTGGGCACTTAGTGACAGATTGTCAAGCAGCTCCCGGCTTTTAGGAGTTGTTCGGAAGCAGGGGCGCTCAAGTATATGAAGGATGGTTGAAACTGCGTCTTCCACGCCCATGGTGTCCAAATGCAGGGTCATGTCATAAAACCGCTGGTCCCATGTGTCTAAATTGTAAAGCGCCATGCTCCATTTTCTGCGCTCGGCATCATCTTTGACCAGTATTTGACGGGCCTGCTCAGCCGAAATATTTTCGCGTTTCATTTCTTCGTTTATCCGGTCTTCCAGATTGGCGATAATGCGAACTTTCAATATATGCGGGATTTTCTGCACAAAGACGTGGCCGGCCAGGCCGTGATAAACAAGATTATCCTTTTGCAGGCGTTTTAAAAAAGCCGCACGGAAGAATGCAATATATCTTTCCTTGCCATAGGAAAAGCGGTCCAGAACAGATGGTGCATCATGGATTGCCCGTACAAGCTTTATTTCCGGTATATTGAACTGCTCGGAAGCTTCGAGGATAATTTCACGGGAAATACATTCATAGCCTAATGCTCCGGCCAGCTTTTCAGCAATTTCCTTTCCCCGGCTGTAAGATCCTCTGGATATTGTAACAATTGACATGATGTTCCTCTTTTTAAAGTGGCTGCATTGTCGATTGGGGATGTCCTGTAATAGATAAGATATTGCTTTTATAAGTATAAAGTATAAAAGAAAATGATAGTATGTCAAGAAAATATTGCCTGCCACAACTTGTATAGAATTGCATCAAATAAAATGATACCCAAGCGCAATCAAAATATGATTAAAAAGGATTAGTTGACACAGCGGGAATATTGGGGTCGGAGGGAATATATGTAGAAAGTAAATTCACCGATGATATGGTGGCTCCAGGAGAGGCTATCTGAGAATATCTTTGCATAACATTTATATACCATATAAATTATAAATATGTGGAGTATCCCTAATACCCCCTCTACTCCTGATAACTTAAAGACACAACAGCGTTGTTCTGCTGCCTGGAGACAACTTATATGTTTGAAGAACAATCGTGCAAAGAAAGAGGATAATTTCATTAGAATATGACTGTTAAAAAGAGAAAGGGTTTTCTGCAAAGGGATCTATTGGTTCGAATATAACAGTTCACATAAAGCTGACAGTGGTAAATATCAGTAGATTTAAGGCTCTTAATTTGCTCAACGGTTGTCCGCTCTTAGTTTATATTTAATGTCCTGCTTGATCAATGTTTCAAGTGAGGCATCAAGGTAGGCCTTTTGGCAATCCACCGTATCTATTGTTCCAGTGCGCAAAAACGTCATATATCTGCATCCTCCGTAACAAAGAGGAAGATACTCACAACCGGAACACTCCTCATTTTTCCAGATGGTGGGCTTATAAGCAGCATAATCTTTTGCGCCTGTCAAAAGAGTCCCAACATCATAGCCCTTTTTGCCAATAAAACCCGGACATTTGTAAATAACGCCATCGAAATTAACCACATAGGAGTTTGTAGATTCTGTCATGCAGGTCATGGGCATAATCTTTTGCGTATTGTATCCTCTTTTTAAAATCTCTTCCCGCAAGTACGCAACAACACCCATCAGCCATGGCTCATTAACTGAAGTACAGCCGCTTGCATATTCGGGAGGCGAAAAATTCCCTTCAGGCTGTTTCATTACAGGGTCAAACTTTACCGTGGCAATTTTATCCGGCGTTAGCCCTTCTCTTGCCAGATAATCAAGAAGTAAAGGAAATTTTTCGTAATTTTCCTTTGTAAAATTTCCACCTATGCCTATTTTTACAAGATCGCAAGTCTCTTTGATATTCTTAATGAGCGTATCAAAGCTTTTGGCACCCGATTTAAAAGGCCTTGATTGATTATGAGTTTCGGCCGGGCCGTCTAAAGTTATTTTTACGCCTTCAAGCCCTAATGCAACTAATTCTTCTGCTGTCTTTTTTGTAAAGAGAGAACCATTTGTTACAAGGGTAAAGCTGTAAGAGGCTCCTCTGCTTTCGATAAATGACTTTAATGCTTGGGAAATACGTTTAATAAGGTCAATGCTCAAAAGAGGCTCTCCTCCGAAAAAATCTATAAGAAGAGATTTTTTATGGGGAGGGAAATTATTTTTGATGAAATCTACAAGATTATCCGCAGTTTCATCTGACATATAGAGCTTTCCCTTCATGCCCCCTTCATAACAATATGTGCAGGCAAAATTGCAGTCCAAATTAAGGACAACTATGACATGCAATCCGTTATTTTTTACATTAAGTTCATCCAAAAAATTAAATAAGTCTATCTTTTCCACTTCCCGGTCATGAACTATCATGCCAAGCTTTGATAAAAGAGCCTCATCTGAAGCAGAAAGCCCGCCGTTATTTTCAATGGCCTGATAGGTTTCTTTATTAAGGAGAATTTTTGACATCTTACGGGTAGAAAAAAGCAACAATTCATCATCGCTTTCTCCGTAAGGATATACCTTGAGGTAGCGGGAAAGTAGCATAGTGTCCAGAGAAAGTTAACAAAAAGGAGAGGCAGTGCTATTGCCGCTCCTTTTTGTTAAGATTAATCATCTAAAAGGAGCTAATGCACCGGAACAACACATTATACCCATATCGACTGTATCATCTACATCAATACCTTCATCAAGTACCATTATTTCTTCTTTAGTTTCTTTTGCTTTTTCTTCTTTCATGCCTTTCCTCCTTTTTTTGATGTCTTTTCGTTTAAAGAATCATTAAAATTTCGAAAAACGCTTTTATATTGTAATATTGGCAAACGCCAGTATCCATTATATCTAAGATGTTTTGGATACCCCCGACCTATATCTTACCGGGGCAGGCTCATCGAGTTCGGCATGCATCTGAAAGTTTAAAGATTTTTATAGAATCGCTTTTAACACGTCTTTAACAGTTATGCAACATTAAAATGAAAAGCGCAACCCGGCCTCAACCCATCTTTCGGGGTTTTGAATATCGCTAAAGGTATATTGAGACCCGTTAAAGATGTTATGAGCCGTAAGAAATATTTCCGTAGAAGTTCTTTTGTAAGAGCATATTTTTTTATTAAGGTTTAAATCCCAGATTAAATCATCATAGCTTGCCCCAGCTGAAGGATCTAAGTCCCACCATACATAATGGCCAAAGATCTGGGCACGAAAGGATTTTTTGTCATCATATTTAAAAATGATATTCCAGGAATAGATTTCGGAAGCTCCGAACTCGTTGTCAGGATCTATATCCACATAGGCAAATCCCGACCGGCAAGAAAAATTATACACCGGGACTGTTTCGGCTTCAAGTTCAATCCCCTGACGCCTGCTTGAACCGCTGTTAATATAAAGGTCATTAAATACCGGCGCTCCTCCTGCAAACGGCTCCTTTTTCAAGACATCTTTTATATCATGGCGAAACACCGTAGCCTTGGCCCAGAGGTACTTTAAAGCTGTTGATTCTAAACCTGTTTGATACGACCAGACTTTTTCGGGCTTAAGAGACGAATTCGGATCAAGGAACAATCCTCCACCTGAGGTCCAGGAAAGGGGAGGTATGGTAAAGCCTCTTGCTACAGAAGCCCTTAAAATTGAATCTTCACCAAGCCGATAGGTAGCTCCCAGAGAGGGGCTTGTAAAGGAGCCTGTAATGCTGTTATGATCATACCGGATGCCGGGTGTGATTGACAATCTGTCGATTACTATGGTGTCGTTGATATATACCGCCCACCGTTCGACATCGGGATGTACAGTCGATTCTGCCGGGGCGCCGTATAATTGGAGAAGTGCTCCTGAGGTAAGTGACTGATCAAGCTTTCCCCTGTCAGCATCTACACCTAAAACAGCGGTGTGCCTTCCGGACTTCCATACAAATTTGCCGCTTCCTCCCGTAGTTTTCTCATCATAAAGGCTATCTAAATATAATTCACCGGGTGTGCTGAAACCTCCCAGTCCAAGGAAATTATTTACTATATCGCTTCTTTGTTTGAAATGGTGGAAGGATATGTTGAAATCAAGCTCCCCGGTAAGAGATGCATCAAGCGAGACGGTTGTAAAAAATGTGCGGCTGCTATTTTTTGAGCTGAAATCTCCACTATCAAAATCGCCGAGGCCATTTTGCGGATCGCTGTATCCCGCACTCAGACCCACCGCAACATTTTCTGAAAAAGGGATATGAAATTTAGAATAAAAGCTATGGGTATCAAAGTCTATTGAAGGCATCTGACCCTCGGTATATTGCCTGCCGGCATACAGATAATAGCCTATAACCCCTTCTTTTCCCGAGATCTCGGCTCTGTAATCCTGCGTATTTTTCTCACCATAAGAGCCGCTTATGGTACCGGAAGGTCTTTCTGCGCTTCCTGGTGACTTTGTTATGATGTTAACCACACCGCCAAGAGCTGAGCCCCAGGCCGATGATGCGGGACCTTTGATGACCTCGATGCGTTCTATAATGCCAACAGGGATTGAATTGGTTTCGGCGGCTCCGCTATTTAAAAAATTCCAGGTTACCCCATCAACCTGGACGAGAACATGCCTGTCTTCAGAACCCTGAATTTTTGTAAGGGAGGTAGAGCCAAAGATTCCTGCGCCCTGGCTGAAAGCAACAAAAAGGCCGGGAATTCTTGCAAGGACTTCCGCTACAGTATGGGCATTCATCTCCTCTATTTCTTTTGCAGTGACAACCGTGATGTTTTCCGCAACCTGGGAAATGGGTTTAGGATGCCTGGTGGCAGACACAACTAGGTCTTTTTCCTTATAAAACAGGCGAAGAACATCCATTTCGTCTTGAGACTGGGCAGCGAAAGCCCCGCAAAAGGGAGTCATTGTAAGGACAAAACAAAGCAAGAAGATGCATATTTTATGAAAATGGCTACATGAATAAATCATTTCTGGTTTCTTCATAAAAAGAGTTTTCAGAACAAATAATTTATGTTAATAATTTATTAGCAACATTATTAATCTTTTTCAAGTTATTAATTTATTTTCTTTATAAAAACTCTAAGCGCCGTTGTTACAAATTCCAAGCTGACTTATGATAATATTGTGATAAGAAATCTTTCTTTACTAGTTATTATATTATTTTTAATTGTTTGCCAGGGTTTAGCCCGGGCCGGGCAAGAGGTTGTGGTTGTCCAAAGCAGCAGGGTACAGCCATACGAAGATGCTATTGAGGGGTTCAAAAATACTTGTGATGCCCGGATCAAAAGGCTAATCATCTCAGAATTGCAAGGTAAAGATGTTGTAGGGGAAATCAATAAGATCAGTCCTGATATGATTCTTGCAATAGGGGTGAATGCACTCTTGAAGGTAAAAAGGATTAAAGATATTCCCGTTATATATGTCATGGTCTTAAATCCATGGTCCATACTTTCAGGAGAAAAGAATATCAGCGGTGTCGGCATGAATATATCCCAGGAAGAGCAGCTTTCTACTCTCCTATCCGTAATGCCTGAAATAAAAGCTATCGGCCTTTTATATGACAAAGATAGAACAGGCCATCTTGCAAAAGAGTCAAAAGATGCCGCTGGAAAACTTGGTATTCAACTGGTTGCTAAGCAGGTTTATATTTCTAAGGATGTTCCTCAATTAATAAAAGATATGGAAGGAAAGATAGATGCCTTCTGGATACTCCCGGATCTAACGGTGATTACCCCTGAAACAGTTGAATTTATGCTTCTCTTCTCCCTTGAAAATAAAATCCCCATCCTTGCCTTTTCAGAAAAGTATGTGGAGGTTGGAGCACTTATGTCTATAGGTGTAGATGCTTTTGATATGGGTTCTCAGGCAGGAGAGGTGGCTAAAAAGATACTCTCAGGAAGTAATATAATGAATGGTAAGCAGATAGATGCAAGAAAGGCAATTATAACGATTAATCTTAATGTAGCAAAACAATTAGGAATTAATATTGAAGAAAATATTATCAGGAAAGCAAGGATCATTGACTAAAGGAAGGAAATGAGTTTGAATTTACTTAAAATTATTAATGAAAATTTCCGCATAAAGGTCTTTGTTGCAATTACCCTTTTTATCTTTGCTATTTCTGTTTCTTTCACTTCTCTCTTTATTCATAACCAAATTAACACCCTCACAGACAATCTTATAAGAGATGGAAAAGTACTTGCAAGCGTTCTTGCTTATAACTCAAGGATTGGAGTGTTTTCGGAAAATAAAGAACTGCTTGAGGGTCCTGCTGAGGGAATTTTGCAACAGGAAAATATCTTAGATGTTTCTGTGTTCAATCTTGATGGGAAGCTTTTAAAGAGTAAAGAAAGATTTAAAACAAGAATTCCAGAAAAACCAAGTGATAGAGATGAATCAGGAAGAATAAAAATATTTGATAAAATGAGGGAGTCTCTCTCCCCTTTTTATCTTGAGGATAAGAGCCATGTAGAATTCTGGGCGCCTGTAATCTCAAGCTCAGGTCACCTTGTGGAAGAATCCATGTTTTTTGTTAAAAATCCCCTTCAGAGAAGTGACCGTCTTATTGGATTTGTCAAGATTACGATGGATAAGGAAATGCTGCATAAGCAGTTCAATGATATTTTATTTAAAAGCATCCTGATGGGTATTGTT
The DNA here is from genome assembly GCA_043825875.1 of Pseudomonadota bacterium. Classification (GTDB taxonomy): domain Bacteria; phylum Desulfobacterota; class Desulfobacteria; order Desulfobacterales; family RPRI01; genus RPRI01. Next base: position 19,446 of record JBDRRF010000066.1, on the reverse strand, counting down.
TTCCTGATAATTGGTTCTGCAACTGCATACATCGCATTAAATAGAATAATAAAACCTCTTAATAGATTAATTAAAAGTGTTAAAATATTAGGAATGGAAGGAGTGGTCGAGGCGGTACCTGTTGAGACAGAGGATGAAATAGGGGAACTTGCAAAAGCTTTCAATAATATGGCTGAATCCTTAAAGGTAAGAGAAACAGCGCTTCGTGAGAGCGAGACGCGCTATCGGACTCTTTTCGAAAATATGTTGGAGGGATTCGCGTATTGCCGGATGCTTTTCGAGAACGGTCGACCGCATGACTTTGTCTATCTTGTTGTCAACAACGCATTCCAAAACCAGACAGGATTTAAGAATGTTGTCGGTAAGAATGTTTCAGAGGTCATTCCCGGTATCCAAAAAGCCGATCCTGAATTGTTAGAACGATTTGCCATTGTGGCATTGACCGGCCGGCCTGAGCGCTTCGAATACTATGTTAACGTCATGAACATGTGGTTTGACTTCTCGGTCTATTCTCCTGGTAAGGAGTGTTTTGTTGTGATGTTCGACAACATCACCGAGCGCAAACAGACGGAAGAAGATATTCAGAAGTCTCAGAAACTTGAATCAGTCGGTATTCTTGCAGGAGGCATAGCCCATGATTTTAATAATATACTGACAGTGATTTTAGGAAATATTTCCCTTGCCAAGATGAGTATAAAATCCGACCATAAGATATTTGATCTTCTGAGTGCGACGGAAGCTGCCTCTAAGAGGGCACAGGCGCTAACAATGCAATTGTTGACTTTTGCCAAAGGTGGAGCACCGGTAAAGGAAGTTTATTCAATTGCAAAAATTCTGGAAGAGTCTTCCCGCTTTATATTGACCGGCTCAAAATCGAGATGCGATTTCTCTATTGCAAAAGACCTACGGCCAGCTGAGATCGATACTGGACAGATAAGCCAGGTTATTAACAATATTGTTATAAATGCAAACCAGTCTATGCCGGATGGTGGCATCATACAGATTCGTGCCGAAAATAAATTAATTGAAGAAAAGCATGGCCTCCCTTTACAACCGGGCAAATACATCATGATTACTATTAAGGATAATGGGATGGGCATAGATGAAAAGTATCTTCCAAAGGTATTTGATCCATATTTTTCAACCAAGCAAACGGGAATAGGTCTCGGACTTGCAACAGCCTATTCTATTATCAAAAAGCACGGCGGGCACATATCGGTAAACTCTCGTTTAGGTTATGGAACCACATTTTACATTTACCTGCCTGCTTCCGGAAAAGAAATTCAGCTGAAAGAAGAATCTGTCCTGTTAAAAGGCAAGGGTAAAATACTTATAATGGATGATGATAAATATTTAAGATTAATGATAGGAGAAATGCTGGATATGCTGGGATATGAAGCAGAGTTCGCAAAAGATGGTGATGAGGCGATTGCATTATATAAAAAAGCCTGGGAGTCCGGAAAACCCTATGATGCCGTCATCCTGGACTTGACAATTCCCGGTGCTATGGGAGGAAAGGATGTAATAAAGATATTGCTTGAGATAGATCCTGAAGTAAAGGCCATTGTGTCAAGTGGTTACTCTGATGATCCGATTATGTCAAATTTTCGTGAATATGGTTTCAAAGGCATGATGCCAAAACCTTTTGGTGATAATGCACTGAGTAAAGTATTAAATGACGTGTTAAAAGTAACAAGTTAGAGAACCTGATTTTAAATAGTAATCACCAAAATCTTTCATATAATTTTTCTCCCGTTTGTTTAAACCTATAATAATATGCGATGTCTTTTTCCTGACAAACTTTTGAACTTATGAGCCGTTTTTCAGCAGAAAATGAAACTGTAGTTGATACTTATACAGGTTTGATGTGGGCAAAAAATGCTTCTTTATTTGATTTTCCTATGAGCTGGGAAGAAGCATTAAATACTATTAAAGAAACCAATCTTTCAGGACTTTATGGTTATAACGACTGGAGGCTTCCGAATCGTAAAGAATTGTTCAGCCTGATAAGCCATGAAATGATTAATCCAAGTATTCCCGCCGGTCACCCTTTTATTAATGTATTCCCCGGATACTACTGGACATCTTCAACTTGCGCCAGGTTGCCAAACCAGGCATGGTACATTCATTTAGGTGGAGCAAGAGTATTTAAAGGAATGAAATACGGTTCGTATATGGTCTGGCCGGTTCGCATTGCAGACAATCATAACAAAAGCAGGGTATTTCAAACAGGACAAAAGAATTGTTTTGATGAAAGCGGAGTTATTATAGATTGTAATAATACGGGGCAAGACGGTGAATACTGCTCCGGCCTGAGTTACGGCAAACAACGTTTTACAGAAAATACTAATTTTATATATGACAATGCTACTAATCTAACATGGATGAAGGATGCAAATTTAAATAAAAACGCAGTAGCTTGGAAGTCTGTTTTTACTTTAGTGATAGAAATGAACATGGAAAGTAAATATGGTTACAATGATTGGCGGGTTCCAAATATTCTTGAATTAGAAAGCTTAATAGATTTAAGTCAACATTCGCCGGCATTACCGGTTGAGCATCTTTTTAATGATGTTCAGGATTTCTACTGGTCTTCAACAACAAGTATGTATGATGTTGATTACGCGTGGGTTTTATATTTGATAGACGGTATAATAGGAGTGGGATATAAACCATTATCGGAATTTTATCTCTGGCCTGTAAGATGAAATAATAAATGATATACAATGAAATACAGCAAATGCACTTTTTAGTTTCGGCTGGAAGGAACTTGATGAAGATCTTTTCTTATTCAGGGGTTATCCTTATGTTTCATTACAGAGTTAACATCTTTTCCAAATGCTTTTCCTTTTTTCCGTTTATCAGTATATGACATCTCGTTAAACTCTGACTCTTTCTTGAGCGTGAAATAATTCTCATAGCGTTCCTGCTGTAGTTTGCCGCCTTCAATTGCCTTCAAAACTGCGCATTCAGGTTCATTCGTGTGGCCGCAATTGGTGAATCGGCAATTCACTGATAATTCCTGGATATCATCGAAGTTGTCATCTATTCCTTCAATAGCACCCAAAACGCCTACTTCTCGCATTCCCGGCGTATCTATTAACATTGCGCCCTGCTCAAGAACAATAAGCTGACGGCGAGAAGTCGTATGTCGTCCTTCTCCGGAAGTACTTACCGTTCTTGTTTTCAATGTGTCATGGCCGGTGAGTTGGTTGATTAGCGTAGACTTACCAACTCCTGAGGAACCAACTATACAGTGTGTTTTTCCAAAGCTCATAATTTCTTTGACCTGGTCTAAACCGGCTCCGGTTACATTGCTGATAGCAATAATCCTGGCGTTAATCCCAATATCAGTAATTTCTGAGATTAATTGTTCCAGTTCATCTGCACTGACCAAATCTGTTTTGGTCAGAATTAGCAATGGTTCAACACAACCTTCATTCGCCATCACCAGATAGCGTTCAAGCCTGCTCACATTAAAATCATAATGACACGATTGAACAATGAAGGCTAAATCAACATTTGCTGCTATCATCTGAAACTCAATGTTTTTCCCGGCAGATTTACGACGCAGAAACGATTTCCTTGGCAGCATCTTATGGATGCTCGCGAAATTATCAGTATCGTGGTAATCCACACAGACCCAATCACCGACGCAAGGCATATCAATTGTCGATTTTATAGAATACATGAATTTGCCGGTTGCCTTGGCAGGTACTTCTCCCTGCTCATTCCTGACGGTATACCAGCCTCGATCAACCGCCGTTACCCGTGCAATTCGCTGTTCAGGTTCACATAGTTCACTGGCCTGGTCTTTAAACCAAAGGTCAAAACCAAGTTCGACTAATTCCATGGAAGTAATTTCCGGTTTTCAGTCTTTATGTGTATCCATTCTCTCATGTATGTGTATGTGTTTATGGGGCGCCCTTATACGGATCTTTGCGGTTGCTTATCCTTCGCTTCTTTGACCTTTTGGTTATGTTTCTTAGTATTTTGTTTCTTGCTCTTGTCTTTATCTTTCTTGCCACCCTTGTCTCCCATTGCTCGCTCCTTTCATATTGTAAGTTTTTCCCCGCCGTGTATGGCGTCGTCGAGTACAATCTGTACAATCTTTAGATGTCCGCAACGTCTTTATTTGAGAATAAAATATGCAGCATAACTGACGTTGATCTATTTTGTCTATTTGCCTTGGAAATGCTCTGTTCAAATAGAAATACTAATATGTATTAGTCTATATAAATAAAAAATATTGTCAATAGTTTATAAGTAACGGGTTGTTGCCCAAACCCCAGTTCGCAAAAAAATAGGAGTATCGACTCATTTGTTATTTCGAGCGAAGCTGGGAATCTTTTTTAAATACAGTTGTGAGTTTCAAGATTTCTCGGCTATTGCCTCGAAATGACATTACAGCATATTTTCTCGGTCGATATGATGCCGAAATTATGAAAAGCAGTAGTTTTAGCTACCAGATTAGCTTTTTGAAGTTAAGGTTGACAAGTATAATTCTCCTGTTCCCGTTTCTCTACTCCCTTGAGTTTCAAGCCATTAGGCCAACTTGATAGCGTCTTTCCCTCCTTCTTTGACGTTGAACATCGCGCGATCGGCAAGAGCAAGAAGACCGGTCACATCGTCGGCATCATCGGGAAAGGTTGCGATGCCGAAGCTCGCGTTCAGACGCAGAAGATGGCCCTGGCTGGCGAGGTAAATGGTCTGCTTCATCCTGGAGCGGATCTCCTCAGCTTTTTTTAATGCTTGTGCCTTATCAAAGCCCTGTAACACAGCAACGAACTCATCCCCTCCATAGGCCACGCCAAATGACGGTTCGGAAAGGCACTCCCGGATGGTTCCGGCGACCTCTTGAATGGCCTGGCTGCCTTTGAGATGGCCGTAAGTGTCCACGACCTTCTTGAAGTGATCGATGTCCATAAAAATCAGAGAGAAGGTGCCCCTAGTCTCCTCGGCCGTTCTGACAAGGCTGCCGAGGACTCTATACAGGTGCCGCGTATTGTAAAGGCCTGTCAAATCATCATGGCTCGCAAGATTTTGGATTTCGCGATAGCGGCGCATGTTTTCGACGGCGATGGCAGCGTAATCCGCAATGATGGAAAGGAGCGGAAGTGGATCACCTTTTAAGCTTTTGGGATTCACGACTTCAATGACTCCCACAGTTTTTCCGCCGAAAATAAGAGGGACACAGATAATGGACCTTGTGCAGCATCCCGTGATTTGATCCACCCGGGGCGAGAAAAACTCACATTTTATCGTATTATCAACGACCATGGGCGTTTGCTCCAGCGCCACTTTTCCCGCAATTCCTTGTCCAAGGGGCAAGCATACATTGTTCACCTGTTCAAGATTAAGATTAACACTCACCTCAAAACGAAGTTCTCCTGCTGCCTCATCTAAAAGGAGCAATGACCAATTCTCAGCCGGAAGGAATTCAGAGATTTTATGGAGGATTATGCTGAAAAGCTCTTCAGAGCGCAGCTCGGAAGTAAGGGCTTTACCCAGCGCCATGCACGACAGCAGCTCACGGGCGGTCAATTCACTGTAGTCTATCATAATCTCCTTCCTTGTCTTCCTTTGCATACTCCCGGATTTTCCCCCTGCAAGCTCCTTCTTTGTCTTTCTGAACATATTAGGGTTGCATCTTAAATATTTATTATTCTCTTTTTAATTCTATTGGCACGACCTTTTAGCATGCGATTACTCTGTATCTTATTTGCAATATAATTAAGTTTAATAGTTTAATACCCTAATACTACCCCTGGTTGATAGAATTCGCAGATATTGCTCAATAGGCAATTAAGCATGCGTTAATGAATGGACATTAGTGAGGCGTTTTCCGATATTGATCTCCGCGATTTTTAAATCGTAAGACGCCTGAAGATTGAGCCAATATTGCGGTGACTGGTTGAACGCACGTCCAATAAGTAATGCCAGTTCCGCCGTCACCGGACGATCGCCCTTGATAACATGCGAAATCCGCATGGGTGATACCCCGATAGCGCGCGCGAACGCAGCTTGCGATATGTCCATCTCTCCTATGATTTCAGCCAGAAATTCTCCCGGATGAATTGCAGGCAAACCATTTTTAACCATAATATTTTCTCCTTTAGTGATAATCGACAATTTCAACGTCATATGCGTCTCCGTTTTTAAAGCGGAAGCAGATACGCCATTGATCGTTAATGCGAATACTCCATTGACCAGCACGATCATGAACTAGAGCCTCAAGTCTGTTAGAAGGGGGAGCCCGCAAGTCTTCGAGGCGTATGGCGCCGTCCAACTGTGTCAAGCGCATCGCTGCACGTTTGAGTATATCCTGCGGCAAGCGGCGCGATTTTCCGGTAGCAAAGAAGCGTTCCGTTTCGGATGAAGCAAAAGTTTGAATCATAGTAAGTTTATAAACAAATTGTTTATAAATGTCAAGAGTATTTATTTATACCAGGATAGGTATTACGATCTTAAAAGAATGTAAGGCTCAATTACCCCAAACTTGAGATGCGAGTACAACTGCATTGAGCAGTCCGACAACCACAAGTAATAACATCAGCAAGTTGAGTTGGCTGGAATTCTTGCTCTGCTGTTGAGACAGAAAAAGATAGATGCGTAGCTCAGCATTTTGCCGTGCCTCTGGATCGCCGAAGCCACTGTCTTCAGCGAACATTGCCATCAACTTCCCCATCTCTTCCATTAAGAAATTTGATCACACGTAACAAGGTTATACAGGCTTGAATATCACCACATTCAGCATGATATCCAGAAAGATTGAATGCATTATTATTAAACTATTTTTGTATAGTTACGCAAAGCTTAATGTTACTTTATCAAATTAAATTAGTAAGGTATATAATCTATTAAGTTAATATTTGCAATAATATATTTGTAAATGCCAGTATAATAAGATATTTATCAACAAGCATAGAAAGAACAATGTCACTTATCCTTTCTTCATTGTAAGGAAAGATTATATGGCTAATGGATTCAAAACTGTTCTTGAGGCCAGCCACAGCAACACTTTCTATGCCGTGAATGTTTTATTTCTCTACGGTGATATACTATTCACAGGAATCACAGACTCAGTTTTTCGGTCGGAATATACTCCAACTATCAGAAACGAGCAGGCTAATATACTTAACAACGTCAATGCTACCCCTATAATTGCATTCATCATCGCAATTTCTGATTTTGCTATTTCGAAATTTTTCATTGCGTAGAAAACGAACTGGGTGCTGGCAGAGCCAATGAGCTGGCAGATCAGTACCAACCCTACTCCTCTTGCAGCCCATAACGATGCTTTTGGAGATTTATGCCAATGCACGATGATAAACGCAAAGGCTACAAGGCAAGCTATAATCCAGGGTAAACGAGCGAGAGATGCATACATTAAATTAAGCAGAAATTGAATATCTTTAACTGTAAATAAAAGTATGACCACCGTTATGGCGAGAATGATGGCAATTGAAGAAAAGATAGTGCCTACAAGATTTCCCGCTTTACGTCGTCTTTCCCGTATTGCTTCATCAAGTCCATCGACTGTGGCAGACGGCATAAATGCCAAAATGATAAGACCAGGTATACCTCCTGCAAGAATCCATAACCACGGCCTAAAACCTTTTTTCCAGGCGATGATACCCATAACTGCAATAATTATAAGGGATATGGTGATACGCATAATATTATAATCCTCCTTATTTCAGATGTTTAAAGGATTTACAAACCGCAGAACGATGATGCGGAAATGTACACTTAATCAAGTAATTATAAAGCATAGGGTGTCTCCGTATTCTGCGTGATATCCAGTGATATTCAGAAAGATTGGAAGAATTAGTATTAACTGTTTTTGTTTAGTTACGGAAGACTTGATGTTGCTTTATCAAATTAAATTAGGATGGTATATAATCTATTAAGTGAATTTTTGCAATAATATATTTTCTCAACATACTTAATGTTGACCCAAACAGAGTGTATGAAAAAGCTAAATGTGGTTACCCTGTTAGTAGATCAGTGTCTAAAGAAATTATAGATTGTGCGTAGAATGCTTAAGGATAGTATATATGTCAGTACCATCGGCTAAGCCGGTGGTACTGACTATTTGTTCTTAATTTCTTTTATTGTTTTTTTGAAACCGGCTTAATTACTTTCGTTTTTGCCGGCAGCTTGACCAGCGAATAGCGGTGTCCGGGAATATCTTTAAGCGCCCCGCTTGCAGGGTGTGTTTTATAGTTGGAGATTACTTTTTCGATTCGTTGTATTGCCTCTTTGATAGGCTTTCTGCCTTTTAGCGCAACATACCGTCCGACATCTTTATGCAGAATAAGCGAGGCGACTTCATTTTCATTAGCTGTTACAGGGTAATCTACCCAGATATCTTCAGATGCATTAACGCATGAATGGTACCCTTCATCAGCCCACAAAATATTTACTTCAATGATATGTTTTCCAGGATTGGTGAAAGCAAACCCTTTTTTATTCCAAAATAATGTTGTTTCAGATGTGCGGGATTGGCCGGAGTTTAACGGTATAAGCGGATTATCAATGTCGGCATTCACATCTACCGGGCGAACAAATCTTATCGAGCCATCGGGATAGGTAATACTGACGCGGGCAGTAAAGGAACTGTCGGTTACTCGCTCAGGAAAATCAATGGGATTCTTTGATGTATTGGTAATTTTCCAGGAGATTTTAAGTATTTCTCCCAGTTTTATATTTTTACCAGACAGGGTAAGCTCCATCTTTAGTTGCGAAGAATCATAAAAATAAACATCATCTGCTTCGGGAGTGCCGACTAAACTTCCGGTGAACTCAAGCGCACCGGGACGTACCCACGGATCAGGGCGATGAATCAGGTGATGACGACAAAGCGCGTTAAATGAAAGATCAATATCTTCCGGAAAATCAAGCCCGTCAGCATTTAATACACCTGCCACACCTGGTGATACTGTCATTATAGAATTATCGTTAACGGCTTCGTCATGTTGATGGATCATATTAAAAGCATGTCCAACTTCATGGGCGGCACTACGAATAAATGCCCGCGGCGTATCTTTTTGCAAATCATTTTCATTGTCACCAAAATTTGCATGATTGTAACCATCATCACTGTATGTAACTGCGCCTTCACGTGCTACATTATTGACATCGCCTATGTCGGCAGCATCAATCTCATTATCAAACATTCTTCCCCGGCTGCATCCAAGCCTTCCTTCAATTGCTATGAGATGTACTTTCCATTTTTTATCTAAAACTGCTGGATCGTAAGTCGACACAGTTTCGAGTAATTCATGGGAATTTTCGCGATTCCAGCAATCAGCAGAGGCCTGGATACCGGCAAGGCTGGCCGGAATAGTAATGTCAGGTGTTTTGTATGAAGCAGACAAGTCCCAACCTGCGGTAGCAAAAATGGTCCTGAAAGTTTCTGTGTCAGTACTATCCGGATCATCAACACCTTGAGGTGGTTGTGCTCCTTGCAGGGTATGGATGTCCAAATAAGCCTTTCGGAAATAGCTTGAAACCCATTCCATAGTTACCGTGCCGAGTTCAGTTTCGCCTTCGAACATTTTTCCGGTATAGCGATTATCGATATCTGTGTGCTGAAGAACAAGCCGGATTGCCTTTGTAGGGGCATTTGGGTATGTGCCTTCATAACCGGTATCATCATGATCAAATTCGTACAGATCAAAATCAAGGTTGAAAGAACATGGATTATTATTGTGTGATATAGCATATAGCTGTGCCGATGTTCCTAAAAGGAAAGCATAATAACTGCGCCGGGAATAAACAGGGATCTTCTTTTTAAAAACCGGATATTCCGAAAATAATCTGTTTTCATAGAGAAGTTCAATATTTCTTAGTTCGGGTTTTGCCAATTTATACTCTTTTGTACCGGCAAGGACTTTTTTACTCATAACCATATATCGCCTTACTGTATATAGGTCACCCGAAATACAGATTCCGTCATCTGCCTTTTCAACACGAATCGTGCCACGCCATCCCCGGTTTAAAAAAGTCATAGAACTTGTTGTTATTGAAATGGAATAACATCCTTGCTTAAGATTTGTATGACAAAACTTGTATGGATGTAGAGTTTGCGGATTAACCAGTTCATTGACCGATAAATTATTTCTATCAATGATGTCCGGTTGAATTGGTTTCTGATTGGGCGTGAATTTTTTTGCACTTGGAATAAATACTTTGCCGGTTTTACGGGCGAATTTACTTGTTTTCATGCTTGCCTCCATAAATTGTGAATTTAATGGTTGAAGATATTGACATGTAATTCATGAATTACTTAGCTCTTTCCTGCCGCTTACACCAGTATTACTTAATACATAATTACTTACAGATAGCCTACAGATTGATTAAATAATAAACTTTTTTTGTATCTTTGATAGACGGCCATGTCGGCATGGGGTTGTCATGGATGTTTGTGCAGAGGATAATTGTGCAGAGGATACTTGACATATGTGGTTGTATTTTATAGAAGTTAATTGTGCCGATATTATCATGGTCAGATGAGCCAGTTTCAAAACGCCCCATTTCAGCCGATCTCTGCGTTGGGCTCAAATTTCGCACGAAGTGACACGTAGTGAAGCATAAGCGCTAACCTTTAGCGCTATCCTCGAAATACTTAATGTATTCTGGCGGTTGAACTCCCGCCTTGAACTTGACCAAACTGAAACGTTTTGAAAGTGGCTCAGATGTTTCAGATTAAAACCACTTAACTTGAATCTTATAGGTTTATTATGACAGAATTTATTAATGAATTATTGGTCTCTCATGGGGTAAATCTTGAGAATGCTGGTTTATTAACAAGAAGTATTTTAATAGTTCTTGCAATCATTTTCAGTATAATAGCAAATATTATTGCCAAGCGGATTATTATAAATGTTGTAGACCGCATAATTGCCCGAACCAAAAGCAATTGGGACGATATTTTCCATAAACGCAAAGTATTTGAAAAACTATCTCATTTTGCACCCGCCGCTATTTTCTATTTTATTTTGCCTCTTGCCTTTGAGGGAAGTGAGCGAGTCATAGCCATATGCATAAATGCTGTGTATGTTTATATGATTGTTATCAGTATTATGGTTCTTGATTCATTCTTGAATTCTGTTCTTGATATATATAGCTCCAGAGAGGCTTCTAAAGAAGTTCCTATTAAAAGTTTTATTCAGAGCTTAAAAATCGTGGTTTATTTCATAGCTGTTATTTTAATTATTTCAATAATATTCAGCAAAACACCTATTTACTTCATAAGCGGCATGGGCGCGTTTATGGCAGTTCTTCTTTTGGTCTTTAAAGATGTAATCTTAGGCTTTGTGGCCGGTATACAAATTTCGGCTAATAAAATGCTGGCGCATGGAGACTGGATTGAAATGCCCAAATATGGTGCTGATGGCGCAGTCCTGGAGGTTGCTTTAACAACCGTAAAAGTGCAAAACTGGGATAAAACAGTAACCACAATTCCTACCTATGCTCTTATCAGCGAATCATTTAAAAACTGGCGCGGAATGCAGCAATCGGGTGGACGCAGAATTAAAAGAGAGGTTTGTATTGATATAAATACTATAAAATTCTGCACGGTTGAAATGGTGGACCGATTTTCCCAAATAAGATATATTGCAGAATATATGGAGCATAAAAAGAAAGAATTGGCTGAATACAATAAATTGCATAATCTTGAGGATTCCGGTACAGCAAACAAAAGACAATTAACCAATATTGGAACTTTCCGTGCTTATGTGGTTGCTTATTTAAAGAACCATCCTATGGTAAATCAGGAAATGACTTTCATTATCCGGCAGATGACTCCCACAAAGTGCGGAGTGCCAATTGAAATATATGTTTTCTGCAAAGATAAGGCATGGGCGAACTACGAAGCTATCCAATCTGATATTTTTGATCATATACTTGCTATAGTTCCTGAGTTTGATCTTAGAGTATATCAAAGCCCGGCAGGAATTGATTTCAGAGAATTAAAAAAGAGCGTGTAAAGCATATATTATAACAGTAAATATTAAATTTTGTTTTCAGACAACAGTTTACTCTTCAAAAGGGAAGGTTTTTCAGATGAAAGGATTAATGAAAGCTGTTGTGACAGATAAATATGGTACGGCAGAAGTGCTGAAGTATCAGGAAGCCGAAATCCCGGTAGTCAAAGAGGATGAAATCCTGGTACAGGTTCATGCAAGTTCGGTAAATCCGGTGGACTGGAAAATCAGAAAAGGAATGATGAAGTTTATAACTGGGATCAAGCCTCCTAAAATATTAGGAGGAGATTATTCCGGAATTGTTGTTGAAACAGGGAATAATATTAAAGGTTATAATAAAGGCGATGCTGTATGGGGATCTGTAAACTCAATGAAAGGCGGAGCTTATGCAAAATTTCTCAAAGCAAAGAATAATGAAATCGGCCTTAAACCACAAAATCTTGATTTTTTAGAAGCGGCATCCATACCGGTTGTAGGTTTGACGGCATATCAATCCTTAGTGTACAAGGGCGGGCTAAAGGCGGGCGATCATATTATTATCAATGGATGCTCGGGAGGAGTCGGCTTTGCCGGATTACAAATTGCAAAGGCTTTTAACTGCCGAGTTACCGGAGTGTGCAGTACAAAGAATATTGAATTAGTAAAAAAAATGGGTGCCGATGAAGTTATTGATTATAGAAAAGAAGATGTATTTAAAAATAAAGGGATTTATGATATCTTTTTTGATACAGTAGGAAATATCTCTTTTTCACAGGCAAAGGCAGCCTTAAAACCGAAAGGAAGCTATGTTACTCCTGTCCCTGGTTTTAAGATCATGCTCTCTTGGCTTATAGCTAATTTAACAGGATTCAAGAAAATTAAAATTGTTTTTGCTAAACTGAACGCAATGGATTTGAATAAACTAAAAGAATTGGCAGAAAATAACAAATTGCATCCGGTGATTGAAAAAGTCTATTCTTTAGATCAAATTCGTGAAGCACATATTCGAAGTGAAACCGGAAGAGTTGCAGGAAAACTCGTATTAAAAATAACATAATCATTGTGCTCTCGATACTGTATTTGAGCGGTATGGCGGGTTATATGATTTTTACAAAAACTTAATTTTTATCATACAATAAAAATGCCTGAAAAATCAACCTACAACGAATTAGAACAAAGAATAGCAGAATTAGAAAAAGATGCTGCAAAACGCAATCTGACGGAAAAAACGATTGATAGCCTCTCAAAATTTCCAAACGAAAACCCTAATCCAGTATTAAGAATTACAAATGCAGGTGTTGTGCTGTATGCGAATAATTCTGCCCAACCTTTAATGAAAATGTGGAAGTGTGAACAAGGCAGTTCTTTGCCTTCCTACTGGCGCAAATTAAGTCTTGATGTTTTTGATTCCAAATTAATTAAATACACTGTAGTTGAATGTGAGGGACGAGTCTATTCTCTTACATTTGCGCCTATCATTGAGGCTGATTATATAAATGTTTATGGGCTCGATATTACAGAACACAAAAAAGCAGAAAATAATCTTCGGGAATATGCGCAAAATCTAAAAGAAGCCCAAAGCATTGCCCGAATGGGCAGATGGGAATATAACCTTTTAACCAAACAGCTGAAATGGTCGGATACGGTTTTCGAAATTTTTGAAATAGAGCCGGCTATGTTCAACCCATCTTATGAAGCCTTCTTAAAGACTATCCATCCTGATGACCGGGAAGATATTAATAAGGCTTATACCGAATCGGTTAAAAACAAGTCAAGGTATGAAATAGAACATCGTCTGCTGATGAAAGACGGACGAATCAAATGGTTGTATGAGGTTTGCCGAACCGATTATGATCTCTCCGGACAGCCCATCCGGTCTGTAGGCATAGTGCAGGACATAACCGAACGCAAGCAAATTGAAAATGCCCAGATATTTTTGTTGCAGTGCGGTTTGCCTGCTACAGGTGAAGATTTCTTCAAGTCACTGGCATGTTATTTGGCAGAAACACTCACAATGGAATATGTTTTTATTAGCCGTTTATCGGAAGACGGTTTGTCGGCAAACACCTTGGCTGTGTATTCCAATGGAAATCATGATGATAATATATCTTATGCTCTTAAAGGAACGCCATGCAATGATGTAGTGGGCAAGGCAATATGCCACTTTCCGAAAAATGTAAGCCGTTTATTCCCGGATGATATAATCCTTCAGGAGATAAAAGCCGAAAGCTATGTTGGAGCATCTCTATGGAGTTCTGAGGGTAAAACTATCGGTCTGATTACGGTTATCGGGTGCAGATCTCTTAAAGATACAAAACTTGCAGAATCTCTACTGAAATTAGTTGCAATCCGGGCCTCAGGTGAGCTTGAGCGCAGGCAGGCGTATAAAGCACTTAGAGAGAGTGAGGAGAAGTATAGATTACTATTTGAAAATATTGCTCAGGGTTTTATACTTCACGAAGTCATTTCTGATAAATCAGGCAACCCCATCGAATATCGTTTCATTTCTGTAAACCCGGCATTTACAGAGTTAACCGGTATCAAATCCGAAAGTATTATCGGAAAAACCGTTAAAGAAGTTATGCCGGATTTGGAAAAATATTGGCTTGATATATATGCTAAAGTTGCTGTTACACGCGAACCGGTTCTTTATGAAAATTATTCTGCCGGGTTGAAAAAATATTTTGAAACATGGATTATCAGTCCCCAGCAGGGACAATTCGCAATTATGTTTTCCGATATCACCGAGCGAAAACTTATGTCCAAAGCTTTAGAAAAGGCAAACATCGATCTTGAATCAAGGGTTATGGAGCGTACTAATGAACTTCTTATTGCTAATAAGCGGCTTGAGCATCAAATAGAGGAGAACCGAAAAGCAGATAAATCCCTCCGTGATGCGTTTTCTGAAATAAATAAATTAAAGGAGCAACTGGAAGCTGAAAATATTTATCTTCGCCAGAAGATAAATATAAAATATCAGTATACCGATATAATTGGTGAAAGCGAAAGCATAAAACGAGTGCTTTACCAGGTAGAGCAGGTTGCTCCAACAAGTATGACCGTTCTTGTTCTTGGCGAAACCGGTACAGGTAAAGAACTTATTTCAAATGCTGTTCATAGCATGAGCCCCCGCAAAGATCGTCCGATAATAGTAGTAAATTGTGCAGCCCTGCCATCTAATCTTATAGAGAGTGAACTGTTTGGCAGAGAAAAAGGGGCTTATACCGGAGCCGATAAAAGGCAAATCGGACGGTTTGAGATTGCAAATGGTTCTACGTTATGTCTTGATGAAATTGGCGAACTTCCTCTTGATATGCAGGCCAAACTTCTTAGGGCAATCCAGCATGGCCAATTTGAACGTCTTGGCGCTTCCAACACTATCAAAGCAGATGTGCGTATCGTTGCAACAACAAATCGTAATCTCGAGGAAGAGGTTCGTAAAGGACGCTTCAGGCAGGATCTTTTTTATCGGTTAAATGTATTTCCCATCATCGTTTCTCCATTGCGCGAGCGCAAAGAAGACATACCTCTTTTGGTAATAGCCTTTATTGAAAAATATGCGAAAAAATACGGGAAACAGATTTCATCTGTTTCTAAAGAGACAATAAAAATATTGCAAGATTATACATGGCCCGGCAATATACGTGAGTTGGAAAGTGTCATTGAAAGATCAGTTATCTTATGCCAGGGGCATATTTTGCATGTGGCGGATAAACCTGAGACAGCACCTCTATTTTCCACAACAAATATACAAACCCTGGAAGAAGTTGAACGAATGCAAATTGTTAACATACTTTCACATACCGGGTGGCGCATTAACGGAAAGGATGGAGCGGCTTCTATCTTAGGTCTGCACCCAAGTACTTTAAGAGCGAGAATGCATAAGTTAGATATACAAAGGCCTGAAAACTAAGTAGCAGATAAGCAGGATCTATTTTATAAAAGGCTAAATCGTTGTTTTTACCTTTTGAAGTATTTACTGCTGTAAAGAAAAGGCAAAGGTTATGAAACGAGTTTTTATTGCAAAACATCCTACTGAAGCATACATGGTAAAAAGTCTTCTGGAAACTGAGGGGATTGCATCTGAGGTTCGTGGGGAAGCACTTTTTGGCGCTTTGGGAGAACTTCCGATAACAGAAGAAACTTTGCCATCTGTATGGATTTCAGAAGATAGCCAGTTGGAAAGGGCTATAGATTTTATAAAACGTTATCAGAAGGGGCAGGGCCCCCCTGAAGCTTGTGGTCTTTCTTGGAAATGCATAAAATGTGGTGAAATAATTGAACCTCAATTTACATCATGCTGGCGCTGTGGCACAGATCGGAAAACAGGAAATGCTTGAGTGGGCTTAACATGAAAGCTATGGTACTAAAAAAATCTTGGCGAGCTTAAGGCAAGGAAAATACGAGGAGCAAAGGTCCTCAGGATCGGTCAGGATTGCTGATATTATGAATGTATTTTTTATTAAATAGACTTTGTTAACTTGATATATGCTATACAGAATTGGAATTTTATCTGATACACATGGTCTTTTAAGACCTGAGGTGTTATCGGCCATAGCTGATTGTGATATAATATTTCATGCAGGTGATATTGGAGATCCACAAGTACTGCATGTGCTTGGCAAGATTGCTCTGGTGCATGCAGTAAAAGGAAATACGGATAGAGGGAAGTGGACCCAAAATCTTCCTCTGACAAAAGCCGTAGATGTTTGCGGCCATTATTTTTATATATTGCATGAGATTGAAGATCTTGATCTTGATCCGGCTGTAGCGAATCTTAAAATGGTGATTTTTGGTCATACCCACAGAGCGGAAATAAAACAACAGGATTCTATATTCTATCTTAACCCCGGAAGCGCAGGCCCGCGCAGATCAAATCTGCCTGTAACTATTGCAAAAGTTACAGTGAATTCAAAAGACCTTACCCCAGAGATAATCAGGCTTGATATCTGAGGCAAATAAAGTTTCTCTCAAATCTTGAAAGGAGCGATACAAATGTCAAAAAAGAAAGAGAAGGAGAACAAGGAAGCGTCCCGCAGGGAGTTTTTGAAAAATGCGGGACTTTTAGCAGGCGGTGTGGCAGGTGGTATGGGCGTACTCAATCTTGCAAGCTGCGATACTACCAAAAAAGATGCCGCAAAAGAAATCCCGATTCCCGGCAAGTCTGTTGCCGTACCGGAGCCGGTTTATGAAGTATATGATACCGATGTGCTTATAATCGGCGGAGGTTTTGCAGCAGTATCAGCAGCAATTGAGGCATTCGGACAAGGTGTCAATTTAATCATGGTTGACAAAGGACCATTCGGGTTTAGCGGCGGTTTCGGTATGAATTGGGATAATTATGTTGCCAGTATGAAAGACGGAGATACGGCATACAAGTTCAATCTTTGGTACTCTGAAGGTTTAGGCAATCAGAAAGTAATGAGTGCTATTTATAATCATATGCCCAATAACAAATTGCTACTTGATGTGGCTAACCGTGGAACAACAGCTTTCAGCAGGACCAAAGAGGGAAAGCTTATCACAGTGCCGATAATGCCTGGTATGGAAATGGTAGAACATGGATTCAGCAGACATGAATCAGATGAGGTTAAAAGAAATGCAATAAACGTTGTTGACAAAACCATGATTACCAACCTGTTTATGCAAGACGGGAAATGCATCGGAGCCATGGGAATTTATTTACCTACAGGCTCATTCCGGGTTTTCAGAGCAAAAGCCACCATTGCCGCCGCAGGCCCCTGTACATGGCACTATGGCTGGATTACCGTAAGCCCGATTTCCCTCGGCAGCCCCGATAATACCGGAGATCTTGATGCAATTGCTTTAAGACATGGTGCCAGATTGACTGACTGTGAATTCATGGCAAATGACTTGATCAGTATATATCCTGAAGGCCTTGCGGCAAGTTACAACGGTGGTATCGGCGCCGATGATCTTGACTGGGCGTATATATGCGATAAGAACGGCGATTACTGGATGAAACATTACACCAGAGAGGAAATGAACCGTGGCTTGTTTGCACGTGAGATTGCTAAAAAAATCATGGAAGGCAAAGGAAGTCCCAATGGAGGAGTATATGTCGATTGCAGTTCCGAAGCTCATATAGCCGGATTACGAGACACATACCGGCGTAATGTGAAACCTTACAAGGAATCATTCGGATTTGACGTTCAGAAACAACTTCTTGAAGTCTCCCTTGAATGGTACGAGTCAAACGCACATCCGATAGTTGATGAAAATCTGGCAACCGATATACCGGGCCTTTATTGCCCATTGGGAGGCGGTGTGAGAGGTGCGAGAACTGGCGGTATTGATATGAATATGAGTGGTGGCTCACTTGCTGTAATAAAGGCTCTTGAATATATCAACAAATTACAGATCAACAAGATAGACTGGCAGCCGATTATTAATGAATTTACAAGAGTACATGAAATCCGCAACAGAAAGGTAAGCAGTCCAATTCGTCCTCATGTGGTAAGACACGCAATTCAAAGAGCTTCGTACAAGGCTTTGGGACCAATACGAAACGGCCCCGATCTCGAATCGTCAATAAAAGAACTGGAGCGGATAAGAAAAGAAGATCTTCCCCGGATGATAGTTTCAAACAAGACAAAAACTTTTAACACCGAATGGAAAGAAGCCATAGAAAATTATAACATGCTTGATGTGGTTGAAGCCATGTGCCGGGCAGCACTGATGAGAAAGGAAACAAGGGGGCAGCATTACAGATCGGATTTTGACAAAAGAGATAACGAAAACTGGCTTTGCAATATTACCGTTAAACTGGATAACGGAAACATGAAGCTTAAAAAGAAACCGATCGTATGTCTGGACTATACCCCGGAACAGGTAAAAAAATTCATAGACAACAAATTTGCCCTATAGAGGAGAAGAAGGGATGAATGTAAAAATATTAAAATACGACCCGGCAATAGATGCAAAACCTTATTACAAAACCTATGATGTTCCATGGAAGAAAAATATAACGGTTCTTGAAATAATAGTATATGTTCATGAAAACCACGAAGCAATTGCCTTTGATTATTCCTGCCGGGGAAGGGTATGTGGACGTTGTGCCATGATGCTTGATGGCGAACCCATGATGGCATGTTTTACACCCATAAACAAAGACCGTGACATTGTTATAGAACCCTTGAAAGGTTTTCCTGTAATTCGAGATTTTATAGTGGATAAGAGCAAGATCCTGGAAAGAATTGCCAAAATAGAGTCAAGAGTAAGATCAAAACCTCTTATAGAAAGTGATATCACTGCGGTAATGGACCCGGCCCTGGCTAAAGAGATCGGCAACCTTGAATGGTGCTGTAGGTGTTTAACCCAAGTTCGACAATAATTTTATGAATAACGAATAAAAGCAACATTATATGATAAATCAGCTAAAATTTTCCTCACTACATTATTGCTTGATAGCCGGTTTTGTTCAAGGATGTTTTAATTTTTATCCTGCTCA
>JBDRRF010000065.1:0-71802 GCA_043825875.1 Pseudomonadota bacterium | reverse complement strand
CATAAACTATATTTCTTATTAAAATGGGCTGATTGCTTCTAATGCAAAGGTTTATAATAAGCGTTTTTTGTTCTCTTGGCTGATTTTTTATTAGATAATGCCAAAATTACACCTTTATAAAAATCAATAGCGGATTTTGGGATATATGTATTGCTTTACTCATTTTTATGATTAGTATAACCGGTTGTGCTGTTGGCCCAAATTATAAGCCGATTGAGACAACTCTTCCAGCCACATGGGCAGGGCCTGCTCCAAAGACCGATAATATGCCCCAAAACAAGATAGTTTCATGGTGGAATTCTTTCAATGACCCTGTACTTGTTTCTCTGGTGGAAAGAGCTATAGAGTCTAATCTTGATGTAAAGCAGGCTCAAGCCCGCATCCGGCAGGCCAGAGCAGCAAGAGGAGTATCAGGCGCAGGATTCGGCCCTGTTCTAAATGCAGTAAGTTCATACAGGCGCAGCCACTCACCGCAATCAGCAGCAGCAAATGATGGTATAACTTCAAGCCAGTATCAGGCAGGTTTTGATTCGGCCTGGGAACTGGATATCTTTGGAGGAGTTCGCCGAAGCGTTGAAGCAGCCGATGCTGATCTCCAGGCTGCTGTTGAAGGGCGAAGGGATGTGCTGGTGACTTTGGCGGCTGAAGTTGCAGTAAACTATATCGATCTAAGGGCATTACAGCAGCGTCTCATTATTGCACGCAATAATCTTGCTGCCCAGCAGCATACAGCCGCTTTGACGCATAAAAGACTTTCAGCCGGTTTTGCAAGCAGCCTTGATGCAGCAAACGCTGATGCTCAGGTAGCAACAACATCGGCTCAGATTCCGCAACTGGAGGCTTCTGTCGAGCAGGCGAAATACAGTTTAAGCCTGCTTATCGGTCGTGATCCGTCAGCTTTGCTGACAGAGCTTAATACTTCTTCGAATATACCTGCTGCCTCTTCACCTGATGTTCCTGTCGGAGTTCCGTCAGATCTTTTAAGAAGACGCCCGGATATTCGAAGAGCTGAAGCACAAATTCATGCTGCAACTGCACGCATCGGAGTTGCTACTGCCGATCTTTTCCCGAAGTTTACTATTTCAGGTTCTGTGGGTTTTCAAAATGATGAATTCAAATCATGGATAGACAGGGTCAACCGTTTCTGGTCGTTCGGGCCTTCGGTAAGCTGGCAGATTTTTAATACAGGCAAAACAATATCCAATATAGAACTTCAAAAGGCTTTACAGGAACAATCTGCAATTTTATACAAGCAAACAATCCTGACAGCATTACAGGAAGTAGACAATGCTCTAATCGCCTCGGCAAAAGAAGATGAGCGAAAAAAAGCTCTTTATGATGCAGTTACTGCAAACAAAAAGGCCGTGGATCTTGCCAAGCAGCTTTATATCCACGGCCAGAGTAATTTTCTGGATGTACTTTTAGCCCAGCGTTCCCTTTACGCTTCGGAAGATTCTCTTATCCAAAGTACACGCACCGTATCGATAAATCTTGTAGCTCTTTACAAGGCTCTTGGTGGTGGATGGGAATAAAAGCTGCGCTGTTTATTCTGTTAGTTTAAGATCCCATATTTTAGGATCACCAGTAGATGTTGTAATGATCGGATGTTTAGCAACCCCTAAAACGCGTAATGTTTCATCAGGCATTTGGTGGTCCATAAACACCTTTAATTCACCCAGACTTATCTGGTTATCTTTTTTTCCTGAATTTTCATACCCATCAGCTGCGCCGCTCAGTGCTTTTAAAAAGCAATAAGTAAATGCACCGTTTTGCCATGAGCTGTGTTCAACTGCCTGGCGATCACTATCAGCACCGACAAAAAAAACCCAGCCTTTTGGTATGGCATTTTCACGTTTAAGTTTATTAATATACGGTACAACAGCAAGCCCTCTGTTGTTTTGGCTGCGAGTAATCAGTTTTCCGGCATGGCAGGTATCTGCAATTAATATCACATTTCGGGCATGCCTTTCTTTCAGGTAATCACGAACCCGATCCATTCGTAAGCCGGTTGAAGGTATATTAACATCAGTGTCATAACATGCAAAATAAACTTTTTCCGGATCATCAGGATCGGGATATCCATGTCCGGCCCAGAAAAAGAATATAATATCATCTTTGCCGGCTTTAGAAAGCCAGGACTCCGCGGCTATTTCAATATTACGTTTTGTAGCATCTTTGTTAACAACCAGTTTCAAGCAATCGGTGGACCAGTTTTTTTCTTTTAACAAATCATATACTGCTTTTGCGTCTTTATCCGCAAAAGCAAGATTGGAAAACCCATCCGTACCGGAATATTTATAATCAGAAATGCCTACTATAAGAGCAAGTTTTCTGCCGCTTAAAGGAAAATCCGAAACAATCTTAGCGTGTGAAGGCGAAGGCTGATTTCTTGCATAAAGGCCTGCTTTTTTCTGAAGCTTTTCAAATGAGAGGGCATTAACAAAATCCACAGCTGCTATTTTAAGATGAGATTCTGTATTAATGTATGATTCTTCCAATATTATTTCATCAGTTCCCCATGCAGTTGCGCTAACAGCAGATGTTAATGGGGGCAGGCTTTTTTGCTCAAGCTGTAAAGAATCATTATTTTTTGGCAGAATACTTAATGTCCAGTTGAAATCGGCTTTTTCGTTAATTATTCCCGGAATTGATAAAACCATCAAACCAAGCGGAGCAGCAACAAGGGAAAGCGTTGCTGGCCAACCCAGCATAAAAAGAAAAGTGTTTTTTTCAGTTTCATGGCCTGGTCTTTTGCACTCTAAATTCAAGAGAAAATCATAATTTATATCATCAATGTTTTCGAATCGATTCACCGGAAAGAATTCAAGATTAGAATCCATACGGTTATTTAAAAGCGTTGCGGTTTCACGTGAAATGATGTTTGCTCTTTTCTGGTGAACTACTTCACTACCGGGAGCAAATACTGTTCTCACAGCCACTTTGATTGAATCTGGATGTTTTGTTTTGTGCTGAGATGCGAGACCGGATATTTGAAGTGGTTTGTTTTTTATGACCGGTGAACAAGCAATTATAAAAACAACAGGCAATATAATTAAACAA
Organism: Pseudomonadota bacterium; assembly: GCA_043825875.1. Classification (GTDB taxonomy): domain Bacteria; phylum Desulfobacterota; class Desulfobacteria; order Desulfobacterales; family RPRI01; genus RPRI01. The sequence continues at coordinate 68,742 of JBDRRF010000065.1, read as the reverse complement.
ATAAACAATGTTTTATGAAGCATTAAAAGGGATCGACAAAATTTCATAATATGGAATCCTGATGAAAATTCTTAAGGACATACAAATAAGCCAGTTTCAAAATGCCCCATTTTGGCCGATCTCTGCGTTGGGCTCAAATATAATATTACTGACGCTTTGAAGAGATCTTTTAAGAATATCTGGTTTTTAACAAGTAAAAAAGGCGAGAATTTCAGCATAAAAATACATTGATGATTACAAAGGCCGAAATTCTCACCTACCACAGATATAAAAATAAAACTATAGTAATAACTTGGCTATTCTGGCGTTATGTAAAGTAAAGATAACTTATTTGAGCCTGGTAAATTTTATTTCTTTTTCCAGCGAATAGCAGTACCTGTGAGCTTTGTTGTCGCCCTTGAGAAAAACCCTCCAAGATATGATTGGCGCCTTGTATCAATCTTAATATTGATTACATCATCGGCTCCAACAGCAAGAGCACTCTGGAACAATGCGGCATAGCCATTGTCTCCGGAAGCGAAAAGGCCCAGTACGTTTGAACTGCTGGTTTGTGCAGTAACAGTCTGGAGAATATCAAAATCATCTGTATTAATTTTAAACTCTGTATGTCCGCCAACAAAAGATGGATAAACAACATCTCCGACAAGAATACCTCTGCTAACACCACCGGGATTTGATCCGGTACTTGTGAAACCCCCACAGCCACTAATTACTAATAAAATACTAATACAAAACACAGCGCTGATCAACTTCAAGTTTTTCATCTCTACTCTCCTTAATTTTATTGTTTTGTAATTAAACGGTTTTAAAGAACCAAAATTAGGTAAGTTAAAGAAGGGGTTTTGTCAATAAAAAATTGATGGAATAGTACAAGCTGCTATTACATCAGGCCTATAATAAATAGGCAACGGCCTGATGTAATAGCAGCATATAAAATTGATCTCTTCAGTATTTGTAGCCAAGAGAAATTAACATTAAAGAAATTATAATAGCAGTATTACAATCGTTGGATAAGTTCTTTAGCCGCTTTTTCGCCTGAAAGAAGCATGCCGCCGAAAATCGGACCCATACGCGGACCTCCAAAAGTTGCATTTGCTGCCATGCCGGCTACATATAATCCAGGAAAAATTTCTTTTGTATTTTCAAGCGTTAGCTTTTCAGCTTTGTCCGCCCACATAGATTTTTCGCCTTCAATCACGCCGTTTGGTGTCCAAAGTTTTCCAGGAACCTTTTTTACCACAACTTTTACAACTTCGGTTGCATGCCCTGTGGCATCCACAACAAATTTTGTTCTTACGGTAAGAGGGTCCACGTGCAATCCGGCCATTTCAACAGGAGACCAGTTGATAACAAGTCCCACGATTTCTTCCGAGCGCATCATTACATCTTCAACGGAAATACAATTAAACACTGTAAGTCCTGCGCGAATGGCTCCTGCGGTTAAGGAAGTAATTGCCTCAATCGAATCGGCAGTATAGTAGTCTTCCTTAAAATTTTTAAAACGAATATTAAATTCTTCAAGCAGATGAACGGCGCTTTTTTGAACAACAATCTCGTTAAACAGCATGCCGCCACCCCACATACCGCCGCCTATGCTGAGTTTTCTCTCATACAGCACCACTTTCTTTCCGGCTTTTGCAAGAAAATAACCTGCGATTAAACCTGATGGTCCGCCGCCGACAATCGCAACATCGGTTTCAAGGTTATTCATAAGCTTTTTATAATATCGCTCTATAATAGCCTGAGTTATTATAACTTCATCCAATGCCATAATACTTGCTCCTTTCTTTCAGGCCGATTTTTATATTGCCAATCGGACTGAATTCGGAATTAATAAAAAAGCCGTTTCTCATAAATAGAGAAACGGCTATCATACAATCTTTGTTAGAGAAAATCCGTTTCCCTTCGCAGGCATTATCCTGATCAGGTTCCAAGGGTTACCCGTATTCCGGGTTCTCAGCTGCTTTGCAACACCCCTAACTTTTATTATTATCTGAAAATGATATTACAAATTATATTATGTTATTGTCAACAGCAATTCCGGTTTTTACAAAGCAATCGTATATCCTTTATATTGGCTAATTAAAGCAGGCATTCATAATATAGTTTTTTTTATTACTACCTTTTCCCCAAATTTCTTTTTGATGTCATCAACTGTTTTATCCACTTTTTCCCATTTGCTGCAATTTCCGGCATTAGTTTCGAAAATATCAATCTGGACCGGATTCGAAGCAGATATAAGATTAGTAGCTCCTATCCCGATAAGTCTGATCTTTGTTTTAATTTTATAGGCTTTAAGAAGTTTATAAGCCTCTTTAAATATAATTTGTGAAGATTGAGTTGGTGTATTAATAGTATTATTTCTTGTAACCTGGCTAAAATCGGCATGTTTAATTTTAAGCACAATTGTTTTTGCTCTAAGATCGAGACTTCTTAACTGCTTTCCGACATCTTCAGCCTGATTTAAAAGATATTTCTTCAATAGCATTTTTTCACCAGTGTCCTGCTCCAGAGTTGTTTCAGTGCTTATGGATTTGCTTTGGGCACAAACTACAACCGGAGAATCGTCATGGCCCGATGATAATTCTATCAACCTTTGGCCGAATTTGCCGAATTTTTTTATCAGCATATCTTTTGGATATTTTTTTATATCACCAAGCAGTTTAACTCCGATATTTTCAAGTTGTTTTTGTGTTACCTTGCCGACTCCCGGCACTTTATCTATCGGTATGGTTTCTGCGAACCCTACTGCATCAGTTGGATCTATTAAAGTTAAGCCATCTGGCTTATCCATATCAGAAGCAATTTTTGCAAGAAATTTATTAGGAGCTATACCGATTGAGCAACTAAGACCGATATTGTCTTTTATCTTCTGTTTTATGGTTAAGCCTATATGCTTCGGATTTCCATACAATCTTTCGCAGCCGCTAATATCAATATATGCTTCATCAATTGAAACAGGCTCGACAAGCGGAGAAAATGTTTCAAGCAGGGCCATTATTTTTTTTGAAATTTCAGAATATCTGCTTTTCCGGGGACTGAGAAATACGGCCTGAGGGCATTTTTTTCTCGCAAGGTACATGGGCATTGCAGAACGAACCCCATATTTTCTTGCCTCATAATTTGCCGCAGCAACGACTCCCCTTCCTGATAAGCCACCGACAACAACACTTTTGCCGGTAAGTGTCCGGTCATCAAGCTGCTCAACAGAAGCAAAAAAAGCATCCATATCAATATGAAGAATCATAAATATTGTTCCTATCCGTTAATGCTTTACAATCGATCGGTTTGTGTCGATGCAGGTATAAATTATATTGTAAGAAAGCTTGCTATTTTTTACATTTTTGTATTATTATCGCAAGAAAAATTATACCATAAAATAAAAGGAGAAAGTTTTCTTAAAACTTATTGCTGCCAATGACCGATAAACATACCATGCAAAAAATTGAAGATGTTACGATGCTTTATGAAATAAGCAATGCATTAAACGAACATCTTGATCTTAAGAAATCATTATATAAAGTCTTAGATATTCTGTCCACTTCCATGAACATGGTTAGGGGAACAATAACTATCTTAAACCCCTTGAGCAATGAAATAAACATTGAGGTGGCGCATGGTATTTCAAAAAGCGCGGTAGACAATGTAAAATATAAGTTAGGGGAAGGAATTACAGGACGCGTTATTGAAACAGGAAAAGATTTTTCCATAGCCAAAATCAGTGAGGAACCTCTTTTTCTCAATCGTACGGCTTCGCGCAAGAATTCAAAAAATCAGGAAGTTTCGTTTATTTGTGTTCCTGTAAAAAAAGAAAATCAGGTTATAGGAGCGCTTAGTGTAGACAGGCCTTATGATGAAAAATATCGGCTTAAGGAAGGCACTAAACTGCTTTCGGTTATCGCAACAATGATAGCGAGACAAGTTATAAATCTTGAGAACATAAATCTTGAGAAAGAGCAGTTAAGAAATGAAAATAAACGGCTGAAAAGTGAACTTGAAAACAAATACAGCATAACAAATATCACAGGCAACAGCAGCAGAATGAGAGAAGTGTTCCAGATGATTTCTCAAGTCTCAAAAAGCAATGCAACTGTTCTTGTTCGGGGTGAAAGCGGTACAGGCAAGGAGCTTGTCGCAAACTCAATTCATTACAGCAGTCACAGAGCAAAAGGGCCTTTTGTAAAAGTTAATTGTGCAGCTCTTCCGACAAACCTTATAGAAAGCGAACTGTTCGGGCATGAAAAAGGGGCCTTTACAGGCGCAATTAAACAAAAGCTCGGAAAATTCGAACTTGCAAATAAAGGCACTATTTTTTTAGATGAAATAGGCTCAATAAATCTTGATGTTCAGGTCAATTTGCTTAGAGTACTTCAGGAAAAAGAGTTCGACAGGATAGGAGGGCATAAAACAATAAAAACGGATGTCCGTATTATTGCTGCTACAAATAAAAATCTTGAACAAGGTGTTGAAGACGGGACTTTCAGGGGTGATCTCTATTACAGATTAAATGTCTTTCCGATTTATATGCCGCCTTTAAGAGAAAGAAAAACCGATATTCTCCTTTTGGCAGACAGCTTTCTCGAAAAATATACAAAGGAAAACAAAAAAGATATTCGCAGGTTTTCCACACCTTCAATTGATATGCTTATGGCTTACCACTGGCCGGGAAATGTGAGGGAACTTGAAAATTGTATAGAAAGGGCTGTTCTGTTATGCGAAGAAAAAACGATTCACAGCTACCATCTGCCGCCTACCTTACAAACAGGTGTGGAATCCGGAACAATGCCCTCACTTTCACTTGAAGGTTCGGTTGAAAACCTTGAAAAAGAAAAAATTATCGATGCATTAAAAAACACCAGAGGTAACTGCGCCCAGGCTGCAAAAGTATTAAAAACTACAATCAGAAAATTTAATTACAAGGCAGGAAAATTTAATATTGATTATAAGCTTTATCGTTAGATCAAACTAAAGTAATATGAATCAAATAATAGATATTGTCGAAGGTATTTTTGGGATATGTGCGGCAATCTGGCTTACCTTAGTTTACACTGGCCGACTAAATTTTTCAGGTAAAAAAGAACAACTAAGAAAAGAGAGAGTTGAAAAATATGGGTGGCTTCTGATTATTTGTATTTTTATTATGGCTGTAAGCGGGCTATATTTGCTTCTTTCTAGTATATAGATGCATATTGTGGTATGTAAGGATTTCTGACAAACCACTTTGCATGGTGCGATCAAAGGTAAAACGCAAAGCAGGTCGGTAAAATTGTATAATTTTTATGTCATAATCTTGGTCGGCTATCGCGTAAAACACAGCGAAGTACCCAGTTCTATCAGCGTTCAGCCGTAGAGACGCAAGATTTTGCGTCTCTACAACGACAATGACCACCACCGTTTTCGGGTTCGCAAAACCGGTTTGGGCCACAATCGCAAAATATTGGTTCCATAATCCGTGGATATAAAACCGGAGTAAAAAAATATGCTACCATGAACAATATAGATTTTGCATGGCAATCCCGTTTTTATGATCACATTATACGAAACGACGAATCGTATAGTAAAATGCAAAATTATATTAAAAATAATCCTATTAGTTGGAAGGACGATGATTTATATCCTAACGATTCAGAGAAATAAGAATAGATTGGATTGAAATAGCGCATTCGTAGAGACGCAAAAGTTTGCGTCTCTACACGAGGAATAAATAATGATGTGAGGCGATAAACAATAATAGCATTTAGGAAATTCCATGAAGATCGATATAGATAAATTATCATAAGAATCATTGATAGATTTAAACCTTTGAATCTCGACTGTACGTGTGCGAGAAGCTGGCCGAGAGCATCGATCATAGCCTGGAAAATCAGAGGCCCTGCGCCAGAGCATCCTTAAAAAAGGCCTTGCTGGCCAACTGCTCAGGGACGCCGAACTTTATGCCTATTGCCGGGAAGAGGATTGGTAGCTTGGTGGAGCAGATAAAGCAGAAGAATAAAGGAGTTGGTGCAAAAAATGCGGCAACTGGAAAAAGCTACGTTCATGAAAAAACAAATAGAGATATTTAAAAGTGACGACAATCAAATCCAACTATCGGTAAATTTGGATCAAGATACAGTATGGCTAACTCAAAAGCAGTTGACCCTGCTATTCGAGAGGGAACGTTCGGTTATTACTAAGCATATTAACAACATATTTAAAGAAGGTGAACTCAATAAAGATGCAGTATGTGCATTTTTTGCACATACTGCCGAAGACGGCAAAGAATACTCTACACAATATTATAATCTAGATGTCATCATCTCCGTTGGCTACCGCGTAAAATCACAACGCGGCACCCAATTCCGTCAGTGGGCCACGCACCGCCTAAAAGATTATTTGGTGCAGGGCTATGCCATCAATGAAAACCGGCTTGAACAGAAACAGCAGGAAATAAAATATCTTAAAAATGGTATCCGTATTCTCAGTCGTGCCATTGAAGACAAAGCGGCGGATGCTGATCACGAATGGTTAAACCTGTATGCTAAAGGACTGCGATTGCTGGACGATTATGACCATAAAACTCTCGACAGTAAAGGCGACACTTATGCGCCAGTGATTTATCCGGTCTATGAAGATTATGAGGCCATCATAAAACAGATGCGTGCCGAATTTAATTCCACGATTTTCGGCCAGGAGCGTGATAATGGTTTCAAAAGCGCCATTGAGCAGATCCGCCAGTGTTTTGGCCAAAAGGATTTGTACCCGACCTTTGAGGAAAAAGCCGCGACTCTGCTCTATCTTATTGTCAAAAACCACGCCTTTATTGATGGCAACAAGCGCATTGCCGCTGCATGTTTCCTGTTGTTCATGCAACAGAACCACCGTTTGCGACCTACTGAAGAGAGCCTGACTATAAGCAATGAAGCACTGGCCAGTCTGACTTTATTCATAGCTGTTAGCAAAAGCGATGAAATGGAAACTGTCAAACGATTAATAATAAGTATTTTAAACAGAAATAAATAATAATGAGCAACGAATCACATACAATTGGACAGCGGCGCGGTTTTTCCTCATTCTGTTTTTTTGCTGCTGGTGATGACGATAAGCACTAATGACATTGAGGAATTATCATGAAGATCGATATAGATAAATTCACAGAAGAAGAATTGATAGATTTAAACCATAGGATAGTCGAGCGTTTAAAATTTCTGGAATCTATGCACCATCATAAAGAGATGCTGAGATTTAGTATTGGCGAACAGGTAAGCTTTGAGCCGCCGGGCCGCGGTCGTTTTATAGGAACTTTGGTTAAATACAATAAGAAATCGGTAACGGTAATTACTGATTCAGGCCAGAAATGGACTGTGTCTCCTCACTTATTGTCTAAAGTAAAAGATATTAAACAGGATAAAAGCAAAAAAGGGAATGTCATTGAATTTAGCAGCAATAACAAGTAAATTGCTTAATCAGACTGAAAATATTGCGTAAAAAAATATCGTTTATTGGATAAATAATCAGGGTTGCTTCAAGATGATAATGAAAATTATTTTAGATATCCAGGGCAGCCTGAAAATCGGATAACATCAACAAGGACTAAATTTTTTTTATTTATGATAGATGTTATGGAAAATACCAATAAAGAAAAACTGTATATTAGACTGGTAGAACAGGCGAATGCTAACTTTCGCTCAATATTATTAGCCAACCTTCTAAATTCAATTGTTGTTATTTATATCCTTAGAAACGTAGTATCTTCTACAAAACTATTAATTTGGTTTGCGGTACTTGTTTTAATTACCACGGCCAGAAGCATTTACGCACGCTTTGCATCAACAGCCGGTTATTCCCAAGCTATAAGAAATGGTCGTATTTATTTCCTTGGCCTGGCACTAACGGGTATAGTTTGGGGCATGCTTCCCATTTTTTTGTTCCCGAAAAGTTCTCTTGCCCATCAAATATTTATTGCTTTCGTTGTTGGCGGGATGGTTGTTGGAGCCTCTGTAACTTCTGCCGTACTACAAAAAGCTTTTCTTGCCTTCAGTATCCCAGCCTTAGCTCCTCTTACCGCCAGGCTGTTTTTCATCGGAACCGATATTACAAATGCCATGGGTTTTATGCTCTTGATATTTTTTTTCTGCACACTACTTATCTCTAAACAAATACAAACCGCATTTATTCAAACTATTATAGCTAACCTGGAAAAAGAAAAAGAAATTAAAATCCGGGAAAAGGCAGAAAATGAGCTAAGAAAACATCAGGAAAACCTCGAAAACACAGTAGCAAACAGGACAAAAGAATTACATGAAACCAATATCCATCTTGCCAGACAAATTCAAGAACGAAAACTAACTGAGCAAAAGTATCAGGAAATTTTTAACTCCACCACCGACGCGATGTTAATCCTTGAAGCAGCAACCGGTAAAATTCTTGAAGTCAACCAAACAATGCTTGAAATATACGGATATTCCCTTGAGGAAACCACAAACTTAAATATTGGAGATCTTATCGAAGGCACTTCTTCCTATTCCCAAGAGGAAGTTGATGAGAAGTTGCAAGCTGCAATTATGCATGGTCCACAAATCTACGAGTGGCGGGCAAAAAGAAAAAATCAAAAACTTTTCTGGGTTGAGATTGTACTAAAATATGCCGAAATTGAAGGGGGGCATTATATAATTGCGGTTGTTCGTGATATAGAAGCCCGCAAAATAGATGCAGAAAACAGATTAAAGGTTAAAAAGCTTGAATCCATTGGCGTTCTGGCCGGAGGGATTGCGCATGATTTCAATAATATTTTAACAGGTATTCTTGGCAACATCAGTCTGGCATTATTCGACAAAAGCATCAATTCTGAAACGCAGGATATCCTAAATGAAGCTAATAAGGCATGTGTTCGTGCAAAGGATCTTACCAATCAACTGCTCACATTCTCCAAAGGAGGGGAGCCTATCAAAAAGACTTCTTCTCTCAAGGAAGTAATACAGGATTCCGCCGGCTTTATTTTACATGGCGGAAAGACTTTTTGTGAATTCCATATTCCTGAAGATTTGTTTCTTGTTAGTATTGATAAGGGCCAGATAAGTCAGGTTATTCAAAATATTGTTTTAAATGCAAATCATGCTATGCCGAACGGTGGCACAATCCGTATTCTTTGTGAAAACATTTTTTCCACCAAAAATATTCAAGACCCTTTAAGCCCCCATGGAAAGCACGTTAAGATACAAATTATAGATACCGGCTGTGGAATTCCCGCAACACACATTGACCAGATATTTGACCCTTATTTTTCAACCAAGAGCGCAGGAAGCGGTCTTGGTTTGTCAATATGCCAGTCTATTATTAGCAAACACCATGGTAGTATTACAGCAAGTTCAATACAGGGCGAAGGTTCGACATTCACCATTTTGCTGCCGGCGTCATCTTGTCAGCAGCTTCGGAAGGAAGGCATTGTAGAAACAGAAACCGCTTCATCGATCGAGCATCAAAAGGTTCTGGTTATGGATGACGAAGAAATAGTGAGAAATATTATAAAAGCCATGCTTATCAAAATGGGTTTCGATGTTATCCTGGCAAAAGACGGCGCTGAAGCGGTAAAGTTCTATGCAGATTCATATCATTCTCAGTCCCCCATTAATCTTGTTATCCTGGATTTGACTATTCCCGGTGGCATGGGGGGGAAAGATACGGTTAAGAAAATACTTGAAATAAACCCTGATGCCAAAGTAATTGTATCGAGTGGATATTCCAATGATCCAATAATGGCAAGATATAAAGAGTTTGGTTTCTGTTCAGCCATCGAAAAGCCTTTTATGTTCCAGTATGTCAAAAAGACCGTAATTCCCTTGTTGACGTGAAAAATCGGATGTGAAGGGCAAAGCCTGTAGTATTTATTGGTCATGGGATAAAGATAAACTAAAAGATACGCTGGGATAGAATCGGGAAAATAATACAATGAATAAATTACGCAAACATATTACAAGTAGTCTTCTGGCAGGAATCGTAGCCATATTACCTGTGGGTGGTTTAATTATTACCGTTGGTTATCTGGAATCAACGATTTCAAGTTCAGGGCTTTCGAAATTGCCTTTCTATTTTCCGGGTTTCGGGCTTATTGCCGCAGTTATTCTTATTTATTTGATTGGATTTGCGCTTACTACTTTTATAGGCAAATGGATATGGAACCGGGTTGATAGCGTGTTGGATAAAATGCCCGCATTGGGCCGCTTATATCAAACGCTTAAACAGATATTGGGTTATGGAAAAGGAGAGGATGCCATATTTCATGAGGCTGTATTGGTTCCGAGCAGAGACATACAATCAGAGGAGCTTGGACTTGTCACAAATAGGATAACCGATGATAAAGGAAACACAAAATTAGTAATTTTTATACCGGGTGTTCCGAATCCAACATCAGGACGCCTGATAGTAATGGATGAAAAATTAGTTAAACCGCTTGCAATGCCTGTTAATGAAACACTAAAAGCACTGGTTTCCATGGGCAAGAGTGATATTGATCTAAAGAGTATGAATACTCAACAGTAATTTAAATAAAGCATTCTCAAAGAAGTTATAAAATAACAGCTCCGATTAAGAAATTTATGCCAATTGAAAAAACAAAACTGTGGCCATGGGTTATAACGTCTTCATTTCTGATAATTATTGTCGCGAGTTTTATGCCTTGGGGCACCATTAAATATCATTACACCAGGCAATTTATGTCCAACATGGAGCATCCCGGTTTATGTAATCGGATTATTACAGATCATGATCTTTCCGCAATGAAACTTGGTGCAAAGCTAAATCTTACTGGCTCAGCCTGGAATTCGGGTTTTGATATTTTGGGCTTATTTTATCCTCATTGGTTACTTACTGTTGTGGCACTTTTTTTATTTATATTTGCTATTCTCGACTATTTTGATTATTTTTTTATAAATCCGTCGATTTTACAATTTCTTTCTTTCTATGGCTTAATCCATGTTATTGCTTCTGCATTGGGGTTTTTAAGCCAGGGAAGTATAAGATCGGGATTAATTTTGACCGGATCAGGATATTTGATTTTCGTTGTTTCATTTTTACGTTTGAAATGAGAAACTTTAAATCTCAGTGTTAATACAAAAGAATTTAATGCTTCTCTTCTGGTTAATAGCTAAGGCTGTGGCTGCATGAACACCTTTTGATGAGGAACAAATGACGAATCTGATTGAACAAAATGATGTGGTAATAAAGTCCTGGGCCGATTTATGTGAACGGGTTTACGAAGGCTCTTGGCAGAAAGATATTTTACGTTTTAGATCCAATTATGCGTTCAGGGGACTATCCGACAAAAATTATAAACTGCTCACAAGTTTCTCGCGCAATTGCTGTAATTCGACCCAACTGGAATATCATCTGCTAAGAAATTTCAGGAAATATGCCAGGCTTGATGATGTTGATATAGGAGATTCTCATTGGAGTTGGATGACTCTTGCTCAGCATCATGGCCTGCCGACAAGACTTCTTGATTGGACATATTCGCCTTTTGTTGCTATGCACTATGCAACGTTAGAAACCGGCAAATATGATGCAGATGGTGTTATATGGAAAGTTGATTTTGTAGAAGCAAACCGCCTTCTTCCTGAGCCCTTGAGCGGCCAGCTTTCGGCAGCAAATGCAAATGCCTTAACAATCGGAATGCTGGAGAAAGCGCTGCCTGATGTCCATAGTTTTGACAATCTGTCATCTGAAATGCTTGTCGCCTTTTTTGAGCCGCCATCCATAGATGCGCGGATAGTTAACCAGTTTGCGCTGTTTTCTTTCATGTCAAGCCCGGTTGCAAGCATGGAAGATTGGTTAATCAAACACCCAAAGCTTTTCAGGCGTATCATAATTCCAAAAGAGCTTAAATGGGAAATAAGAGACAAACTGGATCAGGCAAATATTACTGAAAGAATGCTTTTTCCCGGACTGGATGGTCTGGCTTCCTGGCTTAAAAGGCACTATCAGCCAAGGGCATAAATCTTTTTCATTTTCACAACCAAACAAATAAGGAGAGTGATTATGAAATCTGCGAATAAATTCATGAGTTCCGTCTTAGTGCTTTTATCAATATGCTTATACTTTATTCCCGATGGGCAATGCGGCCATGACTTCAACAGATTCCCCTTACCCCAAATCAAGGTAAATCCAACAATATTGCTTGTCGGAACCTTTTATCCTGCAAACAAACGTCCGCAGGGAGATGTAATCACTATTAAAATTCTTAATAAAAAAACGTATTTTAAGATTGAAATAGTAAGGAACATAAACGGTACGGAGCACGGTTACTCCATTATTAATAATCTGTTTCCACCTGAACTAAAGCTTATCGGCCCGGACAAGTTGATCCGTCCTCTGCTGAAAAAGAAGATTTTGGGAAAAGTGTATAGCTTGAGAGGAACTATATATTCTTCTGATAATACCTTGCATTTGGATATTGTAAAGCAAGGCAATATGTTTGATGAAATATGGCAAAAGAAATGAAAGATGCAGTAATTGTTTTAAATTAAAATGCGTTTGGTTATAAGTGCGTATACGAATCGTTGAATTTATAGTGGCATCTCTTACTTTTCTTCCGGAAGCTGCTTACCGTTTAAAAATCGAAATTCCAGTGGCTTTAGCGTATCAAGATGAACATCACGTTGGGGGAAGGCAATTACAATGCCTGCCTCACGGAAAAGAGCATCAATGCGAAACCTTATGCTGCTTTCAATGAGGCGTCGATCTATAATGCGGCGAATACTTATCCAGAAGTGAACCTCGAAAATTAAAGCATTATCTCCAAAATCGGTAAAAACAACAAATGGTTCTATATCCTGTAGAACTTTATCATTTTCTTTTACGGCTTTTAACAGAAGTCTTTCTACTTCCTTTACAGGAGAACCGTAGATAACACCCAGAACAACCTTTGCCCTGATTTTCTGATCTGATAAAGTCCAGTTAGTTATGTTTTTTTCCAGAAAAACGCTGTTTGGTATCAATATATGAATGTTTTCTCCTGTTCGGATGCGTGTACACCTGGCTCCGATTTCCTCAACTTGGCCCAAAACTCCGTCAACATCAATTAGGTTGCCTATAGCAATTGGCTGTTCCGCCATAATAATGAAACCGCTGATGAAATTGTTAATCAGTGTTTGGGCTCCGAAGCCAACACCTATGGCAATGGCGCCACCCAAGAAAGCAAAGGCTGTGAGGGGGATGTTGAGCATACGAAGAGCAAAAAGCAAAACCAAAAGATAGGCAAAGTAGTTGAACATTTTCTGAATGGCTGAGGTTGTGGTCTCCTTGAACCGGAATTTGCTGAAGATACGGTTTCCTATAGTTTTATTCAGGATTCTGACGGCTATAATTCCTGCAATAAAAACAGCTATTGCGATCACCAATTTTCCAATAGTGATAGAATGACTGTCTATTGACAAAACCGTGAAATTCCAGATTGCAGAAAAATTCTCCAGGATTCCTAAAGCTTCTTTGCTCATTTGCTTTTACTTTCGTATTTCCCACAAATGCAAGCCGGTTAGTTTATCAAGCTTTCTCTCAAAAACCTGTCCTGTAAAAACTTCCATTATAAATTCACATGCGAAAACCACTGTTCCCGGAGCAAGATGCCCGCCATAGGCTTGTCCTGTCTTGTCCGCTAAAGTGATATGGGCATGAACAACCGGTTCCCCGTCTTTAAGTGAAATATTGCCCACCAGTTTAGTTATTTCCAGTGGTTGATCTATTGTAATAAATTGATATTCACGGGTTTGCTGATTGTAAAATGCAAGGCGTGCCTTTTGTACAGCACCTATGGCTTCTACACGTCCAAGCGTTATGGACTTCTTGCAACAAATATCAGTGATTTCTTCCAACAGGTCACCGCCGTTACTTATTTTCCCCATAAATAATTCACTGGATTCTATCTTATTAAAAATTGTCATACCTAGTCCTGATATAGATGGTTTAGAGTTAAAAAATTAATGCCTGAGATTTGAATGTGGATAAGACTCAGGAGTGATTCATATTTTCTTTAATACTGTATAGGCTTCCATAAATGCAGGAAAACCGGTAGTAGGAATCAACATGAGCAGAGCATGTTTAAGTTCTTCGTCTGTAACCCCTGCATTTTTTGCCTTTATGATATGAGTTTCCAAGGCAATCAAACGATGGCTGGCGGCGGATATCGCAACTTTTAACAACCAGCGCGTATTCTCGGAAAGGGGGCCGGAATTAAGATGGATTTCTTTACCCAGCTTTTCGTAATCGGCATAAACTTGCGGAAAATCTTTCTTAAACTCGGTCAAAATTTCGTGCAAATCATTCATAATTCCTCTCCTTTCAATCTGTTATATTTAGAAAAAGTATAAGAAAAGCCGCCTTGTATGTCAATGAAATAAAGACAACAAATTATGGTGGGGTGGGATTCCGGTTATCATAAAAGCGATATAGCCGGGTAGCCAAAAAACGATTATAACTTTTCGTAGTTTGATAAGAAAAACAAAAAAGAAAGAATTATACATCGGGCCTGATGCAAATAGCTGCAATGTCGTCATGGCATTTAAACCGGGGATATTTTATACACCTTGGATCCTTTTTTTCAATTTCTCGTATGTGTTCCTTTAAACCTTTAAGGCCGAGGCAAAGAAATCGTTCAACAAGAATATCAAAATTTTTTTCCTTTACCGGTGTTTGTGCAGGAATATCCAAACCATCCGTAAAAATGAGAATTTCTTTTACATTTTTTAATGATTCAATACCGGATTTTAAAAACACTTCGGCTTCTTTTTCACCATTAAGCACACCATAGGATCTGTTCATACTGCATCTGGTTTTTTGTATCTGATCTTTTAGTGTTTCATGTATAAGTAACAAGCTGTTTTCAGATATTTTTTTCCATATAGAAAGGGTTTCAAAATCGTGGTCTTCACGTTTTGTTAGAACCTTGTATGAATTATCGGTGTATATCAGGATAATAAAAGAATCACCGGTCTGAATCCATTCCATTCTTTTATCCTTTATTCTAACAACAGCAGCGCTGGTGCTCCATAGGTTTTCTCTTGCCAAAAGATTTACACCATGAGATTTCATTTCATAAAGAATTGAATTGTTCGCTTCTTTGGCCAGGTCTAAAAGCGGGCAGTGATTTTTGGAAAAAACAGAGCTGGCGGTAGATGATGCTATAATTCCACCGGTTCTTCTGCCGCTAAAAATTGCTTTATCCAGACTTGTAGCTCCATCAAAAACACCATAAAGGTCTGTTTCCATAACAAGAGTGTCTTCATTGATTGTGCCGGAGCCCTTTGACAATATATACTCTTTTTTCATTATTTCCTGTTTTTTTCTTATTAAAACTGATGCGATATAGTTAAGAGTCGCAAGAATTTGTTTTTTAATAATATAAATTTAGAAACTTGGATGTCAAAGTGATAGTTTCGATGGATTTATGACTACATATTGATATTTTTGATGGTGTGTATAATATGGTTCCAATTATTTATTTGTTTTGACAGGTATAGCTTTTTTTGACAGTTAAGTTGCTTTAAATATCTTGATAAAGATAACTGTAACTGATACAAGAAAACAGTACAAGTTGTCAGTGTAACAAATCATATCGATCGATATCCTGCGTAACAGGCATCAGGTTCTGTACCTGGCTGGAGCGCTACAAAAACCAACTCTTAAATCAAGAGGCAATTATGAAGATTAAAAAGTATCTATTTATATTGTTCATATCATTTCTTTTGATTGGCGGATGTTCTAATGGAGAAGATAAAAATACTGCAAAAGAGCATATTCTTTCAGATCAGGTACGAGCACTTGAAAAAGCAAAAAATGTTGAGCAGGTGCTTAAAAAAAGGTCTGATAAACAACTCCATGACATGGATGAGCAAAGCGAATAACAAGCTATATCCGGATTGCAAGGAAATTCTTTATGAAAACAATCAGACTTCAAGACCTTGAAAAGCTTAAAGTCTCCATGGAAGGAGCCAGAAATGTATCCAGACAGGTTCCTATATCAAAAAACGACGGCTCACCCAATTTTTCTTTCCGTGTGTTTACTATTGAGCCTGATGGCCATACACCTTATCATACGCATGCTTTTGAACATCTGAATTATGCAATCAGTGGGCAGGGTGTGCTTGTTGATGAAAATGGAACATTACGCGAAATCAAAGCCGGGGAATTCGCACTTGTTCTTCCGGGTGAAAAACATCAGTATAGAAATACATCCGCTACGGAACCCTTTGTGATGATATGCGCTGTTCCCAAGGAGTATGAATAGAATATATATCTTTCTAACATAAAATAAGGAGGATTAATCATGGATACTGAATTTCATTATTATATCACAGGTATTATTGCAGAAGCGGCCGGCTTTAGCCAGGAAGAGGCAAAGACTATCGCAACGGCAGCCGAATATGTAGATGAAAATGATATATGCCTTAAAATCATTGACCGTAAAAAGAATGAAACCTATGAAAACTATATTTCCCAAACAATGAACATCTTAAAACCCAAACATACACTACTCAGAATATATCCTGTATTTCATTTTGTGCCGGGCGAACCTATGCACAGCAAGGCTGCCCGCAGGGATGGCAAGATGCATTGGCTGAACACGACTCCAAACAACGAGATCGCCAATAAGGGAATGGATGAGGCTTTCAAGGCATCTGATGATACAAGACTTTACCGGATAGGGATCGCAACCCATGTCTATTCAGATACCTGGGCGCATCAAAATTTCGTAGGTTGGTATGATTTTTTCAATGATATAAGCCGTGATATTAAACCGGATATCGGTCATGCAAATGGCGAACATCACCCCGATTGGCCAGCACACCGTTGGGAAGATGCCAGACTTGTCGATGATCAGGTGGATAATACGGAGCGTTTCCTTGAGGCGGCTGAACATATTTATATGAAGTACAGTGCGTATAATATACAAAGAAGCCGGACTGCCAGTACGGATTGGGACCAACTGCGTGTTCAATTAATTGAGGCTATCGGAAAGTGCTTTTCCGGTTCTCATAATTACTACCGTGAAGACCGTATTAAGCGATACAAGGCTCTTGCGCCATGGCTGGGTGATTTTGATGAATCCGAATGGTTTGGAGAAGCAATAGATGTTAAAGTAAACGGCTTTAAAGATTCTCAAGATGGCTTGTTCTCGATGTTTACAACGTTTAAAGATGAACTCTGCTGGAAAGAAGATTTAGATAAAGAAAAAACAGACTGGTTCAGGTTTCAGGAAGCAGTAAAGGAACATCAAAAAATAGCAATGGTTGATATTGACAAAATATTTAAGCAAATGGGTGTGGATCTTCATGTTTTGTAGGAAGTAAAAGCAGGGAAATATAGAGTATTGATAAAAGAATGTGATGGTAGATTATCAGTGGAACCCGTAGAATTTGTAATTAGTTAATAAAAGGCTCATAAATAGTAAAAAACTTTTATCTACTCACATTCAACACCAGACCCGATTTTATCTAACACTGAGCCTTCAAATGTTAATTCATAACAATACGGATGGCCATACCCGCTTGGTGTCTTTATGAACCACTTCTCAATTGTTTGTGAAGTATATTTCTTTTTCTTTGATTTTTTGGAGATCTTTGTTTTTGTAGTAAAATAAGACTTTTCAATAATTTCCCCGCCATTATTTTTTAAAGTAATTCTAACTTCAGAAGTGGTGTCGCCTTCCCGAATCAGGTCATTACCGCATCTAAGCGCAATAGCTGTGTTTGCTGTCAAAGCTAATAATAAAATCGGATAAATACAGATTAGAAATTTATTCATTTTTCACCTCACTTTATAGCCTCTAATTTTAGCAAATAATAAGGCATTAAGATGCCATGTTTATTTTTTGTAATCATTTGAAATGATGCTATTATTTTTTTCATATCTCAAAGTTGCTGTCAACAACATATTATTGTATCGTTCATAATAGAAATATTATATATTTCATAATGTTAAGCATCATTCTGCCATTTATTTTATCTTGACAGAAATTAAGGTTGCTGATAGCAATATACAACATGAGCCACTTTCAAAACGTTTCAGTTTGGTCAAGGTCAAGGCGGGGGAAAATTTTAACCGCAGGAATACATGGAGTATTTCGAGGATTAATATTTTCATCCAACGCAGAGATCGGCCAAAATGGGACGTTTTGAAACTGGCTCAATATGAATGTAATAATTATGATTTGCTATCAATCTATTAACGTAACAGCATAATATAAAATTATTGGTTTAGAAAAGGGAGAATAAATTATGAAGATCAGCGAATGCAAAGCGGTTATAAGTGGCGGTGCTTCCGGTATTGGAGAAGAATGCGCACGTCAGATTACAAGTGGCGGAGGAAAAGTTACCATTCTTGATTTACAGGAAGAGAAAGGCACAAGCCTTGCGGCAGAACTGGGAGGCTTTTTTGTTAAAACCGATGTTACGAGTAATGACAGTGTAAATCAGGCTATAAATACTGCTGCCGAAAAAATGGGAGGCATAAATGTAGCTATTAATTGCGCTGGAATAGGTGGTCCATGCAAGATACTTGATAAAGAAAAGGGCCCTATGCCTATGGATTTTTTTGAAGCCAGAATTCAGGTTAATCTTATCGGTACCATGCGAGTTCTCATAAGCTCGGCAGCAAAAATGGCTGAAAATGAGCCCGGTGAAGATGGCGAACGGGGTATTGTTATCAATACTTCATCTGTTGCCGCATCTCAGGGGCAAATCGGGCAGGCCGCTTATAGCGCTTCAAAGGGCGGAGTTGAAGGCTTGATGCTTCCTGTGGCAAGAGAGTTGGGACGCCACGGAATCCGTGTAGTAACAATTGCACCCGGAACAATAGATACACCAATGCTTGCCAGAGTACCGGAAAAAGCTCGTGAAGCATTGGCCAAATCAATTCCTTTTCCAAAAAGGCTGGGGAAACCCTCAGAATATGCTTTTTTGGTTCAACACCTGATCGAAAATATATACCTAAACGGAGAAGTATTTAAACTCACAGGTGCATTGAGGATGGCATAATTTTTAATAGTATAAGGGAGAGCAGACATGTCTGAAACACCTTATCATTTTGCTGTAATTCTTGCCGGATGTGGAAACAAGGATGGTTCGGAAATTCATGAATCCGTATCCACACTCCTTGCTATCGATCGTGCCGGAGCAAAGTACACTTGCTTTGCGCCTGATATTTCGCAGCACGTTGTGCTAAACCACATTACCGGTGAGCCTATGGCAGAGAAGAGAAATGTTCTTATCGAGTCTGCACGGATAGCACGCGGGGATATCAGGAATCTTAAAGAGTTTAGTGCTGATAAGTTTGATGCTTTAGTTATGCCGGGAGGTTTTGGTGGAGCTGCTTTAAGTCTTTGCAGCTTTGGTATTGACGGGGACAAAATGAGTGTTAATCCGGATGTAAAACGTGCCGTGTGTGCAATGGTTGACCAAAAAAAACCGATTGGTGCGCTGTGTATTGCTCCTGTGATTCTTGCCAGGTTGATACCTAATGTAAAAATTACATTGGGCCAGGATGTAGGTGCAAACAGCAAGGCTATGCAAATGGGTGCTGTGACTGTAAATACACAGCATGGAGAAGTTGTTGTAGATCATGAGCATAAAGTGGTAACAACCCCCTGTTATATGCTGAATGCAAGAATCTCTCAGATACTCGAAGGAGCTGAAAAACTTGTGGCAGAAATACTTTTATTAATTAAATCCCCATAATGTCGGCATTCAGGTGCCTTTTTTGGCTGAGATTCAAATTAAGAAAATAAATCAGAGGCTCCCGTTACTTATGGCGGGAGCCTTCAGTTTCTAAAGTATATCCAAAACAGCCGAAAACCGATTCTCTATAACAACTTAAAAGAATGTTGTAATATAATGCCAAAAAAACTTGTTAAACTAATATCATGGAATGTTAACGGCCTGCGCGCTGTGACAAAAAAGGATTTTTTTGAAAGCATCCGGATTATGAATCCGGATATATTTGCCATTCAGGAGACAAAGCTTCAGGAGCACCAGAGAACTGATAGCATGTTGAATTTTGAAGGTTATAGCTCCTACTGGTCTTATTCCACGATTAAAAAAGGTTACAGCGGAGTTGCCACATATACGCGCTTTGAGCCCAAAAATGTTAAAACAGGAATAGGGAATCCAATATATGATCAAGAAGGCCGCATATTAGAAACAGACTTTGGAGATTTTATATTTTTTAATGTCTATTTTCCAAACGGCCAAATGAATGAAGAGCGTCTACAGTATAAGCTTGATTTCTACAAAGATTTTTTTGCGTATACGGATTTACTGAAAAACCAGGGTAAAAATCTGATCATAAGCGGGGACTATAACATTGCCCACAATGAAATAGATTTGACACATCCTAAACCCAATGAAAAATATTCGGGCTTTTTGCGTATAGAACGAGACTGGATGGATGAAATAATTAAGCGTGGTTATGTGGATACTTTCCGGTATTTTTATCCTGAAAAAGTAAAATATTCATGGTGGTCATATCGGGCCAATGCCAGAGAAAAAAATGTAGGCTGGCGGGTTGACTATATTTTTGTAAGCCAAAATATAATAGATAAAGGCTGGTTAAAAGAGCCATTTATCGATAATGATATATTTGGTTCAGACCATTGTCCGGTGGGCGTAGTATTGGAATTTTGATATATCTGATTTTTAGCCTCCTGCTCCAAAGTTATGGCAGGAGGCTTGTTTTCAGCCGGTCTTATAATGATTCCACTAAATTTGTCATTTGGTCATAAAATTCCAGGATCTGATTTTTTTTGTCCGATTCCATGATGGCCATTGCGCTTCGGGGGTGTTGGTTCAGAACACCGGTTACCATATACGGTACAAAGTATCCCCAATCAATTTTTTCCCGCCAGGGAAAAATATGTGATTCTATAGCCTCAATAATCGGGCGGACATTAAACTTGGGATTTTTAAGAAATGAAATCAACAACTCCAGAGGACAATTTCCAGCCCCACGGCCGATGCCGTAAAAGCTGCCATCTACGTAATTGATGCCGTTTATAATAGATGATATAGTATTGGCAAAGGCTAATTGTTGATTATTATGAGTGTGTATTCCTATGGTTTTGCCGGGAAGACGTTCCATGTATTTAGCTGACAGCGTATCGATGTCTTCCGAATAAAAAGCTCCAAAGCTATCCACAAGATAAATAATGGGAACCCTGCTTTTCGAAAGATCATCTAAAGCTTCATTAAGCTCCCTCATGCCGACAGTGGAAACAGCCATGAGATTGATAGTTGCTTCAAAACCTTTTTCCATACAGTGATGAGCAAGCTCGATTGCTGCATCAATTTGATGAACATAACAAGCGACCCGGACCATATCAAGCATGCTTTCCGATTTTAACGGAATATCATCATAGTCAATCCTTCCGATATCTGCCATAGCGGATAGTTTAATCTTTCTTTCACCTTCACCGATAACCCGCCTTATATCTTCATCAGCACAAAACCGCCATGGTCCGAACTTATCGCGGGGAAACGCACTTTCTGAACTGAGGTAACCAACTTCCATATAATCAACGCCAGCCTTGGAATTGGCTTTGTAAACCGCCCGGACAAAATCATCCTCAAACTGCCATTTATTCATCAGCCCCCCGTCACGGACTGTACAATCCAACACCTTTATCTCAGGCCTAAACATTTTTATTAATTCTCCTTTATTATTAAGTTCTTGATAGCTGCTTTTTTGCATAGTTCAACAAAAATTTTTACATTTCGCGCAAGATCCTCAATATTCCGGTTTTCAAGAGCTTCCTTTCCGAACAGAGAAGTGCTTGTCCCAACCGCCTTGACGCCTGCTTTGAAATAGTCTCCAATATTTGAATTGTTAACACCGCCTACCGCAACAAGCGGAATTTGGTCAAATGGCCCCAGCAGATCTTTGATATATTGCGGGCCAAAATGGCCGCACGGAAAAACCTTAACCATATCCGCACCGGCAGACCATGCGTTGTATACTTCGGTTGGAGTAAATGCCCCGGCAATTACCGGTATATTATGAGAAAAGGCATATTCTATTACCGACGTATCCGTGTTTGGAGTTACAAAAAACATGGCTCCCGAATCCGCTGCTTTTTTTGCTTCATCCAGAGTTCGTACGGTTCCGGCACCCAACAATTTTCCCGAAGGCACAGATTTGCGGCAGTTTGAAATAATTTGAGCAGCATTTTCAGTATTCATTGTAACTTCAATAGCCTGGAGCCCAGAGCTAAAGGAGGCATGCAAAATTTCCTTAAAAAAAGAAGCTTCGATTCCCCTTAAAATACCGATAACCGGCACATCCAGTATAAAAGTCATTTTGTATCTGCTGTCTCCTGCCTAACAATGTAATCATATATTATCAAACACATTATCTAATTCGCTATTTAATTCGCTTATTGAAATTTCATCTATAACAGCTTTACCTATTCCGTCAAGCAATACGAAATGAATACCTTCCCCTTCTCTTTTTTTATCTTTATTAAGCGCATCCATTACCTTGTTTTTATCTATTTCGATTGTTGTGGGCAATTCAAGATTTTTTAGCAGAGTTGTAATTTGCTGTTTTTCACCGGATGACAGCAAGCCTTTTTTTTCAGAAAGGAAAGCGGCAAAGACCATACCCAGGCTAACTGCTTGTCCGTGAGGAATTCCAGTAGTTTTTTCAATAGCATGCCCAAGAGTATGACCGAAATTAAGTTTGCGCCTTTCACCTTTTTCCTTCTCATCCCGGTTCACTACAGATGATTTGATTACAACAGAATCATAAACAAGCCTCTCAATTACATTATAATCTAAAGATAAAGCTTTTTTATAGTTATTTTCAAGGTATTCAAACATACCGGCATCTTCTATGGCGGCATGCTTAACAATTTCGGCAAATCCGCACAAAAGGTCTTTTTGGGGCAGAGTTTTTAACAGGTTAAGATCACAGATAACAAAAGCCGGTTGATTAAAGACACCTACCATGTTTTTATATCCTTTGAAGTTAACGCCGTTTTTACCACCTACACTTGCATCCACCTGAGAAAGCAATGTGGAAGATACAAATCCGAAAGATACGCCCCTTAGATAAGTTGATGCAACAAACCCAGTAATATCACAGACAATACCACCACCGATGCCTACAATAACACTTGATCGCTGAGCATTCATGTCCATCAGGTTTTGATATATGTATACGGCCGTATCAAGCGTTTTTACAGATTCGCCGGTACCGATAGTAATTACAGGATAGTCTGGAAATTGGTTGAGATAATATTTTGAGACGTTTTCATCAGTAATCAGAAAAACATTTTCTTCCGGAATATAATTTTTCAGCTTTTGTAAACTCTCACCGACCAAAATCCTCGATTGGCTTGTTGATCCGTAAATTTCGATCTCTTTCATTTATAACTCCTTAACTAATAAATGAGTCTTAAATAACCTACCTTGAATGCAATTACAAGCCATTGATTTTCTGAAGGGTGACAAAATGAGTGAATGGAATGACTTGCCTGGGGTACAAGGGGTAAAATAAATTGCCAGGAATTGCTTGTTTCACAGCATTGTAAAAAAAGAAATTAATAAGAAGCTTGCCGATAAAAAAACAACTATTTACTTGACTTAAAGATATTCATATGTATCTTAAAAAAAATATAAATATAAAATACAGGAGAATTTCATGGAAAAAGTTGAAAACAATATGTACGTTAGCGTTCATTACAAAGGAACTCTGAGTGACGGAGAAGTGTTTGACAGCAGTGAAGGCCGAATGCCCCTTGAAGTGCTGATGGGTGGCGGGCAATTGATAAAAGGGTTCGAGGATTCGCTTGTCGGAATGTCTTTAAACGAGAAAAAAACATTTACACTTGCACCGGAAGATGCCTACGGTCCAAGAAATGACAGCATGATGCATAACTTTCCGTTATCGGAAGTGCCTCCCGGTGTAGTTCCTGAAGTGGGTCAGGTTATCGGCCTTCAAATGCAGGATGGTCGTCAGGTCCCTGCTAAGGTTACTCAGATTGATAGTGAAAACGTTATCTTGGATTTAAACCACCCTCTTGCCGGTCAAGAATTGACCTTTGATATTGAAGTTGTTGGCATTAGTGATAAACCTACCCAGGTTCAGGAAGGTTGCGGCTGTGGCTGTTCTTCATCAGATGGTTGCGATGATGTAGGAAGCTGTGGGGACGGATGCTGCGGATAAATATATGACTTAAAACCGGAAGGGTTTATACTTTTGAGCCAGTTTCAAAACGCCCCATTTTGGCCGATCTTAAGCGTTGGGCTCAAATTTCAATCCTCGAAATACTCAATGTATTCCTGTGGTTGAAATTTTCTCCCGCCTTGAGCTTGACCAAACTGAAACGTTTTGAAAGTGGCTCTTATATACTAAAATAACGTATGGGCCGGATCAATAAAGTTCCGGATCATATGTTATTTTTTTTGATACCTTCCTTATCACAAGCTTGGACTTATCTGTTCTTTGCCTTTTTGTGGACTGTTTACAAGCTCGGTTTTTTATCTGTCAAAATATATATTCTTTCCGGTTACTGAAAGCGGAATTCCCATAATAAAATCCCAGTCAACCAGCTTCATATATCGTGCAACAACTCCAATTCTATACATAATACGATTATCAACATTAAACATGCTTGCTGTTTTTACAGCTGAACCAAGCGCTATGCCCATATCAAGTGTTCTAAAAGCGCAGACAGGACCCATGAAATCAACAGCTTTCTTTTCTTGTAACGAAAGTGTCTTGCAATCCGGATAACCGCATGCACCGCAATCCAGGCCCAATGGTTTGGCATTTTTTAGCCCTATTAGCACCACTGCATCAGATACGGAAATATTTTTTGCGTCTCTGTCAAAGTCTTTTTTTTCTTTTTTTATTCCGAATTCTATCATTTTTTTTGAAAGCTTCTTAAGATCTTTTCCTTTTAGTATTTGAGTACAAACATAGTTTTCCCCTTTGCTTTTAGGGGCCGTTGTTGCAGAGATGACCATAAGCTGAGCCACCATATCTATAGCTTCCATCAGTACCTCCTTTTTATTGCTTTCATAACAGCTGAATCTAATTTATAATGAAACAAATTTATATTACATTAAAGATGAATACAAGATGTTCAATCTTTATAATTTATTTACAAGGAGGACAGATATGAAACGATACTCATCTTATATATTAATGCTGTTACTATCCATTGTTTTACTAATTGCAGGATGTTCTACATATAAAGTAAAACCTCTTCCCTTTAAATCTCCGGCATCTTTAAATAATGCCGTAAACATTGCAGGCGCCGATATAGCAGCAAGAGCATTTACAGATCCAAAAGAAACAAAAGATATTTTCGGTTTTGATATACACGGAGCCGGGATGCTTCCTATCCAGGTGGTGTTTGATAATCAGGGATCTCACGCATTGGAAGTAGTAGGTAATCAGACTTTTCTTGAAGATAAGAATGGAAATCTCTGGCCAATATTGAGCAAAGATATAGCATACGAAAGAGCCACTAAATATGCCAAAACAAAAGAAGTGTTCAAAGAAGGGGCATATAAAGGTTTTCTTGGAGCCGCTGCGGGCGCGGTAATAGGAGCGGCTATAGGTATTGTCTCCGGCGAAAATGTAGCATCAGCAGCCGGAAAAGGTGCCGCGATTGGAGCCGCTGCCGGTGTAACAATAGGAGGTGCAATCGGCTATGGTTCTGATAATGCAATAAAATCAATAACAAATGACCTGCGTGAAAAATCTCTGCAGAATAACGCAGTATTACCCAAAAACTTGGCGCATGGGATACTGTTTTTCCCTGGTGAAGCTTTATCGGCAAAACAGTTGCGTTTACAGATAAAAGAAACGGATACCGGTGTTTTACATGTGATAAAACTGGATTTTTAAAAACACATAAACATTCAAAATATGTTAAGCTTTAACCTGTTGACAATTTGAAACGGACTCTTAACTTTTAACTAAATATAATATTATAAACAATGTTATTGGAGAGTATACGATTATGCTTGAAACAAAAGAACAGGTTCTTGAAAAAATACTTACTAAGGAAAAACCGGTCTGTCCGCATTGCAAAACCGAAATGAATCTCTGGGAAGTTCCGTCGATTAACTGCGGGGATGGTTTGGGATGGGGAACACCTTATCTTTATATATGCTTTAATGATGATTGTTCTTCATATAAAAGCGGATGGGACAACATTAAAGATAATTATGCTCATAGCGCTTCCTATAGATGTATGTGCTATCCGGGCACCAAACAATTTGAGCTGATTACGGTATTTAGCCCTGCAGGAGCAACAGGACAGATTATAGATGACAAGATAATGGCACAACAGGAAGCATTGAAAGAGGCTACGAAAAAAGGCTTTTCTATTCTTGCCGAATGTTATGTATCAAAAGATTCTCCGTCAGTTATGAGAATTATACTTGATCCAACGGAGCCTGCACGTGTAAGGCTCAAGGCAGCCGAAATGATAGGCGATATAGGTGAAGTAGATGCAATCGAACCTTTAAGAAACTTAAAATTTGAAAACAAGCTTATTAAGGAAAAGGTCGAACAATCTATTTCAAAGATACATGAAAGATCTTTTACCAGAGAATGCCCGTTTTGTGCAGAAATAGTAAAAAAGAGGGCCAATACGTGTAAGCATTGCGGAAAAGAGATTGCCGGGCAATAAGCTTTGTCGGTAATGATCCTATAGGATTGATGGGTTTCTTATAAATCCATCAATCCAAAGAAGTAAACGCTTTTCAATTCTTTAGCATGATATACAACAACCTGTCATGATAATATTCCGATTCAAATTGTAATTGTTTGGTTATGAATGCGTTGGTTAATCTGGGTTAAACATCCCGTTTTTTAAAAAAGCTGTAACCTGTTCAAGAACCTTTTTATCGTTCATTATAAAAGAATGTGTTTTATGTACCACCAGAAAATCTTTCATGCCCAAAAGTTTTGCGCTTTCTACGGAAACCTTTCCATCGCTTTTTCCCGGAATCAGTAACGATGAAATGGGAGTAATTGTTTTATCACCGGTAATAATTCCGACTTCATAATCAGGAGGACCCACTGCTTTTGGAATACTGCCCGGTTTTGTTCCCAATTGTTTTCCTGCTGGCCCGTTTATTAATTTAAAAACGATGCTTTTTTCAAATTTATCGACAATTTCACTACCGCTATTCGGAGGGCTTAGCATTACAACGCGGCCAAGATTTGAAATTTTATTATTTTCAAGATAGTATCGGACCAGAATGCCTCCCATAGAATGAGTAACAAAATGAATTTTACCGGCACCAAGAGATAAGCATTTTTCAATTGCTTTGGGTATTGTGTCTACAGAAAGTTCCTGTATGGTTTTCCTGCGTGATGGATAGCCGATATTTACTACACGAAAACCTTTGTTTTCAAGGTAATGTTCGAGTTTTAACAAAGATCTTTTAGTACGCGCCAGGCCGTGCAAAAGTATCACAAATTCGGCATTCGTATTTGCAGTTTTTGTGTCACCAACTGACAGAAGATGCAAAAGCGATATATTCATATTGTTTATTAAAACGTTTCTTTCGGTGGATTAAAGTATCCGTGTTTTAAATCCGGGAAGTCTTTTTTTATCATAGAAAGAATTGTACTCATGCCGAGAGGAGTACTCACCGGCGCAGCTTCAGGCATTTTCTTCCAATATCTTAAAGGGTCATAATTCAGGTTTCTCCACTGTATGAAATTAACCGGATACTTTTTTAAAAAATTATAAAGAGCAGCCAGTTCTTCCTGTGAATCTGTAAAACCGGGGCAATTAAGATAATTTATGGATATAAACTTTTTCTTTTTAATCGCAATTTTTATGCTTTTTATAACATCAGAAAAAGCATACCCTTTTGGGCGAAAATATGAAGTATAGCAGGTTTGCCTGACACTGTTCATACTTATTCTTATACTGTCAAGCCCTGCATCAAAAAGTTTTTCAAGAACATCCGGGATACTACCATTGGTATTCATATTGATAGTTCCGTTTTGGGTCTTTTTACGTATTAGCCTTATCGCAGGTTCAATAACATGAGCAGCAAGCAAGGGATCTCCTTCACAACCCTGGCCGAAACTAACAACACTTTTCTTTACCTTTCTTATATGTTCAATTGCAATTTCCGCAATTTCTTCGGGTGCTGGAGTAAATGAAATTCTATCCTGACTGTTTTTAATATCAGTACTTTTCTGTAACGATAAACAGCCTAAGCATTGTGCGTTACAATTTTTTGAAGTTGGAAGGGGTGCTTCAAATCTTCTTAGAAAAAAATTCTTCGCAGCAGGACATCCATAAGTTAAAGCGCAATTTTCAAGATGCGCGCGTAACCTGTTATGTGGCATTTTTGTTCTCATAAAGCGGATACCCGCTAATATTTTGTTGCGCGGCATCAGACGTAAATCCTGCCTTTTTTCACTGTCCACAAGTATTACTGCTGTTCGAAATTTGCCATTGTGCCAGCCAACAGCTCCATATGAAAATAAAGGAAGATGCTTAGCCCCCTTTAGTTCCTTATAAGCGCAAACATGAGAAAGAACATAACCAGGTGAATTGAAAGCTGCTACAGGAAAGATAGGTTCGCCCGGGGCATATGGATTGTTTTTTACAGTTTCAAGTTTTGATGTTTCAAGATTAAAAAGGATTGGATGCCTGTCCGGCAAAAACATAAACTCACCGCCATAAGGCATGGGAACGGTATTTTGTTTTGTCAATGATATTATAGAAGATGCTGCCATTCCAACAGCAGCATATCCGTCAAGTTCAAATATTGTACCCTTTTTATCGGCAACAAGCGCTGTAATGAAATCACTTTTTCTTATAGATTTAACATTCATGGAGTTGATGCTATATTTTTTCGCTCTTTTGTCAATATAATCGTGAAAAAGTTATAAAAAAATAGAGCATTCCACAACTATGATCTGAGTGACAGCAAATAATGGCTGGCATATCTTGTGATTTCTCAAGAAGAAATTAGAGATACAGAAAGAATTTTTCAAGATATCAATACCCGTCCCTGATTTCCTGCCAAGTGTCCGAAGTAGAGA
Source organism: Pseudomonadota bacterium (assembly GCA_043825875.1). GTDB lineage: Bacteria > Desulfobacterota > Desulfobacteria > Desulfobacterales > RPRI01 > RPRI01. The sequence goes on along the minus strand of JBDRRF010000065.1, from coordinate 39,693 downwards.
ATAGTGTCAAATCTCGTTAGAGCAAGGGTGACACAGGCTGCATTGTTGTTGAACAGTTAACCTCTTAAGTTTTGAAAACCGTTATTGAACAAGTTGAAAATTCCAATAATGTTTTGTACTTTACTGAATATATTTATAAATACGATATTGACACCTTTAGAAATTTCCGTTATTAAACGGAAACTGTTTAATATATTATTCGGCTAAGAAGGAGCCTACATATGGAAGTATTTAAATCAGGTCGGCATTCGTCGTGGATTATTACTGCTATCGTAGCGCCGGCATTGCTTGTCGTGCTCTTTTGGATGGGTTGGCGCCTTTCAGATATCCCACAAGAGAGATACCTGACATCGGCTATCCTTATCGCAGCATGCGCACTTGGTTGGGTTCTTGGAATGGTGCTTTCTCCAGATTCGAAGACTGAGGCAAAGAATTTCTCCACCGTAGGGAAGGGCGTGTCACTGTTTGTTTCTGGCTACTTGGTCTCTAAGATCGACGGCCTTGTTACTGCTGTTTTCGAGCCACACGTTTTGCTTCACGCTACCGAACATCTGGCTGCCTATCGATTGATTGGTGCCATTGCGTCGCTGACCTTGACGGCGATCCTCACTTACATCGTACGCGTTTATGCGCTTACCGTTGGCGAATGAAAGAAAAGCCAAAAAAGGCAATCCAGCAGAATCGCAATGCGCACCACGGATTTTTTTCGTTAATTATTTGAGTACACTTTCATTCAGAAGCTTTTTTCGAAAGAAGATCTTTGGTCCAGCCACCGCCAAGAGCCTTATAAAGAACAACCTGGCTGTTAATTACTTCCGTCTGATAGCTTATAAGATTAAGAGATGAATTCAGATATCCACGTTGGGCATCAAGCACTGTAAGATAATCAACCACTCCAACTTCATACTTCTTATTGGCAAGAAATAAAACCCTTTCAAGCGCTTTTAACTCCTCTTCCTGGGCGCTAAGCTTATTGCCGGAAGTCTTGATCTTGATCAAAGCATCATATACTTCCTTAAAAGCGGTTTTTACTGTTTTTACATATTGAATGACGGCTTGTTTCTGCTGTGCTTCTGTAATTTTAACATTTGAATTTCTTCTGCCGAAATCAAGAACAGGCTCTATTAAATTTCCACCTATATTCCACATTCTTGCAGATGATCGCATGAGATTATCCAGCTCAAAACTTTCCAGCCCCAAAGCGCCGGTAAGAGATATTGATGGGAAATAGGCAGCTTTGGCTACTCCGATCTGAAAATTGGTAGCTTTTAAGACTTCTTCCGCTTGCACGATATCAGGCCTGTTTTCAAGCAACTTTGACGGGAGCATGGCAGGAACTTTAATTGGTTCTGGCAGTTTAAGCTTAATCGTATAAAGATTATCGAATATTTCATTTGGCGTTCTACCCAAAAGAAGAGAGAGGGTATTCTTCAATAAAGCATCCTGCTCTTTTAAATTTTCAAGCAAAATTTTCACGGAATCATATTGAGCCTTTGCCTGCTGTACTACCATTTCATCAAGGATACCATGCTTGTACTGCTTTTGCCTGAACTCATAGATTTCCTTATAACTGGTTAATATGTTTTCAGTGGTCTGTAATTGGCGTCCAAGAGATACAAGATTAAAATAAACTGTTGCTACATTAGATATAAGGCTAATTTGCAATGAATCTTTGCCGGCTTTGGTGGAAAGAAGGGAAGACAAAGCAGCTTCTTTCCGGTTCCTTATTTTACCCCATAGATCCAATTCATAAGCCACACTTGCTGAAAGAGAAAAATAATTATTAATATATGAACCACCAAAAAACGAAGCTTCTTCGCTTGTTCTTTGTCTTGATGCGTTTGCATTGGCATTTATAATAGGAAAGCGGTCGGCTTTGGCAAAACCCAGCCTGTATCTCGCTTCTTCAATTCTTACAACTGCCAGTTTAAGATCATCATTATTTTTCAATGCCTCTTCTATAAGCAGATTTAATTTTTCATCTCCGTAATTTTCCCACCATTTTATGTTGATGGCAGCGGCATTGTCAGCAACTTTGGCAGAATCAGGAGGTAGATTGACCGGAGGCTTAGAATATTTTGGTGCAAAAGAACAGCTACAAAACGCCAATGCCGATACTAATATAAATATGCAAAGCTTCTTATTCATCTTTTCACCTTTTCTTCGAATATTTGTTTTGCTCTCATAATCAGATAATAAAACAGGGGGATGGCAAATACTCCGATTGTTGTTGCCAAAAACATTCCGGCTACAACAGTTGTGCCTATGATATTCCTGCTGCCGGCTCCGGCTCCGGTACCAAGAGCAAGAGGAAGTGTTCCGGCTATAAAGGCAAAAGAAGTCATAACTATCGGCCTGAATCTTATCCTTGCAGCTTCCACAGTTGCTTCAAACAAGGGCATTCCATGATTTTTGTAGCGTTCTTCGGCAAATTCAACAATTAAAATAGCATTTTTTGCCGCAAGTCCAACCAAAGTAATAATACCGACCTGGAAATATATATCACTTTCGAGTCCTCTTAGCAATACACCAAGTATAGCGCCGAATATTGCAAAAGGTATGGACAAAATAATTGCAACAGGAGCCAGACAGCTTTCATAAAGAGCAATAAGTATTAAAAATACAAAAACAACTGCATAAACAGTTGCGATATAGCCTGTCTGAGCCAAACTTTTCTCCTGATAGGAAGTTCCTGCCCAGGCAACTGTATATCCCGTCGGTAAAACTTCCAGAGCTATCTCTTCTATCACCTTAAGCGCTTTACCGCTTGAAAAGCCGTGTCTCGGTTCTCCAATGATTTTTGCGGCTGGAAACATGTTAAATCTTTCAACAACACTTGTATCAACTATCCTTTTCACTGTAATAAGGGAACTAACTGGTATTAGCCCACCATACTGTGAACGCACAAAGACTTTATTATAATTATTTACCGATTCCCTGAACTTGCCTTCAGACTGAATATTTACATGATATGTCTTTCCGAACATATTCAAATCATTAACATAGGTTTTACCAAAAGTCATTTGCAGCGTTTTGTATAGCTTATCAATTTCAACCCCTAAAGATTTTGCTTTTTCCCTGTTTACCACAACCGAATAATGCGGCACATTGGTATTAAGTGTTGTTCGTACTGCAATCAAAGCCGGATGCTCATTAGCCTTTTTAACAATTTCCTGCATATATTCGCTAAGTTTGCTTATGGATTCTCCGGTTCTGTTCTGTATATACATTTCAAATCCGCCCGTATTGCTTAATCCGCTAATAGGAGGAGGAGTAACGGCAAATATCATAGAATCCTTAATTTGAGAAAATTTTTTGTTCATATCTTCTGCAAGTGCTTTTGCCGACTGTTCAGGCCTTTTCCTCTCCGGCCAGTCTTTGAGATTTGTCCAGGTTGCAGAGCTATCCGTTTTTAAGGCACCGGAGCCGAAATCAAGCCCGATTATTCCTCCTCCCTGAGCTACCTCAGTATAGGACTGGGAAATCCTTTCTATTTCAAGCTCGGCTTGCAAAGTGCGATTAAGTGATGTGCCTGGCATCATATAATTTAAAACCAGAACTAATCCCTTATCCTCCATTGGCACCAAACTGGATGGCAGCTTATTAACCAAATGAAATATAAGAAATATCATGATGCAAAAAAGCATAATATTAATTATTGCAGTTTTTATTATTAGCTTAACAACCTTTGCAAAGTTATTGGTTATTTTATCAAACATAACCAAAAACATCCTGATCGGCAGGATGGGGCGTGGGGGTGTCTCTTCTAAAAAGATTACGCAAAGAGCCGGAGTTAGAGTAAGAGCTACAATTCCGGAGATAAAAACCGATATTGCAATTGTAATGGCAAATTGCTGATACATTTTACCGCTGAATCCGCCAATAAATGATGCAGGGATAAATACTGCAGAAAGTACAAGAACAATCGCTATAACAGGTGAAGTGATTTGCTGCATGGCTTTTACAGTTGCTTCCTTAACACTAAGTTTTTCTTCCCTTAAAATACGCTCCACATTTTCGATGACCACGATGGCGTCATCAACCACAAGTCCGATAGCAAGAATAAGCCCGAACAGAGTTAACAGGTTTATAGAAAAGCCTGCTGAATAGATACCCGCAAAGGTGCCTATAATTGAAACCGGTATTGCCATTACAGGAATAATTGTGGCCCTGAAGTTTCCCAAAAACACATAAATAACCAGAGTAACAAGAATAATTGAGAGAACAAGGGCAATTATAACTTCTTTTATTGATTCTTTAACAAATCTGGTAATATCATCGACCAGATAGTATTTTATATCGGGAGGAAAGTTCTTTGACAATTCAGCAAGTTTTTTATTTACCGCATCTCCAACGGCTATTGCATTTGCACCTGGAGTTAAAAAAACTCCCATCGCTACAGCGGGCTCTCTTTTAAACGAACCTTTCATGCTGTAGTCTTCTGCTGCAAGTTCCACCCTGGCGACATCTTTCAGTTTTAAAGATGAACCATCCCGGTTTGAACGTATGATGATGTTTTCAAATTCTCCAATCGTTTTTAATCTACTTTCAGCTCTTACGCTGTATGTATAAATCTGTGCCGTTGAGCTGGGTTCCTCACCGATTCCGCCTGCTGTGAACTGCTTATTCTGACCCTTGATAACATCGCTTATATCCGAAGGAGTAAGTCCGAAAACAGCCAATTTGTCAGGCCTGAGCCACACTCTCATTGAGTATTTCTTTTCACCATAAAGAAATACATCACCAACTCCCGGTACTCTTTTAAGATCATCAACAATATTTATCGCAATATAATTTGAAAGAGAGATTATATCCCGCTTTCGATTTTCCGAGATCCAGCACAATACTGCAAGCATATCCGGAGAACGTTCACGAACTATAATTCCCTGCCTTTGTACTTCTTCGGGTAAAGTGCTTAGAGCTATCTGTACCCTGTTGTTTACATCGACTCTTGCCATAGCCGGATCAGTGCCTACATTAAAAAATACGCTCATCGTCAGTGATCCATCGGAAGATGCAGTACTTGATATATAAATCATATCCTTGACACCGTTTAGAGAATCTTCAAGCGGTATTGCCACTGTTCTTGAAACGGTATCTGCATCTGCTCCCGGATAGACAGCTCTGACTATTATTTGAAGAGGTGTCAGGGCAGGATACTCCTGGACGGCTAATTCCTTTAGAGCAATAATCCCCGCAAGGGTTATGACAATAGCAATAACTGTGGACAGTAACGGCCTTTCTATAAAAAATTTAGAAAACATAATACTTATGCCTCTTTATTTGTAATTTTGTCTGTTTTTACAGGCATATCCGGCCTTATTTTAAAGAAATTGTTTATTACAACCAGATCGCCTTCATTTAATCCCTTTTCTATAATAAAATTTTCTCCGCTGGTATCGCCCACTTCAACCGGTCTGACAGCTATTTTTCCATCTTTTACAATAAATACAATAGTGCCTCCGGGATTCTGGATAACGGATTGCTGAGGTACAGTAATAGCACTTTTTCTTTTAAGTCCTTCAATTTTGATCCTTACAAATTGACCAGGAAGTATTTCGCTTTTATGGTTCGGAAAGATAGCTCTTGCTTTTACGGAAGTCGTATTTTCATCAATATTTGTGTCGACAAAATTTACGGTTCCTTTTTCATCATACCTACCATTATCCGTAATAAGCCAGGCCGAGAGCATTTTTCCCATTTTTGCCCAGGTACCGCTTTTAATTTCATATTGTGTTTTAAGAAAATCTATATCCGGCAGTGAAAAGTCAACATATACAGGATCTGTTTGTGTCACAGTAACCAATGGTGTGCCGGCACTTACAAAATTACCCACATCTACGTTTCTTAGCCCGGCAACACCGGATGCTGTTGCATGTACATCCGTATAATTAAGATTAATTCCGGTCTGTAACAAACGCGCCTTTGCTGCTGAAACTGAAGCTTTTGCTATTTCATATGCCGAAATAGCGGCATCACGGTCCTGTTCGCTGGCTACTTGAGCTTCATACAGGGCGTTCATTCTTTTCCAGTCTCTTTCAGTTTTGTTCAACTGAGCTATAGCCTGTTCCAGAAGTGCCTGAGCTGTGGCAGCTTCAGCTTCATATATATCCGGTTCAATTGTAAAAAGAAGATCTTCCGCTTTAACCGATTGGCCTTCCGTAAAGAGCTTTTCCTGTAAGATCCCGGAAACTCTTGCGACAATAGTAACACTACTTACACTTTTTGTTCTTGCGGGATATTCCAATTCAACGGGAAAGTCTTTTGGCTCCGGAATTTTATAAACATCTACAGACACTACAGGTGCTGGACCTGTCTTTTCCTGTGCCGGGTTATCAGGTTTTGAACAAGACACAAATGTTAAAATAAAAAGAACAAAAATAAAAACTGTAAATATTTTTTTTGGCATAATGTAAGCTTTCATAAATCACCTTTTGAATTGATCAATATTTCTGTATGCAACTATGGAAATTATATCACGGTATTTATTAAATTTTATGCTTTTTTAGTCTTTGCTATCTCTTTTAATACTGCTTAAGAAGAGATCAAGAACCGCTATCGCGTTATTCGAATAAGGATGTTTCTTGGGATCACGGAGCCAAAGGAGCAAAAAAGAACTTATTACGCTGTTAAGTGAAACAGCAAAATAATAAGGCTCAAGTAAAGGCTTAAACCTTCCCGCTTTAATGCCCGATTCGAAAACAGCAGCGAGCTTATTAAGAAGTTTTTCATATAACATCCTGATATCTTCATTAAAACATGCTGTTACATCAGAGCTGGCCAGATTGGTTCTGCCAATATATATTTTTAAAGTAGATTCATTTCCCATCAAGAATTCCCCTTTAACTTTTACATAATTTCGCAGTTTTTCAATTTCATTACCAGAAATTTCAAGAGCTTCAATAAAGACGGCATTAGCTTTTTCTGAAAATTCCATAATCATTTCACGATACAATTCTTCCTTATTGGGAAAAAACTTGTACATTGTTCCGATCGCAAACTCTGCTTTTTTTGCAATTTTATGCATTGAAACATTGTGGTAGCCGAATTCTGAAAATAGCTCGAGAGCTGCTTTGATTATATCTTGGCGCTGCCGCAGTTTTTCTCTTTCACGCCTTGTAAGATTATTGCTTTTCATTATATGGCCCCTTTGCAAATCAAATTATATGTCATAAAATGAATATAGCGTCATTTTATAGAACGAATTGTCATGATGTCAATATAAAAGACGGGCCTTTTTACATTTAATTTAACGTTGGTATAATCCGAAGATGTATGCATTGAGATTATTGGTCTGCCAAAAGCTGAAATGCCGGAAAAGAATTTTTTCGAGATGTTTATGAGCTTACCAATTGTAAAACTATTGTAAAATTGCTGGAAAGCTTTGCAAAAAATTCTATTTCACCCTATAAAATAAAAATCTGAGATCTTTGTATAATACATCTTTATCAACCTGTTACTGTGTCAGGTTCAAATATCAATCCCCACGATACTTAAATGTATTTCTGCGGTTAATTGGTACTTGGTCAAAGCTGTTCATTTTTCAAAGGCCTTATTCTATCAGAATTAATTTCAAAGGAGTTTTTAATTAATATGTGTTTCAGTGCGTTAAAAATTGGTGATCTTGTTAGTAGTGTTCCAATTATACAGGGTGGTATGGGAGTAGGAATTTCCATGTCCGGACTTGCTTCGGCTGTAGCTAATGAAGGAGGAATTGGAATAATTGCGACTGCAATGATAGGCATTGATGAACCCGATGTTTCCAAAGACCCGGTGGGGGCAAATATTAGAGCTCTTAAACAGGAGATAAGAAAAGCAAGGGCTATGACTAAAGGAATAATCGGCGTTAACATTATGGTGGCATTGACTCACTATGCCGAACTGGTAAAAGCAGCTATTGAAGAAGCTGTTGATATAATTATTTCAGGTGCCGGTCTTCCTTTGGATCTTCCTGGATATCTTGTTGAAGGTGCCAAGACAAAACTTGTGCCGATAGTTTCTTCTGCACGTGCGGCAAAGCTTTTATGCCAGAAATGGATGTCAAAATACAAGCGTTTGCCGGATGCTTTTGTTGTTGAAGGACCTAAAGCCGGGGGACATCTAGGTTTTAAAAAAGAACAGATAGACGATTCTGACTATGCACTTGAAAAACTGCTTAAAGAAGTAATCGAAATAATTGGACCAATAGCTGCCAAACATGGCACAACTATTCCGGTTATAGCTGCAGGCGGTATTTATACTGGTGAAGATATTCGTAAAATGATAGATTTAGGTGCTGCAGGTGTACAGATGGGAACCAGGTTTGTAGCTACCTTTGAGTGCGATGCAGCCCCCGCTTTCAAGCAGACTTACCTGGATGCAAAACAGGAAGATCTGATGATAATCAACAGCCCGGTGGGGCTTCCCGGCCGTGCCTTACATAACAAATTTTTAGATGATGTTGAAAACGGCGCTAAAAAACCCTTCAAATGCCCTTATCATTGTATCAAAACATGTGATGTTGAAAATAGTCCTTATTGCATTGCATTGGCTCTTGCAGGAGCTAAACGAGGGAAATTTAAAAGCGGCTTTGCTTTTGCAGGTTCCAATGCTTACAGAATTAACAAAATTATTTCGGTAAAAGAATTAATTCTGACTTTGCAAACAGAGTATACGCAAACTCAAAGTTGATGAATTATAAAAAGTCATCATGAGTCATTTTCAAAGATATAACCAACTAACCTGATGCTTTTGAAATATTTTGGTTTTTTTGAGTCAGCTTCAAAATATTTTCTGAACCGGGCAATAAAATTATCAACGGTTCTTGTAGAAACGTTGCCGGTATAACCCCAACCGATTTCAAGTATCTTTCTACGCGAAAGAGTTTTTCCTGCGTTTGTTATAAAAAGTTTCAACAGTTTAATTTCCTGTTCCGTTAATGATACCTTTCCGGTTCTGCATATAGCCGTGGATTTTTCAAAATCTATCAGATTATCCCCAAATATGTAAATTCCAGATGGCAAGTCACCTGTTTGAACTGCTGCATCTTCTTCTCTTGATACCCATGAAGCCCTTACAATCAAGCGCTCAACTCTTAAGAGAAACTCTTCAAGGTTAAACGGTTTTGAAAGATAGTCATCAACTCCACAGGAAAGACCCTTGATTTTATCATGAGCTTCTGCCTTTGCAGACAGTATTAATATCGGAATCCGCTCATCCTCAAGGCGAATATTTTGAAGAACCGACAAACCGTCGATTCCCGGAAGCATGATATCAAGCACCACAAGATTTGGTTTCCATTCCTTCCATTCATGTAGCCCGGATATACCGTCTTTAGCTATAAGCACATCATACCCTTGCAAAGAAAGATTCAGCTTAAGCCCTTCAGCAATGTGACTATCGTCTTCTATTACAAGAATTCTTTTATTTCCATGATATTTCATAAAGGCACTTTTTATATTTTTTGGAAAATCATTTCTCTTTATATGGTAGTTTGAGTGTAAAAACAGAACCCTTTCCGATTCCTTTGCTTTCGGCAACTATTTTTCCATTATGTATTCGAGCTATATTTTTAACAAGATAAAGTCCAAGACCATTTCCCTTAGCTGTCATATCTTTGTACTGACCAACCTGGTAAAATTTTCTAAATATTTTTTTGATCTGAAAGTTTTCAATTCCAATTCCATTATCCTCAAAATTTATGTGCAGCATATTACCATGCAAATCAAAAGAAATGTTTATTTTCGGTGCTTTTGATTCATTATATTTAACCGCATTTGTCAAAAGATTCATAAGAAGCATTTCGAAAAGATATGGATTTATCAAATAAACAAAATGATTATCAGATGAACAATGAACAGTTATTCTGCATTCCGGAAAAAGATGCGCATTAGCATTGCAAAATGTTTCAACTGCGGCTATAAGATCGGTTTTAATGAAATCTCCCTGGTAGCTATTACTCTCAATCCCGGCAAGGTCAAGTATACGTCCTAAATTGTCAGAAAGCCTTACAACATCCTGTAGCATAAAATTAATATATTTTAATTGCTCAGCTCTTGAAAGCTCATGTTTGGAGAGAGTTTCAAGAAAAAGCTTTAAGGAAGTTACAGGTGTTTTAAGCTCGTGTGTGAAGTTATTAATAAAATTTTGCTGAATTCTGTATAACTGATATGTTTTCAGATTATACATAAAAATTGTAAATATTCCCAGAAGAATAATTCCTACAAGAACAGATAAAACCAGAATAACAAGCCATGTGTGTGATTCCAGAACAACCGATGGTTCAATGTTAAATCTGGTAACTAAGGTCTTAAGCCCTGAGCTGACCTTGATATACCAGTATATATAAAAAAAAAGAGATGTGGCCAGCGCCATGACGGATAAGAGAAAAACAATAATCGGATAAAACCATTTTGATTGATCCATAATATGAACTGCTATAATAAATTATAATAAAAGTCAATTTTTTAATACTGTTATAGGCTTTTAAGCTATATACAGCTAAAGATTTTATAACATTATATAGCAAGTTTTTTCCATTATAAGATTAAAATATTGATCCTAAAAAGAAATTATAATAACAATTATTAGCGTCTATTAAATTCGAAAACTATATCGTATAAGACCTTGAAAAGTTAAGTCGAATACTGATAGATAAAGTTAAAACACTATCGGATAAGTTAAGATTTAATTTTGAGCGTGATAAACAATTGGCGCAAAAAATATATTTAAAGAAGAATTAAAATAAAAGTAGTGAAGATGAAACTAATCACATCTCAGGACGAAGAAATCATCCGTCAATGGGCGGCCATCCAAAAATTTCCGACTTTTCTCAATGTTGCCGGAGGAGACGGCCTTGCCGGTGAAAAGCTTGTTCAGTTTTGTGATGAATTCAAAATATTGGCGCCGGTTGTACAAATCCGAAAAGAGCAGGAAGAACCTTTTGCGGCACCTGCCATTATTGTCGGTCGCCATAAGAATATTGCCTATCAGGCGCTTCCTGAAGATAAAGAGCTATTACCTTTTCTTGAGGCATTAAGTGCTGCGGCTAATCCGGGCACATTGCCTAAATATGATTTTGGGTTCTCAACCCGAATCGAACTTCCGGCGCATCTTTTTGTCTTTATTGCTAAGCAGTGTCCTTACTGCCCTAAAGTAGTTGTTCAGGTTTTGTGTCTGGCTGAAGAAAACCCGCTTCTTCGGCTGACCATTATAGATGGGGTTCTGTTTGGAAATCTGGCTGAAGAGCGGGGTATTCGTTCAGTGCCCACACTAATCCTTGATAATGAAATCCGCTGGACCGGCCAGATCAATATCCAAGAGGTAATCCGGCAGTGCGTACAGCGAGACCCGGCCCAACTTTCATCCGATTCATTACGGCAAATAATTGAAAACTCCGATGCTGCCCGCGTGGCATCCATGATGTGCAGCAGTAACAGGATCTTTCCTGCTTTCATAGATCTTCTGGTTCATGAGCGCTGGTCGGTTCGTCTGGGTGCCATGGTTACCGTGGAATATCTTGCAGAAGAATCCCCCGAACTGGCCGCTGAGCTGTTCGCACCGCTTCAGAAGCGTTTCGCAGATCTTGATGCATCGGTACAAGGTGATTTGGTGCAGGTTCTGGCGCAACTCAAAAACAAGGAAGTAAAAGAATATCTTGAGAAAATCGTATATAGCGACTGTGCTGAATCTGTACGGGAAGCAGCAACCGAGGAGCTTGAAACTTTGAAGAACATAGGGGAAGGCTATAATTGACCTTTAGTTTTGACCAACATTATGGTAGTATAATGTTATGTCGCTAAAAAATAGAGGGAGCCTCTAATTTTGAAATGAAAGAGCAGCCAATATCAGAAAATATTTTTCAGAAAGATAAGCTTGATTTAAGTTCAGAGGATACGCCGCTGGTCAGTATTATAGTTCCTGCATACAATCATGCCGAATTCATTTCAGACTGTATATTAAGCATTCTCAATCAGGATTATCCAAATATAGATTTAATAGTTATTAATGATGGATCAACTGATGATACCGATCAAATAATTAAAGCACTTCTTGAAAAGTATTCATTTAGCTTTAGATATATAGCTAAAAATAATGAAGGGCTTATCAAAACATTAAACCATGGAATAAAATTAGCTCTTGGCAAATATTTATGCGAAATTGCTTCAGATGACATACTATTACCTGGAAGTATAAGCAAAAGAGTTCATTATCTGAAAGAACATTCAAAAATAGATGTAGTGTTTGCTGATGCATATATTTTAGATAACAAGATAAAGACAACTATTCGATTACAAAAAGATGAAAAAAGATACAATAGTATGGAGCATACAGTAAAAGATTTGATCGAAGGGCGGGCTAAAATCTTTTTTCCTTCCGGGATGTTCAGGAAATCATTATTTGAAAAACTTAAAGGATTTGATGAGGACTTTCGGTATTCAGAAGATGTTACAATCTGGCTTCAGTTAGCGCTTTATGGTAGCATCGCGTATCTTGATGAACCAGTAATGTATTATCGAACACATTCTAGCAATACATCTTCTTCTGCTCCCTTCAAGATCGAAATCCGCAGAGAAAAAATACTGGCATTAGAGAAGCTTTTAACCCATGATGTAAAGCAATACGAAAAAACCATAACAAAATATCTGTGCAGGGAATATATAAAATACATCAAGCTTTCCCTTAAACATCCTGTAAATATTATAGAACTTAGAGATACTTTCAGGAAGGGGTTAAAAACGAAAAAATACATAATAAAGCTGTGGTACTATTTTCTTCTGTCTAAAATGATAGGCAAGGCGGCATGAAGCATTACGGTCGCTATATTGATTATCTGATCGAAATAAATATTATTCTTCTCTTTTTTGCATTTCCTCTTTACCTGGCAGTATTTAATAAACTTTGGGATTCGGTTATTATTATATGGCTGCTTGGGAAAATAGTGAGAAAAGAGAAATGGGAGATGCCCCCATCGGGTTATTTTATACTGATTTTTTTAGGTACGATAGTGTTATCTGTTATTTTTTCGTCGCAACCTGATGTAAATGAAATCAAAAATGTTATAAAAGGTATTATTCTTTCCCTGGTGTTATTTGATTATTTAAGAAGTGATGAAAAGCGTATAAATAGAATTGTTCACTATTTTATAGCAAGTGCTCTCATTACGTCATGTTATGCAATTTATGAGATTTTTATTCTAAAAGATATAGGGATCAGGGTGCAATCATTTTTTCAAAACACTTTTTTTCTGGCATTGTGGTCCGGTATCGGTCTGGTAGCTACTGTAAGCAAATTACTCTCAAAACCATCGAAAGCATACTTTATAGTGTATGAGGTTGTTTTGATAATTTTAGGAGCAGCTCTTATGCTTTCGAAAACACGAGCCCCTTTGCTTGCTGTCGGTATAATAGGATTCTTAATATTGTTGTACGCTCCAAACAAAATAAACCTGTTAAAATATCTTGCAGTTTTGGGTGCTCTATCATTACTGATTTTTATATATGATGATACTCTTCGTATAAGAGTTCTTTCAATATTTAATGACAGTACAGAGCTTCGCTGGACTATCTGGAACCAGTCTGTTACTCTTATTAAGGAAAAATTTAGTATTATAGATTGGATTATAGGTAAAGGGCCAGGGCTTTTTAAACAGGAGTACACTCAAATCGATAAGTCCAATTTCCCATTTACCTTCCCTCACTTATTACCACTTGAGCTTTTTTATTCTTCGGGGCTTATATGCGTATTTTCTTTTTTTGCATGGATTATCTTCGTTTTACATAAATTGCATATAATATTTAAAAGCAATGCTCTTGATCAGCACATAAAGTATATTGGTCTGTTGCCCTTTCTTGTCTTACTCATTTGTTTTACCAATGAAAGCTTTTTTTCTAAATATTTTTCTTTCCCTTTCTGGTTTTTTACAGGTGTTTTACTTTCCTTAGTGCGTAATGAAAAAGTGACTATAGAAAAATATGAAAGCAATCAAATTGATACCAATGTTGCATGATATATAAAAAAAGAGAATACATAAACCACAGATTTGTTGTGAAAAACAAATGTATCAATGGTAAGAATCAATTTTTCAAAGAGGCACCAAAGAAAAGGAAATATGCCCGGTATTTGCTGAATATAGAGTTATTCTTGACTTATTAGGATTTATTGTTCATAATCAAAAAAATAAAGAATTTGAGAAAGCTTGGAATAACGTTTTGCTGGCATTCTATAATTTAATATTTTAAGGCAGTTATATGACATCATATCTAAATTGCTTTGATCTATGATAGTTATTATAATGCGATTTTTTGATGTCTGAAGTTTGACATTAATGCAGGTTTAAAATGGTTAATGGGATAATAAATAATTTACCGCTCGTTTTGGCGCAGAAACCGGATATATCCGTTATGCAAAGAAATCTTGGATCCGAAATTTCTTTGCAAAGCCACAGCGATACAGTAATTCTTGAAAAGAGAATTTTGCAACCCGCTGTTAACTTTGCCGAAAAAGGAAGTCTTATAGATATTTACGCTTAAACCTGTTAGTCGTTATTTTCCGACCAGTCCTTTAGTAATTTTTGCTGCTTTATCTTTATCCAAATAAGACAAAATAGTTCCGACAGCTTCCCCCTTCATTTGTGAAAGCAACTCCACTGCAAAATCATTGTCAAGCTTTTCTACCAATTCCGCGGCGCTTTGGGGTTTCATTGCAGAATATGCTTTTATCAGATGTTTAATTTTTTTATTTTGAATTGTTTCGATTTTGGCTAAATCAAGTTTAATTTCTTCTCTTAGCCGGGTTAGCTTTTCAATTTTATTGCTGATATCATCTCGTATGGCCGCAAGCTCTTCTTGCTGTGACTTAAGTTCGGCTTTTTGTTTTAGCAGAAAAGCCATATTATCTTGATTGTTTTCATCCTTAATTTCCGGAAGGGGTTTAGTTGCTACGGGAGCGCCACTTATATTTTCTGAAGCAATTGCCTTTGTGTTAAATAATAAATTGCTTGATTCAGTCTGGAAAATAAACAAAGAAATAAAAACTATTTTGAGTACAAGCAAAGAAATAAATGAAATATATGTTAAAAGCTTCATAAATTTACCCTTTTACCTATGGTAATAAGCGTCTCATCGGATTGCTTCTGTTCATCTTTTTCTGCAAATTGCATATATCTGCTTCTTTGAACTTCTTTCAATTTTTCAAGTTGCTTTTTTCTTATCAATTCTTTTTGAAGCAAGCTTCTGTGTAGTTGAACCGACTCATTTGTTTCTTTTAAGGCAACTAGTTCTCTTTCCTGATCATCGAATAATTTCTTGGAATAAAGATTATAGTTCTGGTACCGCACAACATCCATTCCTCTAAGCTTTTCTTTATTGCAATTACTGGCAAGCTCTTTTTGCTTGTTTTCAATATCTTTAATTAAATTTTCTCTGGTTTGATACTCATATATGGTGTCGCTAAGTTTTTTTTGAGCTTTTTTTTCAAGATACTTTCTGAACCGCAATACTTTTTCCAGCCTATAGGAAAATTTTTTCATTTCATTTGGTTCCTATCAAATGTTTCAATTGTGAAAGACTGCTATCAAAATCTGTTCTTTCATCAATATTTTGCTGAAGAAAAGCATTTATCTTCCCAATCATTTTTTTTGCAAAATCTATCTCCGGATCACTGCCACTTTGATATGCACCGATGTTAATCAGATCTTCCGCATCTTTATATATTGCAAGCGTTTTTATTACTTTCCTTGCCCAAGCAAAGTGATCTGATGTCACAATATCTTTCATCACTCTGCTTATGCTTGCCATAACATCTATTGCAGGATAATGCCCCTTATGTGAAATATCTCTGGAAAGTACTATATGTCCGTCAACAATGGAGCGAACGGTATCTGCTACAGGTTCGCTCATGTCATCTCCCTCAACTAATACATTGTATATACCGGTTATGCTGCCTTTTTCCTCAAGATTACCGGCGCGTTCAAGAATCTTCGGCATCTGGGTAAAAACACTTGGTGTATATCCTTTTGCTGTTGGAGGTTCTCCGGCTGCAAGCCCGACTTCTCTTAAGGACATGGCAACTCTGGTTATGGAATCAATAACAAGAAGAACATCCAACCCCTGATCCCTGAAATACTCAGCAAGTGCGGTAGCATAATAGGCAGCTCGAATTCTTATAAGTGCCGGTGTATCTGATGTTGATGCAATCACAATTGCTTTTTTCATTCCATCCTTACCAAGCTTCTTTTCGACAAACTCTTTTACTTCCCTGCCACGTTCACCGATTAATGCAATAATTGAAACATCTGCGGCTGTATTTCTTGCCATCATACCCATTAATACGCTTTTCCCTACTCCCGATCCGGCCATAATAGCAATTCTCTGACCTTTTCCCACGGTTACCATAGAATTTATTGCTCTGATGCCGACATCCATGGTTTCAGTTATAATTCTTCTTTGTAATGGGTTGATAACATTACCATACACGGGGTATTCCGTGTCAGGATTTATTTCCCCTTTACCATCTATCGGTTGTCCAAATCCATCGATTACTCTTCCAATATAATCTTTGCCTACAGGAACCGTTGCCCGGTTGATTATTTCAGTAACTTTACTGCCCGGCTTAACACCTCTTAGCTCTCCAAATGGCATCAGAATAAGTTTTTGATCTTTGAAGCCTACAACCTCGGCACGAATAGCATGCCCCGGAGCAGTTTCGATATCACAAAGGCTTCCGATACAAAGTCCTGGTCCGTTTGCTTCAGCAATAATGCCGGAAATCTTAACAATTTTTCCCTGATGCTGCATTGGACGGCATTTATCCAAAGACTCCATGTAACGGTTCCAATTAATATCAACGCTAATGTCAATCAATATTATTTTCCCCAAATACTTCTTGTAGACATTTACTAATTATTAAAAGTTGTGTTTCCATTCTTGCATCCACGTCGCCGCATGGTGTTTCCAATAGACAACCACCACGTTTTATTGCCGGGTTTGAAATTATTTCGACTGATGCTAATTCATTGAACCGTTGAAATATTTCCGGTCTTAAATTGTCGATATATTCGAAATCTTCCGGGTTTACCTTCAGACGGATAGATTGTTTTTCAGTTGCCATATTAATAGCATTGATGACTGTATTTCTGATTACAGCATCATTAAGTTCTACCTGATAACCAATAACTTTTTCCGCAACAGCACAAATAAGGGTAATAATTTCCTTTTCGTGAATTTTTAATATAGTTGAACTTAGAAGGCTGATTTTTTCCAAAAGGCTTTCGATGTTTTCAGCAATTTTCTGAGCCTTTGCGTTGCCCAGTTCCAACCCATCCTTTTCGCCCTGCTCAAAGCCCTTTTCATATGCTTCCTGCTCTATAAGGACGGCTTTTTCTTGAGCTTTTTTTATAATTTCTTCAGGGCTTTGATTTTTATGATACTTGCCGGTAATGTCTATAGGATAAAAAACAGAATTGTTTTCTGTATGGTTTTGAATGATTGCAAATGTACCCGTTTCTTTTTTGGCAGAAGTATAAAAAGAATCAAAAGCTTTCATTTCATATTGTGTCAAGTCATCCCCGTTTGTTTTATGTGATATTTGCATAATATACCTTGTTTCCCCAATTAATCATAAAAGAAAAATTATTATAAGAATTTATACAAAAACATCATCTTTGCCTTTGCCGCCTATAACAATTTTGCCTTCAGATTCCAGCTTTTTTGCTGCCTTTATTATTTCCTGCTGATTTTCTTCAACTTCTTTAAGACGAATCGGGCCGAGTACTTCAAAATCCTCTTTAAGCATATTCGCAGCCCTTTCTGATAAATTGCTGAATATTTTCTCTTTCATCTCTTCCGAAGCAGTTTTAAGGGCCCTTACAACTACATCGTTGCTTATATTTTTTAAAATCTCCCTGAAACTTTTGTCATCAACTTTTAACAAGTCTTCAAAAAGAAACATCTTCTGCCGTATTTTCTGGGCGAGTTCATTATCTTCACTTTCGATATGCATCATAATAGACTCTTCGGTTTCGCCGTTTACCTCACTTAAAATATTTGCAAGAGCCTCAACCCCGTCAAATTTTCTTTTTGAACCAGCCCCCATCTCGGAAATTTCTTTTTTTAATATTTCGTCAAGATCTCTGATAACATCATCATTTACTTCTCCAATATGCAATATTCTATATGCTATATCAGCTTTGTTCTCATCTGGCAGTATGCACAGTATTTCGGCGGCCTTATCCTGGGGCAGGGTGGAGAGCACCAGCGCAATAGTTTGTGGATGCTCACCCTTAAAAATGTTAATTATGTTTTCTACAGGAAGATAAGTAAGCTCAGCAAAAGGAGTATTTTCATTTTCCCTTTCTATTGCTTTTACAACCTCCTTTACCGGAGATTCTCCCAGAGATTTATCCGCCACTTGCTTTAAAAAAGATTTGCCGGATAATCCAATAGCCTTATCACTTTGAAAGTTTGTTAAAAAATCGTTCATGACAGCATTCAAAACATCGGCAGGGATATATGAAATTTTGGACATATATTTGCCAATTTTCTTAATATTATTTTGATCTATTGTTTTGAAAAAAGATGCGGTAAATTCTTCACCCATTGCCATCAAAAAAATTGCTGTCTTCTGAAGTCCGGTTGTTTTTTTGATATCATTGGTATCTAAATTCATTTTCTACTCGCTCATCCATGCCCTAATAAGTTGTTCGGTTTTTTCAGGATTGCTCTTGCTTATTTCTATAACTTGTTCAATCTGGCCTTTTGTGTTTACTCCGGGGATCTGGGCATTTGTCTGCACATTTGATGGAAGCTCCTTTACATTCACCAGTGGATCTTTTGGTATACTTTTCAAAGTTTTAATTAATGGTTTAATAAGAACAAAAAACACAGCAACTATCAAAAATAGATTGATTAGCATGTTTTTATATTCTCTTAATAGTGCATTGAAATCAAACGTTACGGATTCCGGCTGGATTTCTGCCGGTAATGTTTCGGAAAAAGGTATGGAACTAACGGAAACCTTGTCTTCGCGATCCTCATCGTAGCCCATCGCACCTTTTACTATATCTTCAAACTTTCTTAATTCTTCATTTGTTCTCGGAAGATAGTTCCTTTTTTCGGTACCATCAGCCGACTTAACCGTTTCATATCGTCCATCGATAACTGCGGCAACAGATAAGCGTTTAATAGTTCCGGCCGGTTTGGAGATTATCCTTGTAACTTTATTGATTTCATAATTCGTGAGGGTGTCTTTTTTTTTTCTTCCGTTTTGGTCAACAGATTCTGGCGGAATTACTCCTGCTCTTTGATTAATTATTGATGGTGCGGCGTTTTGGTCAGCATTTCCGGACTTAGATGATTCTTCAATATCTCTTTTACTTCTAACAACTGTTGCCGAAGGATCATATTCTTCTTCATTCATACTTATTTTATTAAAATCTATATTGGCATTAACTCTAACAATTGCATTACCCGATCCGATAATTCCCTCCAGCATACTCTGAACATTTCTGCTGATTTCACTTTCAATTTTTGTTTTATAATCCAACTGTGAATTATTTAAAAAAGTATTTGTCTGGTTATTGCTGCCACCTTTAAAAATCACCCTTCCTTTTGTATCAACAACAGTTACTTCTTCAGGAACAAGTCCTTCTATAGCACTTGCTACAAGATGGATTATAGCGGTAAGACGTTCCGGGGGTAAATTTGATTTTAAGTCAAGAAGTACTGAAGCTGAAGCTGGTTTTGCATCTTCAACAAACAGAGTTTCTTTTGGAAGAACTATAAATATCCTGGAAGATTTTACCTCTTTAAAACAGTTTATAGTTCTTGCCAGCTCGCCCTGCAAGGCTCTTTGGTAATTTAAATTCTGAACAAAATGGGTTGTTTTGTAGTCGGTTTTGTCGAATATTTCAAATCCGATCTGGCCATCTCTGGGAAGACCGTCTCCTACCATTTGAAGGCGCAGCTCATATACCATATCGGAAGGAACGAGTATTAAAGAACCGCTGCCTTCAATCTTATATGGAATATTTTTTTCTCCCAGTTTTTCTATAATAGCACCTGCGTCCTGGGCTGAAAGATTATTAAAGAGAACCCGGTAATCAACCTGATTTGCTATCATAAAAATACCGGCAAAAGCTCCCAATAGCAGTAAAACAGTAATGGCAATAGAGATTTTTTTTGCAGGCGGTAAAGACTTGATAAATTCTGTAAACTGAACTACTGAATTATTCATTTCAAATGCTCTGTTTATCCTGGTTGTTTACTAAATTTATATTATGTGCAAATAAATTACAGCGCAAAAGGATGTACATCTTAAAAAGTACTTAAAACTGCATGCGCATAATTTCTTTGTAAGCTTCAACAGCCTTATTTCTTACTGCAAGAAGCATTCTCATCGATATATCGGACTTTTGAAGTGCAATCATAGTTGTGTGGACTTCTTCCTTTCCTTGCATGAGATTAAGAATGGATTTATCTCCGTCTTTTTCCAGGCTACCCACATTGTCGATTGCAGTTTTTATGGCTTCTTTAAATCCTGAAGAGCTGTTTGGAGTTGTTTGTTTACTCTTATGAAAACCAACCGGATCCAAATTGTCAAATTTAATGCCGTTCATTTTTTATTTCCCTATTTCAAGAGCTTTTAAAACCATTTGTCGTGTTGATTTGATAGCTGCCAAATTTGCGGAAAAAGCATTTCGGGCCATCAACATGTTTGCCATTTCAACCGCCAAATCCACATTTGGCTTCTTAAGATACCCATCCTTATCTGCATCAGGATGACTTGGATTATAAACAATTTTAAAAGGAGACTTATCTTCAACAATCGCATCAACCTTAACACCTTCCATTTGCGAACCTAATACCTCATTGAAATCATCAACTGGGTTTGCACCTATGGCGATCAATTTTCTTCTGTAGGGACCTCCATTTTTCGTTCGTGTGGTTTCGATATTTGAAAGATTTTCGGCAATAACATCCATTCGTTTTCTCTGAGCGTGGAGCCCTGAAGCGCTTACTTTCAAAGATTCCAAAAAATTCATGCTAACGTCCTCCCTCTCTGATTACTTCTTTTATAAGAGAAATTTTCCTTAACATTGCTTCCGTTGCAGTTTTGTATATCAAATTATTTTCTGTCATCTTGTTTATCATTTTATCGATACTCACGTAGTTTACACCATTCCAATCGGCTTCTTCCTCAAAAGCTTCAACTTTATGACCGGAATCGGCATATGGGTCAATATGACCGGCATTCGTTTTTGACAAACCAATTTGTGATTCTGCCCCTATAGCCTGTGCCATGGCAGCTTTAAAATCAATATCCTTCGGTTTGTATCCCGGTGTTTCAAGATTGCTTATATTGCTGGAAATAGTGTTGTGCCGCTGATGCGCCACACCTATTGCATTTTCAAGCAAGTTAAATATGTTGCCAAACGATAAATTAAAAGCCATATACTTTCTCCTTTTTAATGGCCATAAGAAGCTCTGTGTTCGGTTAGAAAGCTTAAAAATTACATAATAAAAAATTAAAGCAAATTGCGTGCCTTTTTACTGCTCATTCATTTTTTGTTTGTACTCATTAAGTTTATTTCTTAAAGTTCGAACGCTGATGCCAAGCATATCAGCTGCATGTGTTCTGTTTCCCTTTGTTTTGTCTAAAGTCTGAAAGATAAAATTTTTTTCCAGTTCTCTTAGAGAAACCTCAGGACTTATGGGCTGTATCTTACGCGTTGGTGGATCGACAGGTATTAAGCGGCCATTTAATTGCAACAGCTTTTCGTCTATTAAATTTCCTTTACACATAAGAACTGCTCTTTCTATTACATTTTCCAATTCTCTGACATTGCCTTTCCAAGGTCTTTCCGTTAGTGCAATAACCGCATTATCTGTCAAGCCTTTGACAGCTTTATTTTCAAGTTTGTTATACTTAGTGATAAAATAATCGGCCAGCAACGGTATATCGTCTTGTCTTTCTCTTAATGGAGGTAAATTAAGAGGAATGGTATTTAAACGGTAGTAAAGGTCCTCCCTGAATTTTTCTTCGTGCATTAGATTCTCAATATCTTTGTTTGTAGTGGCAATAATTCTTACATCAACCGGTATAGATTCAGTTCCGCCGACCCTGTCGATTTCTTTTTCCTGAAGAACTCTTAATAGTTTTGACTGGAGCTGATAATCCATCTCACTAATCTCATCCAATAAAATAGTGCCTTTATCTGCCAATTCAAACTTCCCTTTTTTTCTTGCGATAGCACCTGTAAAAGCACCTTTTTCATAGCCAAAAAGCTCGCTTTCCATAAGTGTTTCAGGAAGAGCAGCGCAATTTAGCGCTATAAAGGGTTTATCGTGACGAGAGCTGCTCTTATGTATGTGCCTTGCGAAAAGTTCTTTCCCTGTGCCGGATTCACCATGAATAAATACTGAAGCCCGGCTGTTTGCAATTTCTTCCGTGTAATGAATAAGTTGATGCATCTCGTTATTTTTAGTAATGATTGCATATTTGCCATTCATTAAGGGCTGTTCTGCGATAACAGGGTTTTTACATATTCCTGAAACAATACATTCTACTGTTTCAGCGGCTAAAGGCTTTAAAATAAAATCATCAGCTCCGTTTTTCATGGCTTCGACAGCCTGCTTAACACATACATCGTTAGAAATAAGAATTACGGGTAGAGACGCATCTATTTTTTTTATCTTAACCAATAGATCCATTCCGCTCATTTTTGGCAGATTCAGTTCTGAAATTACCATATCGTATGGGGTGTCCGATATAATATCAAGGGCAGCATATCCATCACTTACTGATGATAACTTGTAGCCGGCCCTGTTAAAGAGACCGGTTATTGAAGCCGCATCCGTTTTATCATCTTCTACAAGTAACACACATTTGTCTTGCATAGCCGGGCCTATCTCCTGGACTGCTTGAGCTCTGCTTTGGTTAGCAGCTCTTTAAATATTATTGCTTCCATCCTTTCCTTAGCAAGTTTGCTCCACAATGGATCATCACTTTTGACAAGTTGGTTATATGCAGAAATATAGTCACTTTTTCTGTTAAGTGCCTCATAACATTGAGCAACCATAAACATGAATTTCAAGTTTTCTTTATCATTTTCTTGTGTTGCTATTTTATTGTTAAGTAACAAAAGAGCATCTTCAGGTTTGCCGAGATGAAGACAAATCTCGCCGATCTTCTGATAGACAAATTCATCTTGTTGTGGGTTTTTAACAAGAATGTATTCTGCTTCTTTTAGTGCTTCAAGGCTTTTGGCTTTTAATCCCGAAATATCGAAGACTATAGCCATATCGGCAAGTATCATAATTTTATCTTCTACTTCAGGATTGCTGTTTAAAGCTTGTGAAAACATATCTATAGCCTGTTCATATTGTTTATTGTCCAAAAAGAGCATTCCTTTTACATGGTATGCTTTTGCAACAAATTCTCCCAAACGATATTGAGCGATCAGCAAATCAAGTTTTTTCAACCCAGTTTTTTGCTGCCCGTTTTCAAGCAAATGTTTTCCAAGATAATAAAGCAGTTCCTCGGGTTTCTCTTTGTCAGGAAAAACAATATCTGCTTGTATGAGCAGCTCTATGGCGGTATCTTCCAGCCCCAAGCGTATGCATGCTAATGCAACTGCCAACAATGTTCTTGGAGGAGCAAGTCGTTGGATAATATGTTTTTCATTATTATAAAGCTTGATTATATCTATATAGGCGTCTTTGTTTTTTTTGTCTTTAATAATTGCTTCGAAATTATCGCTTAAAGCATATATGATTTCCGGGCGTAATTTCGACGAAGGGTAATTATTTAATAAATTCTCTAATACTTCCATGCTTTTTGAATAATTTTTTTCTTTTTTGTAATAAAGAGCAAGTTTGAGCATAGTGTATTCAAGCATGGGGCTTTTACTGTCTTTGGCCAAGTATTCGCTAATTACCTTTTCATAAATATGATTTGGGGAAGATAATTTTTTATCGTTAATACTAAAAGAAATTAAACTATTTCCGTTTTTAAGCTCCCCGTTTTCTTGTTGTTCGGCAAGACGCGTCAGGCTTATAAGTGCCCCTTCCGATTGAGGGAACCGATCGGCAACCAGCTTGTATATTTTGGCTGCAGAGTCAGACAGTTTATTTGCCCTGTATGCATCTCCGATTTTACTTAATACCAGATGATTCTCAGTGCTATCAGGATATATATTATAATAATTATAAAGATTTTCTATTGCTGCGGTGTAATGCCCGATCTGGTAGTAATTATATCCTAGATAGAGTGAAATATCCGGATAGCGGGATATATTTTCGGGCTCAAGCTTTAGACGGGTAAGCAGGCTGATGGATTTATAAAAACTGTTCATCTCAAAAAGTGCTTTTGAAATGCCAAGCTCTGCTTCCGTTTTTCCCGGATTATCATTATTTTCCCGGATTATATCCTTGTAGATAGAAATTGCTTCTGTGTATTTGCCTTTTTGACAAAGCGCCTGGCCTTTTTGCAGCAAAGCTCTGACTGTAAAAAAAGAGTCGGTATTCTTTTTTATAATGCGATTATAATAAGATATAGCCTCGCTAATATACTTGGCTTTGAGACAAAGGTTTCCGGCAGACAGCAACGCATCGGGAACAAATACTGAAGATGGATAACTGTATATGGCATCATCGTAAGAATTTTTGATCACGGAATAATTTTTTGAAAGACTTGTTGCGAAAAGCTGATCATGTGATTTTGCAAGCAAAAAATACGCTTTCTCTGAATATTGTCCCTTTGGATATGCCTTTATGAGATTTTTCAGGCTATCGCCCGCTTTCTGAAAATTGTTATCTTTAAAAGCAGTAATTCCTGTTAAAAAAAGAACTGCCTCTTCACTTTGTCCATTTGGTTCGAATTCGGTCATTTTCTTCAGTAATAATACTGATAGATCAAGCTGTGGTGCCTTTTCGGTCACAATGTGTTTTGGCTCCAGCTCTTCAACTATTATTGAAGGTTCTTTTAGGCTTTGGTCGGATAAATCTTTAGCAGGATTTGTATGATTATTTACTTCAGGCAATACTGATATTTTGGAAGCTATCGGTTTATTCTGCCTGGGAACTTTTTTAGTTTTTACTTTCTTGTCATTGCTCTTTTGCTCTGTTTCGACAAAGATAATTAGTTCATGATTGCTTACGCGATGTGAATACCTTGGTGTTTTTGTCCCGTTTACATCCAATACTATCCTGGTATTACCCGAATGATATCCAACTCGTAAGCTTTTTAAATTCGGGCTTTTTAAATTTTTGCTAACGGATGTAAATGACGGACCATTATATTTGATATCATAAATGATTCTGGAGGGTGATTTTAAAACCATATTATTTAAAACCGTCATTGTTTTGCCGCTTAAAACGGTGATGGTTGTTCCGTTATTTTTTCCTGTTGTGGAAATTGAAACAATTTCCTTTCGTGTATCATCTATAACGGAAACAAAATTACTGCCGCTAATAGCAGCCGAAGATGGCACAACAGTTAACATAACTGCTATAATAATAAACAGAACTCTATAAATAAACAGGCTTCGCATAGCTCCTGTTAAGAGCAATTGTTATGCCAATGGCATATGATTAATTTTTAATTATAAATTAAAGGTGTTATGTGATAATTTTAATGGTTGAAGAAATGTTGATAAACGATGATATGTGTAAGATGCCATTATTTTGACGAAGATGCTGATAACATAAGCGAATAGAAAAATATCGAAAAATCTTCAGCCGGTTTTACGCGCAGACCGATTTGGAAAAATTCTGTTTTTTCATTTTTTCAACAAGCGTTGTTCTTTTGATATTTAATAGTTTAGCAGCCTTTGCTTTAACTCCATCGCTCTTTTCAAGAGCTTCCATTATAAGCCTTCTTTCATAATCCTGAACGGCAGTATCAAAGGAAATAACTCCATCAAGCGCTGGAGCAGTATCGCCCTTGGGAAACGATATTTCAGCCTGTTGTATATGTTCGGGAAGATCCTCAAACTCAACTACCTGCTTATCGCAAAGAACAACAATACGCTTAATCACATTTTCCAGCTCTCTTACGTTCCCCTGCCAGTTATAAGCAAGCATTGCATCCATTGCGGCAGGATTGAACCCGCTGATTATATTGCCCTCTTTTTTTTGAAATTTTTTCAAAAAAAAGTTTATAAGCAAAGGGATATCGGATTTGCGTTGTTTCAATGAAGGCACCTTAATTGAGATAACATTTAACCTGTAATATAAGTCTTCTCTGAATGAGTTATTATTTATAGCGACTGATAAGTTTTTATTGGTGGCTGCAATAATACGAACATCCGTATGAATAGTTTTTGTTCCGCCTACTTTTTCAAAGCGCTGATCCTGAAGCACTCTTAAAAGTTTTACTTGTAATGCCGGACTCATTTCACCTATTTCATCTAAAAATATAGTTCCGCCGTTTGCCATTTCAAAACGGCCGGCTCTGCTTTTATAAGCTCCTGTAAAGGCTCCTTTTTCATGCCCGAAAAGTTCGCTTTCAAGTAATGCTTCCGGAATTGCACCGCAATTTATAACGACTAATGGCTTTTCACTCCTGTAGCTGTCATAATGAATGGCCCTTGCTATCAACTCCTTGCCTGTTCCGCTTGCGCCTTGAATAAGAACTGAAATGTCCGTGTCAGCTATCTTGTCAATAAGGTTGAATATATTTTGCATAACATTGTGGGAGCCGATAATATTAGTATATGAATATCTTTTTTTTAACTGTTTTTTAAGACGTAGATTTTCTTCCTCAAGAAATTTAAATCTGACAGCTTTTTCCACAACCACAATGAGTTCAGCTGGTGCGATAGGTTTTGTTATATAATCAAAAGCGCCCTTCTTTATGGCGTCTACCGAACCTTTGATTGTTGCGTGACCGGTTAAAATGATGCATTTCGTTTTTGGATATTTTAATACAACATGCTTCAGTACAGCCATTCCATCAACACCTGGCATCATCAGGTCGGTTAAAACCAGGTCATAATGGTTTGTATCCAATTCTTTTATTCCTGCAGCTCCATCCGGAGCCGATGTTGATTCGAAGCCTTTTTCTTGTAAGATATTTACTATTAATTCTGCCTCAGTAAGATTATCATCTATAATCAAGATTTTTTCCATATCATGCAGCCTTTCTGATATAAAAATATGACAAATTAGTAAATATTATTATTTGGATGTTTAAAAACCTTGCGGCAGGAAATCAAAAACCCTTTTGATATGAGCATAGCCTTTTTTAAAACCAAGCAAAAGGTGAAAACAAAACAATATAAAAAGGTAACTACAAATAATCCCCACGCTGAAACTTCAAAATGGCAACATTAGCAGTAACCGAAAGTTCTCTGACAAATTGCTCAATTTCCCCGTTTTTGGGAACAATGCCGGCGGTCTTTGATTCAACAAGGCTTATTTCTTTTTCTATACTGGAAACAAGAGGTTCAATATCTCTTAATGTCTTTTGATGATTATTCAATTCGTTTACATAATCATCAAGAAGATTAAGCACTTTATCACTATGATTAATTATATCTGTTTCATGTTCCGATAAAGCCGGTTGAGCAACCTTGTTGATTTCGGTAAGCTTTTGATCAAAGACTTGTTTGAAACCTTTATCGCTTGTAATTTTGTTAAGGCCTGACTGCCGCAAACAGTCGGTCTGGTCTATTTTGTTTATATTCATTGCTTAACCTTTCTCTTGCCATAAATATTATTAAAAATCAACTATGGAAACCTTTTTAATAATATTTATTTGATAGTATTCAATTTATTACCGGTGAATAGCAGATCTGGTTATATAAAAAATCAATTAAAAATTTTTTTTAGTTTCTGGTCTACGGTTTCAGCAGTAAAGGGCTTAACAATATAACTGCTTACACCTGCTTTGACAGCATCTAAAATGTTATTTTTCTGGGCCTCTGCTGTAACCATCACAAAGGGGATCGTTTTTAATTGTTCATCAGCCCGAATCTTTGCTAACAGATCTATTCCGGGCATTTCCGGCATATTCCAGTCGCACATGATCAGATCAAAACTATCATTTTGCAATAATTTTAAAGCGCTTTTTCCGTCTTCGGCTTCAATGATATTGCTAAATCCGATCTGCTTTAAAATATTTTTTACAATGCGTCTCATTGTGGCAAAATCGTCAACAACAAGAACCTTCATATTTAAATCCATGATTACTTAACCTCCATATCTTAATATAATTGAATACATAAACCTGATAAATAGATATAGCCTCAAATACTTGCCAGAATATTATCTATATCTGTCTGTGCGAGTCCCTTGCCCTCCTTCTGTGGGCCAGCCAGTTCAACAACTTTTTCATCTACGACTTTCTGCAATTCCTCATCCGAAATATCAGGATTCTTTTCCTTTGCAGACAGTTTTATTCCAAAACAAACAAGCATGTTTTTCAGTTTTTCCTCCATCTGTTTAACAAGGAGCATGATTTTTTTAATCCGCTGACCGGTCAAATCCTGAAAGCTCATATGAACGAAGATATCTGTAGTCAATGCATCGTAGTTCTTAATACTTGATTCCATATAATTAATAAGAGGATTCAGCACCTCAATAGTTTTCTTGTCTATTTCTACATCAGTTGATTTAACTTCATCCACCGGCACCTTGAGTTTCCCGGATTTTAATGATTTGATAATGTTTTCCATTTGTGCTGTTTGATCCTGAAGCAATTCAAGGTTGTCCATAATCTTGTTAGCAGCCTTTTCGGTAGTATCAATAATGCCTTCAAGTTGATCGGACGCCTCCGGTATATATTTTGTTGCCACATCCGTCAGTTCAGGATCAATTTTAGCTTTTAAGTCCTTCCTGAAATCAATAATAAGCAAAGCCAGCTCTTTTATTGCACCACTCATTCCGTATGCTATATTTTGAAAAAATTGCTCATCCTCATTTATACTGCTTCCAGTCAAATGAGAGATAAAGTCTATGATTTGTTTTGTTTCTTCAACCGAAAGCTTTCCGTCAATAAGCTTGTGGATTTTTTCCTCCAGATGTTTTGTCATGCTATTGTCCTCTCTTTCAGCATTCTATTTTTCTCCGATAATCATATTCAGCACGGTTTTTCTAATATCCTTTAAGGGAACCACTTTTTCTGCGGCACCTAATTTGATAGCTTCTTTGGGCATTCCGAAAATAACACAACTGTTTTCGTCCTGAGCAATGGTTCGTGCTCCGGCTTCACGCATTTTCAGTAATCCTTTTGCGCCATCATGACCCATACCTGTCAGGATTACTCCGGCTGCATTGCTACCCGCATATTCGGCGACCGAATAAAACAAAACATCTACGGCCGGTCTTTGGTGATGAACCAGCGGGCCTTGTTTGACCTGAACATAATACCTTGCTCCGCTTTTTTTAAGCAGCATATGAAAGTTCCCGGGTGCAATCAATGCGATCCCGTTTACCAATGAATCACCGTCAGAAGCTTCCTTTACGGTGATAGCGCTAAGTTCGTTTAGCCTTTCGGCAAAAGAAGTGGTAAAATTTGCCGGCATATGTTGTACAACAAGAATCCCTGGTGCGTTAGGAGGCATTGACGTCAAAACAACCTTTAATGCTTCCGTTCCTCCTGTTGACGCACCGATAACAACAATCTTGTTGGTTGTTTCGGTGAGAGCTTTAGTTGCTTTTATAGGTTGTATATTATTATCGATACCGTCTAACTTTGTAGGATTTACCTTGATTCCCGCCACAGCTCTGATTTTGTCAATCAATTGAACGCTCATCTCTCCAACGGAATAGGCGCTTGACGGTTTTGAAATTACTTCTAAAGCTCCGAGAGATAAAGCCTCCAGAGCCATCTTTCCGCCTTTTGGGGTAAGTGAGCTTACTATTATTACCGGAAGCGGATAATATTGCATCAGCTTTTTCAAGAAACTAAGTCCGTCCATTCGGGGCATTTCAATATCTAATGTAACAACATCGGGATTCAATTTTGCAATTTTATCCCTTGCCACATATGGATCAGGAGCTGTACCTACAACTTCTATATCAGTTTCTTTCGAAAGTTCTTCCGAAAAAACTTTTCTGACTACAGCCGAATCATCTACAACTAGTACTTTTATTGGTTTTCCCATAGGATAAATCCCTTTGTTTTCAGGGCGTATTTATTATAAGGCCGGCTGCAATATAATTATTGTTAGTTTCAATAGAAAAAGAGCCGTTATAACCGCCTTCAAAATGTCTGGCTATAAAGTCGCTTTCATTTATATATTGCGGAATACCAATCTTGAAGCCATTTTTAAGTTGTGAGAACATAAAACCGACTATCATGTTCAAAGCCTCTTTTAATGTATCCTGTTCTTGTTTATCGCTTATACTATCTTCTGAAGATCCTAAAAAATTTGCTGATATCTCTTTGGCGAACCCTGCCGGTATAAGAATATATGAAACACCCATCTGGGGGCCGGTAAAATCCAGAGTAGCGCCAACTATAGGCTCTTCGCATGTAAACCAATCGCTTAAAGCTTCCGATTTCTCATTGACCTGGACAGGCATAAAAAACATTTTATCCATTACTTCAGAAATCGCCTTCTTCATCGCTTTCATCATTTCCTCTGACATCAGAGACCTCCTCTCCCAATAATCCGCTAAGAGTATTTTTTATATCCGCCGGAGAAAACGGTTTTTTAATATAGCCGCTTGCGCCCAGCTTCATTGATTCCTGGATTGTTTCTTCACTTCCTTCAGTTGTAATCATAACAACCGGAATCGAATTGAATAGCTCATTTTTTTTAATTTCAGATAAAAACGACAGGCCGTCCATATTCGGCATATTTATGTCGCTTAACACAATATCTATCCAATCGGTTTCAAGTACTTTCAAGGCTTCCATGCCGTCTCCAGCCTCGAAATAATTGCCTACATTAAAGCCGGAAACTTTAATGACCTTTTTTATAACTGCCCGCATTGACGAAGAATCATCAACGATCAGAACATTAAACGCCATTTTCAACGCCCTCCTGACAAATTAACCATCTCTTCAACAGCTTTGGTTTTTTCCCAGAAAGCAGCGATGGTTTTTTGCAACTCAACTTCAGTAAAGTTTAGCCTGTCTATAACTTCCTGATAATACTTATAAGCAAGCCCGTCAGCTCCTCCGCCGATTCCTATCATCATACATATTGAGTCGGCCAGATAAATAATTGGGATTGAGAGATTATCTTCTATCAGAATATTTATTGGATTATGATGATTTCTGATAATAAACACCATTTCCGGAGTAAAATTCCATTTTTCAGCAACCATAGCACCTAGCTCAGCATGATCAATACCAAGAATTTCTTTTTCAGCTTCCAAAAATGACAGACCGTCTTCTTGCACTTTTAATTCGATTTGTTGAAATACATCTTTAACATGATTGTTTAATACTACTTTTCCAATATCTTTCAACAATGCAGATGTAAACAGGCGGGGAATGTTTTTTAAATTCCGTTTTCCGGCTAAATCTTGGGCTATCAGGGCAGAAGAAACCGAATACTTCCACAATTCGCCTTCATCCAAACCATAACCATCCTGGGATGACTGGAAGCTTTTGGAAAAATTTCCCATTATAACTATATTGGCTATATTATTCATTCCCAAGTAGGCAACTGCCTGTCGCACTGAAGCAACTTTTTCCCTCAAAGCAAAAAAAGATGAATTGCATACCCTCAACAGATTGGCGGTCATACTTTGATCGTATTGGATAACATCTACAATCTCCCCTAAAGAACTGTTAGGATCGGAAATTATTTCCATAAGTTTAGTTCCTGTAGAGGAAACAGGACTTAGCGAGCCGATTTCTTTTATAATTTTATCTAAATCCATGGTATTCTTTTCACCTCTGTACCGGATATTTTCATAATGGCTTCGCCGGTTTTTATTTCAAGCTTAATAGTTCTGTTTACAGTTCCTCCCACCTCTTCAAAATCTACTATTATATTATTTTTCCAGAACATCTTTCTAAGAACAGTATGGTTACGTTTTCCTATATTAAAAAGCCCATTTTGATCAAGAATCTGTGCTCCGCCTAAAACAAGAACTTTAAGACGGTTTTTTGAGGCCCCATATTTATATGTTTCTTTAAAAAGAAGGGGTATGCCAGTATTGCCGAACATAAAAGGATTCTTGATAGCCTTTACCGGATCAATTTCGGAGTCGGGCAACATATAGTGAAGCACTCCACCCACTTTTGCAACCGGGTCATATATTCCTATTCCTATGCATGAACCCAGAGCGTATGTAACCAGTACTGCATCAGGATCATTGCTTACTTTCATATCACCGACGCCGACAACAATATTCATTATGATTCCCTCGATACCATCTGAAATATACTGCCTATATCAAGAATAAGCCCGACTCTGCCATCACCCATAATTACTGAACCGGCTATCCCTTTGATGTCTTTAAGCCACCCGCCCATACTTTTAATAACAACCTCTTCCCTGCCAATAAGTTCGTCCACCAGCAGACATTTCTTTTTCTCCTGATTTTCAACAACAACAACAAGTTTTTCCCATGGTTGCATTTCTGTTTCTTCGGAAGAGCTTTCCCTTTTTAGCCCAAGCAAACGGTCCAGTCTGACCAGAGGAATTAAATTATTTCTTACTTTTATAATTTCTTCCTCACCCCTTACTGTAAAAAATTCCTCTTTCTGGGGCCTGAATGATTCCTGAATATTTAATGTCGGGATAATAAAACGTTCGTTTGCTACTCTAACAATCATCCCGTCGACTATTGCCAGAGTAAGAGGCAGGCGAATAAAAAACGTAGCGCCTTTACCGGAATTAGACCTAACTTCAACTCTTCCTCTTAGTTTTTCTACTTTGCTTTTTACAACATCTGTACCGACACCTCTTCCTGAAATCTCCGTAATCTGATCGGCAGTCGAAAAGCCAGGATGAAATATAAGATTATCAATCTCTAAGTCAGTAAGTTTTTCTCCCTCTTTGACCAGTCCGCTTTGAAGAGCCTTTGAAATAATTTTTTCTCTGTTCAAACCACGGCCGTCATCTCCAATTTCAATAACTATGTTTCCGCCCTTGTGATATGCTTTAAGATATATAGTTCCCTGCGCGGTCTTGTTGTTTTCAAGTCTTTCCTTTGCAACTTCCAAGCCATGATCAATTGAGTTTCGAATCATATGAACCATAGGTTCATAGATTTCCTCAATAAGATTTCTATCAATCTCTGTTTCTTCACCCGACATAACAAGTTGTATATCCTTGCCCGCTTTCCTGGCTAAATCCCTGACAAGCCGAAGCATCTTTTGGAAAGTGGTTTTTATAGGTATCATTCTCATTGACATGGCAGTATCTTGCAGAGTGGATGTAATAAGATTTAATTGATTGGTAATTTGAAGCAGTTTTCTGTCTTTGTTATCTAAAATAGCTTCATGCTGTTTTAGCATTGATTGTGCAATTGCTAATTCTCCGACCATATCAACAATATTATCAAGCTTAACAGTATCAACTTTTACCTGAAGCGATTCAGGAGCATCCGCGCGTTTTTGTTCTCTTAAGGATGAAACAACCGCCTTAGTTTTTACTTTTTCGTGTTCAACCAGTATTTCGCCTAATTTCTTGTCAGGGCTTTTCTGTTGAATTTCGAGTGCATCCTGAATATCAGCTTTAGTAAGTGATCCCGATGAAACAAGCATTTCTCCCAAACGTTTTTTCTTATCCTTTGTTGTCGGAGAAAGAAGTTCTTCGATTCTTTGCTCAAAAGCTTCGGTGTCTTCACTGCCCTCAAAAATTATTCCTGTATCGAGAGAGCCTCTTACATTTTCTATCATTCCCTTTAATAAATCCACGCTTTCTAAAATTACATCTATTATATCAGCGTTAATAGTTAATTCGCCATTTCGTGCCTTATCCAGCAAGTTTTCAACTTTATGTGCAAATTGATTAATCTTATTAAAATTGAGAAATCCCGAAACACCCTTAACTGTATGAAATGGTCTGAATATGGCATTGATTGTCTCCACATCGGTAGGGTCCTGCTCTAGATCCATAAGACTGATTTCAATAGAGGCTAAGTTATCAAGTGATTCGACAATAAAATCAGAAATAATTTCCTTGTCTTCAGCATTGATTTTTATTGGTGCCAAACTTGCTGTAGAGCGGTTGTCTTTTTTGTCTTCTCCAGGTTCTGATTCATTATCGGATTCAATATCATTGTTACATGTTGATTCAAAATCATCTTCAACCTGACAGCCCAAACCGACTATCAGCTCAGCTATATCACCTTCGTAACTTATGCCTTTAGATAAATTGCCAACTATTTTCTGCATGGAAGAAATACCTTTTTCAAAAGGCCCCAAATCTCTTTTCTCCCTTAAGATTACTGCTTCAATATATTCTTTCATTGCCTCGCATATTGATATCATGGACTGTTCTTTTAATTCTTTAGACAGTTCCATAATAGTTTCGATTGATTGTACAGTCTTTCCGAGGCCTGGAATATCTTCGGAATCCAGAATTACAGTTTCAAGCGCAAGAGTCTCTATCTTTTTGTTTATTATTTCTAATGTCTCTGTCATCAATCATATCCTTCTGCTCGTTGTTATTAGCGTAATAAAATAGATCTCCAACGAACTCAAGCTGACCAATCCGTTATAATGGGTTTGATATCTTTGATGCTTGTCTATAAAGACTTTTTTTGAGTTCATTACTTTGCTGTTCCGTTTTTCCCCTAAGCCGTAGGTTGTTCGCTCTGGGCCTGTTTTTGCTTTTCGGTTCGAAGGGCTTCTCTTTGCTTACTGAATACGTAGGCTACAATTTTTTCCCTGTCTTTTTCGGCAATATCAATAAATTTTATGCCTAAATCATACATTTGTGTGTTGTTTTTAACAATACTGGTTGCCCGTATGATTTCCCCGTATGTGTCAATAAAAACCGGAGGTAATTTGCATAAATTTATATTCACATGAATAATTTGGCCTTTATTTGCCGGTTCAAATGTTAGTATGCTGATTCCTGATGCACTAATATTATTTCCAACCCCATGATTTAAAAGTGTTTGATTTAATGTTTTGGATTGGGCTTCATTTGATAATAGCATAGATAAAATACTGTCCAGTTTTTCGTCCATTTTAACAAGAAATTCTACCAGAAAATCATCATATCCATCAATCTTGGAATCAAAATCTATCTTGTTATTATTATCGGAAAGCATATGGGTTATCTTTAATTTTTTTCTATCGCTGTTTTTTAGTGAATCAGACTTTTTGCTAATAAGATTGTATTCTTCAGGAGAAATAATTTCATATTTGACAGCATATGATAAAGCTGTTCTCACATACGAGCGTAATTCACTTCTTTTCGAAATCATCTGTATCTCCGACTGCTAAAATCATATTACTATTATTGGCAGCTTCTAAGTCCGGTTTCATAATAGAATGCTGTTTATAGCATGATGGCGCTTTTCATAAACAAGCAGCAATTTTTATACCATGTTGCATATAATCTTTCGGGACAATCACAAAGCCAGTAATATCATGAAAGCTATATTATATATAGCCTATGCATAACAGCCAGAGGTATATATTTTTGGCGTCACTGTCAAAGTATTGACGATACGTCTGCTCCTGTTAAGGGGTTTTGTTAACCAGGAAAAAAATTCCACCTTATAGTAATTATTACTATGTTATCATTGGCTAACCGGCAAAAAATCCATAAACTTTGCCGGAGACGCTTAAGCCAAAGTTTATGGCGGGTTCTCATGGCATAAACTTTGCTCTGTTTATATTTTGTAAAATTATGTTTGGAAAATGAAAAGATATAGCGCTAGGCCATGTTTAATAATCCGGAAAAGCATAGTAAATATTATTATATTAATTATTTATTTAAGCCTAAATAATGTTTAGAATGTTTAGATAGATAAGATGACTGCATAATATAATTTAATTAAAAAATCCAGAGGCTTTTTTAATTTTGTAGCGAAACAGTAAAATTA
Organism: Pseudomonadota bacterium; assembly: GCA_043825875.1. Taxonomy (GTDB): domain Bacteria; phylum Desulfobacterota; class Desulfobacteria; order Desulfobacterales; family RPRI01; genus RPRI01. Next base: position 3,745 of record JBDRRF010000065.1, on the reverse strand, counting down.
TATAAGAATATAAAATATAGTATTACACAAAACATTTGACAATATTGCGAATATATTTTAAGAACTGATTTAAAATCGCTATGTTAACCGGGCAGAATAATTTTTTAATAGTTTTAAAAAAAATGTTTTAAACTATTAACCTGCATTATTAAATTTGACCCTCCTAAAATGAAAAGGTCATAGTTCTGTCATATGGATTTATCAACAAGGCAATTCAAGAAACTTAGCCAACTTGTCTATCATGAATGTGGAATAAACCTTCATGATGGAAAACAGACACTTTTGCAATCTCGACTTGACAAGCGGTTACGTGCTACCGGTATAAAATCTGTCAAAGAATATATAAGAGTTCTTGAAAACGACCAGAGAGAATTAATAAATTTTCTTGATGCAGTATCAACCAATCATACCTATTTCTTCAGAGAAAGCCATCATTTCAAATGTCTTACGAAAGAGCATATGAACATATGGTGTGCTGCTTCATCCAGCGGGGAAGAACCTTATTCAGTGGCTATATACTGTCTTGAGCAAGGCTTTAAGCCATCAATTATTGCATCTGATATATCAACAAGGATGCTGCGTATGGGGCAAAACGGAGTGTATGGCTTAGAAAAAGTAAAAAATCTTCCCCCCAATATTTTAAAAAAATATTTTCAAAAAGGCGTAAACTCCTTGGACAATTATGTCCGTGTGAAAAATGATATAAAACAAATGGTTACATTTAAAAGATACAACCTTGTCTCAGATCCTTTACCATCACAAAATTTCGACATTATTTTTTGCAGGAATGTGTTTATATATTTTGATAATGAAACAAAGTCTAACGTTGCGCACAAATTGTATAGCGCTTTGAAGACGTCCGGTTACCTTATTATAGGCGGTGCGGAGAGCTTAAATACTATTAATCATCCCTTTAAGTATGCACAACCGAGTATCTATAATAAAGCCATACCGTGTTGAAAAACTATAACTGATATTATTGGCATCAAAATTGGAAGGTTATAGAATAAGAGCGTTTAATGATTCGTATCTTAAACTATAAACAACCTAAAGCTATACTTGATTATTACCGATAATAGGGTTTAGGCAACTCAAGAAATATTTTGCATATTCGATATTAGCACTGCCAAAAGTGAGTGTTATGTTAAGATTTTAAAGAGATATTAAGCTTTATCCATAGAAAGGAGGCGAAAGTAAATGGCAAAAATTGCGGAAAAATTAGGCCAGGCAATAAATGAAATGACCGACAGAGAAGGAAAATACCTTACTTTTACAATGGCCAACGAGGAGTACGGAATAAGCATTTTAAAAATAAAAGAGATTATTGGAATGATGCCGATAACACCAGTTCCTCAAACACCTGAGTTTATAAAAGGAGTAATCAACCTTCGCGGTAAGGTAATTCCTGTAATAGATTTAAGGCTTAGGTTCGGAATGGAAAGAATTGACTACACTGAACGGACCTGCATAGTGGTTGTTGAAATATCAGGTGAGTCTGAGACCGTTATGATCGGCATTGTGGTTGATTCTGTTTCGGAAGTATTAAACATAAAAGCGGAAGATATGGAAGAAACACCTACATTCGGCACGAAATTGAATACCGATTATATACTTGGCATGGCTAAATTCGAAGGCGGAATCAAAATTCTTCTCGATATCGATAAGGTTTTAAGCCGTGATGAAGTTGCTATAATAGAAAAAGTCTGACTTTAATTAGTTCTTACCGTATGTTTTTAAAGCGGCTTAAAGTTCAATTATGAATTATAAGGAGAAAAGTTATGTCTTTTAAGAATGTGAAGTTAGGCACACGAATTGGAATTGGCTTTGCGGTTGTTTTGTTTTTGTTAGGTGCTACCGCTGTAATTGGAATTACTAGAATAAAAACCATAAATACTTATATGGAAGATATTATAAATAATAAAAACGCAGCAGTATTACTGGCCAATGATTTGAGCAAAGAGATGAATATAATAACGCAATCTATAAGAAATATTGCTTTAAGCGTTGGGATAGATATTGTGCGCACTGAAAAAAAAAATATTGATACAGCCAGGGCCAATTTCAACGATATATACCTTAAATTAGCGGCTAAAGTAAAAGACGAAAAAGGTAAAGAGCTTTTGTCTGCCATAGTTGAGCAACAGCAAAAGATCGATACACTGGTAAATAAAGCCATTGACTTTTGTATGTCAGGATATACTTCTGCTTCTTCTTCAGAACTTAACACAACGACATTAACCGGCACGTTGACTTCGCTTGATGGCAATGCAAGAGCAGCCGATGTAATTATGCTTGATATGCTGACCCCCCAAAAACAAATGATTGAAGCTGTTGATTCAATTATTGCATATCAAGGCCATCTAAGTGATCAGGCATTTAATAATGCTAAAAGCGCTTATACCAGCGCCCGTTATATAATGATAGCTCTTGGGATAGCTGCAATTTTATTGGGAGCTTTAATAGCCTTTTTTCTGACTCGATCCATAACAAAACCGATCAATTATGTGGTTAAAGGACTTACCGATGGTTCAGAACAGGTAGTCTCTGCTACTTTACAGGTATCCTCATCAAGCCAGTCGCTTGCCGAGGGAGCCTCCGAGCAGGCTGCATCAATAGAGGAAACATCTTCTTCCCTTGAAGAAATGTCTTCCATGACTAAGCAGAACTCGGATAATGCAACCCAGGCAGATAATCTCATGAAAGAAGCTAATCAGGTAGTAGAACAGGCAAACAACTCAATGGAAGAGTTGACCAAATCCATGTATGATATTTCATTAGCAAGTGACGAAACATCAAAAATCATCAAAACTATTGATGAAATAGCTTTCCAGACCAATCTTCTGGCTCTGAATGCTGCGGTAGAAGCTGCCAGGGCAGGTGAAGCAGGTGCAGGTTTTGCGGTAGTAGCCGATGAAGTGCGAAATTTAGCAATGAGGTCGGCAGATGCGGCTAAGAACACTGCGCAAATGATTGAAGGAACCGTAAAGAAGGTCAGGGAAGGCTCTGAACTGGTAACAAAAACCAATAAAGCCTTTCAGGATGTATCCAATAGTTCCTCAAAAGTTGGTGAGTTGGTGGGAGAAATTGCAGCCGCATCAAAAGAGCAGTCTCAGGGCATTGAACAAATAAACAAAGCTGTTGCAGAGATGGACAAAATAGTACAGCGTAATGCTGCCAATGCAGAAGAATCTGCCAGTGCTTCCGGTCAGATGAATGCCCAGGCAAAGCAACTCAAGCAATATGTAAGAGATTTGGTATTAGTAATAGGAGGAAAAAACACCAACGATATAATCAGCTCCGCGCCCTTATCTGGTAAGAGTAAAAAAGTAACTCAACAAAGAGATCAACAACATAAATACGAAGAACAAACCGCTCTTCCGCCACCTCATATAAATTACCATGAGAAAAAACAAGGAAGAGATAACAAAGATTTAAAGCCTGAACAGCTAATCCCTTTTGAAGAAGATGACTTTAAGGATTTTTAAGTAAACCTTATTTGTTTCAAAATAAAATATACAAAGTTCTTTGGCGATTTTATTATGAAGTCGTCAAAGAACAGTTTTTATAAAGTATACTTATAAAGCATAAAAGATTGATTAGATAAGAGAGCCACTTTCAAAACGTTTCAGTTTGGTCAAGCTCAAGGCGGGAGAAAATTTCAACCACAGGAATACATTTAGTATTTCGAGGATTGAAATTTGAGCCCAACGCAGAGATCGGCCAAAATGGGGCGTTTTGAAACTGG
>JBDRRF010000064.1:0-3037 GCA_043825875.1 Pseudomonadota bacterium | reverse complement strand
CGCAACTATACTTGGTGGAAATACAGTAATTGGCAAACGTTCGGTGATCGGCGGAAATGTCTGGATAACCGAATCTGTAAGACCTGATACAACCGTTATTATGGAAAACCCACGTCTTATTTATAAAAAAAACTATGAGATACAAACGTAAATATCAGATTTTGTAGCCTATCGGGCCGCTAAGATGGCTGAGGCAGCCTGCTTCAGCAATTACTTCTATTTGAGTGCTGATTTCCCCCTTTTTTTACAGGATAACCGCATTTGGATTTAATATGTTCTTTAATGGTTTTGTAAAAACCCCAAAGCCGTCATGCCGGACTTGATCCGGTATCCAGAACCCAATATAATTACTGGTTTCCGGCTTCCGCCGGAATGACGAAAGTGGTTTTTCCGATTTTAAATGAACCCAACAATCATAAGTTAATCAAATTAATTATTAATAAAAATCCAAATGTGGTTACCCTGCCTTTTTTATTTTTTCTATTGATTTAATTTATCCAAAGTGTTAGCCAAAATTTCGTATTGTTGTTCATTATACAATTTGTACCGTTTTGGCATTTTCTGGAAACAAGAATCCATTATCTCATTTTATTATTTATAGGATGAGACTTTAGAAAAATGTTCAATTTTGCTCAAGTTCAAGAAAGGCGAAAATTTTAACCACAGGAATACATCGGGTATTTCGAGGATAGCGCTAAAGCTTCACTGCGTGCGAAAATTGAGCCTGACGATGGAATTGGGTAAAGGGAGCGTTTTGCAAAGGTCTCAAAAGGATTGAACATGACCGGATATAATAAAGCCCCAATCTTCACATAATTGAAGTGCGGGGCTTTTGTGTTTTTAAATATCATGAACTATCAAAATTTTTATAGTATTCGTGAGAGGTTGAAAGAATATCTTTGATTGAGAGAAAAGAACCAAAGTTTGAAATTATACCTTCAGGTATTTTTGCAATTGGGATTATCCAGAGTATTATTCAATGTTGAGTGATATACTGCTATGAAATGCTTTAAAACATCATAAAAAGGTTTTAATGGCTTTTCTCAATTTGGAGATATACTGGTCAGTATAATAACTTGTTGGCGACGCCTGCGACGTCGCCAATGCTGCGTTGCTCCTATCGGTGCTATGGGTCAACGCCACATTAAGGGTTAGGAGAATGAAACGAATTATTTTTTTTATCTCATGCGTGGTTTTTCTAAGTTCCTGTATCCCTGGAAAGATTGCCGTGACACCTGGACTAAACGGCAAGATAACCGATTTAGAAACTCACGCTCCTGTTTCGAAAGCTAAAGTATATTTCCAAAATAACCCCCAAGTATCGACGGATACGGACTCTGAGGGCTACTTCAAATTACTTCCTTTAAAAAAATGGGCGCTGGTCGTCATTATGGGAGTTCCTGTTGATTTTGCTCCACCGCGTGATCGCCTAATTATAGATGCGACTGGATTTTTATCTAAAAAAACATACCCCATATATGGATCTTATGGAGAAAAACTTAAATGGCTAAATATTGAGTTGGAACGGATGAATAAAGATACGTCTTTAAGCAACGGTTCCACCAGATTAACGATAAATCAGGCTCCCAATGAGCCTTAGCATTTTGTTTTTTTAAGGGAGGAATTAAAAAATTGGAAAAAAGATCTGGTATTTCTATATGGCTAATTAGTTTTTTTTTAGTTGCACTATTGCCAATAGTTGCCTGCGCACCATCATTACAGGTCCCAAAATCTGAATTAGCTTATCTCGGTCCTGATGAGGGTATCATCGTTGGATCCATAGAAATAAAAACTGGATATGCTACCGGAGAAAAAAAACCCTTTTGGAAGGCAAAACTAACAAACACAAAGTGGGACGTTAAAATAGATAAATATAAAAAAGGCAGACTAAAAAATATTATATTAGACAAAGCAGATTACAAGGTATCTGTAACTGTTGATGGAGGAGAAACATATTTTGTTACAAAACTTCCTACAGGGAAATATAAGATTAAAAGGATTTATACAAGTGGGTGGATTGGAACTTATGAAGGTCCAATGGATCTTTATTTTGATGTAATAAATGGCCAAACAACGTACATTGGAAAGCTACTAATCGAATTTCCTGAAAACATCACTGCTGTGAGTACTTATCCCGTCAATTTATTCCCGATAGATTCATTTCAAGTCAAAGTATCTGACACCCAAAATGACACCATTTCTCAATTAAAGAATGAATATGGAAGTCTTTTAAATGATATATCAACCGAATTAATAATTACAGGTTATCAGGTAAAGTTTAAAGATGCTTTTCAAAAATTACCTGGCGATATGAAGCCTGAAGATTATATATCGATTTTTCAGGGTGAAAATGAGAAAAAAAAGGTAATAGCTGCTAAGCATATTGTGAGAGAAAGAAATTTTGATACTCTAATTCTAACTGTTGTTGAGAATAAATTGTTAGAAGAATTTAATTATAATTTAACAGATGATACTCATGTGGACGCAATTTCTTGGTTTTGCAAAATTCTTGGTTCGGCTGGAAATCCTTCATATCTCTCAACGCTTGACAAAGTTTATAGTGAATCTGCAAATGAAAAGATAAAAAATCATGCAGTATATTATTTGCAAGATTTGAATTAAATAAAACATAACAAATCACATTTCGGCAAACAGCTACATGAAAAAAAGAAAAGAGAAAAGATAGAAGGAAGAAATTATATCGATTTATCTCTTCAGATGGCTTCGGCTGGATAACGTAAAAACAGGCAGGTAATTTAACATTAAAATTGTTCCGTCGGCAGTGTTACTGGGCGGGCTAATAAGCAGTTCAGGCAGATAAATTTTTTAGGTAACGACGTATAGATGAACTTATTAATTTGTCTAATAAGAGCCAAAGGCGGATCTGACCCCTATATTTACAATTGATCACGGCACAGGGGTAGTAATAGGTGAAACATCGATTATCGGCAAAAATGTTCGTATATACCAGGGTGTAACACTGGGAGCTCTTTCACTTCCAAAAGACGCCGGTATACTTCTTAAAGGGAAAAAACGG
>JBDRRF010000063.1:0-5603 GCA_043825875.1 Pseudomonadota bacterium | reverse complement strand
TTATAATTATATGATATTAATTAATAATTCATATTAGCTAAAATATGCATAGTTCAAATACCGGATACAATGGTCAAATGGCATGTAAGTTGCTCCTATATTATTCAAGAATGCTCTTACATTGGAATGGCTATATTTATTTGCCAGTGTAATAAATATTAAAAATCACTCAGATTCACCATTTATTAAAAAATTAACTGCAAATCTTTTGAATATTATGAACGCAATAAATACATCGGGAAAAGATGACATAGGGTTGCCTTCACTACCTGCCATAGTGATACAAATACTGGAAACATTGAAAAATGATGATTCTAACTATGACGAGCTTTTCGAAATTATCATGTCGGATTCTTCATTAACAGCAAAGGCCCTGAAAACAGACAACTTTTCAAGATATAGTTTATCTCAAAGAGTGGGCAGCCTGAAAAAAGCACTTACTGTTAATGACCTTAATGCAGCTAAGAATATTGCCCATATTTTTATAATTGCAAAGGAGCAGCAAACAAGTTTTGAAGAAGGGTTTGATTTTGATTTGTTCTTGAAACGATCAGTAACTGCAGCAGTTGCTTCAGATTTATGTGGAGCGTTAATATGCAAACAAAACGATGATGACTTTGTAAGGGGGCTACTTCAAGATATTGGCATTATTATCATCTATTTATCTAGAAAAGAAGATTATTTAAAAATATTCGATGAAAAATGTGTAAGTGAATCATCAATTGAAATTGAAGAAAAAAAATTATTTGGTTTTGACCATCAGGATGTTAGTTCAGAATTTTTAAAGAAATGGGGGCTATCGGAAAGTATTTACATGCCAATCAGTTACCACCATAAGAGAGACGATCTCCCAAGTGAATATGCTCTTAGTATTGATATACTTTATATTGCCAACAAAATTTCATCCTTTTACCATGGTTCGAACTATTCGGATAACATCGTGGAAGTTGAAACACTCCTTGCAAATAAGTATAAGAAAAACAAAGAAGATATATACGGCCTGATTGATTCCGTAGCTAAACAAAGTACGGAGATATTTTCCTTGTTTGGAATTGATATGTATAACATAAAGCCATATTCTCAAATCCTTAAAGAGGCAAATGAAGAAATTATAAAACTAAATTTATCTAATGAACAATTGCTGATAAAATACAAAGAGGCAAAAGATAGAGCGGAGATTTTAACAAAAAAGCTGAAAGCAACAAATGAAAAACTAAAAACAGCTTCAATCATAGATGGTCTAACAGGACTTTATAATCATATGTTTTTTCAGAAACAACTGGATATAGAATTAAGCAGGAATGTGCGGTATAAAAAACCAATTTCACTAATGATGCTGGATTTGGATTATTTCAAAAATGTAAATGACACTTATGGCCACAGGATAGGAGATATAGTACTTCAAACAATAAGTATTTTTATGCAAAATCAGTTAAGGATAAGCGATTTCGCCTTTCGTTATGGAGGGGATGAGTTTGCAATAATTTTACCCGAAACGGAATTAGATGAAGCAACGGCTCTTGCCGAACGTATTAGATCTTCTATTGAACAAAATACAATACGAGCCAATTCTTCCACGATAAAAGTTACAATAAGTATCGGAATCGCAACATATTTGTCTGGTAACAAAATCCCATCAAAATCTGAATTATTAGATGCTGCTGATTCAGTGGATATTCCGCTCAAATCGGCCACTAGTTCCGGAACAAATCGGCCACCTATTCCGCTCCATTCCGGCCACCCATTCCGGAGTTAATCGGCCACCTGATCGGAGCGAAGCGACGCTGGTTTTTTTCTATTTCCCAGTTTTGTTTTTATTAGTCAATGGAGATCTTATTTTCCGCATGGATTCTCCTTTTAAATTAATTTTATGTGCGTTGTGAATTAAGCGATCAAGAACCGCATCTGCTATGGTCGGGTCGCCTATAGCTTCAAACCATTTTTCTACCGGTAGTTGCGTAGATATTATTGTTGAACAAAGACCTTGCCTGTCTTCTATCACTTCCAATAAATCTTTACGTTCAGCATCTTTTATAGGGCTAATGCAAAAATCATCAACAATTAGTACTTTTGCCTTTGCTATTTTATTCATCAGTTTTGGATAGCTGCCGTCTGCCCTGGCAACAGCAGTGTCCTGGAACAATCGGGGGGCTCTCATATACAATGAAGAAAACCCTTTCCTGCATGCACTGTTTGCCAATGCACAGGCAAGATAAGTTTTGCCGGCTCCGGTTGGGCCTGTAATAATAACATTTTGTGTGCTTTTTATCCAGTTACAGTTTGCAAGGCTTAAGATTACTGATTTATCAATGCCCCGAGGGCTTTTATAATCAATATCCTCAATACAGGCATTGTCTTTGAACTTTGCATTTCTTAGAAGTGTTTTAAGTCGTCGATCATCCCGCCAACTCCAGTGATGATCCACCAGAAGACCAAATCGTTCTTCAAAAGACAGACCATTCATGTCCGGCTGCATCATCTGATCTTTAAACGCATTAGCCATTCCATTGAGCTTCATGGAATAAAGTTTTTCAAGTGTTTGTTCATTTAACACAATCTTCTCCTTTTTATTTAAATAGTTAACGGTTCCTGAAAATATTGCTTTCCTCTTATATTGGTATGATCTATGGGTTCTTTTTCAGTTTGTTCCAATTGAAGTGGAAGCTTATCCAGCCCTTTTTTTAAAATGGATTCCACACTTTTATAGGAATATGATTGGATGGATATTGCCCGGGCGCATGCACTTTCAAGACGTTGGGGAGTATATCGTTTCCCTAACCTCATAATGCCCATACAGGCCCGAAAACCCTGCTCAGGATGCCGCCTGCTGTTGATAATACCTGCTACAATCTGCCCGGTCTGCGGACCGTTTTTAGCAGCCCAGTTAATAACCCGTGACGGTGTCCACTCAAGATACTGCTGATGGGATTTCGGCATATGCTCCCGGTATGTTGTAAAGCCGCCTTTTTTGTAGCTCCGGGGATAACTCGCTATCCTTTTATTTTTAAATAATATTTCTACAGTGTTGTTTGTATACCGGACATCTACCTGCTCTTTTCTCAGCTGGTAGGGCACACTGTAATAATGCCGGTCAAATTCAATATGGTAATCTATATTTACCCTGGCTTTTTTCCATTCAGCATATTCATATTTAGCTACCGGAAGGGGTTTTAAGGCCGGTTTGTCTATTTTCTCGAACATCTCACGGCGTGTGGTATCGAGCTTTTGAAACGTCCGATTGTTCAGCTCGGTCAGTTTCTGGGCAATTGCTCTGTTTAGTTCTGCAAAACTGAAAAACGTATGTTTTCTTAAAGCAGCTATTATCCAGCTCTCAGAAAATTTGACAGCATTTTCAGCTTTGGCTTTATCTTTTGGTTTTCGTACTCTTGCAGGAATAACAGCAGCACCATAGTGCAGCGCCATGTCATTATAGGTGGGATTGATATCCGGTTCATACCGTGATGGATGAGTTACACCTGATTTTAAATTGTCCGGAACAAGTATTTGTGCAACACCTTCAAAAAACTCAAACGCATGGATATGGGATTTTATCCAGTATGGCAACGCCTGAGAAGGGGTGGCTTCGGCAAATGTATAATTGCTTGCACCCAAGACCGCAATAAATAGCTGTGCTTGGGTAATATTGCCGGTTTCAGGATCATTCATGGAAATTGTGTTTCCGGCATAATCAATAAACAGTTTCTCTCCTGCATTATGTCTTTGCCTTAAAGCGATATCGAGTTTGTTCGCCCAATTCTGATACAACTCGCAAAAATAACTGAACTGATATCCATCCGGATTGTCCTGTTTATACTCGTACCAGAGAAGCTGAAGAGTTACCCCTTTTTTCTTTAATTCATTGTGGATATACTCCATGGAAGGCATGTTGCGTTTCTTAACAGGCCCGTCATTCTTGTTCTTAAACATAAGATGCGAGATATCCGTATCACTGAGATCGGCAGGAATGGGCCATGCAAGTCCGGCGGTTTTAGCCCTGCTCAGATAGCTTGCAACCGTACTTCGTGAAACAGAGCAGCTTTTGGCAATTTGTCTGTCCGCAAGACCACTGTCATACTTAAGTCGTAATATTTCTCTTATTTTCCGCATAGATAATCTTTCTTTCGCCATTATGTTCTCCTCAATTATAATTGAGAAAGACATAGGATTAAAAAGTTTAATTATCCAGCGTCGCTATTAATTAATCTTTATTGCAAGGTGGCCGATTTAATCCGGAACTAGTGGCCGGAATGCTCCGGAATGGGTGGCCGATTTGTTCCGGAATAGGTGGCCGGAATGGAGCGGAATACGCACTTAGCTACAACTTGCATTTATGAAGGGTATCGATTAAATGGTGAAAGGTCATTCTTGTCCTTTCTTTGGACATTTGATGCATTCGATATAGGCATTGCGGGCTGGGTATTGTATTCCCCCGGCTGATATATAGCCAGAACCATAACTCCCAATATATCCATGTCCTGAGCTATCTCGCTCACCTTTTAACCGATAATCACAGTAGCCATTTTCTTTACATACCTCCATAGCTCTCCTGTGCAAATATTGAACAGCGGTCGAATGGTCTGTGAATGCATTGCACCGTACTTCGACAAAATAGACATCGTCTTTGACGTGCGTATCCTTGTAGCCACCTGTAAACCCCATTGGTTGATATGGTGTCGCATTCGCACAACCAACGAACAAAAAACACACTGCAAGTAAGCCAAAAAGCCTGTAAGGGTCGCCAATTGTCCCCATAAGATCCCCCCCCTTTCTTTATGGTAAAAAATATTGTCTATATCTGATTCAATAATGCTTCAATTTCTTTGATGCACTTCTTTATTGCTTTATTTATTCTTGCACTACTTAATGAAGACAAACTATTGTCTCTAACCTGCCGCAGCTTTTAGCGGTCAGGTGGAGTGATTGGTTGTGTGGTTTTATTTTTGTTTTGCAAATTTTAGGAGGTTATCCACGTTCCTTTTAAAATTCTCCCTATAGATTTTGGCGTTGTCATGAATAATTTCCTTACCATCAACAATTTCTACTCCAGAACATGGCCTATATTGGTCATACTGTTGTTTATCAATACCCCTTCCGTTTTTGCCCAAGCGGTAGATAAACCATACACGGTCAAAAGCCCAACGCCAATACCAAGTCACAAATGGTCTGAAGCTAGCAACAGCGATTTGCAAATTTGGGAATACCTCCCGCAACTGATGGTCAAAGACGTTAAAATCTTTAGGCCAGTCGGAAGGGATGGGATAGAGACCTTTCAACTCGGTCAAGATAGTATTACGGAATTTTTCGGCCGCACTCGCAAAACGACTGCGCCTGCTATTGAACTCAGTAAGGTAAGCACCAATCGCGGCCATGATGAGTACCCCCGCTATTTGTGGGATATGAGTTCCAATGAAATCAATCAATTCTGGCATGATTTTAAAGAAGGTCTCTTTTATGGTTTATTTTTATTAATCTTCGTTTTGTTTTGTTCTACACAACGTATTTCTCGCTGGCTGGTGTGAAGCGTAGCGGAACACCAGTCGGGTGCAGAAAATGGTTATGATGAATCTTGTCTTACTGATCAGGGCCAAACAAGAAAGCTCCAT
>JBDRRF010000062.1:0-3432 GCA_043825875.1 Pseudomonadota bacterium | reverse complement strand
AGGTCTTCTATATCGTGGCAATCCGTGCATGAATTTCCGGCCACAGAATGCTTAGATGCCAATAGGACAGGATTTGCCATTGACTTAACTTCTGTAGGGTGACAGCCAAGGCAATGTGCATCAGCACTCCAGACAAAGGGTAAGGCAGAGGAAAGCGGCTTTGTAATTATAGATGTTTTATGATCACAAGCAGCAAACAGCGATATAGAAAACAACAACAAAGCAATAAACAATATGATATTTTTCAACTTGGAATCCCTTTTTCTTGAATTAAGATTAAGATATCTATTGTCGCTATCTTCAAAATTATTTTGAAATATTCTATCCCTTGCTGGTTGCGGCATGTTCACCTGCCATATACGCAGTAGTCATGGAACCGCCTGCGCTCCAAACAGCCGGATGTCCGAACAATACTTCTCCGGCACCACCGCCGGCAGTGAAATACGTGGCATACAGTCCTGGAATAATATTTTGGTTTATATCCAGTACCTGCATGTTATGATTCACCCGCAGGCCACATGAGGTTGAGCCCATACTGCATCCTATTTTTATACCATAAAACGGCGGATTTACAACAGGCACCAAATACTGAAGCTCTTCTCCAAATTCCGGGTCCACCCCAGTTTCGCAATACCCATTCCATTTCTTAACCGCTGTTTTAAATCTTTTAGAATTCAAACCTAATTTTACAGCAAGGCCTTCAAAAGTATTCGAGCTTATTATCGCCCCCATAGTAATCGCTTCTTTTACTTTGACCCGCCAATCCGAACTGGCAAGCCTTGGGATTATCCAGTCATCCACCCCGGGAGTTATGGGTACCTTGCAACCCACAGGCTTAAACTTCCATATGTTTTTTTCGTAATTGCTGTCGAAAATCACATAAGCCCGGTTACCAGGCTGAGCCATTATTGCCGCCGGCCTGCTAAAAAATTGTGTAGGAGAACTGCTTATGTTCATAAATCTTTCGCATGCCTTGTTTAAGTGAAGCCACGCACCTCTGGCGAGTTGGATATCACCGGAATAAAGATAACGGAACCACGGGCCGTTTTCTTCTGAAAAATCTATACCTCCGTCGAACCCTGTGAATGTATCATAACCTGACAAATCGGCACCTGCGCCTTGTCCCATTCTGATACACTCACCGGTATTGGAAGGCAGAGCCATAGATACGCTGCCAACACCCTTATAGGCAGTGGGCACATATTTTTTAAGCATATTTTTATTGTGGGAAAAACCTCCGGCTGAAAGGATCACAGCCTTTTTAGCTTTTATAAATATGGTAGTTCCTTCAAGCAACTTGGTAGCTTTAACGCCAACTATTCTGTCTTTATCTCTCACCAGCGCAACTACCTTGGTATTTAATATGATCTTCCCACCTTTTTTCTTCAAATATTCATAAGCAGCATTTATAGCGACTCTCATTGCAGCATGGCCACGATGTTCCGGATCACCTTTGACCGCAGGAGAATAGACTACTCCAAAAGGATTGGTTTCCCATTCAACGCCTATATCAGTGAGCCAATCAACCATTTCACCGCACTTAATTATTGTTGCACGGGCCAGTTCTTTGTTTATTGTATAACGCGATTCTTCTATAGCTTTCTGTACTGTCTTGTCCAGGTGAAAAGTAGGAGCACCTGATACCTTAGGCACTTTTTTTGCTCCGTGAGCCAGTAAAGCGCCTGCATGCGATGTAGTACCACCTGCCAACGACATCTTCTCCAAAGCAATAACAGAACTTCCCATCTCAGCTGCCTTTGCTGCACCAACAACACCGCCCCCTAATCCAACTACTACAATATCCGCCTGCTCATCCCATACTGCCGGAGGATCTGCCGGAGGGATAGGTTTGACGTCATCCGGCTCCACGGGTTGACAATCTCCGGTTTTTGCCGGTAAAGATTTAACTGTGCTTGCTATCGCTTTACCGGTAGTACCTGGATTAATAAGTGCCGCAGATCCTAAAACAGCGCCGCCAACTACCACCTCAACATTCTTTAGAAACTCTCTGCGAGACAGTTTTGACTTATTTTCCTTTTCTTTCATCTTCTATCTTCCGCCTGCAATGTGTGTTCTTAAATGGCTTTTATCTGTTGATATTTCCATATCATATTGCATTTGTCCGCTTTCTTAATTTTCCCATATACAAGCCAGGCCCCGGCGAAGCCGGGGCCTAACTTCATGTCTCAAAACCTTAACACGCAAAGGCCGGCAGCGGTATTGCGCACCAGCCATGCTCAATGTAAGTACGCATGTCCTTGAGCGGAATCTTGCGGCCATCGGCCAAAGTCATTTCGCCCAGGCTATGGCTATGCAGTCCGTAATGCATGGTGGCGCCGGATTCGCTCAGGTAGCCGTAAAAAGTCCGCGACTCGGCCGAAGCATCGAGATTGATCTCCCCTTTTGCCGACTTCAGCGTAAAGTGCCACTTGACGGGAATCCGCATTCTCGTCTTGGGATCGATCCAATACTCCAGTTCTTCCATCTTGATATCACTCGTACCATTTTCGGAAAAGTCCACTTCCTGGTCATCGACCATCACGTGGCTATATGCTTTCCCCACGGAGGGATAGTAATAAATGAAGATCCGCACGGATTCGTTCGCCCACCAGACCCAGTAGTAGGTCTCTCCCCTGAGCACCTTGGCCAGGTCCCACGCCGGTTGGGTGAATTTTTCCTGGCAGCCAAAGGACTTATCTTTCCTCAATTTGTAAGTCTTGCCTTCAACTTTGAAGGTGCCCTCGCAACAAAGCGGAGCCTCATAGCCAGCAACGTTGTTCTTGGCTAAATCGGCATAGGTTCCTTTATGAAATGAGGCGTCACCGATGCCGCTTAGGAGCAGATCGAATTCAATGCCCATGTGCTCGCCCTTGATTTCCCAGTAGGGGGGGCGGCAGATGTATTGCAAGTTGCCCACTTTCCATATCACCGCATCCTTGGTCTCGATGACTTCGCCGCTGTTCCAGTCGTCAGTCGCCCAGGTGCGGTTGCCGATGAAATCAAGGTCGTTGATCGTACCCGTAAATCCCTTGGGCTTGATCTGGAAAGTAGTTTGTCCAACAAACTTGTCCTCAACCTGCCAGGGACCCTTCTTGCCGCCGCCCACACGGAAAATACAACTTACACAGGAAATCTCGTCTCCCTCCTCGGTCTCGGCCATTACCAGAAAGCCGTTGTTTTCCATGTACGAGACTCCCTTTGGCAGGGTCTCCTTATAGCTGAGTTGGTCAGCCAGCGTGGCATTCGATCTGGCTTTATTTTCCATTGTCATATTTATACCTCCTTTATTAATTTTAGCCTAACTTGCCTATCTTTTCCAGTTCAGGCGCCAGATCTTCAATTCCCATATCTTTCAGATGTTCCAAGGTAGGATAGCCGGTTTCTCTGTTCCAGCCCAGCGCTTCATACCAATTTCCTACAGTGATCTTGAAT
>JBDRRF010000061.1:0-2533 GCA_043825875.1 Pseudomonadota bacterium | reverse complement strand
AAACAGAATTATATCTCCAGGCATAATATCAACAATACAATCCCTGCCAGACAGATTACTAAGTTCAAACGGCAACCAAATCTTAACATTTTCCGTACAGGCATTTATCCAATCAACCTCTTTAATCTCCTGATTTAAAATTCTATACTCCCCGGCGAAGCGTCCTGTTTTTTGTATAAGTCCCTCTTTTTCAAGGCGAAGTAGTATCATATTGCATTTTTTACGCTCGTCCAATGTTGTCAATTGTTGTTGATTGTGTATAAATGTTGTCGAAATGTTGCCAGATGTTGTCAGTAACATAGTCCGGATTTCATCAGTAAGGTTCCTATCCCTGTTTTTTTTCCTATCCATTGCAGATTTTATTTTCTCATTAATATTAGCTTCCGTAAACGGATCTGACGGATTTTGCTCAGTACAGTTCAATAGGAACATTTTTAAAAAATACACTATCTTATCTCTCGGCATACTGCCCTTAACCAAGGCATTTGCAAGGTGAAAAAATAGCTCGTCCCGCTTGCCGTCAGGGATAAGATTTGTTGTCAATTGTTGTCGCATGTTGTCAATTGTTGTCAGTCCGTCATTTTCTATCTTAGATATGGCATGCTTGTTGCAATCCCCAATAGTACTAACTAAAGAATTATTAATAACAATGCTATTAATAGAAATAGAACTAGATGCTTCTTTTAAAATATCAAAAACAAACTCCGGCATCTCGGTTAATGGTGTTTTCTTTAACTCTAAACCGCTAAACCAAAAATAACGATTGCCATTTATACCGATACTTGGCGGAGCAAGGACGTAACCACCTTTCGTTTTTAAATCAGTCCCCGCAATTGCTTTTGTTGAGTTTTTTAATCCCGGCCGATGTTTAAAATAAAAATGATAGCCTTTTGGAGTTTTTACGGTTGGAATTATTGATGAATCAGACAGAAAATTTTCGTTGAAATTTTGGAAGGCTTCTTCAGTATCGCAATCGATCACATCTACTCCACTAATATCTCCGCAAACTATTGCTATATTTGCATGTGGATATTTTTTCCACCATTTTTTTATCTGTGTGTCGTCAGCATGTTCAGTCTGATATTTACCCCACGCCAACCTTTTTGGAGTACCATCAGGATGAGAACCAACTATTACCGGATGCTTATCTTTTTCGCACGGGATCACAGAAAAACCCATTTTAAGATATTCTAAAGCCTGCGTTAGCATAACTACATATCCATTAATTTAATAAAGAATTGGTAAACAAGTTCATAGGCTTCTGTTGTGGCAAGCGATTGATCATCGGCAGAAAATCCAACAAGTTTTATCATCTTTGGCTTTAGAATTTTATACCAGTAAGTGTTTTTAACACTCCATGGACAATGTTTTAAACTATTGGCTTCATAGATCATGTGAATTAAGTTTGGTTCTGATAGTAAGATTTCATCGAAAGTCATATTGTCTCCTTAAAATAATAATGCTGGCTGAAAATGTTTTTTTAATTTTTTACCTTTTTTAAAATTTTCTATAGCTGGTAATGGTTGTAAATTTTTTAGATCCCAACACCGCTTAAAATCCGAATGTTTTGGACTCGAAAAGTTAAAGGCAACAATAGGAATTATATGATCTATGTGCCAATAAGAACCATAATTCTCCCAATTCATTCCTGGTTGAAATCGTTTCTCAAGATGTTTTTTTAAATCAGAAACTGTATAAGGAATAAAAAAAGACCAACCACCATTATTGTTAGTTATTTTTAATGATCTATAAATCGAGTTACTTATACTTCGAGACAGTCTTAATTTTATACTGTTTTGTATTCTTTCCCTTTTTCTTAGACTAATTTTGTCTTTGTTATTTTTTCCATGTGAGGATGCGTAAGCTAATATTTTTTCTCTATTTGTCTCGTAATATTTTTTACGTTTTTCTTTGTTTGATTTATAATATTTTTTTCTATATTCTTTTAATTTTTCGGCATTGTTTTCGGAACTTTTTTTTGATTGCGCCTTTATTTTTTCCTTATTTTTTTTATAATATTCGCGAAAGTCCTCTTTATGTATCTTATAATATTCTTTATTATATTTTTTAACACGCTCTTTATTCATTATAAACAAGGGCTCCTTAAAAGCAAGGATAGCCCCAAGGCGAGGGTATGCGGCCCCACCATGAAAGGGTTCATGGTTTGCCCTGGAGCTATCTTTGTTATTAAAAAGCACAATTATTGACCTCCGCATAGATCATTTAAGGATTGATTTTCCCACCATACACAGATTCCATATCGATGTCAAGTTTTATTGTATACCCAGGTTAACCGAGCAGCTTTCGCGCTTTTCCTGGCAATCAACCATGAAATATTCGGAATTCATTTAACCTCCGATACAACCCACATCCCAGAAATACGGGTTTTGCCGTCCTTGGCGACTTTTCGCGCAGTCATCTTGGCTGGCAGGTTACGGATTTCTTCAATTTTGGATTCATCGCCTTCCCAAAAAAGGCTATCACCAAGGATTTCATTTTTTACCTCAACTCTGATTCTCATATTTCACCTCAA
>JBDRRF010000060.1:0-49938 GCA_043825875.1 Pseudomonadota bacterium | reverse complement strand
TGTTCCGGATTATGTTCTCTATCGTCCCAACAACCCGTCCAGCGAAAAAAAGGCAGACAAGGAAATAAAAGAAATAGTCGCAAGAAGAGAAGCTTCAAAACAGAAAGCGAAAAACCGTAAAGCGAAAACTACAGGTTCTGTCAAAAAAACGGGACCGGAATCGAAACCTCGTTCCGGCAGGAGAAACGATAAGGCGGGGAAAAAGCCATCACGATCAGGATCGCGCTTCCCGCAATCTTCGAAACAAGGCAAACTCAGGGGAAGGGGTAAAGCATAGGGGCCATTTCGCCCCAGCTTACCGGTGTCTCATCAACGGGTTGTTGAAAAAACCAATTGGCCTTGATATGATACCAATATATTAAGGGCATAAAAATCAGGGCTATTTTGTTTGAAAATAAATTGACGGCCAGGGTTGTAATCCGGAAAAGCTGCATTAGCTTACTTGCTCACCCTGCCGATCCGCGGCGGGGTGTTTTTTTTGCATAATCGCACAACGGCTCAATAACTCAGGAGATAATAAAATGAAAGACATTTCAAAAATTACGATGTTCAGCGGCGGCCACAAGGGAACTGAGGCGGAATTCGGCAAACTTGCCGAGGCATGGCACATGAAAGAGGTGAATATATCTTTTGAAGGGCACGATACCGAACGAACCCGGGGTATACGCCTACTGACCCGGGAAGAGCTGCAAAAGGGTGATGTCAGTATGGAAATTGTGTCGAAACTGATGAAACGCAATTACTCCAAGACGGATAAGATCCGACAAGTCATCCAGTCCATTTTTCACATGGTCAATAGCGGTTACCATGTCATTGCTGTCGGGTGGATACAGGCGGACAACACTGTCAAGGGGGGAACCGGTTGGGGTGTTGAGTTGGCAAAACTATTTAACCGGCCGCTTAACGTATATGATCAGGATCGAAAGGGATGGTTTTCCTGGGAGAACAGCCAATGGGTTGAAAACATACCGGTGATTACTTCAGATACGTTTTCCGGCACCGGAACCCGCTTTCTTTCGGATGACGGACGGCAAGCCCTACACGATCTTTTCATCCGATCCTTCGGTCCTGCGGAGTAAAAAAATAGTGGATTGAGTCTTGCCAAGATAACGTATGTGAATGTTTTGGGACATTCTATACTCCTTATGTCAAACAAAAATATGTAAAATATAATTCTATATAATCATTTATATTCTTCGCCAAATTGAGAGAACAGTTCTATTGCTGCACTTTTGGTAATGTGCACTTTGCTTCCGGCGGTTCTCTCATGCGGCGAATTCTTTATCTAATCGTTACGTTTATCCGGCATCCCAACTATTAGCTGACCGCCACTTCATTCCTTATCCGGATTAAAAAATTCAGAAAGAACCCCTTAAATTGACCCTCCCGGAGTTGTTCCGCTCCAACATACTAAAACGGGCTTTCTCGCCGAAAATGCTCAAAGCAGTATTTACTTCTCTTCTTTAAATTATTTGATACCGCCTTCAAACAACTCCTCACGAAGATGATCTTGCCTTCGGCTATTGTTTATGTTAATGAAATTAATCATTAACAGGATTTATACACAGGGGTCTTTCACCCCATAAATTCACGCCCATGCCGGGCGTTACATCATTTGCTACAGTTGTCAGCGCAAACGAGGCGCTGCAACTTAGCAATACGTTCATTTGCAGGAGAGACTGACGATGCAAATACCCTATAATTGGGGAACTACTCCGCATGAGCTTTTACTGCAATTCCCCTGCGATCGGTTCGTTCAAAAACCTTATACCCCTTATTACCGAGGGATAACGATTAACGCATCTGCCGAAACTCTATTTCCATGGCTTTGTCAGATGCGGGTTGCTCCTTACAGCTACGATTGGATTGACAATTTCGGACGCAAAAGCCCTCAGAAACTGACACCGGCTTTAGACAATCTTGTAATTGGCCAAAACTTGATGTTCGTTTTTGAATTAATTGACTTCGAGCAAAACCGATATATAACACTCAGGCTCAAACCTAACATGATCGGATATCGAGTTTTAGGAGATTGCCCGATAAGTTATCTCATTGTTCCACAGGGCCAGAACACCTGTCGTCTTCTGGTCAAATTGACGACAAAATATCGCCCGGGTCTACTACATTGGTTGGTGCGTTCATTCGTGGCGTGGGGAGATTTTATTATGATGCGTCGTCAATTGCTTAATTTTAAGTATCTCTCCGAACAATCACAGAGGGAAGGAAAGACATGAAAAAGATAGAAGGCAAAGTTGCAATCATCACCGGGTCAACGTCCGGTATTGGTTCCGCCACAGCAATGCTGTTCGCCGAAGAGGGTGCCAAGGTCGTAGTCGTCGGGAGAAACGCTGAGCGCGGTAACAAAGTAGTCAACGCCATAATTGAAAAAGGTGGCGAAGCTATCTTATTCATAGGGGATGTTACAGATGAAAATGAACTTGAAAAACTTATCGCCACTACGATAGATAAATTTGGAAAACTCGACATTTTAATGAACAATGTGGGTATGTTTAATTTGACAGCGCCCGCAATTGAGACCATTACAGGCGAGGAATGGGACTCGTATTTTGCGACAAATGTTAAACCGGTTTTTATGCTCAGTAAATTGGCGTATCCTTATCTTAAAAATACGAAGGGCAATATTGTTAATATCGCTTCAATAGCGGCTTTAATGGTCTCGGATCAATATGCCTACTGCTCGACAAAAGCGGCTATCGTACGCCTTACAAAATGTCTTGCGTCCGAATTCGCGAAAAGCGGTGTGCGCGTCAACGTTATTTGTCCCGGTATCATTGACACTCCGCTTTTGAAACTGGAAGACGCTTCGGTGCTTAACGGAATGGTTCCGCTCGGAAGAGTCGGACAGCCGGAAGACATTGCAAAAGCCGCGCTTTTCTCGGCCAGTGATGACTCGTCGTGGATGACCGGCTCTGTTCTTGTCATTGACGGCGGCCACTCGATGTGAAAGATATAAGCATGTTATTGACGGATACGCAAAAAGAGCGGTACAACCGCAACATTCAGATAAAAGGGTTCGGCGAGGATGGGCAGATAAAGTTGCTGTCTTCCAGTGTTCTCGTGATCGGTGCGGGAGGACTGGGTTCGTCTGCAATACTGTATCTTGCTGCTGCCGGGATCGGTACGCTGGGTATTGCGGACGGTGATATAGTTGACTTATCCAATCTGCAACGGCAGATACTTCATACCGTATCCGATATTGGAAAGCTTAAGGCAGTCTCTGCAAAGGAAAAGATAGAACTATTGAATCCTGATGTAAAAATATTAACATACCCGAAAAAGATTATTGCGGAAAATATCGGAACCATTATTCGCGATTATGATTTTATCGTAGAATGCTCAGATAACAGTACTTGCAAAATTCTGACTAACGATACTTGCGTATTGCTGCAAAAGCCGTTTTCGTATTGCGGAGTACTGGGTTCTCTCGGCCAGATCATGACATACGCGCCTGGTTATGCCTGTGTGCGCTGTGTATTTGAAGTGCCGGGACCTATCGCTTTGCCCACTTTCGGAGATGTTGGTATTTTGGGGGCTGTTGCCGGTACATTCGGTGCCTTACAGGCCGGTGAGGCAATTAAATTTTTGACAGGTTATGGCAAACCATTGACTGGCACCATGCTGCAACTCGATCTTAAGGATGGCACATTTAAAAGAAAAACTGTGAAACGCGACAAGAACTGCCCCATATGCGGTAAGCATCCTACTATTCATCTTTAGTAAATAAAGACAAAAAAACAGCGGGTGTTCTGCAATAAACACCTGCTGTTTAATAAAAATCTTTATCAGCCACCAATTACAGCTTTGTCTTTTTTATTCTTTTTTTTCTTTATTAAAGCTGCTCCTGAGTACAGCCACTCGTTGACCAGTCTTTCGGGCGCGCCCGTGCATTTCGCCAGATCAGGTATTATGTCATCAAGCCCGTAGGCACGAAGTGTTTCTTCTCTTGGTACACCGTCATTCCTGTAGCCCATGGCCTCGTAGTAACCCTGTATAGTTATCTCAACATCTAAGGACTGACCCCTGGCAGCACCGGTTTTCAGCGGTGGGCTGCCGATTGCGCGCTGCGGTAACTCATGCCGTATTGCGCCTTCACGCGCATTGAACATTTGGCGCAAGGTCTGTATTCTTCCTCCAATCTGCATAATTTCTTCCGGTGTCATTTTCCAGCCTGTTGCTGCCTCGATCATATCAATCATTTTATAGTCGCCAAAAAAATAAACAAACATACAAACACCTATGCTTTCCATCACCTGATGCAGCTTGATCGGATAGATTGATATTCTGCCTTGTTGATAGGGGTGCTCGGAACTTTGACCAATCAGATGAGCCATCTCCGGGAAAAAAAGCGTTGTGCCGGCTTTTGTATGATCATAGTTAGCAGTTGTATGCCTGCCAGGCGTCGGGTCTGAAATGTAGGACATAGCCCATCCATGCCCAACACGCAGGTCGTGCATGCCCATCTCAGAACCGTTTGCATCAATTGCAAAATACTCTGTTCCCGGAAAGTGTTTTTTGGCAACCCATACTCCGTCTGCAAGCTTATCCCCTATTCCCTCACGCGTAGTCATGAGTTTTAATAATTGCATAACATATGTAGGATCACCCCATATTGGAAGGAATCCTTCGGGATACTCCTTGCAGGCAAAAGCCTCTTTCTTGAAAAACCCTTCCTCAACTCCCTCAAGCACATATGCCACTACTACGCCCGCGGATATGGTATCAAGGCAGACACGGTTTAGATACTCGTTAGCCTGCAATACCAGATCTATATCCTCGTTTAATATTAATGAGCCGAATGAAGCAACTGTCTCGTATTCGGGACGATGAGTTTCCTTATCCTTATACGGCAGTTTGTCATATTTCAGAATATAACCGCAGTGCAACGGACATGAATGACAGCCATACTGCTTTTTCCCATAATCCAGATATCTCTTACCGCGAAGCTTCATTGCTTTCTTCATCGGAAAATCCGGAACGGCTGCGCCCTTATAGTTTTTTACCGGCGAATCACCGGTCTGAGCGGAGATAACCGCGCTCATTGGTGTTCCAAGCTTAGCTCCTCCGTAAGTACCGCCGAGAACAGGTCCGAGAGATTCAGGAGAAGCAGCAAGGGGCATTTTTAATAAACGCATAACCGGCGCAAAGTAGTCAAACAATGGACCCAGTTTGATCATTAACTTGTTTTGTTTAAAACCCTGTACCCTCGTGTAATACTCCTTTGTTATCTCCCGAATCTTAACTTTGTCTGCGTATTCGACTTTCGCTTTTCCTGCCAGCAGACACACAGCCTTTAGTTTTTTGCTGCCCATAACTGCGCCAAGGCCGCTGCGTGCAGCGATACGGCCCTTGTCGTTGCATATGCCTGAAATGAGAGATAAATTCTCACCAGCCGGACCTATAGAGGCGACTTTAGCGCGCGCACCGTGCAGATGAGCCAATTCTTCTTCAGTCTCTACAGTATCTTTGCCCCAGAGAAAGCCGGCATCTTCGATCGATATTTTATCATTTGCAATAAGAAGATAAACGGGCTTTTCTGACTGACCTTTAAAAAATATTGCATCAAAACCTGCTTTTTTGATGGAAGGCCCGAACGTGCCTCCTGAATTCGCATTTCCCCAGCCTCCGTTGCACTGCTCACCATTTGACCGAATTCCTTTTCCGGTTAACGGACTTTTGCCGCAGACCATATATCTGCCGGAAAACCCTGCTCCTGAGCCGGTGAAAAGTCCGGGAGTAAATCCGAGTATATTATCAGGCCCAAGAGGATCGCAGCCGGGCTTGATATGCTTATAAATATAATAAGCTCCGAGCCCATATCCGCCAAGATACCGGCGATAAATCTCTTCAGGCAGTTCTTCTATCTCATAGCTTCTTTCAGTCAGATTAACGACAAGAATCTTTCCATGAATGCCTTTCATAAAGTTTCACCTCAATTAACTACGCTCAATATATTTTTGAACAATATACTTAAACAGTTTAGTATGATAGAACTTAAATCCTACCGGCATCTTCTGAAGGTCTTTTTTAAGTTTCAAGGTCTTCATAGTCTGATCGCCGTAATCCACAATTAGCCCGTAGCCAGTGATAAACGAAGCCATATCGCTATTTATAAAAACAAGCGGCTCAGCCATTTCCCGCGATTCAGCAAGCCTGCCTGCAATTCCGGCCTGTTTGACAAGCTTATCTTCGCCGCCCATAACCTTTTCAAATTCAGCTTTCATTCCTGTGTCAGTGCTTCCGGGCATAACATAATTCATGCGGATATTCTTTTTGGCAAAATGATTAAATTTGGTTGATACATAATAATTCATAGCTCTTTTTGAGAGCACATATGAGAAGGGGCCATACCCATCCTTTGGTGCTTTTTTATGAAGAGCTTCTGTCATTGCCTCCCAGGTGCTGGCAGTCACTATTTTTTTATATTCCCACTGATACTTTTCCCAGTTCATGCCTCCTGTAGAAGTGATGTAGGCAATGCTGCCGCCGTTATTTACACGCTTATCAAGATATTCTTCAGTCATATATTTGTTAGCGATAAAGTTCACAGTAAAGGTGACATAATAATCTGTCTTGATGCCGGAGAGGCCTGCAATGCCGAAGAATTTATCAATCTGCAAAGGAAGTTCCTTGAATGCATTGTCAATGGACTGCTTTTCTCCGAGATTAACCTTGATGAATTTATTAATGCCGGGTATGGTAACCTCGTTCATATCCAGAGCATAGACTTGGGCTCCGAGATCAACCAGCATCTCTGTAACAGCCTTGCCCATGCCTGAAGCAGCGCCGGTCACTACACATACCTTTCCTTCATATCCGAAATAATCTTTCATTTTAATTTCCCCTTTGTTAATTAAAATCTACAGAGCCGGTTTCAAAACGTTTCAGTTTGGTCAAGCTCAAGGCGCGCTAAAATTATAACCGCAAGAATACATGGAGTATTTCGAGGATTAAAATTTGAGCCCAACGCAGAGATCGGCCAAAATGGGGCGTTTTACAATTGGCTCTTTATTTAATTCCGGTGTCCATTTATACACTATTCCCGCTTTTTTAAAAATTAATACATCTGGGAAATGATCTTAAATTAAAAATATATAATCAGTTTTGTGTTTACGTCTATACCTAAAATTATGTATTTTACTCGAATTGACTGATTTGTCAGGTTACCGCTATCTGTATAGATAGCTCTTTGAATTTTTTTTATTGCATTAATTCAGACTCTATCATAATCAGTCGATATAAAAAACAAACTTATTTTCTTAATGGAAAATTTTCATTATTCTTATTTTTTCATACCGCAAGGAAAGATATCTGATGCATTGTTCAGTTGGATTGCCGTGGATAAAAATTCATACCTTGTTACAAAAGGTCGGGAATGAGCGGACTCCAAAAGAGCTTTGCCTACAGATGTTAAAAAAAGTCTATTCGCTAATCCCTTACGATCAGGCTCTTATATATTTTTTGAACGATAAAGGAAAAGTATATGACCAGGTTCTTTTAGGGGTGGAGCCTAAATGGAGTAGAGCATATCTCGAATATTATTCTAAAATAGAGGACAGTAGATATTCATATTTTAAATTCCATGAGGGATTTAAAGATTGGAGTAAATATGGAAACGGCGAATTTATAACTGATTTTATCAAACCCCAGAGAATTAATTATAGTGTTGGATATAGATTTTATAGCCCAGACCATTGTATCAAAAGCATTATTTCAATAGACCGAACTAGTTCTTATGGATTTTCGCAACTGGAAATGGAAATACTGAGTATAATACAGACTCATATCGCAAACCTGCACACGAATCTGTTCGTTGCTCCATCAGTAAATAGTAATTGTGCTATATTTTCGAAGTCCGAAGAGCCTCTCACTAAAAGAGAATCGGAAATAGCGGGATTATTATGCAAAGGGATAACTCCAATTCATATCAGTAAAAATTTATTTTTAAGCCGGCAAACTGTGTATAAACACATAGCAAATATTCATAGAAAGCTAAATGTGTCTAACCGTCAGGAATTACTTTTAAAGTTGCTAAATAGGGATGGGGATGGAGATAAAGGATTGTCAACTGCCTTCTAAACCAAAAGCCTTGCTCCGATACCTGTCACCCGCTAATCTTAAAAAATCATCAGAAAAAAAGCTTGAAATTGGCTCACCTGTATATAGATAAATTGGGAACCTCATTCATTTCATTATTAAAATTATTTATCTGGTCCCTGAGATTCAGTAAATCTGAATTCTTAAATTCGAACGAAGTAAGCAAAGATACCTCGCTGCTTGCGGCTGGGCTCTTTATTTGCCTTTTTATATAATTTCCTAGTCACATATTCCTATACGTTGTCCACTCATTTTGGTAGTTATGTTCATGCCGGACTGTTCCATTTCCATCTGACCTTTCATTTGGTTCCCATTATACGTTATTTTGCCTTTTGCTTTGGACGTGTTGTAAGGGCTATTACATATAAGAGACCATGAAACAGTATTACCGGAAATTTTCATATCGGATGTTGTACATTTCTGTCCGGGTTGTTGCTTGCTTTCAGGTATGATTTGTTCTTTTGTTATACACTGTGTAATTTTAATGGAAGGCATTTTCATGGGCATTCCGGGCATCTCAGTTTCATAGGTGATTTCCCATTTGCCTGGATTCATATTTGGTCCGGCATATAACAGACCGGTATATAATGTTATCAGGACAATAATTCCAACAAAAGAAATTCGTTTGAACATACAAGCCTCCAAAAATATTTTATTTAATTATTATTTAAGATAGTTATTATTTATCCATTTTATATGTTGGATAGCAGACCTTTTGCCAAACAGGGCATTTTAAAGAGTATTTCAGTTGCTCGGGCACAAAAATTTCATCAGGAAGTTCTATGTCGGGATCTAATTCATTAACAATCAGTTCGGTACTTGTATTATTTTGAAAGTTAATCATTCGAATCCTTAAGGGCGTAAGCACTCCGTTGATAAGGGTTAAATTTTCAGACAATTGCCTTTTCCATAGGATGTTATTGGGAGAATAATAATCCCGCCTGATAAGCAAAAATGAATCTTTTGTGATCCAATTAATAATACGGGAATAATAATAGTTTGGCTCCTTGGAAATCGATTCTATTTTATAGGCTTTCATCCCTCCGATTTCTTCTTCCCCAAGATATTTGAATTTTTCGTTTTTGCTGCTTATTAAACTAAGATCCGCGTAAGTAAAGTCTGTGCTAAGAAAGCTTTCGTAAGTGCTTGTTTCATCGATTTTACGAACTCTTTCAATATAAGGAAGGTATATCCATTGCTTGGCCGGATGATCATGCAAATCATTCAAAAGATAAGATAGGCCTTTTAAGCTTTGAGGCTCCAATAGGACCAAAAGGAATTTTCTGCCGTCGGGAAATTTCTTTCTTGCAGTTCCGGCTACCATTTGGCCGGTTATTTGTTCTCCATTTTTTACAATGATAGTGAGTTTTTTTGATATTGGATAGGTATCAGCGTTATTGTTCATTTCTTTAATTATAGCTGCAGCATCCGGAGTTTCGGCATATAAAGGTGCGGTTGCAAACATCAGAAACATAATTATCCCAAACAAGCATATTTTTTTCATATAGTTATCCTCCTTTATTGTGGCATTGTGTTCGTATTTTTAGTCAGGCAGGTTCAAATAATAAAAATCAATTTATCTATGCTATGAGAGAATGTCAATATTATTGGGAAATACAACAAAGTCATTTGTCTTTGCCGGGGGAATGTTTCAAAGATGGGTGTAAGGCAACTATAGTTTTCTAGGGGCAAAGCCCTCCTGAAGAGGGCTTTGCCAGAATACGTCTCATAGACGAGAATTATTTTATTTGTAATATTTAAGGCTATTTAATGAAAACATCCTGCGGGTAACATACTTTTTGCCAAACAGGGCATTTTAAAGAGTATTTCAATTGTGTGGGCACAAATATTTCGTCTGGAAGTGTTATATCAGCATCTATTTCGCTAAAGTTAAGTTCCGTGCTGGTATTGTGCTGAAGATCCTTAACGCTAATACGAAGAGGAATGGTTAATCCGTTAATAACAGTGTAATTCTCATATAATTTTCTCTTCCAAAGGCTGTTATTCGGTGAATAATAATCCCGGCTAAGGATCTGTAAAGTATCTTTTGCAATCCAATAAATAATTTTGGAATAATAATAATTTGAACTTTTACTTATAGATTCGATTTTATATGCCTTTATACCGTTTATCTCACCTTCTCCGATATAATTAAATTTTTCACTTTGAGAGTCTATCAGTGCAAGATCTGCATAAGTAAAATCGGTGCTTAAAAAGCTTTCATAGTTGCTGGCACCATCAATTTTTCTTACTCTGCCAAGATAAGGAAAATACATCCATTGCTCAGACTGTTTTGTATCAGAACTATTAAGCAGATATGATACTCCTTTCATACTTTCCGGTTCAAGAATAACTATCAGCAGCCTTCTTCCATCCGGAAAACGCTTATGGGCTGCTCCGGCTACCATTTCTCCGGTAACACGCTCGCCCTCCTTAACAACAATTTTAACTTTAAAAGATACAGGGCGAACATCCCATGATTTTTTCACCTTTTCAATTATAGCATTGACATCCGGCGTTTCGGCATTTAATGGTGCAGAAACCAAAAGGATAAGAATAACGACCAAAAGCAAATACACCTTTTTCATAAGAGCCTCCATTATTATTTATCAAATCCGTATTTAGATTGTGCTTTATTTTATTTTTTTCTATTTTAATATGGATTACTTGAAAGTCAATAACTTATAATTTGAATTTAGATTATCAGCGATATTATGATGAAGGAAAAGAATTTAAATTAATAATACTTAGCAACTCTATTTCTATATCTTCTTTCATTATAGAAACAGGCGATAGCAAAGCGCTTTTACCGGCATCGGAAAGAAGCCGTTTGAACAAGTCCACCAGGCAGTCATTTGTTTTAATAAACTCAATACTTCTTTTTTCTTCGTTTTCGCAAAGTTGCCAGTATATGGGAGACTCCGGTTGTTCCATATTTTCCAGCACAAAAAGACATGCATGAATCATGAGATCGGATACCCATTTGACCCTGTTATCCTGGTATGATACTTCTCCTTCAAAACCAAGCACCCCCGCTTTTTTAAGTCTGCCCTGCTTTTCAAACATCTTGTAACCCGAAGTCCCCATAAGCACTAACTGGCGATGCGATAACAGATTTGCTGTTCTTTCGAGACGGTCAAGCAGATTGTTTTTTTGCAGAAATTCAAAATTATGTTTTAAGTCATCAAGCGTACTGTCAGGCACAAACATCAGAAACCCTATTTCAGGTTCAATTCCGGCATCACGGCATATTCTTATTGCGCTCTCACTTGAATTAATGGATGCGCCTTTGTTTAAGTTCCCAAGTACAGAGGTCGAACCGCTTTCAATACCGAGAAGAAGAGTTTTGAACCCGGAAGAGATAAGACTATCTAAAATATCGGGATCAAGATCATTCGGTCTTGTTTCCATGCCGAAACTTATTTTTAGTGGACGGATCAGCTCCATCAGTTTATAAATGCGCTCTTTGCCTTTTTTCCCTGGACCGATAAAATTAGGATCAACAAAATAAAAATCATTAAATCCTTTGTCTGCAAGCTCAGATATTTCCTGATAAATATTTTCCGGTGATCTTCCGCGCCACAACGGCCCGTTATTATAAAACGACGGGACAAGGCAAAAAGCGCAGTGGTTGTAACATCCACGGCTTGCAAGAATGGAGGCTGTCTGATCGGTAAGATTCGTTCTTTCAGGAAAATAAAATTTGTCTATGTTTTGTTCCGGGCTGCGTTGTTTTGAAATTGTAATTCCCTTATCGGTTCGTATACAAAGTCCGGATATGCCTGACAGAGATTTGTGTTTTGAAAGAGCTTCAGAAAGTTCTACTAGTGTTATTTCACTTTCACCCACCACAACAGAATCAACGGAAGCAATGTTTTTAAGAATTGCTGCGTAAGCAAGTGTGGGGAAAAAACCAAACAATGTAATATGGCCACAAAAGCCGTCTTTTTTAAGATTATTTAAAAGTTCAAAAACAAGACCGGTGTGTTCCCAGAAATAAACGGCATTCACACAAAGCATATCCGGAGATAATTTTAAAATTTCCTGTTTTGTCTTTTCAAAATCCCAGCCGGATATTGTTGTGTCCATCAAGCACACATCGTGTCCGGCATGTCTTAGGCTTGAAGCAGCATAACCTCCCATAAGACATGACCACAGCGGGGTATTGGCAATATCATTAAATCTTTCTTTTGATCGAACTCTGGGATGTTCAAGTATACATATATTCATTGCAACAATGCCTTTAAACCTTTGCAAGCTGCGTTTATATTTAATCTTGATAAAACACCAGCCTCATGGCACTTTGCTTCAAGCTCATGAAGCACATAAGAAGTATTTTGGGGATTATAGTATACCGGGTATAAAAGGTCGATCTCTGAATCGATAAGGCCGCTTTCTATTAGCTTGTTTGTCAGTCTGGCACCGGGATACAATCGTATTGTGTTAAGAATAATCGCCCCAAGATTCCCACATACTGCATGTATATCAAGTATTTTATCCATCATTTCCTTTGCTTCTTTTATATGTTCTTTTGTCTCAAAAGGAAGATTTACAAGAAAATGGCACATGGTAAGAATATTGTGTTTTACTGTAATTTTTGATGCCCGAAGGATATCATCTTTTGTAAGCGCCTTGCCAAGAAGACTTAACCCGTGAGATGTAAGGGCATCTGCAGAAAAATAACATGCAACAAGCCCGGCTTTTTGTGCAAGCTCGGCATTGTGCTCGGTAAATGTGTCTTCCCTGAAAAACCCGGTCCAGCTCACATCAAGCTTTCGTTTTATAATTTCTTTGCAAATGATCTCAAAATGGTCTTGTGGACGGTTTAAGACAGGATCTGTGAAATGGAATAATTTTATGCCCCAATCTTTATTAAGTTTTTCCATCTCATTTGCGATTATCGCAGGATTCCTGAGTCTCATCCTGCTGCCACCTAAACGCGGATAGAGGCAATAACCGCATTTTAAATCACATCCACGTTTGCCTTCTATGCCCATTGCAGCAACATAAAGGTTGCCTTCGGCATAATCTTTGGGAGAAAAACTTGTTGTTTCAATATACGGAATTTCATCCATTGATATAAAAGGCCCGTTAGGATTATATATAATTTCTTCTTCTTTTCGCCATACAATTCCCGGCACAGATTTAATGTCAGGAAAGCTTGACAATATTTGTGCAAAAGCAAGCTCGCCTTCACCGCATAAACCAAAGTCGATCTCAGGAATTTCTTCAATCAGACGTTTTGCAAAAAGAGTAAAAGCAGGGCCGCCTGCAATGATAACAGCATTTGGTACAATCAATCTGGTAAGTACAGCCGATGTTTTAAGTGAAGACAGATAAGATGTTTGTTGTCCAGCCAGAGGATCGATATTTCTGAAAGACAGGGCTACGATATCAGGTTTAATACTTCCCAGTTTATCTTTTAATTTTGGCCAGGGGTCTGGATAAAGGTTCATATCAAGAGCAGATTTTTCAAAACCTGAAGGTGCAATAGCAGCCAGACGTGATAAGCCCAGAGGATAAACACGTTCTTTTGCGCCAAGATGGGAAGTTGGAACCTGTACGAATAGTATTTTCACTTAAATTTACTCCAGAAGTAAAAGACCAATATATTTCACATAACGGCCTTTTTCCGATACCGGTTTAATGGTGATTCCAGCTGCTTTGGCTGTTTCGTAAACATCAATGCCTGAAGCCTCCATGGAGGGACGCGCAAGATCAGGATGAAGGCAAATATTATCTTCAGGACATTTTTTGCAAACAGGGCAGGGCCCTGCACCAAATGAAAAGGCTTTATGAAATCCCGCCAGAAAAAGTTTTTTTTCAAGGTTTAAAAGTTTTTTATGGAATTTACTTCCGGGTGGCATATCTTCCACCAGCATGCACCATGAATAAGATTTAAGCATCTCTTCCGTTTCACGATTGTCTATCGAATATGGTGGGCATTGAAGCTTTTTCCCGAATTCACTGCATCCGAACCTGCATTTTTGTCTTACCCATGAACCTGTTGCTATCTTTGCTACAGGAAGAATAACAGCTTTTTTAAATCCTTCATCAACAGCTGCATATACCCATTCATCAAGATATGTCTTTTCATGTATATCAATGGGTAAATTGTATTGAAATTGATTTTGTGCAGCTAAAATAATGGAAGTATCCGTGCCAAGATCAATAACCTTAATACTGTTAAAACCCGCTTCTTGAAGCCAATCCTTTATGGTTGAGCTTTCATGGCAGGTTCCATTATAAGTATTTAACATCATATTCAGATCATATAATGTCCCTTTTTGCGGATTGCGTCCGCTCCGATCCGGAAAATAATCATGAATAAGTATCATTCCTTCTTTTTGAAGCAAACTTGCAGCCTTGAGGAATAATTCATGTGCCTCTTTATTCCCGTAAGCATGAAGGAAATTGCTCATAATAATAAGACCGAATTTCTTACTCCCCTTAAATTCATGAAGCCGGAAATCTCCTTCCATGCTTTCAAAGTATTGCCACTCATCTCTATCTGAATAAAGTTTTTCTGCTGCATTAATAACTTCAGGTAATTCAAATAATATTGAGACAGGAATTTCATCTAATTGTTGTTTTGTATCATTTATTTTCGACTTGATTAATGCGCGACCCAGCGACCCGGCACCTCCACCGATATCCAGAAGAGGCAGTTGCCACGAAAAGGATTTAAGAAGACTGACAATCTCTTTGTTCTTTTGTTGTATCAGCACATCGGCAGTCATAACATAATTAAGATTTTTTAATGCATACTCATCTTCTTCCGAAATTATCTTATTATCGTTCCGGGTGGTTTCATCCTCTTTATTGATCGAAACTTTTTTTGCAATAGATTGCCACTGAGGTTGCATATATTTTCTGTACAGAAAAAACTCTCCCATGTACGAAGGCTGACCTGGCACAAGAAACATATGCGCGACCTGACTGTTAAACCACAAGCCATTATCGTGACAAACCAATGCCAGCTTTTCCATAGCCTTAAGTAATCGGTGCAGTTCTTCTTTGTTACACGATGCCGCAATTGCAAGCTTGTCAACAGATGAAGTTCCATTTTCAAGAAACCCAAAAAGACCAAGCTTTATCGCAGCAAAAAGCACTTCAGAATACCAGTAGGCAGTTGAAAGATCCTCAAGGTACTGGAAATCCTCATGAGCCAGGTCGGTATGGCAAAACGGAATATCAGGCATTTTATCAGGGTTTTTATATCTGGGCATTTATTATCGAAACTTCTTCAAAAGTCTTTATATCTGCAAGAATGCGGGTTGAAGCATCCAGCAATTCTATTGCAACAGCAGCTCCGGTTCCTTCACCCAGGCGAAATTTTAAATCAAGAATAGGCTCAACACCAAGTAATTCATGCATATAACCATGACCAATTTCAACAGAGCGGTGGCTTGCAAAAAGATATCCTTTTGCCAAAGGAGCAAGATTTGTGGCAATCAAGGCTCCTGCTGTGGATATAAGTCCGTCACATACAACAGGTATACCGTTTGCAGCAGCACCAAGAACAAGCCCGGCAAGACCGCCGATTTCAAAACCGCCTACTTTGGAAAGTATATCAATGGCGTCTTTGGGGTCGGGTTTGTTAACTTTTATCGCTTTTTTAATTACTTTAATCTTATTTTGAAGTGCTTCATCGCCAATGCCGGTTCCCCGGCCTGTCAGCTTTTCCACAGCAACACCTGATATTACAGCAACAACAGCAGTAGAAGGAGTAGTATTGCCGATACCCATGTCACCGGTGCCTAAAATATCAACAAGGCCTTTTTTAAGAAGCTCATCAACAATATCGATCCCGGCTTCAATTGAACTCACAGCCTCCTGCCTTGACATTGCAGGGCCCACAGCTATGTTTGAAGTGCCTTTTCTGATTTTTTTATGGAAAATGGGAAGATCTTTTTCAAAATCATGGTTAACTCCAAGATCTGCAACCTTTACCTCTGCACCTGCATGACGGGCAAGCACATTGATTGATGCGCCTCCGTTAACAAAATTATAAACCATCTGAGGCGTTACTTCCTGAGGAAAAAGGCTAACCCCTTCCGCCACAACTCCATGATCTCCGGCGCATGTAATTATAACTTTTCTTTTCAATCGTACATCAATTGTCTTTGCAATACCTGCAAGCCTTGCCGATAAATTTTCTAAAACACCAAGGCTCCCTGCCGGACGCGCCTGCTGAGCAAGACGCTCAAGAGCCGCATTGTAAAATGATGAATCCGGAGAGCAAATAGAATTTATTGCTTTATTAAGTTTGTCCATAGCTTTTGCCTTTTGGTTGTTTTAAAAAAAGGGTTCAAGGATTCCAGGATTCGAGGGTTCAAGTGTTTATTAAGAATCTTGCTTGAATCCTCTAACCATTATACAGTGATAAACTAATTTGTATATTGTTCCAAAATTATTTTCCTGCACATGAAATCTTATCGCCGCCTATATCGTTTGAAAAAACTTCCATACCTTTTTTCATGGCGCAGAAATCGCCGCACATGGAACAGGTTTGTGTATTTTCAGGTGCCCTGCTCTGACGGACCTCTCTTGCCTTATCGGGAAACATGAGCAATTTTTCAAGATCATCCCAGCGCATGTCACGTCTTGCCATTGCGGCTTCTTTTTCTCTGTCGCGCCTATCGGGATATTTTGATATATCGCCTATACGAACTGCAAGGCGGGTTGCCCGAACACCTTCCCGTACATCTTGTTCATTGGGAAGTGCAAGGTGCTCTGCTGGTGTGATGTAGCATACCAGATCTGCACCGAAACGGGCTGAATTGGCAGCTCCAATAGCTGCAACTATATGATCATATCCGGCACCGGTATCAAGCGGGAGAGGGCCAAGAACATAATATGGGGCGTTTCCGCTCATTCGCTTTTCCAGCATTATGTTTCCTTCGATTTCATCAAGTGGCACATGCCCCGGGCCTTCCACCATCATCTGGCAACCCATTTTACGTCCCAACTCGGCAAGTTCACAATTTATGATCATTTCTGCCATCTGAGCCCTGTCATGACTGTCGTGAATAGCTCCGGCCCTGATGCCGTTTCCAAGAGAAAGTACTGCATCATATTTTTTCATCAAAGCGCATACACGATCAAACTGCTCGTATAAAGGGTTTTCCTTTTTGTTTATATCCATCCAGGCGACCATGTAAGTGCCGCCCTTTGAAACAAGACCTCCGTAGCGGTATCCCTGTTTTCTTAAGCGTTCAATAGTATATTGATTTATGCCGCAATGAATAGCCATGAAACTGATTCCGTCATCAAGCTGTTTTTCGATCAGATCAAACAGATATTCAGGATCAAGTTTGCCCGGATTTGCATATTTTGCGGTAGTTTCCTTGAATGCCTGATATAATGGCACATTTCCGACCGCAAGATTTGTATTTGCAAGTACGGCCCGTCGGATTGCATCAAGATCTCCACCTGCGGAAAGCTCCATAAGCGTATCAGCGCCTTCTTCTTCTGCTGCAATAGCCTTTCGGACTTCTGCATCAATATCACAAATATCTGAAGATGTGCCGATTGAAGCATTGACCTTTGTTCTTAATCCTTTTCCTATTCCAACTATTTTCTGATTTTTGCGCTTAGGGTGGCTTGAAATTACAATTTCACCTAATGCAACCCTTTGTCTGACGATTTCATCAGATAAACCTTCATCCGATGCAACTTTTTTGATTTCTTCTGTGATAATGCCTTCTCTTGCTTTTTCAATCTGGGTTTTCATATCCTCACCTATATACAATGGATTTACCCCGCCGGAAATAAAAAAAGGGCTCCGACAGGCGATGTTGCCTACCAGAACCCTTTGCCATCAAGTTCTTTGAAACATGTGATATTCAGCTCGTCTTCTGACTTCCCCGCCCTTTAAGCCGCCTTCCCATCACAAGAGACCTTTTCGGTCTGTCAGAACAGTGGCTCAACAATGCTAAAAGGGTTCCGCTTATTAAGCGGCAGGGTTACAGCGGCGGGACCGTTACGGATTTAAACCGTATTCCGTGCACCAAACATCCCTAAAATTATTTTTTTTTCGATCATACACAAGCCATAAATAAAATGTCAACAGAAAAAAAGGGTTGTCAAATTACTTATTATATTAATTTAGTTATGGGATTTCGAGGAGCATTATACGAAAAGGTATAAAACAATAAAGCGCTGCCGATAATCAATTATTTATCGACAGCGCTTTATTTATAAGAAACGGTATTAAATAAATCAGCAAATATACTATTAATAAAAACTATGCTGATTTTTGGATTTGAGCCTTGCCTTTTGGCACAAGAGCGCCTACGGGACATCTTGCAACACAATCACCGCAATTTTCACATATTGATGTATCTCCGTGGAATTCTACCTTGGTTTTCCATCCACGGCCTACTAAATTTAAAGCTTTTTGTATTTTATTGCAGGTTCCTATGCAAACTTCACAAAGCACGCATTTGTTGGCATCATAATCAAAGCACGGATTTGATTCATCTATAGGAAACTGTTTTTCAGGTGGTCTTAACCTGCGAACTCTTTTTTTGTCGGTTTTGCAAAAAGCCATTATTTTTTGCACTTCACAAAAACCGGTTGCTGCACAACCTTTGCAGGACATATGGTTGTTTGACATTATAATCTCAAAATTTACCTCGCGTATCTTATCTACTACGGGGCTTCTTGTCTTAACAACCATTCCTTCTTTTACTGTTGACCGGCAGGAAAAAACTATATCACCGGAAACATCGACCACACACAGCCTGCAAATGCCGGGTGGTTCCAGCCCTGAGTAATAGCAAAGATGGGGTATATAAATACCATTTTCCAAAGCCGCTACTAGTATATTTGATTCCTTATCGGTAATTATCTCTTTATCGTCTATTGTAAGAGTAACTTTTTCCATATGTAAGTTTCTCCTTGTTAATTACTTTCAACCCGAGGTGCAATGTTGAAAAGTCCTTTAGCCTGTCCCGGTTCCAGGCAACCATGAATTTTATGATTAACCTTAACACAGGGAGCCAGTGCGCAACAACCAATACAGGCAACGGTTTCAAGGGTATATTCCATATCTTCTGATGTTTCACCCTCTTTTAAATTGAGCACTTCCCCTATTTCGTCAACTATTTGTGGGGCCCCACGAATATGGCAGGCAGTGCCACGGCATATTGTTACCGTATTTCTTCCCAGAGGTATTAAACGAAACTGGTTATAAAAAGATGCTACGGAATAAACTTCACCCAATGTAATTGTTAAAAATTCAGCTATTATCTGAATCGCTTCCTCAGGGAGATAACCATAAATTCCTTGTGCTTCCTGCAAAATGGGGATCAGTTCGCTTCTCTTTCCTGAGTAAAATTCCAAAGTTTCCTTGAGAGCTCCTGCGCTTTCTTCTCCCATAATCATTCCTCCTGAACTAAAAAATATATCACAACAGCAAAATGCGAATCCGATTACAAACAACCAGAGAACCGGTAAATTTCAAGAAATTCTGCTGTTCCTGATATCTTAGATAAATCATTATCTTGGAGCAAAATATAAAGCTCAAACAAGACAGACCAGATAGGTTTTTTAAGCTTAAGCGGTTATAAATGTCAAGATAAAAGAATGCTGCCATAACTCTTTTCAAAACATACAGGTTCATATCAAGGGGAGATCAGCATAAAATTTTTTTGTCCATATAAGCTGATAAATAACATTATACGAAAGAGCCAGTTTCAAAACGCCCCATTTTGGCCGATCTTAAGCGTTGGGCTCAAATTTTAATTCTCGAAATACGCCATATATTTCTGCGGTTAAAATTTTCTCCCGCCTTGAGCTTGACCAAACTGAAACGTTTTGAAAGTGGCTCGAAACGGTTAAAATGGATTATTGCATAATATTATTAATTGGATTATATAGTTATATTATATGTATATCGTTTGAAAAGTTTAACATAGTAGCTTCAAGCATACTGATAGTATTAATAACTTGAAAAGATCAAGGAAATACAGGTTGCAGTCATGTCTGAAAAACTTAGCTATGAAGAATTAGAACAACGGGTTGTAGAGTTGGAGAAAGCTGAATCCAAGCGCAAAAAAATCGAGGAAGCATTAAAAGATAACAAAAGACATCTGCAAACATTGATTCGGGCAATTCCTGATTTGCTTTGGGTGAAAGATCAGCAGGGGCACTATATTTACTGTAATTCCAGATTTGAAAGTTTATTTGGCGCAAAAGAAAAGGATATCGTTGGGAAAACGGATTACGATTTTCTAAATATGGAGTTGGCAGATTTTTTGCGGAACCACGATAATGAGGTAATCACTAAAGAAAAACCCCTCATAAACGAGCTGGATGTAAATTTTAAAAATGATGGGCATCGTGAAATCCTTGAAACTATAACTACACCAATTTATCACGATGACGGCCAATTAGCCGGTGTGTTGGGTATCGGGCATGATATTACTGAACACAAGAAGGCAAAAGACACCCTGGCGCGGAGGATAGACCTTGAACGGCTGATTAGCGAGATATCTTCGGAATTTGCAAGGCTGGGATCAGACGAAATAAATGCTGCCATATATCGCGCTTTATCTGCTGTTGGTGTATTTTTCGGAGCGGACCGCGCCTATGTATATATATTACACAACGATGGTAAACTTGCTGATAATACACACGAGTGGTGTGCCGAAGGTATTTCGCCGCAAATGGAAAATTTAAGAAACGTTCCGATTGCCGAGGAACTGCCGTGGTTTACTGAACAAATTCGAAAAGTCGACGTTCTCCAAGTGCCAAATGTATCTGTTCTGCCGCTTGAAGCCAGGCTCAAAAGGGAAATATTTGATTCCCAAGATATCAAATCGATTATTATCATTCCCATGAAACTTGGTGATCGATTGCTTGGACTTGTAGGATTCGATACGATACTCAATTATCAAGACTGGGCATACGAACCTCAGATTCTACGCCTTGTTGGTGAAACTTTTACTAATGCTATTGAACGCAAATGGATCGAGGAGGAGCGTGAGGATCTTCAGGCTAAGCTGAGTAATGCTTTGGATATGGCCCATCTAGGTCACTGGGAATACGATATAGCTAATGATCTTTTTATATTCAACGACCATTTTTATAAGAGCTTTCGTACCACGGCAAGACAAGTCGGGAGATATACAATGTCATCGGCTGAATATACCAGCCGCTTTCTCCATCCTGACGACATATCTTTTATTGGTGAAGAATATCGTAAAGCACAAGAGTCAAGCGGTACCAACATTAGCGGACGTATAGAACACCGTTTTATTTCCGCCGATGGGACGATAGGCTTCACCTCTGTACGATATTCTATTATAAAAGAGGCCAACGGCCAGCCGGTCAAGATTTATGGAGTGAATCAGGACATCACCGAGCGCAAGCGTGCGGAAATAAGGTTAAGGGAGAGTGAAGAAAAGCTTGCAAGATCCAAGAAGATGGAATCGCTTGGACTTTTGGCAGGTGGTGTTGCTCATGATCTGAACAATGTTTTATCCGGGATTGTAAGCTACCCTGAATTATTACTACTTGATTTACCTAAAGACAGTAAATTAAGAAAGCCTATAGCAACCATTCAGGAGTCAGGGGAGAAGGCCGTTTCTATCGTCCAGGATCTGCTTACAATTGCAAGAGGTGTGGCATCCACAAAAGAACCGCTAAACTTAAATGATGTTATAAGAGAATATTTTACTTCTCCTGAGTTTGCAAAACTTAAGCAATTTCATCCCACAGTTAGCATTAAAACCAAGCTTGATACTGACTTACTCAATATATCCGCCTCTCTTGTTCATATCAGAAAGATAATAATGAACCTTATATCAAACGCTTCGGAAGCTATTGAGGATAAAGGCAAGGTAATAGTATCGACAAAAAACTGTTATGTTGATCGGCCAATAAGGGGGTATGATGACATAAACACAGGTGAGTACGTGGTTTTGTCTGTATATGACGATGGTGCAGGAATATTACCGGAATACCTTGAGAGGATTTTTGAGCCATTTTTCACAAAGAAGGTAATGGGCAGAAGCGGAACAGGATTGGGACTGGCTGTTGTATGGAATATTGTACAAGATCATGAAGGCTATATTAATGTAACAAGTAATGAAAAAGGAACAATATTTGACCTATACTTTCCAATAACAAGAAAAGAGTTATCGACCAAAGTTTTATCATTGCCCATAGAGAAATATAAAGGAAACGGAGAAATAGTACTTGTTGTTGATGACATTCAAAGCCAGAGAGAAATTTCCTGTAAAATGCTTGAAAAACTCGGATATAAAACTAAGGCTGTGCCCTGTGGAGAAGAAGCCGTTTCATATTTGAAAGAAAATAAAGTAGATTTAATATTGCTTGATATGATTATGGACCCAGGAATAAATGGCCGCAAAACATATGAAAGAATAGTAGAAATTTACCCCAAACAAAAGGCTGTCATAGTCAGTGGCTACTCTGAAACAGATGAGGTAAAGGCAGCCCAAAAATTAGGTGCCGGCCAATTTATAAAGAAACCGTTTACATTAGAAAAGATAGGGTTGGCTGTTAAAGCAGAACTAAAGAAATAGCAGTTTTGGGAACCCGCGTTCGGGTTTTGTTCCTGTTTCTTTAAACCGAGAATGACTCCTCAGTATAATATTAAACAACATATCAATTTCTTATCACCTGATAGGAAAGTATATGACATATTATGAAAACATATATAATTGCAGGCCTTATTATTTCCGTGTTCATACTGACCGTTTCTTCTGCAAATGTTGTGGGAAGTGAGCAAATAAAGCTTCCAATCGTTGCGAGGGGAGATATAGAATATACTTCAAAGGGTTGGTTGCACATAAAGACCAAAGCTCTGTTTACGGGCGTCTCGGTAAAGCACCATCAGAACGGAAATGTCAGCGGTATGGTGACCATCCGCAATGGTGTGATGGATGGACCAACTGTCTCGTTTTACGAAACGGGGCAAGTTTTTGTACATGGCATGATGCAGAATAATCAGAAAGTAGGATATTGGCACTATTTCTTTCCTTCCGGAGTTCTGCACAAAAGCCGTCTATACGAAGGAACTGACTATGTTTACGAAGCCAGATATGACGAATCCGGAAAGCTAAGAAAGCTTAAAGACTTCAGGAAGGCGAAGAATGTCGAACAACCGGATCGAGAAGCAACTCATGGATCATCTTTACCAAGCGCGAGTCCATGAGCGTTTCATTCGAAAATGTAATAAGATGAAAAGCTGTCAGTTTTGAAGAGTTCATCGCAGACCTGTTTTGCTGTAGTCCAGCTTGTAGCTATTACTTCTTACCGTTTATAGATAAGACAAAAGTGTAGTATCTGGAATTATCCTGTCAGCAGCATATTATTCAATCCTGACTGATATACTGTTGGATAATGCTTTAAAATATAATGGAAAGGTTGATAAGACCTTTTTGACTTTGGAAATATGCAGTTCAGCACAATAACTTGTTATGTATATCTTACGGTGGAGGTAGAGCAATGAAAGAACCTGATGTATTTGTGAGTGTCGGAGGCACTTCAAACGAGCAGCAAGAAGCTTTTGTTCGCTCCGTGGAGGATCGTCTTCGGAGTGAAGGCCTCATTCCCCACACAGTAGGTAGAAACACTTTTAGTTCTGACGCTCCGCTGAAAACAGTAACCGACCTAATGGAAAAATGCTCTGGTACTGTGGTCATAGCTCTTGAGCGAACGTACTTTGCCACAGGAATCGAAAAGCGTGGCGGGCCAAAGGAGTCGGCACTCAACGATGTTAGGCTTCCCACGCCATGGAACCAGATCGAGGCTGCCATGAGTTACGCTCATGGCCTTCCGCTCATGGTCATCGTCGAAGCTGGCCTTAAGAGCGAAGGACTACTTGAACGCGGCAATGATTGGTATGTGCAGTGGGTGAAGCCGGAGACTTCGGCGCTGAACTCTAACGAATTTAATGGAGTCTTGGCGAGTTGGAAACAAAAGATGGCCGATACACCGAAGAATATATCTCAGCCTAAGGACTTTTCCGACTTTACTGTAGCCGAATTACTGGGCGGTTTGAAGCCCGTTCAACTGTGGAGCGTCCTTGCTGCGTTGGCAGCGCTAGTTGCTGGAGCATTCGCGCTGGGTGGGAAGCTTTTCGGCGGACCATAGATGCATAACAACCGGCGCGTTAACTTTGCTGAGAAACGACAGTAGAAAAAGATTTCAATCGCTATTACGGTGTATTTTGATAGGTCAGAAATATGTTTGGTTCAGTCATAATCTTTTTAAAAAGGCTTTTAGGTATACCATCCATTAAAAAATGTCTTGTGCGAAAAATTGATATTAATAAAATCAAAGAAGCTTTCGAGTTAGAACATCAGGAAATGTATGGTGAGCCAAGTGCTGGCACAGGTTTGAGTCAATATTTCATGGAAAATGAATGGGAGCCATTTATTTCAAGAATAGCCACAGGAGATGAATTGTGGTTCTTTAGACTTCCCGATGAATACTGGGAAAAATTACAAGGACATCAAGGCTATGCAATAATAAGAAATGGTAAAAGCATTGCAAAAGTGCTTACTAAGTGGAACTAGAAACATGGCCTATTAGTATAAACTTGAAAAAAGCTAACCCGGCTGTTTGAGCAGAGGGCTTCCAAAGAACGG
This sequence comes from Pseudomonadota bacterium, assembly GCA_043825875.1. GTDB lineage: Bacteria > Desulfobacterota > Desulfobacteria > Desulfobacterales > RPRI01 > RPRI01. The sequence goes on along the minus strand of JBDRRF010000060.1, from coordinate 25,195 downwards.
TTGCTGGATTTATTTTTTTAAAATACTGCTGTCTTTTTGCTTAAATTATTGGTTTTTAATCGCCCCTCCTCAACAGCAACGGTTCAGTGACCATCAATAATCCATAGAGTTAATTATGAAGTGGAGCCAACTAAAAAAAAGAATTGAAGGGATTATCGCTGAATCGGTACGTGGGCGAGTCGAACTTGGCTCCACATCATATCGAAAATCTCATGATCAAGAGGGGCGAGGATGGATATTGATTGATAAGCACGAAATAATCAATATGTGCTCTATCACATATGAAATGGAGCTTTACCAAAAAAGCCGAACAACTAATGAAGAGTACAGTACAATTGAAAAAAAGCTTCATGAAGGAAATCTTTTTTCTCAATGGAATTGGCACAATTCTCTGTTTAGCTATTTAAACTTATCCATTAATGACATCCTGACTTCTGACAACGCAATAATCCGTGCGATTGGAATGATCGATGTTAGGGTTGGGAAAAGAAGGCTACAAAAAATTGACATTTCGGAAGAGCACGACCTGGTAAAAAAGTTGTACCATCTTCGTTGTGAGGCTGAAGGCATCACTACCTTGGTTGGCTTGCCTGCACAACCCGACTTACTATCTGAAATATCTACAATTCATTTGTCAAAAGATTCAAAAAATAAAAAGAAGTCAATAGAAGCGGCAACAAAATTGTCAACTTCAAAAACAACTCGAAGCTTAAAAAAATTTTTCAATGGAATTCTTCAAGGCAACATAACCGACCAGAAACTTGATACCGAGTTTGCACGAGCAATTTACAAGGGATCTAAAGAGTTCAAAAATGTTTCTCAACTAATTGAAATATTAACTTTCCTTGAGGAAAAATCGAAACTGCTCAAAGATATTCGCCATATTCAGGGTGCTATCGAGCTATCCAAAAAATCAGAACAATGGATAAGGCCTTATGCTAATTGGCAAGCCCCTTCTCATAACCCAGACAAACAGTTTTCTTCATTTGCAAGGCATCTTCTGGCAAATTACCCAATACCACGTTTCATGGATAATGCATGGCTGAAAGGAAATGAGCTGCACCAAAAATGGTTTATTCATATCGGGGCCGGTAAAAATATACGATCGGCTGAAAATTTGCCGATTCCGTTAACGAAGAAGATCGCTCATTATTTTTTACTAGCTCCGGAAAATTATGCAATTGAAGCCGCCATGCGATGGGGACAAATACATGCATTAGCAGGAGATAAAAGGATAGTTGAAGCTCTTTTGGAAAGTAGAATTATAGATGATTTTCGGGATAATGATTTTTGGAGTAGTGTTTTTCGTTTTTTTATCAAAAATCCTATGCTTGATACTATTCATATTAATCCGATTATTGACTACATATGGAATCAAAAATATGAAAATAGAGTAGTCTTTGTGGAAAGAGGTGTTGCAGAAGAAGTCGGCCCTGAACAACCCAATTTTTCTATGCGAGGTAGAACTGTAAATTCATTATTGCGACAAGTTGATGATTGGCATAGGCAATTAGGGAAGGAGATAAAAAGTGGCAACCTTCAGTGGAAAAAATCTTTGTTTCATGATTTTCAATTCATTGAAGGTTCTGAAAAAAAGAAAAATATGAAAATATGGATAATTAAAGAGCTATTAAGCAGTAAGGAACTTGTTGTGGAAGGAAGACAGCAAAGACACTGTGTCGCAACATATGCTCATTCTTGCCATAATGGGAAATGCTCAATTTGGACAATGGATGTCCAGACTGAAGAAGGGATTGAAAAGCTTCTGACTATTGAATTGAATCACCCTGAAAAGATAATTAAACAAGTCCGAGGAAAAAAGAATCGTATCCCAACTGACAAAGAGATAGAAATTTTAAAAAGATGGTCAGTTAAAGAACATTTGGATGTGGCTGGATATATCTCAAGCCAATAACTTTAAGGGAATATTTACTTTGATAGAAAATCATTGGTGGGTTCAAATTTCTTCTGGTCGTGGTCCTGTCGAATGTTGTTGGGTTGTGGCCCGTTTGGCAGAAGTAATTTTGAACGAGGCGGAGAAGCAAGGAGTAAAAGCTGAAATAATTGAGGCTATCCCTGGTGAAGCAGGTCAAACTTTTAAGTCCATATTAATCTCAATGAAAGGAGTAGATTGCTCAGTTATTAAACCTTGGATCGGGACAGTGCAATGGGTAGGAAAAAGTCACTTCAGGCCACAACACAAAAGGAAAAATTGGTATGTTGGTGTTGAATTGTATATGCCGTCAGAGCAGACAAAATGGTCTGATAACGAATTTAAGGTTGAAACTATGAGAGCTTCAGGACCAGGGGGACAACATTTGAATAAAGTTGAAAGTGCCGTACGCGTAATTCACTTGCCAACGGGCCTTTCTACATCAGTAAAAGAAGAACGTTCTCAATATTTAAACAAAAGATTGGCCATGGCCAGGATGGTAAGCTTATTTGAATTCGAAGAAGAGAAGAAAATCAAAAGTGTTAAGAAAGATTGTTGGTATCAGCATAACGAGCTTGAACGTGGCAAACCTGTAAAGATTTTTAAAGGTAGGAAATTTCAAGTAGCATAAGCCCAAAAGTAAAAAATACACCGACCAATTGCATTCAGCAGATGGCGAGAAGCGCGGCGGCGCTGACGCACCAGGTTCATTGGTGCCACTGCTGAGGCACGGCAATATATGCGGATGTCGTTAATCGAGAGGAGACAATATGTTAGGAATCAAGTTCATAAAAGTACAACCAACAGATTATGTTCTTCAGTATCGAAAAGGAAAACTTGTTCGGGAAGGAGCTGGGTTATCTTTCTTTTACTTTTTACCGACTACTTCCTTGGTAAGAGTCCCTGTGGCAAGCGTGGACGCTCCGTTTATTTTTCATGAGGTTACTTCTGACTTCCAAGAAGTTACCGTACAAGGTCAGATTACCTATAAGATTTCAGATCCATCCAAGCTATCTCAATTAATGAATTTTGCTTTGGCACCTAACGGAAAGGATTACACTTCAGATGATCCTGAAAAACTAACCCAAAGGCTTATTAATCACGCCCAAGTATTAACTCGATCCTCGCTCAAATCTATGCCTCTTCGGGAAACACTCGGTCGTTTTGATGATCTCGTCAGTTCTTTAAGAGAAAGTCTAAAGAAAGCTGAAACAATCACTTCATTAGGTATTGAAATTCTTGGGGTATCGATTTTGGCCATAAAACCAACTCCTGAAACAGCACGTGCCTTAGAAGCTGAAGCAAGAGAGCAAATTCTTCAGGAAGCTGATGAAGCCATTTATTCAAGAAGAAACTCTGCTGTAGAACAGGAAAGAGCAATAAAAGAAAACGAATTAAATACTGAAATCGCCGTAGAGAACAAGAAGCGTCAAATAAAGGAAGCGCAAATGGAGGCTGAGAAATCTGTCCAACAAAAGAAACGAGAGCTAAGAGAAGCTGAAATGGCTACAAAAATCTCCCTGGAGGTAAAAAATAAGGATTTGGTTACATTAGCAACAGAGAACGCTAAGCAAGAAGCGGATACTAAAGCATACAGCATATCAGCGATGATGAAGGCTATTTCCGAAACAGATCCAAAAGTAATTCAATCTCTTGCAAGTGTTGGCATGGAACCATCTCAATTAGTTGCATTTGCATTTAAAGAATTAGCGGAAAATGCAAGTAAGATTGGTCAATTAAATATTTCACCTGAACTGCTACGGGAGTTACTTACAAAACAGGAAAATAATTAATGGACCGTCAAACCGAAAATAAGATTATTCTAATCATACGTAAAACTCGATTGGATGATCTAATTGCAAGATTTAACACAGAGGCTCAGGCGAGATTCTACATAGAGCATCTCGGCGCTGATTTTTCTGATTATAAGCTTGAAAACACGATATATAAATCTGCAGTTCATAAAGCAACGAATGAACTTTCCCGCTTGGGTCGTCTGCAAACATTAGACCGATCATTTGTGCCTAATTTTATATTTGGCAAACAGGATATAGTCGTTGTTTTAGGGCAGGACGGATTGGTTGCAAACATTCTTAAATATTTGGATCAGCAACCGGTTATCGGAGTTAATCCAGATCCTGATCGCTGGGAAGGTGTATTGCTTCCCTTCACAATTTCTGATTTATCCCATTTAGTTCCGGAGGTGTTCCGGAAAAGTTGCCCGATTCGCCAGATAACTATGGCGAAAGCAGATTTAAACACTGGACAGACCATTTACGGCGTAAATGATTTGTTTATAGGGCCAAAAACACACACATCGGCTCGTTATTCGATACAGATCAAGCAAAAAAAAGAAGACCATTCATCAAGTGGTATAATAGTTTCAACAGGTTTGGGTTCGAGCGGTTGGCTGCGAAGCATACTTGCGGGAGCGACAGGAATTTCTTCAGCTGCAACGGGAAGGCCTATTGAGGTAAAACAGAAATCCAAATTTACATGGGACTCTGAGTACTTATATTACTCAGTCCGTGAACCTTGGCCAAGCAAAACATCTTCCGCAGAATTAACATTCGGTAAGATCACCCCCAAAAGCCCACTGATACTTGTTTCGGCTATATCAGAGAATGGCATAATTTTTAGCGATGGTATCGAAGCAGATTTTATAGAATTTAACTCAGGAACACTCGCTACGATCAGCGTAGCAGAGAAGAAAGGAAATCTTGTTGTTTAAGAGGTGAATGCCGAGCCAAAAGGTGGAGTAGAGGGCTTATAAAGAGCGATTGCTGACGTTCTTCTTTGTTTCAAAGCACTATTGTCTTTGTGGCAAAGAGTTTTCACTTATGAACCCCAACAGTGAGCGCTTTCCCTGTTGCTTGCTGCGGGGTTTGCGAGCGAATCTAAAATTGATACAAATTAACCAATGAAGCTATCATATGTGAACGATTGAAATAAAAATTGACTGAAATGATAATTAATGTTATTGGATAATAATTATTATTTAGAACCAGTTTCAAAACGCCCCATTTTGGCCGATCTCAGCGTTGGGCTCAAATTTCAATCCTCGAAATACTTCATGTATTCCTGTGGTTGAAATTTTCTCCCGTCTCGAGCTTGACCAAACTGAAACGTTTTGAAAGTGGCTCTTTAGGATAAAGGGGCTTCAATTGGCAGACCATAAAAAAAGATTTGAAATCATCATCCAAAAATTAAGGGATAATGGCCACAAGATAACGCCTCAGCGGCTGGCTATCGTTAATATTCTTGCCAAAAGTGAAGACCATCCCAGTGTTGATAATATCCATGTCCAGATAAAAAAAGACTTTCCGACAATGAGTCTTGCCACTGTATACAAAAATATTGTATTAATTAAATCATTGGGTGAAGTTCTTGAGTTAGGATTCCCGGATGGGAGCAACCGATATGATGGAAACAAGCCTACCCCTCATCCACACATCATCTGTATCAAGTGCAAAAAAATTGTCGACCCGGACCTGGATAGCCTGGATGAAATGAAAAAAGAGGTCGAATTAGAGACTAATTTTAAAATTCTGAATCACAGGTTGGACTTTTTTGGTATATGCAGCCATTGTATGGCAAAGGAAGCTTAATATATTTTTTTGCCATTAATTGATAGTTGTTATCATATAATATCTTATTTCTATAATCAAATGAATACAGTGCATAAGTTCAGACAACGAAAGGAGGAAGCTTTATGAATGAAGATAGCAAGTGCCCGGTAACGGGCAGGACAAGCAAACCCATTGCCGGTGGTGGCACGTCGAACCTGGACTGGTGGCCGAACCAGTTGAACCTTAAGATGCTTCATCAGAACTCATGCATGAGCAATCCGATGGGCGGGGACTTCAACTATGCTGAAGAATTCAAGAAACTCGACCTGGAGGCTCTGAAGAAGGACCTCTATGCGCTGATGACCGACTCACAGGACTGGTGGCCGGCCGATTACGGTCACTACGGTGGGCTCTTTATCCGGATGGCCTGGCACAGTGCAGGAACCTATCGCATGGGTGACGGCCGCGGGGGTGCAGGGTCCGGCAACCAACGTTTCGCGCCGCTGAACAGCTGGCCTGACAACGTGAACCTGGACAAGGCGCGTCGACTGCTCTGGCCGATCAAGCAGAAATACGGCAAAAAAATTTCCTGGGCCGATCTCATGATTCTCGCCGGTAACTGTGCTCTGGAGTCGATGGGTTTTAAGACCTTTGGCTTCGGTGGCGGGCGCGAGGACATCTGGGAACCCGAAGAGGACGTCTACTGGGGTGCCGAAGAGGAATGGCTGGCTACGAGCGACAAGCCAAAGAGCCGTTACACCGGCGACCGCGATCTCGAAAACCCCCTCGCCGCCGTGCAGATGGGGCTGATCTACGTGAACCCGGAAGGCCCGGACGGCAACCCTGATCCGGTCGCCTCCGGCCGTGACGTCCGAGAGACCTTCAAACGTATGGCCATGAACGATGAAGAGACCGTCGTGCTCGTTGCCGGCGGCCACACCTTCGGTAAATGCCATGGTGCTGACGATGCGGCGCATGTCGGTCCGGAACCCGAGGCCGCCGGCATCGAGGAACAGGGGCTCGGCTGGAAGAGCAGTTTCGGCAGCGGCAAAGGGGGGGATACAATCTCCAGCGGCATCGAGGGCGCCTGGAAGCCGAACCCGACCAAATGGGACATGGGCTATCTGAACGTGCTGTTTAAATACGAGTGGGAGTTACTCAAAAGCCCGGCCGGCGCGAATCAGTGGCTGGCCAAGGACGTGGCCGAAGAGGACATGGTGGTTGACGCGCACGACCCGTCGAAGAAACACAGGCCGATGATGACCACTGCGGACCTCTCCCTTCGCTTCGACCCGATCTACGAGCCGATTGCGCGGCACTACCAGCAGAATCCTGAAAAATTCGCGGACGACTTCGCTAGGGCGTGGTTCAAACTGACCCATCGTGATATGGGCCCTCGCTCACGCTATCTCGGTGCGGAGGTTCCGGCAGAGGAGCTGATCTGGCAAGACCCAGTCCCCGCAGTAACTCATAAATTGATAGACGAACAGGACATCACCGCCCTTAAGGGCAAAATCTTTGCCTCCGGACTGACTGTCTCCCAACTGGTCTCGACGGCTTGGGCGTCGGCATCCACGTTCCGCGGCTCCGATAAGCGCGGTGGGGCAAACGGGGCGCGCATTCGTCTTGCGCCGCAAAAGGATTGGAAAGTCAACCAGCCGGCCCAACTGAAGATGGTGCTACAGATTCTTGAGGGAATCCAAAAGGAGTTCAACAGCGCACAGTCCGGCGGAAAGAAGGTTTCTCTTGCCGACTTGATTGTCCTGGGTGGATGCGCAGGTGTCGAACAAGCGGCGAAGAATGCCGGTCATTCTGTGACCGTTCCCTTCACGCCGGGACGCACGGATGCTTCACAGGAGCAAACCGACGTGGTGTCATTCTCCGTACTCGAACCGGCTGCAGACGGGTTCCGTAACTACCTCAAGACCAAGTTCAGTGTATCGGCGGAGGAACTGCTGGTTGATCGGGCACAACTGCTGACGCTGACTGCTCCTGAAATGACGGTTCTCGTTGGCGGTATGCGTGTCTTGAATACTAACTTCGAACAGTCCCGGCATGGCGTCTTCACCAAACGGCCAGAGACGCTCACCAATGACTTCTTCGTGAATCTGCTCGATATGAGCACGACGTGGAAGGCAACCTCGGGAGACGATAACGTGTTCGAAGGTCGTGATCGCAAGAGCGGTGAAATTAAGTGGACCGGCACCCGTGTCGATCTCATATTTGGTTCGAACTCCCAACTACGGGCCTTGGCGGAAGTCTATGGAAGTGAGGACTCCCAGGAGAAGTTTCTGCACGACTTTGTGGCGACGTGGAACAAGGTGATGAATCTTGACCGCTTTTGACTTGCCCTGATCAGTATAAACGTCTTCGAGGGCTTCTGAAGCGTATTTTGAACTGCAAATCTTATGATCAGGAAGCTGATGATAATACTGCCACGAATTGGCGGAAGCCTTATACACTCATGGAGGCTATTAGAAACATATTAGCGCGGCGTTTCAATACAATCTGAAACACCGCGCTTTCTTTAGACCATTACAGTCTGCTGGTTATAGAGTTGCCTTTTGGTGGAGATTAAACAAATAAAAATGGATTATAATTATGAATGAAATGTGCCCTATATCTTTTGTGCAGGTAAATGAAAAGGCTGTGCAAATAAACGCAGCCTTAACCATTCTTTCTTTAATATTATTTTTCTTTACGCCTTATAAATGGATTATTCTGGTTTTAACCATTGATTTTTTTATACGTGGCTTTCTTAAGCCTTCATATAGTTTATATAGTTCTTTCAGTAAAACTATTCTAAATATCTTCAAAGTCAAACCTACAATGGTTAATGCCGGACCTAAAATATTTGCTGCGAAGATCGGGGTTTTATTTTGTTGCATGATAGCTGCATCTTATCTGCTCAATTTTGAGAAAACAGGTATTGTTATCGGTTTGATTTTTATTGTTTGTGCCGCTCTTGAAGCAATTTTCAAATTCTGTGTTGCCTGTAAGATATACCCTTTTATACATAAAGGATAGCACACATCTTAGGTTTATTCATTAAGAGGAAGTAATGAGGATATCCATGCGAGCCAGTTTCAAAACGCCCCATTTTGGCCGATCTCTGCGTTTGGCTCAAATTTCAATCCTCGAAATACTAAATGTATTCCTGTGGTTGAAATTTTCTCCCGCCTTGAGCTTGACCAAACTGAAACGTTTTGAAAGTGGCTCATGCTTTTATGATTTTTATTCAGGATTTTATTTGATGTGGAGAGTAAGTAATGAATAAGAAGATAAGTAACAAGGATGATGTAGTCAACCGTCTTTTGAAAGAACGAGATCGGCTTGTATTTTACGGTGTCATTAGTATCGGGATATTTGGTTCATTTGCCCAGAGTGAGCAGAACTCCTTTAGCGATGTTGATATCCTTTTGAAATTTACGCCCGAAAAGCACACATTCGATAATTTCATGGATGTTTCATTTATCCTTGAAGAACTTCTTGGTCGAAAAGTTGAAGTTGTTACACCGGATGGCCTCAGCCCGTATATCGGGCCTCATATTCTAAAAGAAGCAGAACTCTTGTCCCTATCGTATCATGAATACATCCTTCACATGCTTGACGAAATAGATTTTGTTCTGTCGCAGGTTTCAGAAACGGATTACGAATCTTTCCTGAATAACGCCACTCTTAATAGAGCGTTTGTCAGAAGTTTAGAGATCATCGGCGATGCTTCGAAAAGGCTGCCTGAGAATATCAAAGCAATGCAACCGGAGATAGAATGGCGGAAGGTCTCAGGAATGCAGGATAGGCTGATCCACAATTACGTTGGTGTTGACTATACTATCGTCTGGGATGTTGCGGCAAACAAACTGCCTGCTTTACGTACAAAACTACAAGCATTGCTCAATGAAAACAAGTAGGGGCTTTCGAATGGCTAGTTCACAGTATCGTCAATGGGGCGTATTAAATTATGCTGTTTTTTAAAATATGGTTGCTCTTTTAACATCATTGTTGCGTGGTGAATTTGGAGGCTTGAGCCGAAAAAATTTTTATGGCGCCTTTTTTTAGCGTAGTTTCATTGTAAATAGAAAGCTGGCAGGATTCAAGTAATTTGCTTATACCATTGTTTCTTTGAAAATCCAAAAAGCATTTGAAGTGGTCAATGCCTGCTAAAAATTCTATGATACGTGACATAACTCCCATTATATTAGCAGGCTGTGGTGCAGCAAAGTCTAAGATAATAAGTTTTTTAGCTATACGCTTTGCTTCAAGTAGTGCCTTAATTCTTAAATCAGGCGGCATTTCATGAATGACCATCGAAAATGTTGCATAATCAAACTGCTGATCTTTAATATCAGATATATTTGTTGCATCACCATGTAATAACTGCACGTTTTGTATGCCTTTTTTCTGCTGACGACTTTTGGCATATTCAAACATTTTAGATGAAATCTCAACTCCTGTAACAAAGCTGCACTTTTCGGCAAGGTCAAATACTAAAGAACCGATACCACAACCTATATCAATTACTTTACTGCCCGCCTTTATTTTATCAATAAAGCAATTACGCATTCCCTTCATTGCCCTGTCAAAGAATATTTCATATGGCTTCCCGTCGTAATAATGAAACTTGTCAATTTTCATAATACTGCTCCATAAGCGATATTATCCCTGCTAATGCCTTTGGTCTCAGGCAAATAGCCGGTTTAACCTGTTCTTCTTTTTTATAACTTATAGCCATTTATTTTTTCTAAAATATATTAGCATACCAATTGCCAATAAAATAGTAACTACCCACCAAACCGGGTACGCAAGCCGCCATTTTAATTCAGGCATAAATTCAAAATTCATTCCGTAAATACCGGCAAGGAAGGTGAGAGGAATAAAAATAGCAGCAAATATAGTAAGAACCTTCATTATTTCATTCATTTTATTGCTCACAGTTGAAAGATAAAGATCGAGCATTCCCGATGTCATATCACGAAATGTTTCTACTGTTTCTACTACCTGAATTGTGTGATCATATACATCACGCATATAAACGTATATTCCTTCACTAATCAGATCATGCTCGGCGCGTTGAATCGTATTTACAACCTCTCGCATAGGCCAGATAGATTTTCTTAAATAAATAAGTTCTTGTTTCAAGCGGTATATCTTTGATAAAAGCTCCTGGCTTGCATTCAGCATGAGTTCTTCTTCCAAAAACTCAATTTTTCCGCCGACATTTTCAAGAACCGAGAAATAATTATCAACAATAGTATCTATAATGCAGTACAGAAGATAATCGCTTCCCAGTTTGCGCACTTTACCTTTACCGTTCCTGATTCTTTCGCGTAATCCTTCCAGAACATCTGTATCATTTTCCTGAAATGAGATTATATAGTCTTTCCCAAGCAATAAGCTTACCTGTTCCATATACACTTCGCCGGTATCCTTTTTAAAATAACACATTTTAATGACAACAAAGAGGTACTTGTCATATTCTTCAACTTTGGGGCGTTGAGTAGTATTTGCTATGTCTGAAAGTACCAGTGGATGTATCTGAAATATTTCACCGACCTCATTAATATTTTTTATGTTATGAACCCCTGTATAATTTAACCATGTTACAGTAGGGCTTTCTTTAAAGGGCAAGCATTCTGCAAGATTTTCTAAGTGTTTTTCCGTAAAATTTGTTTCATTGTAATCAATCATGTGGAGTTTAACCGGCTGTTCCTGCTTTTCACCAATATACGTTACGGTTCCAGGAGCAGAAGCCGGTTTGCTAGTTTTTGGAAGCAGTTTGGATATTCCGAAGTTTTTTAGAATAAATTTTGTCATTTTTTATATATGCCTTAATATTAATATTTCAAATGCAAAAGGAAATAATGGCTGCCACAAATTATGATTATTTGGGATATTACCAATTAATTATCCTTAAAGCAAAATAATTTAAAAATTGAACGTATTTATAACTTGAATCGGAACGTTATCAAGGCAAACGATAGAATGTAAAATTATTCTTTAAAATGCTATAAAGCTCTTAAGAAGGCAAGGAGATCCTCCTTTCCCCTGGCGCTTAATCGGAGTTGCTGTGCAAGGTTGAAGTACTCTACCGTATCCTCAGCATGAAACAACGGTCGTCATGCAGATAGGGCGGTGAGTCCTTGACGCCAAGGCTTGGAATAGGATCTGGCTGGTTCTGTGAGCAACCCCACACACATACAGTGAGTGGGGTTGCGTGGATACTCCCGGCTATCTGGGTTATTTATTTTCAATCTTGTGCGGTTAAAATTTCATTATTTTACTTATTGGGACCATATGGAGAGTCGCCCCCACTTCCATCCGGAATACCATCACCTGAGTTTGGTGCGGGTCCGTTTGGGCCACTTGCGCTTATTATTATACCAGTTTGTCCAAAGTCAGCAGCTATTGCCACAGTAGAAAAAGTCAAAGCTAAAACAGCTAATAATACAAAAACTTTTTTCATAATATCCTCCTCATTTTTTAGTTTTATCTGCACAAGATTGATGCCGGGCTTTATTGCAACAGTAAAATGTGCCAACTGCTATATGCCGGAGCAAAGCCCGGAAACGGTTTCTTTTATCATGGCTGTAAATTTGCACGATATGATGGAGATATCTATAATTCCAAATAGTAAAAAACTTAATTTGGTAACTACTATATTATAATGCCATCTTTTTTATTCTCTGGATTTAGGCAGAATTTCTTTTGGCACTAGCAATATCTCTATACGCCGATTCTTTGACTGCCCTTCCGGCGTTTCATTGGAAGCAATCGGGTTGTATTCACCGTAACCTGTTGCGGAAAGCAGGGTGGGGTCAATACCTGTTGTTTCCTGAAGGTATCTAACCACATTGGTTGCACGAGCTGCCGAGAGTTCCCAATTTGAAGGGTATCGATTCTTAAGCCCGGGCCCTATCGGGACATTGTCGGTATAACCTCCCACATTAATGGCCTTGTCTTTGACATTTAATAAAATTTCGCCCACTCTCCTTAGAACCTCAATACCCTGGGGTGTGATACGTGTTTCACCCGAGCTGAAAAGAATTTCATCTACCATATTCACTTTCAATTTATCTTTCAATTGAGTAATGGTGATATTGCCTTCCTCTACTTCGGATTTCATGTTATCCATTAAGTCTGCGTAGGTAGATTTCATTGCTGTTATATCTTCTTTGCTCTTAAGCTCAATAGCCTCAGCCTCTGATTTAAGCTTTTTATTATCCGCCTGCAAAGCTAACAACTGGTCTTTCAGGCTATTTTTTTCATCTTCGAGGGTTGTGTATTGGGATTGCATAGCATCTATATCCGAAGATAATTTTCCGATCTCATCTTCTTTTAGCAAATATTTATTTTTACTCACACAACTTACAAATAAAACTAAGCTCAGAGCTAAAGAGAAGAATAAGAAGAATTTTTTACGACCGTACATTCTTGACCTCCATTTTCTTGATTTATAAATTAATTGATTAAATACTGAACTGTTTTGTGTTTATCCACTTTAATGTATTAGCCGGTATAACATTATGCCTCCGCAAGGAAAAAAGTCTGCCGTAATATCAGCTATCGGCAGACTCTAAGTTTTTTTCAGATGACTATCATGACGCTGTATTCGCTGTATTTTGTATGATTCAAATCAGTGTAGTTCCAGATGCTCTTTTGGGTTGTGGGAAAAGAAATCCACCTCAAGAATGTCATCCGGATTTATCTTTACGTTGCTGCAGGCCCCAACCGGCATGGGATGCCCATCATCTTTATTATCTTGGCAAACCATCATGCTTTCTTGCTTCCGGAAGGATTGCTGTGAATGCTTCATCGGCTGACATGCTTGTTCCTTGTTTGAATGCAAAACGCAGATCATCTCTTAAAGGAGTTAACATCAATTTGTTATCGATTCTATATCCTAAAAAATAGAAGTTTAGAGCTGGCACCTGCACAATAAAATATGATGAAAGAGGCAATTTGTTAGTCTTGGCGCTTTCCGCTCTGGTTTTTGTCAGTAATTTTATCATGGTGGGATTGCCAAACGATACTGCCTTCCATTTATTTTCTGACCCTGCAATAGTAATTGAAGAGCGTACCTGGTTGTTAGCAAGAACTGGATAGATAAAATGATTGCCCCCTCTAAGTACTTTATCTGCGTCCATTCCTTTTTGATATCCTTTTAAATGATCGAGCCGTACAATAAAGACTTGTAGAGGTTCTCCTATATTCATTATTTTAAGTTCATCAGAAGATTCAAAGCCCATCTCTCTGAAATTTTTCTGTTTGGAAATGAGTTGGTTTAAAGTTACCAATGATTCCGAAGCCTTTATTTGTGTTTCTTTATGTGGAAACAGATATTGTTCTGCATGGACTTGTGAAAGCATAATAAAATAAACTGTTATCATAGTGATTAAAATACGCATTTTATTCACCTCCTGTGTATTCTATATCATAATAATCATTCCAGTGAGTATGATGGCCGAGGCTTTGCACATAATAATCATAAGTGACAATTTGTTCGTCTCCGGCACATGGAGCCCAAGGATCAAGTATGACTACATAGTTTGTTCCTTCAAGAGTCATGTAACCTTTTGCAACCATCATGTGTCCGCCACCGCCTATCCAATGCCATGAAAAAGCAAACGGTCTTTTTTTGCAGTAAGACTCGTTCGAAATTTGCTCTTTTAAATCTTCCCAGCTCAATGCAGCATTAGATGTTGTTTTGAAAGCAAACCCGTATTTATCAAACTCAGGCCAACCGCCTGTTACGCAGGCGTGAGCAGTTGATTGAGTTGGTGGCGGACATAAGTCAATATTACAGCAATCATTACGGTTGAAACGGTTATTAGCCTGTACGCATTGGTCAACATCATGGCCTAAATAATCCATAATCATCTGGCTGCTTGCTGCCCAACACCACATACTTGTTTCCTGAGAGTGCAATTGGACAGGCAAAGATCCAATTACCGCCGGATTACAACAGCCAGCGATAAGGAAAAATGCAAAAACAATTGACATTAAGTAATTAAAAAAACGTTTAGACATATTCACCTCCTCATTGTCTTCTGATAGCTATCAGTGTTATTGCTGGCAAATAGATTAAGAACCTCAAACTATTGCCTTGCCACCTCCTTCCCGTAAGCTAAAAATAAATTTCGTTTGTAGCATTTCTGAAAAATTGAGACATTCCTATTACAGTTTTATAGAATTGTATTTACATGGAGTAATGTGTAAATTCCAGGAATAATGGTCTGCCATTTTTTTGGAAATATTTTATAAAACGTTTGAGTTTTATGGAGGTGTGTTCTTCTTGATGGCCAGCTGGACTTTGGGCCATTAAACGGATTGAGGCAGTTGCTTAAAAATATGCTGCTTATCTATGGCTATTTTACAATTTCTTCCTCTCCGGTGGGTTCGCCCTTTAATCCGAAGCCTGTTCTTAAATGCTTTGTATTTGGGTCGAACCATATATATTGTTCATTACGAAGCATTCCTACTATAACCTGAAATTCTTCGGGGTTATTGTATACCCGGTTATCAAGGTATTCGTTATTCGCATCATATAATGCAATCCTGCCATTGTGGTTATCAAGATCCCATCGTGTGTAGTAACGGGCTACTTGTTTTATAGCCATGGATGTAATTCCCTTTTGCAAAACTGTATATATTTTTGGCAATAGTATAAAAAGAAGTATTTGTTTACCAATAATTCATTACTTTTGAAAGAGATGCAGGCCCACACTGATAGATCTCCTGGGGGAAGAAAGGAACTTAGTCTATCAGGTGGGCCATGCTGGTTTCCGCTTTGTTTTTTGATGTTGCACAAGATTAAAATAATCATATGAGCATCAAAAACATATATGGAAACCCCATCGATGGAATCCCGGACTTATTTATGTAAATTAATATCTTTTCTATTGAGCCAGTTTCAAAACGCCCCATTTTGGCCCATCTCTGCGTTGGGCTCAAATTTCAATCCTCGAAATACTAAATGTATTCCTGTGGTTGAAATTTTCTCCCGCCTTGAGCTTGACCAAACTGAAACGTTTTGAAAGTGGCTCTATTGTTAACTTATGTGTACTAAATAGTTTATAAATTGGATTATGCTATAAGCTGTTAAAATAGGGATCATAACAAAACCTGTGATTATTAGGATCCATGGTGTAGCGCTACAGCATCGGAAAAATAATCTCATCAGCAATTCCTCTAATTATTTTTATTAATGGACAAAAAACTGTTGCTCTGAAAGCGCAGCTTTTCATTTCTTGTAACATGATCAGAGATAGTATGTTTTGGCCAGCAGTTTTTAAAAACAGGTGCGGACTCACCGATGAACTCATAGTGTTTTCTGTATTTGATCAATGGTCCAATGTTATAGCGAAAAACATTAATTCCAAATGATTCTATCGAACAAAGCAAATCAGTATTAATAAAAACCTTATCATTGATTGCAAAATATTTGCTCATGAAATAAATAAGCTCAAGGGCTGAGGCACCGTCAAAGTCTCCTTCCAATTCAATATGGATGTCTTTCCCCTTAGTTTTAGCATCTATATTGAATTTCGGTGGCATGCTCTTTTCCTTTTCACGGATTGTTATTTGCTATAGTTTAATACTATCGGTTTTTTTCGTACAGTTCGCACGAGTTTTTTATTTTAAATCTTGCTTGATCATTGATAGAACTATCCCTGATAATTTGTCGTATTCTACGACTACATTATCGCCCGCTTTGAAGTTCTCAAGTTCAACATCTGAGCTAGCTGCCAGAGAAATAGCTTTGCCGGTATTATCCGATATAGCAACCTTTCCGGTATCGGAATTTATTTCGGTGATTATACCAGATACTTTCATCAAACTATTATCTTTTGATTCCTTGGAAAACACAGTTCCTGTAAAAGTGAATATCAACAAAACGATAATAAACATGGAAAATAATTTTATGGGTAATGATCTTTTCATTGGATTTATCTCCTTAATAACTATTTTTAAATCTTCTCGTTTTTGCCTCTATACTTAATTTTGTTGCCATACGATCGATCTTTTTCTATACGGTTTATTATTTTTTTTATTTCAAATCCTGTTTGATCATTGATAGAACTATCCCTGATAATCTGTCGTATTCTACGACTACATTATCGCCTGTTTTGAAGTTCTTAAGCTCAACATCCAAACTAGCTGTTAGAGATATTGCCATGCCGGTATTATCAGCTATAGCAACCTTTCCGGTATCAGGGCTTATATCGGCAATTGTCCCCGTAACTTTTATCAAACTATTATCTTTTGATTCCTTGGAAAACGCCGTTTCGCTGAAAGTGAACATCAACAGACCAATAAAAAACAGTGATAACAATTTTATGGGTAATGATTTTTTCATTTTATTTACCTCCATATGGCATAGTTTGAAATGCTCAGTTTTTTCACTTTAATAAGACATCGTAATAAATTTAGGTGATGTCTATGTTTTTATGAAATTTGTGCTATTTTGTTCCGGAACAAATTTAGATCTACAAGCTTAATGCTAAGATTCGCAAAGCAATTGTGTAAGTTCAGAAATAGCAAATGGCTTTTTAAGAAAACACGCCTGATGCATTGTGTGTTCTTCTTGAAGAGGAGTTTGAAATTTGGTCCATTCACCACTCATATAAATGGTTTTCACCGCAGGACTATGTTGTCTTATAGCTCTGACCATTTCGATTCCGTTTTTTCCTGGCATTTGAATATCGGTGAGAACAATGTCAGGCTTGAAATCGAGAGAAACCATATAGCCTTCCTCGCCATTAATAGCTGTTTTGATATTATAAACCTCTTCTTTTTCAAACATGCTATCTAATATAATTTTAGCAAGATTGGCTATTCGTTCATCATCATCGACTATTAACACTTTTGTTCTGTCCATGTTTTAAACTCCATATAAAGGTTCGCTATAAATATCTATTATTATTTATAATTAATTTGTAATCATATGAGGTTTTTTGCCTTGTTACCTCAAAAATGATTTTTACGAGCTAAAAAATTTATATAACTAAAATTTTTAGCAGGCTTCCGGAAAGCTATATATAGATAAGCAAAGTGTGGGCCAAAAAAAGGTATATTATATAATATGCTGATATATATAATAATTAATAAAAGAAGGATAAATTACGATGAACTTTATGAAGGGTATTTCATACAAAAAAATTTGCCAGAGATGCAGGCTTTCGCCTAATTGGCTGATAATATAGAAAAAATATGCGTAGGGTAAATCATACGCTTTATTTTGGTTTCTTAAAATCTGCTGAATTTATCTTGTGCTTTTTGAGGAGGTCATAAAAATCAGCCCGGTATTTTCCGGCCAGTTCTGCTGCTTTACTTATGTTTCCTTCGGCTATTGAAAGTATATTTGACATATATTCTTTTTCGAAATTGTTTTTTGCCTCTTTAAGCGGTTTTATATTTTCATCTTTGGTTTTCTGGGATTGAAGGATTGTCTCTTCACCAATTGTATTTCCAGTGCTCATTGCTACCGCATACTCTATGGTATTTTCCAGTTCTCTTACATTGCCCGACCAGTCACGAGACAAAAGGCCTTGAATGGCAGAAGGTGTAATTTCTTTTATGTCTTTTTTCATTTCCTTGGAGAATCTTTTTATAAAATGAGTTACCAGAACCGGGATGTCTTCTTTTCTTTCTCTTAAAGGCGGCAGGTGTATAGGAATAACATGGAGGCGGTAGAACAGGTCGTTGCGAAAGACTCCTTTCTCGACTTCCATTGCCAGGTCTTTATTGGAAGCAGCAATTATTCTGACATCAGCTTTAACAGACTTTTCCGATCCAAGAGGATAAAACTCTCTTTCCTGAAGAACTCTCAATAGTTTAGCCTGCATGAGTAAAGGTGTTTCGGTTATTTCATCTAAAAGCATAGTGCCGCTATTAGCCTGGGCAAACAGTCCTTTTTTATCAGAAAGCGCTCCCGTAAAAGCTCCTTTTTTGAAACCAAATAGCTCACTTTCAAGCAGGTTCTCTGGTATGGCCGCACAGTTAATAGCCAAAAAAGGGTTATCTTTTCTCAAGCTGGCAAGGTGTAGTGCTTTTGCTATTAGTTCTTTGCCTGTGCCGCTTTCACCCTGTATGAATACATTAGAATCAGTTTCTGCTGCCATAGCTACCTGTTCCAGGACAGCCTTCATTTTTCTGCTCTTGTAAATTATATTCTTGAATTCATAACGTTCTCCGACTAAGTTTTTAAGTCTTCGGATCTCTTTTGAAAGCCTTGTCCTTTCGATGCCGTTTTTTATTTGTAATAAAAGCTGGCGATGGTCAAAAGGCTTTGTTAAATAGCTATAGGCTCCTTTTTGCATGGCATCAACTGTACTTTCTATGGTTCCATAGGCAGTTAATATGATTACCGGCATTTCAGGGCGGATGTCATGCAAGGTTTCCATGAGTTCAATACCGTTTTTACGGGCGAGTTTAAGGTCAACCAAAGCCAGATCAAAATCTTCTTCCCTGGTTATTGCTATTGCCTTCTGAACGTCAGCTATTGTAGTTGCCATGTAGCCTTCGGTCTCAAGCCTCATCTGCAATACTTTTAAGATATTTATATCATCATCAACTATCAGTATCTTTTCCATTCATGCCTCATTTGTGATTAACTGGTCTCTTTTTTTTCTGGATGTTTAAATCGATCTCTTTCAATTTTTCTATCTGCTGTTGTAATTCGTCTGATTTCTTATCCTTTTCCTGATTATCATTTTTTAGAATAGTACATTTTTCTTTTAAGCTTATTATTTCTGCATGCTGATTATCATTTTTTATACTTAGTTGCATAATTTTATTTAAAAGCGATGCATATGTTTGAGCTTGATTCTTCAGATTGCTTTCCGGAAATTCTTTTTTTACTCTTTTGAAATATTGTAATGATATTTTATAATCTTTATCAGGATTTTTGGGGTGAGCATATATTAAACCCATCTGGAAAAGTGCAACATCTGTAATTTGCGGGTCTTCTTTTAATAGCTGTTGATACTTATCCAGAGCTTGTTTATAATCACCTGTTGCCATAAGATCTTGTGTTTCTACCAGCGTATGCTTTGCTTTTAAAGCACACCCTGCAATAGCTGAAATATAAAAGACTATGATAATGCAGGTAAGGTAAAAGAAAAGGTGCTTCCTTTTCCATGTTTGCTTTCGGCCCATATTTGTCCTCCATGAACAGTTATAATGTGCTTTGAAATAGAAAGTCCCAGGCCGGATCCTCTTTCAGATGCCCTTCCACTTTCTATTCGTTTGAATTTTTCAAAAACCAGTTCAAGCTCCTTTTCCGGAATTCCATAACCGGTATCTGTAACTGAGATTTCGATCATCCCTTTATTATTTATTAAAGCAGAAATGATTATCTTTCCTTTTTCCGGCGTAAATTTCAGGGCATTTCCAAGTAACTCCTCAACCACCTGGATTATCCTATCCTGATCAATATTTGCAGGTGGCAACTCATTTGTAAGATTTGTTGTAAATTCAATTCCCCTTTTTTGCGCAAGAGGCGATAATTTTAAGACGTTCATCTTTACGATAGGAATAATATCTGTGACTTCGAAATGATAATCCATCATCTTTGCCTCCATGCGGGAAAGATCGAGGATTCTATTAACTTCATCTATAAGCCTCTTGCACTCGTCTTTTATAATCATGAAGAGTTGATGCTGTTTTTCGGGCATGCCTGCAAAAACTCCTTCCAGCAACATAGCTGAAGCTTCCTGTATTGCAGTAAGAGGAGTACGCAATTTATGGGATATATGGCTTATAAAGTCAATCTTCAAATCATCCAGCTCTTTAAGACGTTCGCACATAGCATCAAATGCCGTAGTAAGTTCTCCTATTTCAGGGGGAGAAGAAATAGCCAGCGTTTTAGGATATCTGCCTTTTGCAACCTCCTTTGTTTTTTCTTTCAAAAGAAGTATCGGACGGTTTATACTTCTTGTGTTTATAATAGTAATAACAATTACCATCAATACAGCAATTGCTACAGTAGCAGTAGTAACTTTTATAACTTGAATGCTTATTTTGCTGGCTGCCCGGGTTTTCTTCCATCTGTCCCGTTCTACTGTCCTGACAAGTTCTTTTAGATTTCGATCTATATTGGCTACTAGTTTCTCTCTTTTTCCTTTATAAATTTTATAGCTTTCTTCGTTATAATCCTGGTTAAGCAAGGATGATTTAGCTTCATTCCTGAATAAAGATAGGTACATGCTATATGCAATATTAGCAGCGTTTACCAAATTTCTTTTATAAGATGTGTCGGTTATTTTATTTAATTTTCCTATAGCTTCCGGAAAATATTTTTCTGACTTCCAAAAATGCATATAGAAATCCTGATCTTTTAAAACAAAAAATTTTTCTTCAAATTCCAGTTGGGTAAGCAAATAGTCTTTGAGTTCTGTGGTAATATCTGTTGTAGCATCATCAACTGAAATAATAGAATTTATAATTTGATTTACTTGATTGAGTCTGAAAAAGGCATATACTCCCAGGCCAATAATTAAAACTATAATTGCAAGATAGCTGATTATAAGCCTTGTAAAGATAGTAAGCTTCATCTAAATAGATTATCCTTAATAAAATTTAATCGCGGTAGTTGTGTTAAAAAAGATTTCATTTTCAAGTTGCTATCTTTGACGAGTATCCCCGTCATGATTTCAGTGCCATCAATGTTTATGCCCGGTTTTGAATGCTGATGAATAATAAAAAAAACACTGCAAGTTTATTAATTTTTACGGAGAAATTCAATTTGGTAATGGCTGCTCAAGCAGGCCATAATAGAGAAGTTTAGGTACTCATAACCAAACAATTACACTTGAATAGGAAAATTATTTTGAGAAACGATATAAATGATATTTTTAGTGAAAGCAAATAAAATGTAATCGGGGCAGTAAGAGAATGAGAAATTTCAGGAAATGCCCCTTATTGCAAGTGTGACTTTAAAAATGCTGTAATGTTTTGGCACTTCACAAATACTACTCAACATAAAGGTATTTCCCGGCAAGTATTTTGCTGTCTGACCTCAGGTTGTTGATATCTAGAAGCCTGTTAAGTGGCATATTATAACTTTGTGCTATTTTATAAGGACTATCTCCTCTTTTAATTAGATATTTTTTAAAACTGTTATTGTCTTGGCTATTCATATCCGGTTTTCGTAAATACAGGACCTGACCAATACGAAGATTTAAAGATTTTAAATTATTAAGCTCCTGTATATTTTTAATTGTGTTATTGTTACGTTTGGCTATGATCCAGATGGATTCTCCGCTTTTAACAACATGCTTTAGAGGGTGCGCACTCTTTTGGTGCCTTATTTCCTGAGTTGTTTCTGCCAGCGTATATTTTGAAGAAGATGATCCCCTGCCCGGAACCTTGAGAATAGTTCCTACACGAATAGTCGATTTTCGCATTCTGTTTGCGCTCATTAAGGTTCTAACGCTTGTACGATAACGTCTTGCAATTCCGGAAAGCGTATCTCCTCTTTTAACTTTATAATAAAATCTATTCGGTTTTATTTCGGAGACAGGAATTGTATCTATCTTTGCTATCAATTCCTTACTCTTATCGGGGGGCACTTTAAAAATATAATTGGACGGAGGTAAAATCCCATACCTTAGCTCGGGATTAAGAAGTCGTAAAATATTTTCATCAACATCTATCTTTTGGGCAATATCTTTAATACGAACCTGTTTTGCAATTTCAGTGGTTTCAGATTCTACCTGGCATTCAATATCGGTCATATCAATGCCATATTTTTCAGGATTAGCAAGTATATGCAAGGTCGCTAAAAATCTTGGGACATATCTTGCTGTTTCTCTTGGCAGCTTTTCATAAAGATCCCAGAAATTATCCAGATAGTTTACATTTTGATCCCTTATTACCCTTAAGACTCTTCCTTCTCCACAATTGTAAGCTGCAAGCACTGTTGTCCAGTCGCCGAACATTTCATGCAGCTCTTTAAGATAAGCTATTGCAGCTAAGGTAGCTTTTTCAGGATCAAGTCTTTCATCAACAAACATATCCCTTTTTAAACCGAACTTATATCCTGTTGATGGAATAAATTGCCAAAGGCCAAGTGCTCTGGCAGAAGAAAGAGCGGTTACCTTGAATCCGCTTTCAATTAATGGTAACCATGACAACTCAAGAGGCATTCCGGCTTTTCTAAGATCCTCAACTATTTTTGCACGAAACCTCCCTGAACGTTTTAGTGAGTCTCTGAAAAATTTTCTCTCACTACCGGTAGTGAAAAGATTGATTTCGGCCTGGACATGGCTATTCATCACCATAGGAATGGCTTTATGGTTTCCATTAACCGCAAAGTTTCTTGACGCATAAATTTCTAGTATTCTTTTTGAAACAGTAAATCTAATGTCTTCTTTTTGCTGGATTATATTTGTATTATTGCTATCGCTATCCACTGATAAAATTAAAGAATACGCATGATCTAAAGCTTCAATTGCGTTTTCCAGCTCACCTTTTTGCCATAATTCCTGAGATATCTGGCAATAATCAAGAGCTTCATCCATTATAACTTGGACATTTTTTTTGGGGGCAGCTTTTTTTTCTGAAGAGGCTTGAATGTTTTCAAGCCCTTCATCTTCAGAATCAGGGGAGATAGGTGCTATGTCATCAATAAGTGGAGAAGCGCATTTTTCTGCTACAGCTTCTTTCTCAGGAATAATAATTGTGTCAGATTCAATTGCATCAGCAGCGTCAGAATATTGACTGTTTGAATGGTTTGCATTATCAATTGAAGCAAGTGCAGTATCCGAATTGTTAGTTCGTGAACTTTGGGTATTGCCGATATGAGCACAACCGGCTATTAAAATAATTAATAAAAATGTAAATATTATAACAGTTATATTTTTCAAAATATTTATCCTTAAGTTTATAGTTAGCAAAGTTTCTGCTTTATAATAAAAATAAATAGGACCCTTGCATAAGTTTGTTTTTAACCGTTTGCTGCTGATGCCTTAGTTTTTAGCATGCTCGTTTCAAAAAGAAATGCAATCCCTATGCCATGAAAAAGCATCACTATATCGTATTTGATAAGAGTCGAATTTAACATGAAATAGACGATTTATAATCTATAGATTTAACTATTGGGCTGCTCTTTAAATGCTCGATGTATTCTTTCAGTTGAGATTATTGCCTTTCATCCTTTTGTTCAAAATCAAATATTATTCAAAAGTCTCAATTTATATCTGTTATTATAAAAAAATATATTTCACATTAGAATCGATAATTACTATGGTAGGGTTAATATAGTCATCTGAATTACTATGTAAACTCAATAGGGGTTTATTTTTTTCTTGATTAAGGTTTTTAGGATTTATTTGGAATTCACATGCTCATCACAAATACCAACCTGTTTTTTCAAAGGGTTAATCAAACAAATAAATTGTAACTTGTCAAGAATAATCCAATATAAGATTAAAATGTGGTGAATTACCTTATTGGCAAATTAAATATTATTATTAATATTTAAAGGTATTTATACAGGTATGTATTATTATATTTATATCAATAAATATTTTTTAAAAAAACAGTTGATCTTTTATTTATAACAGATTAGAAGAAAGACTTATTGCAATTTTGACGGCCAAATTTTTTCGACTGCATCGTTAAAAAAATAAAGATATTACAAGATAGAGTTAATAAAATTTTAAAATATTAGGTTCTCATAATTCTGTATAATTAATACATCAATTATTGAGTTTGAGTTGTAGCGCTTTCGATTACATGGGCCTTTAAATAAGTTATATTTATTTTTTGGTCTGATATATTGTAAATATAAAGAGTTAGACGAGCCAGAGTAGCTCAGTAGGTAGAGCGCCTCACTTGTAATGAGGATGTCGCGGGTTCAATTCCTGTCTCTGGCTCCAAATGTCATAAGGGTGGGGTTCCCGAGTGGTCAAAGGGAACAGACTGTAAATCTGTCGGCGAAGCCTTCGGAGGTTCAAATCCTCCCCCCACCACCAACCTTGAAAGCGAGTCGGATGTAGGAGATTCTGCGGGTATTTTAGAATCGTATTTGAACTACATGGCTTTCTTCTGGATTGTTGCTCTAAAATTCGTTGAAAACCATTATTATTTTAAGAGGCAATATGGTTTCATAGAAGATGATGCAGGTATAAGCGGGAGTAGCTCAGTTGGTAGAGCTTCAGCCTTCCAAGCTGGATGTCGCGAGTTCGAGTCTCGTCTCCCGCTCCATATATGGAATTTATATAATTGCATCAAGAGCTATCAATATAGCACAGTTGAAACGCCCACGTAGCTCAGTAGGTAGAGCACTTCCTTGGTAAGGAAGGGGTTCACCGGTTCAATTCCGGTCGTGGGCTCCATAATCGGATTTTTTCGCTTATAAGGAAATATATAATAGTTATAGCTGAATAGGTATTGACATTTGTAGCTTTAACCTATTGAATATAGAAATTTATAATACCAAAATATTGGGAGGGTATTGAAAATGGCTAAGAAGAAATTTGAGAGGAAGAAGCCGCATGTTAATGTTGGTACCATAGGTCATATAGATCATGGCAAGACAACACTAACGGCTGCGATAACAAAGCATAGCGGATTGAAAGGTATGGCAGAGTATATACCGTTTGATCAGATAGATAAGGCTCCTGAGGAGAAAGAAAGGGGCATAACGATAGCAACAGCACATGTTGAATACGAGACAGCAAATCGTCAT
>JBDRRF010000059.1:0-14572 GCA_043825875.1 Pseudomonadota bacterium | reverse complement strand
CGAAGGGATAGAGATGATAATGCCCGGAGACAATGTAGCGATATCGGCGGAGTTGATAACTCCTATAGCAATGGAGACAGAGCTTCGGTTTGCGATAAGGGAAGGCGGACGGACGGTCGGTGCAGGAGTTGTAAGCAATATAATAGGATAACGGCTAAGGAGTCGGCAGGTGAGAGTAATTATATCAATGTCATGTAGTGAATGTAAAAGAAAAAATTACACTACTACAAAAAACAAAAGAACAACACCGGATAAGCTTGAATTTAGCAAATACTGTAGGTTTTGCAGAAAACATACCACTCATAAAGAAACAAAATAGCCATATTGTATTTAAATAGGCATTTTGGGAAAAGGATATACGCACTTTTTATAATTTATATACAGGCCAGTAGCTCTAACGGCAGAGCATCGGACTCCAAATCCGGGTGTTGGGGGTTCAAATCCCTCCTGGCCTGCCAAATATTTTATGAATGATAAATATTGAAGGACTAATAAAAATCCCAACAGGTCGATGATATTTAACCATGGCCTGGGCTGAGGGTTGCTTACTTCAAACGATGGCAGAGTGGGAAATGTTTTCAGTTGAATGAAAAGCTGGTTTTAATTTTAGGTTAATAAGATTTTATTGGATCTTAACCAGAGATTTTGGTTTGGATATATTGCAATACAGGGATATTATGGCACGACTACTGAGAAAAAAGACCTCAAACAATAAAAAAAAATTAAAACAAAGTGTCGATACGCCGGATACTTCTCAAAATACAGGTAAGGTTTTAAAGAAAAATATTCCGGCTGTAGGAACTGTAGCAGAAACGAAGAAGATAAATATATTTTCGCAAAAAAAATCTTTAGCCGGGGCTAAAACATTAACAGATAAAGAAGCAAACAATCGTATTGAGAAAATATTACAATTTTTAAGAGAAGTTAAAATTGAGCTTAAAAAAATTACATGGCCTACCAGAAAACAAACAATTGCTTCGACGGTAGTTGTCATTATCCTGGTCGTGATAGTTTCGTTTTTTCTAAGTGTGGTTGATATGGGTCTGTCAAGTCTTATCCATATAATTCTTCAATAATAATGAGGGGAATGGAGAGTGGCTCTTAAGTGGTATATATTGCATGTATATTCTGGGTTCGAAGGCAAAGTAAAAACTGCTCTTGAAGAAAAGATAGCTACTTATAATCGTCCTGATAAGTTCGGAGAAGTTTTGGTTCCCACAGAACAGGTAGTGGAACTTGTTAAAGGAAAAAGAAAGACTTCCACCAGGAAATTTTATCCAGGGTATGTTTTGGTGCAAATGGAGCTTGATGATGAAGTCTGGCATATAGTTAATGATACTGCTAAAGTAAGCGGCTTTCTCGGAGGAAGAGAAAAGCCAACCCCCATTTCAGACGAAGAGGCAGGGCAGATTTTAAACCGAATGGAGGCAGGAAAGTTAAAGCCCAAACCGAAATATTATTTTGAAACCGGAGATGAAATAAGGGTAGTAGACGGACCTTTTACGAATTTTAATGGTGTCGTTGAGGAAGTTAACCCGGAAAAGGGGAAGATAAAAGTACTTGTAAGCATATTCGGACGCTCGACCCCGGTGGAATTGGAATTCGTACAGGTAACAAAGATATAGCATCAGGAGTGAAAAGAAAGAAATGGCAAAAAAGGTTATGGCAATGATTAAATTGCAGGTTGTGGCCGGAAAAGCGAATCCGTCTCCACCTATAGGTCCTGCTCTCGGGCAGCATGGTGTGAATATAATGGAGTTTTGTAAGGCTTTTAATGCCAGGACCGCTGATGATGAGGGAATGGTAATACCAGTTGTTATTACTGTTTATCAGGACAGATCATTTACTTTTATAACAAAAACGCCGCCTGCTTCCATACTTTTGAAAAAAGCGGCAAAGATAGCAAAAGGATCCAGCGACCCGAAGAGAGATAAAGTGGCTAAAGTCACGCGGGAACAGGTGGAGGAAATTGCTAAGCAGAAAATGGTCGATCTTAACGCCAATGATACGGCTGCAGCAGTTAAAATTATTGCAGGAACAGCCAGAAGCATGGGGATAGAAATTGGTTAAAGATGAAAAGGAGTTAATAAAGCGAAATGCCTAAGCATGGTAAGAAATATAATGAAGCTAAAGCAAAGGCTAATGCCGAGGCAAAAAATGACATTGCTGCTGCTGTTAAGGCAGCAATTGATTCATCTTATGTAAAATTTGATGAAACAGTTGATGTTGCCGTACGTCTTGGTGTTGATCCTAGGCATGCAGATCAGATGGTGAGGGGAGCTGTTGTCTTGCCGAACGGAATAGGCAAAGAAGTTAAGGTTCTTGTCTTTACCAAAGGAGAAAAAGAAAAAGAAGCCATGGATGCCGGTGCCGATTTTGTCGGGAATGATGATCTTATTGAAAAGATCCAAGGTGGCTGGTTGGGTTTTGATAAAGCAATTGCCACACCGGATATGATGGGTTCTGTCGGAAAGATTGGAAAGCTTCTTGGGCCAAGGGGGCTTATGCCGAATGCTAAAACAGGTTCTGTCACTTTTGATGTAGCTAGAGCTGTAAATGAATTAAAAGCTGGAAAGGTGGATTTTAGGGTAGAAAAAGCCGGAATAGTACATGTTCCCATGGGCAAGGTTTCATTCGGTGTGGAGAAACTTGTTCAAAACATGTCGGCTTTCCTTGAAACCATAATGCGGCTTAAACCTTCAGGCAGTAAAGGTACATATTTAAAAGGGATGGCTATCTCCACAACAATGGGGCCGGGAATTCGAATTGACTTATCCTTGATTAAAGAACTTATAAAATAATTTCTTTCTATAAGGGATTTTATTACCCGGTGAATATTATACCTGTCCAATCATTTTATTATTTAATAAAGATAAGATTTTAACTTATATAGTCCCGTTGCAAATTAACTTGTAACGGGATAAGCTTTTAGTAAACCAATTGATATAATTGATAAAATTATAAAGTAAATACAATTCTGTCAAAGACCGTAGGCGTATAATTTAATGCTTAAGCGGTGTTGCCGACCTACCGAGACGGATTAAGATTGCATATATGATGAAAAGCATTTGTTTTTGAGATGCAAAATTATTGCAATTTCCTGTTTCCGCTGATCGGATATAGACCTCCGGTTTATACAGATTTGGAAAGGAGGCGTTATTATTTATGAAGCTTGAAGAAAAGAAAAAGATTGCAGAAAATTTTCATGAGAAATTAGCCAGTGCGAAAGTGGTAATTCTAACTGATTATAAAGGTCTCAATGTTGAAGCAATAAGCGATTTGCGGAAAAAATTAAGGGAATTTCAAATAGAATACAGAGTAGTAAAGAATTCTCTTCTTGAGAGAGCATCTGAAAATACCGGTGCGGCTTTGATTAAAGAAAATTTTAAGGGTCCTACCGCAGTTGCTTTAAGCTATGATGATCCTGTAGCTCCTGCAAAGATACTTATAAAATTTGCTGAAACCAATAAGCACCTGACTATTAAAGCTGGTTTACTAGACGGTAAAGCACTTGATTTTAATGCAATTAAGGCGTTATCAACTATGCCATCCCGCGAAGTGCTTTTAGCTCAAGTGCTTTCGGCGATGAATGGTGTGCCGGTAGCATTTGTCAGGACACTTGGCGAAATACCAAAGCAGTTTTTATATGTTTTACAGGCGATTAAACAACAGAAAGAAGCGGCTTGATTATTGTTTTGGGATAAGCCGGAAGATAAAAGATTCATTATGTTATCGTAAATATTTCCTGCAGCTTGCTGCGGAGGATTTTTGAATAATTTGGAGGAATAATTAAAATGTCAAATATTACTAAAGAAGATGTTATTGAATTTATAGCTAACATGTCAGTTCTCGAATTGTCCGAGCTTGTTAAGGAGTTGGAAGACAAGTTTGGCGTATCTGCGGCAGCTCCTGTGGCAATGGTAGCCGCAGCTGGTCCGGCTGCAGCCGAATCTCAAGCCGAAGAGCAGACTGAATTTTCTGTTATTCTGACTTCACATGGTGACAAAAAGATTCAGATCATCAAAGAAGTAAGAGCAATTACAGGCCTTGGCCTCAAAGAGGCAAAAACTCTTGTTGATGAAATTCCGAAAGCAGTGAAAGAGGCTATATCAAAAGAAGAGGCGGACAAGATCAAAGCACAGCTTGAAGAAGCCGGTGCCCAGGTTGAAATAAAATAACCGAAAGAATCATTTTTAAATTTTTGTTTCTATATAGTAATTGTATTTGAGGGGTTTGTAAAAAACCCCTCATCATGAATAAAGCAGATAAGATCCGGCTTGGGATGGTAAAAGAGCCGCTTGTACCAAAAATCTGAATAAGGGTTGTGAATAATTCTTATTTTTCATATCGGGTTATATTCGGTCGCAAACAAATATTTTTACTTTGATGCGGCTTTAGATGATGGATGTTATACAAAGGTCTTGCAAAGTAAAGAGCAGTCTTATGACTTTTTACACAAGTACCAGATTAGACATTGTTGAAAGATTTTCATAATTTCTTTTATTATTGAATCCTATAAAAGGGAGATGCCATGTCGGAAAGGCTTTTGGCAAAAAAAAGGCTAAGAAAAAATTTCGGTCAGATCCAAAGAATTGTTGAAATACCTGATCTGATAGGGATGCAGCTGGAATCATATAAACGTTTATTGCAAATGGATGTTGCTCCTGAAAAACGTGAAGATATCGGGCTTCAGGCAGTATTTAAATCGGTGTTCCCTATAAAAGATTATACAGGGAGCGCTTCTCTTGAGTATGTATCCTATAGATTCGGAGAGATAAAACACGGTGTAGGGGAATGCATACACAGAGGTATGACTTATGAAATAGCTGTACGCATAACCGTAAGGCTTGTTGTTTATGATGTTGACAAAGAAACCGGTATTTCAAGTATCCGTGACATAAAAGAGCAGGAGATTTATTTCGGAACGGTTCCCCTTATGACAAACAAAGGTACTTTTATTGTCAATGGGACCGAAAGGGTAGTTGTTGGCCAGCTTCACAGATCGTCCGGGGTGTTTTTTGACCATGATAAGGGGAAAACACATTCAAGCGGCAAAATTATTTACAGTTCGAGAATCATACCTGTGCGCGGGTCATGGATAGATCTTGAAATTGATCCCAAAGATATAGTCTATATAAGAATAGATAGAAGACGCAAGTTTCCTATCACGATTTTCTTTAAAGCATTTGGATATACTCCTGAAGATCTTCTCTCATATTTTTATAAGAGTGAGAAGATAATCATACGCGGAAAAAGCTTATATAAAGAACTTAGCGAAGATTTATACAAAGATCAGAAATTTACACGTGATATTAAAGATCCGGATACTGGTGAAATACTAGCTAAAAAAGGCCGCCCATATACTCCAAAGCTGATAAAGAAGCTGATATCATCCAAAATGGGTACAATACCAATAAATATTGAAGATATTGTTGAAAAGGCCTTTGCATATACTATTTATGAACCTGAAACGAATAAGCCTATAGTCAAGGCAAATGATACGGTCAGTGAAAAGTTGATTTCAAAGCTTAAAGATGCCGGTATCAATGAATTCGGGATACTATTTTCTGACGTTATGTCGAGTAGTGACTCAATAAGAAAAACTTTGGCTGTAGATAAAGTAAGTTCAAAAGAAGAAGCACTTGTTGAAATATACAGGAGGCTTAGGCCCGGCAATCCGGTAACACCAGAGGTTGCTCAGAATTTTATCGATAATTTATTTTTCAAAACAGCATATTATGATCTTTCGAGTGTAGGAAGAGTAAAAATAAACCAGCGATTAGGCATTGAGTCTTCACCCGATCTAAAGATCTTAAGAAAAGAAGACATTCTTCTAACAGCAAAAACTTTAATAGAATTAAGAGATACACAAGGGATTGTTGATGATATTGATCATCTTGGTAACCGGCGGATAAGAGCAGTAGGCGAGCTTCTTGAAAATCAATACCGTATCGGTCTGGTACGCATGGAAAGAGCTATAAAAGAGAGAATGAGTTTGCAGGAAGTTGATACCCTTATGCCTCATGATCTTATCAATCCCAAGCCTGTAGCTGCGATTGTTAAAGAGTTTTTTGGCACAAGCCAGTTAAGCCAGTTTATGGATCAGACAAACCCGCTTTCCGAGACTACCCACAAGAGAAGATTAAGCGCACTTGGTCCAGGGGGGTTGACACGTGAACGAGCCGGATTTGAGGTAAGAGATGTTCATCCTTCCCACTACGGGCGTATATGCCCGATTGAAACACCGGAAGGTCCTAATATTGGACTTATTGTTTCGTTGAGTACTTATGCTCGTGTTAATGATTATGGATTTATCGAAACTCCTTACAGGGTTGTTAATGATGGCACAGTAACAAACGAAGTTAAATTTCTTGATGCATTTGAAGAAAAGGATTTGCCTATTGCACAGGCGAAAGCACCCATTGATGAAAAAGGTAAATATATAAATCCACTTGTTACATCCCGCGTGGCAGGTGAAACCATGATGGTTAATAAAGAAGATATTGCACTTATGGATGTTTCCCCGAATCAGCTTGTAAGTGTTTCCGCTTCCTTGATCCCTTTTCTTGAAAATGATGATGCAAACAGGGCTTTAATGGGTTCAAACATGCAACGGCAGGCTGTTCCGCTTATGGTCAGTGAAGCCCCTCTTATCGGAACAGGTATAGAAGGAGTTGTAGCTAAAGACTCCGGTGTTACTGTAGTTGCCGAGCGTGACGGAGTGGTTGAATCTGTTGATGCATGCCGGATAATTCTTTCTCATGATCCTTCGGAGAAAGGATATGACAGGCATGTTACTATTAATAATCTGTCAAAATATATGCGTTCAAACCAGAATACGTGTTTTAATCACCGTCCAATTGTTGAGAAAGGTCAGCGCGTAGAAGCCGGAGAAATAATTGCCGACGGGCCTGCTACAGAAAAAGGAGAACTCTCTCTGGGTAAAAACGTTACTGTAGCTTTTATGCCTTGGGGGGGGTTCAATTTTGAGGATTCAATTCTTGTTAGTGAAAGACTTGTAAGAGATGGTGTTTACACCTCTGTCCATATTGAAGAATTTGAAATAGTAGCAAGAGATACAAAACTTGGTAAGGAAGATATTACTCGTGATATTCCAAATGTGGGTGATGAAGCTTTAAAAGACCTTGATGAAAGCGGTATCATAAGGCTTGGAGCCGAAGTTCAACCCGGTGATATCCTGGTTGGAAAGATTACTCCCAAAGGTGAAACGCAACTTTCTCCTGAAGAAAAGCTTCTTCGTGCAATATTTGGAGAAAAAGCTGGAGATGTAAAAGATACTTCCTTAAGAGTTCCCCCCGGAGTTGAAGGAACTGTTATTGATGCCAAGGTTTTTTCAAGACGGGGAATAGATAAGGATGAACGAACATATTTTATAGAAGAGACTGAAATAAAAGAGCTGGAGAGAAACCGTGATGATGAACTTTCGGTTATTGAAGATATCGCACGCGTTCAGATTGTTAAGGTTTTAGACGGCCAGATATGCAATACCCCGGTCAAAAAGGGTAAAAAAGCTTTGCTTGCAAAGGGTGACAAAATAGATGCAGAGATTCTTGCTGACATTCCTGTGGCTCAGCTTGAAGGTATTGTTTTAAAGGATGCCGCTGTTACAGAACAGATTCACGATCTTCTTGAACAATACAGATCTCAGCGTACCCTTTGCCGGGAGGATTTTGAAAAAAGCATCAGCAGATATGAAAAAGGTGATGATCTTCCCCCTGGTGTTATTAAGATGGTGAAGATATATATTGCCATGAAAAGAAAACTTTCGGTTGGTGATAAAATGGCTGGCCGGCATGGTAATAAAGGAGTGGTCTCAAGGATTTTGCCACAGGAAGATATGCCTTATTTTGAAGACGGAACTCCAGTTGATATGGTCTTAAATCCACTTGGCGTTCCTTCCCGAATGAATGCCGGACAAATTTTAGAAATTCACCTCGGCCGTGCAGCAAAAAGTTTGGGTGATCAGTTAAACGTCTTGATAGAAGAAAATAATATTTCTGAACTTCGTAATAAGTTTAATAAAATATTTACTGATAAAGACTCAAATGCAATTATATCAAAAATGGATGAGCAAGGGTTGCGTGATTTTGCCGGCAATTATAAAAATGGTGTTCACATGGCGACCCCGGTTTTTGATGGTGCTAAAGAATCTGAAATAAAGATGCTTCTTGAAGAAGCCGGACAATATTCATCCGGCCAGGCCACACTGTATGACGGGCGAACAGGTGAACCTTTTAAGGGCATGATTACTGTCGGAACTATGTATATGTTAAAGCTTCACCATCTTGTAGATGATAAAATTCATGCACGTTCTATCGGGCCATATTCACTTGTAACACAGCAGCCGCTTGGAGGAAAAGCCCAATTTGGAGGTCAGCGCCTCGGAGAGATGGAGGTATGGGCAATGGAAGCATACGGAGCGGCACATGCTTTACAGGAATTTCTGACTGTAAAATCTGATGATATGGCAGGAAGAACCAGAATGTATGAAAAGATAGTAAAAGGTCAGAACATGCTTGAGCCTGGCATCCCCGAGTCTTTCAAGGTAATGACAAGGGAATTGCAGAGTCTTGGCTTGGATATAAATCTTTTGGAAGAAAATAAGGAGTAGAATTTGGAAACCTTATATGATTTCTTCGCCAAACCTGTTGATCCGAAACAATACAGTGGTGTTCGGATTTCTTTGGCTTCACCTGAACAAATCAGGCAATGGTCTTTTGGTGAAATAAAAAAACCGGAGACAATAAATTATCGAACTTTCAAGCCGGAGCGCGATGGTTTGTTTTGCGCCAAGATTTTTGGCCCTACCAAGGACTACGAATGTAATTGTGGCAAATACAAGCGCATGAAACACAGAGGAGTAGTTTGTGAGAAATGTGGCGTCGAGGTTATACAGTCCAAGGTTCGAAGAGAACGGATGGGCCATATTGAACTTGCTGCGCCTGTTGCACATATATGGTTTTTAAAAAGTCTTCCCAGCAAAATAGGAAACCTTTTAGATATGACATTAAAGGGTTTGGAGAAAGTCTTATACTTTGACAGCTATATAGTGTTAGATCCGAAAGAGACTCCGCTGACGCGTTGCCAGCTGCTTTCCGAAGAAAAATACCGTGATGCGCTTGAAACATATGGGACAAAATTTGAAGCTGGTATCGGTGCTGAAGCAATAAAGGTCCTGTTGGAAAATATTGATCTTGAATCATTATACACTGAGTTAAGAACCGATATTAAAGCTACAACCTCATTGGCAAAAAGGCAGAAACTGTCAAAAAGGCTTAAGATTGTGGATGCATTCAGATGTTCAGGGGTAAATCCTTGCTGGATGATAATGGATGTTATTCCTGTTCTTCCTCCGGATTTGCGTCCCCTTGTTCCATTAGAAGGCGGCAGGTTTGCCACCTCCGACCTTAATGATCTCTACAGGAGAGTCATAAATCGCAATAACCGGTTAAAACGGCTGATAGATTTAAAAGCTCCTGATATTATAGTCCGCAATGAAAAAAGGATGCTTCAGGAGGCGGTGGATGCTCTGTTTGATAATGGCAGGCATGGCAGAGTTATTACAGGATCCAACAAGCGGCCTTTAAAATCATTAAGTGATACGTTAAAAGGAAAACAGGGGCGCTTTCGTCAGAATCTGCTTGGCAAACGAGTTGATTATTCCGGGCGAACAGTTATTGCTATAGGCCCTAATCTCAGGCTTCATCAGTGTGGCCTTCCTAAGAAAATGGCTTTGGAGCTTTTTAAACCTTTTGTTTACTTCCGCTTAGAGAAAAAAGGCCTTGTTTCTACTGTAAAGAGTGCCAAGAAGCTTGTTGAGCGTGAGACCCCGGAGGTTTGGGATACCCTTGACGAAGTTGTAAAAGAATATCCTGTGATGTTAAACCGGGCACCGACTTTGCATCGGCTTGGCATTCAGGCTTTTGAACCGATTCTTATTGAGGGCAAGGCCATTCAGCTCCATCCGCTTGTATGTACAGCATTTAATGCTGACTTTGACGGCGATCAGATGGCTGTCCATATTCCTCTTTCTGTTGAGTCACAGATAGAGGCGCGTATTTTAATGCTTTCCAGCAACAATATTTTATCAGCAGCAAATGGAAGTCCTATTATTGTACCGACTCAGGATATTGTTCTTGGGATATATTATATGACAAGGGGAGTCTCAGGTGCGAAGGGTGATGGGAAAAGATTTGCCGATCCGGATGAGGTTCGTTCTGCTTATGATTCCGGGATGATTGATCTTCACGCTAAGATAGTTGTTCGGATAGACGGGAAAAAAGTTAATACCACAACAGGGCGAATATTATTATGGGAAATTATTCCCAAGGATTATATTGTAAGAATGAGCCATATTATGGTTTCTTCGGAAGAAGATGCGAAAACTATTCATGAAAAAATTAGAAGTGGCGAATCTTTTTCGCAGATGGTAAACCAGTACTCCGAAAATTCCGGAAAAACTTTAGATGGTGATATCGGTCTTTTAAGAAAGGAAGAGTTTACAAGAATCTTTGATATTGAAAATGCCGATCCTGTTTTTTCTCTTGCAGAAGGGCAAATAAGTGAAATAATTTCCTCACAAGAAAAATACCATATATTTCAGATAAATGAAAAGAGAGCTGAAATTCCTTTTGATGCTGTTAACAGGGTGCAGGATAAGAAATCCTTAAGAGATCTTGTTGATTATGCTTATAGAAATCTTGGCCCTAAAGCCACAGTTGTTCTTGCTGACAGACTTAAAGATATAGGCTATAAGTACTCAACAGAAGGAGGCCTCTCGATTTCGATTGGTGACATGATAATTCCGGCTGCAAAAGGAGATATAATCAAAAAAGCCGAAAATAAAGTGTTGGAAATCGGACGGCAGTATACTGAGGGCCTCATCACTCAAGGTGAGAAATACAATAAAGTTGTAGATATCTGGGCCAAAGCGACCGATGATGTTGCCAATGAAATGATGCAAGCAATGAAGGTTGAAACTTTGAAAGACAGTGACGGGAATGTTGTGCTGGATAAAAATGGAAAACCTGTCTATGAAGAAAGTTTTAATCCAATATATATGATGGCGGAATCAGGGGCAAGAGGCAGTAAAGATCAGATGCGTCAGCTGGCTGGTATGCGTGGTCTAATGGCAAAACCTTCCGGTGAAATTATAGAAACGCCGATAAGTGCAAATTTCAGGGAGGGCCTTTCCGTATTACAGTATTTTATTTCAACACATGGTGCAAGAAAAGGACTTGCCGATACTGCTCTTAAAACTGCAAATTCAGGGTATTTAACAAGGAGGCTGGCTGATGTTGCCCAGGATTGTGCAGTTATGGAGGATGACTGCGGTACTTTGATGGGTGTTGATGTTGAGCCTCTGGTTGAAGGCGGAGAAGTTATTCAGCGACTTGGAGAAAGAGTCCTTGGCAGAGTAGCAGTGGATGATATAGTTGATCCTTTTACCGATGAGGTTCTTGTTAAGAAAAGGGATGAGATTGACGAAGGATCTGTAAAAAAAATAGAAGACGCAGGAATAACAAATGCCAGGATAAGATCTGTTCTTACTTGTAAAGCCAGATATGGTGTGTGTGCAAAATGCTATGGAAGAGATCTTTCAAGCGGAGCCCAGGTTGAATTGGGACAGGCTGTCGGAATTCTCGCCGCCCAGTCGATAGGTGAGCCTGGTACTCAGCTTACTATGCGGACATTCCATATCGGCGGTACTGCGAGCCGGAGGGTTGAACAGGCCGATATCAGGGCAAGAGTTGAAGGAACAATTAAATTTGTTGACCTTCATGTTGTTAAAAATGCGGAAAACCAATATATTGTAATGAATCGCCGCGGCGGTAAATTTACAGTTGTAAGTGATTCAGGCCGTGAGCTTGAAAGCTTTCCAGTAATTTACGGTGCGCATATTATGGTTATTGATGGCCAGAAGGTTAAGGGGCCTGATCCTGAAACAGGAAAACCAGGAGATCTTCTTGCTACCTGGGATCCTTTTACAACACCCATTATTACAGAAGTTGCAGGAACCGTTAAGTTTGGAGATATTACGCCAGGCAGGACAATGAAGGAGAAAGTTGATCCTGTTACAGGAAAATCGAGTCGAACAATAATTGAAGCAAAAGGCACAGAGGTTAGGCCGAGGATTTCAATCAAAGATGAAGATGGCAAAACAGTCAAACTTTCCGAATCATCAGGAATGGCTCGTTATATTCTTCCAATTGGTGCGGTTTTAATGGTTGAAGAAGGTGAAGATGTCAAAGCCGGCAATGTTATTGCGAAACTTCCCAGAGCAACCACGAAAACCAAAGACATAACAGGTGGTCTCCCAAGAGTTGCGGAGCTTTTTGAGGTAAGAAAACCAAAGGAAATAGCAATATTAAGCGAGATAGACGGTTATGTTTCCATTGCAAAAAGTACTAAAAAAGGAAAGCAAAAAGTAACAGTAACGCCTGTCGATTTTGGTGAAAAGAAAGAATATCTGGTTGCACGCGGTAAACATATAAATGTTTATGAGGGCGATTATATAAGGGCAGGGGAGCCGATTATCGGCGGTTCGGCCATACCGCAGGATATCTTAAACATCAAAGGGGAAGTGGCTCTAGCCCGTTATCTTGTTGATGAAGTCCAGGAAGTTTATAGATTGCAGGGAGTACGTATAAACGACAAACATATTGAAGTAATTGTACGACAGATGACAAGACGTGTTAAGGTTGTTGAGGTCGGAGACACTGACTTTATCCTTGAAGAACAGATTGATCGCGGAAGATATGAAGAGATAAACATGGCGGTTAAGGCAAAAGGTGGAAAGCCGGCTATTGCCGAACCCCTTATACTTGGAATAACAAAAGCATCTTTAAGCACCGATAGTTTTATTTCAGCAGCATCATTCCAGGAGACTACCAAGGTGTTAACCGATGCCAGTATTGCCGGTGCTATTGATCATCTTCATGGACTTAAAGAAAATGTTATTATGGGCAGAGTTATACCTGCAGGTTCCGGTCTTTCATTAAACCAGAATATAGAAATATCCCATTAATAACAGTTTGATACTATATAATTTTAATAATAAGATCTTATATATATTTAGGGCGGGCAGATTTTAATTGTATTTTGATATAAAATTGCTTGACATAAATACAGGATGTGCGTATAAAACATCGTTTTACAGCATAGATTTTGAGTTTTATGAATTGTAAAAA
Organism: Pseudomonadota bacterium; assembly: GCA_043825875.1. Classification (GTDB taxonomy): domain Bacteria; phylum Desulfobacterota; class Desulfobacteria; order Desulfobacterales; family RPRI01; genus RPRI01. Next base: position 1,361 of record JBDRRF010000059.1, on the reverse strand, counting down.
GCCATAAAAAATACAATGGTTTTTAAAACCACGAAGTGTACAAAATTTAAAATAAAATATTTATTTATCCTTTGTGGTAAATGTCTGAATTTTGTACGGGTGAATAATATTTTAAGAGGGGAATATGCCTACAATCAATCAGTTAGTTAGAAAAGGCAGGACCAAGATTGCCAAGAAGGTTACTACACCGGCCCTTAAAGGAGCTCCTCAGAAAAGAGGTGTATGTACGCGTGTATATACATCAACTCCTAAAAAGCCAAACTCTGCTTTGCGGAAAGTTGCAAGGGTAAGGCTTACTTCAGGTGCAGAGGTTACAGCATACATTCCGGGAGTGGGGCATAATCTTCAGGAGCATTCAGTTGTATTGGTTCGTGGAGGACGTGTTAAAGATCTTCCAGGTGTAAGATATCACATAGTAAGAGGCACTCTTGATACACTGGGAGTTGAGGACAGAAAGAAGAGCAGATCCAAGTATGGTGCAAAAAGGCCAAAGTGATTATTTGGTTTGCAGGCTATTCAAATAAGTTGCAAGGAGTAGCTGGATTTATTCTTGAAAAAATGTCAATGTAGGTAATTATTTTTTTTAATAAACAGATATAATATAAATGGTGTGATTTATGCCGAGAAGAAGAGATGTGCCTGAGCGGGTTGTTATCCCTGATTCTAAATACGACAACAAGGTTGTTGCCAAATTCATTAAAGCTATCATGAAGGATGGGAAAAAGAGCCTTGCCGAGTCAATACTCTATGAAGCATTTGGTATCATTGAGAAAAACACAAATGAGCCGCCGGTAAAGATTTTTGAACAGGCTTTGGATAATGTAAAACCGATAATTGAAGTTAAATCCCGGCGGGTTGGTGGATCAACATATCAGGTTCCCACAGAAATAAGACCGGCCAGAAGGATGGCTCTTGGAATAAGGTGGGTAATAAATTTTGCACACCAGCGCAATGAAAAGAGTATGGCAGGCAAGTTGGCCGGTGAAATTTTGGATGCAGCAAACAAGAGAGGCGCTTCAATAAAGAAAAGGGAAGATACTCATAAAATGGCTGAAGCAAATAAGGCTTTTGCTCATTTCAGATGGTAGAATTGTTATTCTAATTTAAGCCCCTTTATTGGGAGGGTATTGAAAATGGCTAAGAAGAAATTTGAGAGGAAGAAGCCGCATGTTAATGTTGGTACCATAGGTCATATAGATCATGGGAAGACAACACTAACAGCTGCGATAACAAAGCATAGCGGATTGAAAGGTATGGCAGAGTATATACCGTTTGATCAGATAGATAAGGCTCCTGAGGAGAAAGAAAGGGGCATAACGATAGCAACAGCACATGTTGAATACGAGACAGCAAATCGTCAT
>JBDRRF010000058.1:0-12369 GCA_043825875.1 Pseudomonadota bacterium | reverse complement strand
CCAGTTTCAAAACGCCCCATTTTGGCCGATCTTAAGCGTTGGGCTCAAATTTCAATCCTCGAAATACTAAATGTATTCCTGTGGTTGAAATTTTCTCCCGCCTTGAGCTTGACCAAACTGAAACGTTTTGAAAGTGGCTCTGTTGATAGTCTTTTTCGAGCCCATTAAATTCATATTAAACTGAAACTTCAAGCCTATTCAGCATATCATCTATATAACCGATAAGCCAGTTTCTCTGCTTTTCAGTGGCATAGTCGATGCAATTACATGAAACCCTGTTTCTTGTACGTACCAGGAGCTCAATTGATATCAGTTTCTCTTCAAGGCTGATAATAAAGAAAAACGGTTGACAATTAATATGGGCTGCCTGTTCTTTGGCTAAAAAATTATTATCAATGGGCAGCCAGTAAATTCCATAAATATCAGAAGGTTCAAGGTTTTCACCAAGATATGTCTTTATCTTTTCATAGTCATTGTGTCTTAGTTCATCAATTACATATTGTTTCATCAATATTTCCAGGTATTGTTAATCGATTTGCCCATCATATTTTTCAACCGGCCAGGATATTTATTTTGTTAATGTTAAATACACTAACATAGCATAAAAGGTCAATACAGAAATTATTATATAATAACCGCTAATGGGTTGATATATATTATTATATGAATAATTAAGTTATTATATGAAATGCAGGCTGTTTTTTGAATTAATGAACTTGTGTCAGTGTTATTGCTTTGAAATTGGCAGGTGGGTTTCTTCCTGTCCTTCATGTCTCATCTGGCATATTTGTTCGGATACAAGTCCCATCATGAAGATAATGATTGAACTCATTAAAAGAAGGGCGCTCATATTCGTAAACCTATTATGAACCGATAAAGTATATATGGAATTAGATAATCCAAGAAGAAAAATAACAAAACTTACAGGAAGAAAAATTCTTAATGGAGAATAAAGAGTGCAAATTTTTGCTATGATCATAAAAAACCTGACGCCGTCTTTATAAAACTTAATACTGCTTTTACCTGTTTTTCTTTCCTTTATTTCTATAGGAACGTATTTCACCGCCCAGCCACTTCTTAAAACGCTTAAGGTAAGGGTTGTCGGATATGAGTAGGTATTTGGAATAAGGTTTAAAAAGTTTCTTGCTATCTTTGATTTTATAGCCCGGAATCCTGATGTGAGATCTTTGATATAAAATTTTGCTACATAAGACGCCAGCCAGTTATAAAAACTGTTTCCTATAGCTCTTCCAAAAGATGCATGATTTTTTATGTTTCTTGCACCAACCACCATGTCATAATCCGGCATATATTTTACTAAGCCTGCTATATCCGCCGGGTCATGCTGTCCGTCCCCATCCATAAATACTAATATATCTCCTGATGCTACTCTCATTCCGCTTTTGATGGCTGCACCATTGCCAATATTATAAGGATGGCTGTAAACAATAGCACCGGCTTTTTCGGCAAGTTTTGCGCTATTATCAGTTGAACCATCATTAATAACGATAACTTCATAATCAGGATAAAGCTCTTGTATCTTATGAATAAGACCTACTATTATTTCTGCTTCATTAAAAACCGGTACTATGACTGAAACTTTGTTTGGGCGCATTATTTATATCCTGTAAAAGTTTAGTAAGTAGCTTAAATATGGATACAATGCCTTAAATTTATGAAAATATCAAATATAATGGAAAATTAATTTACAGCTTTTTGTTTTTCCTTCTGATTTACAAAAGCGGCTTTTAATTTTAAAGCTTTTTTAAGATTATCATAAGCGCTTTTATATTCAGGATTTATCTCAAGAGCCCTTGTAAAATATTTAATAGCTTTATCAGTATTTCCTGAATAAATCATAGCAACTCCAATGTTGTTAAGAGTTTCAGCGTTAACCGGGTTTAATTTTAATGCTTTCCGGTAATAATCTATAGCCTCTAAATATTTTCCTTCGGTGAAGTATACAATACCTGTATTATTAAGAGCCTCTTCAAAATATGGGTTTATGATAAGGGCATCTGAAAAATGCTGTTTTGCTTCTTTTATATTTCCTTTTCTCAACAAATAACTGCCCATATTATTATGCGCAAGAAAGTTGCTTTCCGTTACTTTTAATGTGTGCTCAAAAAGCATAGCGCTGTTTTTCCAGTATCCGACCTGTATATATGTGATCAGCATCAAAATTGATAAACAAAGTGCTCCTGATAAAAACGAATAAACTTTTTTTAGTTTAATTTGTTCAGTCAGTATACTTGAGAAATAAGCGTAAGAGGATGCCAGTAAGTCACTTCATTAAAGTCAAACGCCCAAAACATGTTCTTTAAGGATATTCCAGAATTGATATTGTTATTTGAATATACATAAAGGGGATCATCAAAATTAATAAAGTCATATGAAATAAGTTGGGCATAAACAAAAAGTGTTATCAGGACAATGAACAGGCAAATAGCAATTGTTTGATTCTTCTCGGAAAGTGTGTGTTTTAGATTGTTATTTATTTTCAAGAAATTTCCTTGGGAGTAAATTATTTCTTTTTTGCAAGTTCCATATAATATGAAGTGCTTCGGATGTTGTAAAGATTTTTATCTGAACGCAAATAAGACCAGTCATTATAACCTTTATCAACAGACTTTTTGAGCCATTCTATCGACTTTTCTTTATCATTTAACAAAGAATAAATAGATGCGATGAAATAATATCCATAGGCATAATCAGGTTTCAATGCTATTGCTCTTTTAGCTTCAGAAATAGCTTTGTTATAATTACCTTTCATTGCGTATATTTTTGCAAGCTTTATGATAATTAAATGATCATCAGGATTAATTGTTAAAGCTTTTTTATACTGTTTAATAGCTAAATTAAGTTTTTTATAACTTAGATAAAAATTGCCAAGATCAGTGTGACAAATATAATCGTCCGGGTTAAGGCCAATTATATCCAAAAGTCTTTTTTCTTTCTTTTGAAATTTTTCTTTTGCTTTTAATGCCGTTATTATTACTTTTTCTATGTTTTTGTCTTTGGGATTTATTGTTGCTGCTCTTTTAAAATGAGATAAGGCTGCATCAAAATTACCGGAATTAAACAGGAGATTGCCGATATTTTTATGTGCTTCAGCCAGATTAGGGTGAATTCGTAAAGCTTCCGAATAATGTTTTAAAGCATTTCCGGTTATTCCTGTCTTGTAATATGCAAGGCCGAGGTTATTATGAGCTTCTGCATAATCTGGCTTTAGTTTAATTGCCTTAATATAATATTTAATTGCCTGCTCAATCCTGTTTTGTTTGAAAAATAAAAGCCCTAAATTATAATATGGTTCAGAATACTCGGGATTAATTCGTAAAGCTTCCGAATAATGTTTTACAGCTTCTTTTAGATAACCCTGTTTATAAAGCGCTGTGCCAAGATTAAAATAAGCTTTTGAATAGTCAGGTTTTAATTTTAAGGCTTTTTTTAAATATACTTCCGCATCTGAATATCTCTTATCCTTTATAAGTGCGGTACCCATATTATTTAAAATAATAAAATTGTTTGGTGTAACTTGTAGAGCATGTTTATAAAGAGATTCACTGTTACCCCAGTGTGTCAGCTGAATGAATGTTACTACAGAAAGTGCAATAATAATTACAGAAGAAACTATAGCCGTCCCAATATTTTTAAAGTGGTACCTGCTAAATAGCTCATATCCTCCCCATGAAATTATAATAAACAGGCCTATACATGGAATATATGCCCAACGATCGGCCATTGCAGGCCACTTGCCAGCTTGAACAAGTCCCGAAACAGGTATAAATGTTCCTATAAACCATAACCATCCTGTTGTAAGATAAGGAAACCTTTTTATCATAACAAACACAAATACAACAGTTACTGCAATAAGCAAAGTCAAAGCTGTAATTACTTTCCATTCCGGAATGCTTAGTGGGAATGGATAAAAAACTGAAAGATAGGAAGGCCATATCATTTTACCTATGTAAGATACACAGGAAACAACCGAATTTTCCAGACGGAGACAAATTGGGACATGGCTTGTACTTATTATGCTGCCTTGAAGATTCAATGAAACTGACGAAATATAAACAGAACATAATGAAATAATAAAAAAAGGGACTTTCTCTAATAAAAGATGAAAAATGATCTCCTTTTGAGATTTAAACTCATTTAAAGAAAATCTTTCTAGTGGCCAGTAGTCGAAAAGAAGAAAAACAAAAGGAAGGGTTACAAGCATTGGTTTTGCAAGAAGTCCCAGAATAAAGGATATAATTACGATAGTAAATGTAATAATATTTTGACGCTTTGTGTAATAAATATAAAACAACATTGTAAGCATCCAGAAAAAGGTGCTTAAAAGGTTCTTCCTTTCGGCGATCCATGCAACAGATTCAACATTAAGAGGATGTATAGCGAACAACGCAGCGACCATTGCACTTCTCCAAATGGCACCTGTTGTAAGATTTAACAGATAAAACAGAAGAAGTGTATTTGTTATATGAAAGATCAGGTTTACTAAATGGTGCATTCCGGCATTAAGGCCAAAAAGACTGCAATCAAGCATATGAGACACCCATGTTAGAGGATGCCAATATGGAACACCATGCTTTTCCGTTAAACTAAATGCCCACGGCAAATTATCAGTGTGAAGTCCTTTTATAACTTTGAAATTATCTGTTACATATATATCATCATCAAAATTGATAAAATCATGATATATAACTTGAGAGTATACGGCAAAGGTTACAATAAAAAGAATAATACAGATTAATATTATTCTTCTGGATGAATAACTATCTTGATGTTTATTATCAGTAGTAAATGTTTCCATTATCTTCTTTTCTCAAGTACTATTAATGCAAACATAGCTAAATATTTATTCCAGAAAGCAGTTGACTTTTCCAAACCATGGAAGAATTTAAAAAGCCAACCTGGCATAAAACTTCTCATAGAAACCCCGCCTGATAATATATAGCAAAAGGGAGTATGAAGAGTAAGATTTTTTATCTTCCAGTTGGGATATTTTTGTTCAAAAACATCTTTGTCTCGTTCAAAGACTATCCATGGAAGAGCTGAATTAGCATGTGAAAGAGGGGAATCATCTTTGGTAAGACTCCACTCTTTTGTTTCAGGATCAAACGGTTCATGGTGCAAATGCTTATACACAAATTCTGACCATGGTGATACCCACGGTTCAATCATTACTAAAAGTCCTTTTTGTTTGATACAAAATGAAGCTTGTTTCAAAAATGAATTTATGGACGGAATATGATGAAAGACATTTAGCATTACGATTCCGGAAAGAGAATTTTCTTTAAAAGGAATGTTTCTCGCATCAAGAACGGTGTCAACGTCTTTAATCATCAAAATTTCCGATGTTAGCAAACCGGGGATATATTCTTTTAAAAAACCGCCTCCCGAACCTATTTCAAGTATAGGAGCATTATAATCCGCTGGAAGTTCTTTTAGTATCATGCTGTAGAATTCATTGTATAATTTTTTCAAGAATTTTTTTTCTTTTATTATCTTTAGCCGCAACATAGCAGCTTCCGGGGAGTCGATATCAATATCCCGGATATATGGATGTTCTAATGAGAATTTTAGCAGTTGCTTTAACATGGTATTAAATAAATTTGATTTTTTGAGCGGCAAAAAAAACCATTTTAAGCAGAAGCCAGCCATGGCTCCAGCGGTCTATGTTGGTATCTCCATAAGTTCTTGACCGGTAACGCAAAGGAAGTTCTGTAATTTTCAGATTAAGTTTTGCTGCACCGAATAAAAGGTCAAAATCCCCAAAAGGATCAAAATCCCCAAAATACTTTCTGTGTTTAGATATCATTTCATAGTGATGTTTAAATAAAACCTTGGTGCCGCAAAGAGTATCTTTTATTGATTGCCCGAGAAGCCAGGAGAATGCCAGGCTGAAGAACTTATTACCTGCAATATTGAAAAATCTCATTGCCTGGTCTTCCATTGGATAAACAAGGCGAACACCATTAATGAATTCACCTTTTTCTGAAACAATAGTTTCATAAAAACGGGGTAGTAATTCAGGTGGGACAGTCATGTCAGCATCTAGAATCATAAGTATTTCACCTGAAGCCTTTTCAAATCCAAGGCGAACGGCATCCCCTTTTCCCTTTCCATTCTGCTGATATACTTTTATATTTCTATCGGGATATTTCTCTATCATTTTTTTAATGGTTTCAAATGTACTATCATTTGAATGTCCTTCAACAAAAATTATTTCGGTTTCTTTTCCGAAAGGCGGAGTTCTATTAATAATTTCTTCAATATTTCCAGCTTCATTGCGGGCAGGCACAATTATTGAGACCGCCATAAGATTGCTTATTGCAGCTTTATCCAAATGGGGTTCAGGTCTTGCAATCACCATATTTGTTAGAGCTAACCATTTGAAAGGAGGAAATCGCAGAAGATAACGATTGGTAAAAGCAGAAAGAATTGGTAAGTAGAAAGGGGTTATAATATGTTCATTATGTTTTATTGTTTCAAAACCGGATATTTTTAACAGATTTGAGATGTCTTGGTTAGTCAGCCAGTTTTGCTCAAGTACCTGATGCCCCAGCTTTATACTTTTTATAATCCCGAGAGGAATTCGCCACAGGTTGTTAAAATAATTAATTACTATACGGGTTCCTGCATGGGATAGATCTTTAAGTCTTTCCAATACGCGTTGTACATCCCAGAGGTCATTTACAAGATCGGAAAGTATTATCACATCAAATTTAGTTTTTAGGATTACTTCGTGAGCGTCAGCGCAAAGGAAATAAAGACTTTTGTGTTTTAGGGAAGCATATTTTATCATCTTGTGAGAAAAGTCTATGCCTACTCCAAATGACGGTTCAACAGCAGAAAGCAGGTCGCCATGTCCACATCCAAATTCAAGAACCTTTAAACCGGATGGGATGGTAAATTTATAATAGTATTTTAGAAGATCATGGTAATATTTTCCTATTCCTTGTTTTTTCTCTTTTATGATTGAAACAGCATTCCAGTTCTCAAGCCGTTTATTTCGGTATCTGATAGCTGCAGGATCTGGATGGTTGTTCATTTGCTTCTCCTGGAATTATTGGAATCATAATACTTTGGTTGGAAATTTTACAATTCCATCAAAAAAATGAATTTAAGGCTTTAACTCAAACAAGCCGTATCCTTTTTTAGAAAATACAAGCACGGTATTTTCCTTAAAGAACTTTTCCAGCAACAATTTATCTTTGTCATTAAAATTGTTATTCGCCCACTTATCAAAAGGATTATACCATATAAGAAGATGTGTTATTCCTTTTTTCTTTAAATCAGATAATATTTCTTTATTTTTTACAGAAGCTATAAATAAATTTCCATCAAAGATTACATCCCTATCGCTGTAGTAACGGCGATTACCGAGAAACAAGCATAGTACTTTTGCGTTGTTTGAAAGATTATTGTTTGCGTATTGAAATGCTGCATACTCAGGACGATATCTTTCAATATATTCATCCCGGCTTAGGTTTCCGCTTAAATATCCAAATGGTTTTACATATTCGAATTGTTTAATGATATATACGATATTACTGAAAATAACTACACTAATAAAAGCAAATATACAATACTGATATATTCTTCCAGAGAAAAAAGAAAAACGGGCGCTTAAGGATAAAAATATATTATAAAGCCCCATGGCCGAAAGTATAACAAGAGGCGGGATTACCGGAGCAATATATCTTATTCTCATATCTGTTGTGAAAAAAGCGAACAGAATATATAAAATTGAAAAAGCAAGAAGTATCTTTTTTTCAGTTTTCAATAATTTGTCATTTTCCTTAAAACCTACAAATGCAAAAAAAGGTAATATAAATAAGAACGGAGATAATTTCCCATCAAAATGTATTGGATTGCCGTCTTCTCCTTCAAAAAATATTCTTACTGGAATAAGCGCAATTTTGGGTAAAGATTCGTTATATAAAATTCGCCTTATTGCAAAAGAACTCCATTTTTTGTTTCCGGTATTTTTTTTTGTTTCAACAAAAACATTATTATTCTTGCCAAGTGTTGATGAAATTGTTTTGGCATCTAATTTTTTAAAAAAATTTTGATATAGCGGATATACCGGATTTTTTGTCCAGATGTAATTTCTTACCATCCAGGGAGAAAAAACCAGCAGAGAAACAATAATAAATATAATGCCAAAATATATTGCTTTAATGGATTTGGTTGATTTAGGTTTGTTTTTACTGTGATCATAAGTCCTTATATATGTAAAGACAACGAATACGGATAAGAGAAAAAAAACTATGATGGCATTATATTTTGTGCCAAGACATAGGCCGCAAAAAACAGCTGAAGCAATAAGTTGTTTAAGCTTGAAGTCGGATTCAATCCACTTAAACATAAACATTATGGACGCGGTTGAAAAAAAGACCAGTCCTAAATCAACATAAGCTGTTATGGAAAGCTTTACAATAACAGGTATGGATAAAAAGAAGAGACCCCCAAAGAGCGCGTGGGTCTTATTAGTACGTTTTTTTAAGTATCTGTAAATAAGAAACGCTGTAAGCAATCCGAAAAAAAAATGGATATATTTAGGAACTATATCATTTCCGAAATAAAGAGGGACAAGATATAAGAGATCAAGGTTCATGGGATAATATGAAAATATTAATGAAGGGATTTCATATATTCCGCCATAATTTAAATAAAGCTTTGGAACTGCAAGATGATGAGTGAGCGCATCCCTGCTTACAGGAGGAACCGAAGAGAGTATTAATATAGCGATAATAATAGCAGCTGCAAATAATGCAAGTATGATATTTGCCGTTAAGAATGAAGGCGCAATTACTTTATTATTTAATTTCCTATAATTCATAACTGACCGTATCTTTTATGTGTGGGCCTGATTTACTTTATATATTTTTTTAAAACATCTGCCGGGATTTCACCAAGATGCATTTTATCATTTATAACATATGCTGGAGTCCCTGTAATTCCAAGCTTTAAACCATCTTTGATATCAAGCCAGAGAGCTCGTCTGATTTTATTATCATATCTTGCTGCTGCAAGCTCTTTTGAATCCAGGCCGGTCTTTTGGGCAAGTTTATAAAGATCGATATGCTTTTCTTTCTTATTAATACTGAACAAAGCATCATTCATCTCCCAGAATTTGCCTTTTGATGATGCATAAATGGAAAGAATAGCCATTTCGCCTGATCCTATATGAAACGGCTCTTTTACAAATGGATTGTATTTATTATCCATTGGGTAGTGTCTGTGGATAAGTCTTATTTTATCCGGATTTCTTTCTATAATATGACGAAGAAAAAAATGCATTTTTTTGCATTGGAAACATAGATAGTCAGTGTACTCTGTTATTATAAGCTCAGGGCTTTGTGAGGCTCCTATCCATGGGTGACCGTCTTTTGTTATTCCTTTTAAAACATTTGCAGAAAGAGGAGGAGGGTTAAGATTCCAGTAAGCCGGAAAAAACATATAGACCGAAACAAAAAGCACTATGAAGGGAACGAATAAAGATAAAAACAGTTTTTTCTTACTTGCTATAAATTGTAAATTCCGACAAAGCCCGGTAATAATTCCTTCTTTTTCTCCGAATCTTCTGATTATCAGCCATGAATAAAAAACCAATAAAAAATTTATTCCATAGCTTATTATACACATTATACAGTAGCTTTTGATATAGACAGTTGATACTATAGCGAAGATAATGCTTATAAAGCTGTAAATAACAGATATGGAAAATAGCAGTTGCCAAATGCGGTTTTTCACTGCATTGGAAAGAAGTGCAAAAAGCAATAGCAGTATGCAAAAGCAATATCCGAAGAATCCCCATATGGCGACAGGCATGCCTAAAGATACGGAATAAGGGCTTTGAGAAACCGTATCACAATTAATTGCTTTAGAGATTGCGCAAAAGCTTTCGTATCCGATATCCGTATAAACAAGATAATGGTGAACCGCAAGATAAATGGAATCGGAAATACCTGCAAGTAATAGAAAAACAAAAGTCCAGACATATACGGGGAACGGTAGTGGTTTGATATTTTGATTTTTTGAATACATGTAGTTAATCAATTTTGACTGCTTCTTAAATAGTCGGAAACCATCATCTTTTACCATTCCGGCGAAGATGTTGTGTCGCAATTCATTTTTATGTCATTTCGAAGCGAAGCGAGAAATCTTGGTTTAAACAAATTCAGTATTTTAAGATTACTCACATAAGTTCTAAATGACATTTTTTCTAATTATGACACAGTTTCGAAGGCCGGAATCCAGTTATATCAATGAGTGCAACTTCGTCTGGACTCCGGTTTCCACCGGAGTGACGCGTCTATGAGATTATTACGGAACTATCATTTTATCCGTTTTTAATTTTATCCTATCATAAACTTTCTTTGCAACAAGCTTTTGGTAATGAGGCGTCATTACAGCATCTTTAGTTACAGCATTTCTATTAAGCTTATTTATAAAAAACATTAACTCATTAGTCTCCATTGAAGAAAATAAACTATCGATATATCGGTCTGCCGCTATGTTGTTTTCGAATCTTAAAGCCATTTCGATCAGCCATGTAAGTGAAATTTCATCTATGGGGTTACGTTTTACTGCTTCTTTTAAAAACAGTTCAGCTTTTTTATATTCTCCCATCAGGCAGTAAACAGCACCGATGTTTGTAAGTACATTATCATCATTTTTATTAAATATCAGGGATTTTCTGAAATATTTTAAAGCTTCAATATGGTTTCCCTGTTTATATAAAATAATGCCTTTAAGATTTAAGACATCCTTGTGGTTTTTGTTTTTAGGACCTGTTTTATTAAGGTAGTAAAGCCCTTTGTATAGTTTATTGTTTTTAAATGATACCAGTGCAAGCCCGTAAAAAGGAAATTTATATACAGGATTAACCTCTGAGGCTTTCTCCCAAAATTTTTCTGCTCTTTTAAGATCACCGAGATGATAATAAATACCGGCAATATTGTTTAGAATAAAACCTTTATAATATCTGTTGTGGGTCTTAAGATAAAGAGCTTTGTGATAAAGTTCAATTGCTTCGCTATATTGCTCTGTGCTTTCATAATATGCCTTGGAAAAATTTGTTGCAGCACGAGCAGATTGAGGCGCTTTATTCATAGCATCTGTTAATAAGGTAACTTCAGAAGTCCATTTAATGTTTCCCACATAAGTACTTATTCCAAATCCTGTGATAAGGCAGGCAATAAATAAACATATAATAAAACGCATGAATTTATTTGTCTGATAATTGTCAATTAACTTTTTCAATCCCAAACAAACCGGAATAAAAATAAAAAAAGACGGAAGATAATTTCTGTGTTCAAATATCAACTCAAGACCAATTATAGTAGATTCTATTATGTGATTTAGGAAAAAGAATAGTATTGCAAAACTCAAAAAAGGCCTTTTTCTTGCCTGCCATATTCCAATGCCGATCAAGATAATAATGAAAATGATTGACGGCATTGTTGTCCACGGGTGAAATATAGAGGTGGAAATATCTATATCATGTTCAATTGAAAGCCGCGTGGGAGCGGGATAAAAAATCAGGGAAATATAGTAAACAAGAATTCTTGCTTCTGTGAGCAGTCGCTCATACGGTGTAAAATAACGGTTTTCATAGCTGCGTAATATATTTAAAAGGTCCTTACCAAGAAAAAGAAAGATTCCGAGAAATATGATTATAATTGTTGCAATTCCGGAAGCTATAAGTAGTTTTTTTCTTTTTTCAGGCTTAGCTAAATCCTGAAAAAATAATATTTCAATAAGAATCAGAGCAAGAGGTAAAGTGATAGTATTTTCCTTGGAATAAATTGCAAAAATAAAGGCAGGTAAAATACAAATAAATAGAGTGGCTTTTTTATATAAAGAACTGAATAACCTTGCTTTTATATAAAGAAATAGGCCAATTATATAAAATAATGCCGCCATCGATGTCATGCGCTGAACTATATAAGTAACAGCCTGAATCTGGATGGGATTTATTGCCCACAGAATTGCTGAAAGCAATGAAATAAAATATTTATCTTCTTCACTTAACTTGCTTTTAAGGTTCGGGGTATTAAAAAGTGAAAATATAGTAAGGAACAGGAAAAAACTGGTAAGAATATGTATGCAGGTATTTACGATATGATATCCAAAAACATTATCTTTTCCAAAATACCAGTTTATAGCAAATGAAAACATGGAAACAGGCCGGAATCTTAACCCATCTCCTTTGGTGGCTAAAACTCCGACAGCAGAATCTGTGCTTAGATCATTAATTCTGATTATGCGGTTATTGACAATATTATTGTAATCATCAAGATGCCATGAAGAATTGAAGGTATTGCTGTATGAAAGGATGATGAGTAGAAA
>JBDRRF010000057.1:0-88239 GCA_043825875.1 Pseudomonadota bacterium | reverse complement strand
CAGTTTCAAAACGCCCCATTTTGGCCGATCTCTGCGTTGGGCTCAAATTTCAATCCTCGAAATACTCAATGTATTCCTGTGGTTGAAATTTTCTCCCGCCTTGAGCTTGACCAAACTGAAACGTTTTGAAAGTGGCTCAGTTTGGAAAATATAAAATTTAATTATTGCTAACGCCGGGTTTTTTAGGCTTTTAGCAAAATATTTATTGCGGTGAAAAGATGACAAAGGAATACAAGATAGCTGTTATACCCGGCGACGGCACCGGGCCTGAAGTTGTTGCCGAAGGGATCAAGGTATTGGATGCAGTTTCCGAAAAGTGCGGGTTTAAACTTTCCTATCATAATTATAATTTAGGTGGAGAGCATTATCTGGCTACGGGAGAACTACTTACAGAAACTGTTATTGAATCTTTGCTCACTAATGACGCTATGTATCTTGGCGCAATCGGCCATCCTGGCGTTAAACCCGGAATCCTTGAGAAGGGAATACTGTTAAATTTAAGATTTCGTTGTGATCAATATATAAACTTAAGACCTGTAAGGCTTTATGAAGGAGTTGAAACTCCTGTTAAAAACAAGGGTCCGGAAGATATAGATTTTGTAGTTGTTCGTGAAAATACCGAGGGACTTTACACAGGAGCAGGCGGTTTTCTTAAAAAGGATACACCTGATGAAGTTGCTATTCAGGAATCGATCAATACCCGTAAAGGTGTTGAACGATGTGTGCGTTTTGCATTTGAGTACTGCCGTAAAAGAAACAAAGAAAAAAAACTCACTCTTTGCGGCAAGACTAATGTTTTGACCTATGCTTTTGATCTTTGGGAGCGCACCTTTAATGAGGTTGCGAAGGAATATCCTGATATCAAAACCGATTATGCCAATGTTGATGCGATTTGTATGTGGATGGTAAAAAATCCGGAATGGTTTGATGTCATTGTTACAGACAATATGTTTGGAGATATAATTACCGATCTTGGCGCCATGATTCAGGGTGGTATGGGTATAGCCGCAGGTGCCAATATTAATCCTGAAGGAGTATCAATGTTTGAGCCAATAGGTGGTTCTGCTCCAAAATATACCGGCAAACAGATTATAAATCCGATAGCAGCAATTTCGGCAGCTCAAGTTATGCTTGAGACATTAGGAGAAGAACGGGCTGCCGTTATGATTGAAAATGCAGTTAAAAATGTTCTTCGCAATGACATAATAGATGTAGCTGCCGGTAAAATGGGTTATACTACAAGTGGAGTCGGCGATCTGATAAAAGGTTATATAATAAAAGGTTGATGGGTTCACGGTTCCGGGTTCACAGTTGGCTATTGGTGGTTTACAATAACTGTGAACCGTGAACGTTGAACCTTGAACCATGATTAAGGAAAGAACAATGTCTGAAAAAAAATTTAATATTGCAGTAGCCGGGGCAACGGGTGCTGTCGGCAATCAGATGCTAAAGTGTCTTGAAGAGAGGAATTTTCCTGTAAAGTCAATTAAGCTTTTAGCTTCAAGCCGTTCGGTTGGGCGAACATTGCAGTTTAAGGGAGATGGAGTACCAGTAGAAGAACTTACGGAAAACTCTTTTAAAGGCATGGATATTGCTTTGTTTTCAGCTGGCGGAGGAACAAGCCTTAAATTTTCGCCGATTGCTGCAAATAGCGGATGTGTAGTAGTTGATAATTCCAGTGCATGGCGGATGGATGTCGATGTTCCGCTTGTGGTTCCGGAAGTCAATCCCCATGCCATTGCCGGTTATAAAAAGAAGGGGATTATTGCAAACCCGAACTGTTCTACAATTCAAATGGTCGTTGCTTTAAACCCTATACAGAAAAAATGCGGAATCAAAAGAATTGTTGTCTCAACATATCAGGCGGTTTCAGGTACCGGTAAAAAGGCTATAGATGAGCTTTTTGATCAGACAAGGGCCATGATAAACTGTATTGAATATAAGAAAAATGTTTATCCGCACAGAATAGCTTTTAATTGTCTTCCTCATATAGATGTGTTTCTTGATAACGGCTATACCAAAGAAGAAATGAAAATGTTAAATGAGACCAGAAAGATAATGGAAGACGATACTATCGGAGTAACAGCTACAACTGTAAGGGTGCCTGTCTTTTTCAGTCATGCCGAGTCCGTTAATATTGAGACAAAAGCATTCATTTCTGCCAGTGAGGTTAAAGCATTGCTTGAAAAAGCCCCAGGGGTTAAGCTGGTTGATGATGTCAAGAATAATGTTTATCCTCTTCAGATAGATGCAGCCGGTCAGGATCTGACGATGGTAGGGCGCATCAGGCAGGACGAGTCGATACCAAACGGGATAAATATTTGGATTGTTGCGGATAACATCCGAAAGGGAGCCGCAACCAATGCCGTTCAGATTGCAGAAATTCTGGCGGATAAGTATTTATAATACAGGAGTGTAAAGTTGGAACGAATACCCATTACAACAAGAGGCTATGAAACTCTTAAAAAAGAACTAGAACATTTAAAAAAAGTTGAAAGGCCTGGCAACATAAAAGCTATTGAGGAAGCAAGAGCACACGGTGATCTTTCTGAAAATGCCGAGTTTGCGGCTGCCAAGGATCGGCAGGCATTTCTTGAATGCCGGATAGGCGAGCTTAGTTATAAACTTGGAAATGCAGATGTAATTGATCCGGACTCATTGCCGAAAGATAAGGCTGTTTTTGGTTGCAATGTTGTTCTTGAAAATATAGATACGAGTGAAAGTATAGAATATCAGCTTGTAGGTCCCGATGAATCTGACATTGAAAAAGGACGAATATCGGTTTCTTCTCCTCTTGGAATGGCCATTATAGGTAAAAAACCGGGTGAAGAGATAGTGCTCCAGGCTCCCGGTGGTAAGAGGTTTTATGAACTGGTTGAAATATTATAATTTTATTCATAAAAGAGTGTCGCAGACGGAGGTTGGATTTTGGCAAGAATAACAATTGAAGATTGTATGAAAAGAGTACCTAACCGTTTTATACTTGTAAACATGGTTGCAAAAAGGGTCAGGCAGATTCGGGAAGGTTCCGAATATCTTGTCAGCGCACCAAAAAACGAAGATATCGTTATAGCGCTTAGGGAAATTGCCGCAGGTAAAATTGTTCTTAAACAAGAAGATATTAAAGTTGAAAACAGCAATATTGACGACAAAGAATAATTGCTATTGTCTGACAATCAATGGTTCAAGGGCTTAGTTGATTTTGTTGCTTGCCGGTTAAAGAGGCGGCGTATTTTAAATGAAAGATGTACAGGGTCAGAGAGATTACAGAAATATATCGATCAATAAGGTTGGTATAAAAAACATTCGTTACCCAATTACTGTTCTTGACAGGCAAAACAGGGTTCAGAATACCGTTGCTACGATCAACATGTACGTTGATTTGCCCCATAAATATAAGGGGACACACATGAGCCGTTTTGTGGAACTCCTTCATCTATTCCTGCATGACGAAGTGTCATTAAAAAAAATTGCGACCATATTAAATCAGATGAAAAAACATCTGAATGCAGAATCAGCACATCTCGAAGTCACTTTTCCTTATTTCATAGAAAAAAAAGCCCCGGTAAGCAATGCTCCAGGCCTTATGGATTATACCTGCCGTATTATAGGATCAAGTGATCCCAGTGATAAAATCGATATCGTATCTGAAGTTATTGTTCCAATATCATCTGTTTGCCCCTGTTCTAAGGAAATAAGCGAAATCGGAGCACACAACCAAAGGGGAGAAGTGAGGCTTTCTACAAGGTTTAAAAAATTTATCTGGATGGAAGATATGATAGAGCTTGTTGAAAGTTCAGCTTCCTGCGATGTTTTTTCTGTCTTAAAACGGGTAGATGAGAAAAGTGTAACGGAAAGGGCTTTTTCCAATCCAAAGTTTGTTGAAGATATTGTGCGTGATGTTGCCGCAAAAATAAAAAAAGATGATAACATAATCTGGTTTTCCGTAAGTGCTGAAAACTTTGAATCCATTCATAATCATAATGCTTATGCGCATATTTCAAGTGATTAGAAAATCAATTATTAACTTTAATCCCACTTTTAAATACAATGATGGCTTCTGGAAGACTTTTTCTGATGGTGTTGAGGATATCAGGGTAAAGGAAGGTCTTTTAAAGATAAAGCTGAAGGAATGAAAACCTTCTCATTTTATAATTCTTCTTGCCAGCGACAAAAGATCCGATCTGATTTTCAAATGGGATTTTTGGGCTGTTATTAAGTTAATATCAAAACGTATCTTATTTTCTATCCTGATAAATCCAATGTTTCCACCGTTATCCACAAAATTATTCATATCGCTGATAGTAACTATTTCTTTGTTTTTAATAGCGTTCAAAATACTATTAAGATTATTTTTCTCTGAAGCGCTTATGAAAATAGCTTGGCATCCTTTTATTTTATTAATGTCCAATAATGGCCTGACAATCATCAAATTATGAGTAGCAACTGCTGCAATATTTAAACATGGTACATATCCTGTTAAAAACGCCATGTAATCTTAAAATAAAATGTGCGTTCTACCTCGGTTTCACTGTAATTTACAAAGGTTTCTTTAAATTCCTGGTGTCTGTCGTCAAAAATATTTTGTCCCGCAAGAGATAATTCTATACTTGGAGTGGGCTTCCAGCCCAGACGCGCATCTATCATACAATAGCTATCAATATCAGTATTAGAAAGTTCATCCACATAACGAAGCCAAAGATCAAGTTCCAGATTCATGGGAAGATCCATGTTAGATCGAAAAGATAGCTGATGCCTTGGAACCGCAGTGTCAAGAGCATTAGTTAAAGATGGCTCTGCATTTTTCGACCTTAGATTCATATGCAAAAATGAGTAAACCGGTTTGATTTTCCACCATAATACTGGTTTCCATTCCGCAGATACTTCCATTCCGTATGTGTGCCCATAAACATCATTACCAATAACAAAGGGTAACACAAGGTGTGGTGGAGAAGGAGAAGGTTCAAAAAATATAGCAGTATAATCCAAAGTATATGATCTGATGTCTTCATATTTATTATAGAATACAGCAATATCAGTTGAAAGCGATTCATTTATCTGATTGCGATACCCAATTTCGTAAGCATAAAGAATTTCGGAATCAAGATCATCACTGATAGTATTTGATATTATCATGGGAAAGCCTGATGTGTTTGGAGGAATACCGGGGGGAAGTACCCCTTTGATATTACGCAAATTACGTTGGCCTCGTGAAGGCGTTTTTACCGCCCTTGACCATGACGCCCATATTGAGTTTTGTTTATCGGGAGTCCAAAGTGCCCGGATATTGGGCTGGAATTCAAAACCGCTATAGTCATTGTGTTCAAACTTTGCGCCAAGAGTCAGCCTGAGATGATCTTCCACTAATGTAATATCGTCTTGGATAAATGCGCTTAAAATATCATCAGTGCGACTGTCCGGATCAGCAGATACTATTAAGGAAGATTTTATATTATCACTTGTAAGCCTGTATCCGAAACCCCATATCACTTCATTGTTATACCAGGGGAAAAAGCGGTGCTGAAAATCCAGATCATATGTATCTCTTGTTTCGCTGATTACTGTTTGCTGTTGTTTTGTCCTGTCATAATATATCTGAAGAGTCATATCTGAAGTATTTGATAAAATCCTGTTCCACCTTAAAAGAAAGTTTACGCCATCGTATAATTCATCTTCTTCATAAGTTGTTGAATAGGGCAGAGTGAAGGATGGAAAAGTGATTGTCTGGCCAATATCTGCACGACTATTACTTCCCTGAAACATCACGGAATCCATTATTGTTGGAGTCCAATCTGTTTGAAATCCGAAAGTATAAACATCCCAGTCATCTGCTGCGTCACGTCCCGATATAAATTTGGATTCATCCCTGTCGGCATATTTGCCAAAAATACGGTAGTATGCATTCTTACCAAGCGAATCACCGAAACGAAAACTCCCAAAGCCTCTTTCTTCCTTTCCGGCTCCGGCGCTGATAAGCCCACCGGTTGTATCTTTGGAGTTTTTGGTGATGATATTTATAACGCCGTTTACAGCATTGGCACCCCATAAAGCCGCACCGGGCCCCCGGATTACTTCTATTCTGTCTATGTCTTCGAGAACGGTGTCCTGAATACTCCAGTAAACAAGGGTGTAAAGAGGTGAGTAAACCGTTCGGCCATCCATAAGCACAAGCAGCTTATTGGAAAAACGGCCGTTGAATCCGCGCGATGATATGGCCCACCTGTTTGCATCAATTTTAGCAACCTGCAAACCGGGAACCATGCGCAGAGCCTCTGGTATACTGGTTACCCCTGAGCGTCTGATATCTTCCTGCGTGATTACAAAAGCAGCAGCGGAGGTATTTGCAAGTGTCTGGCTTTTTCTGGAAGCTGAGGTAATTTCAATTTCAACTTCCATTAACTCCCTGATACTTAGCTCTGTAAGTTCAGCGGTGGATATTGTTCCCGCATTGCATAGACTTACCCATGCCATGCCGGGCAAAAAAGTTAAAGAAATAAATAACAAAATCCCGATGGATTTAAGAATCAAGGAAATTTTTATATCTTTTGCTGTCTTTTTTATAAGCAGGCTATTATTTTGCATAATACATTCTCAATTTATAATTCTTCTTGCAAGCGACAAAAGATCCGACCTGATTTTTAAATGGGACTTCTCGGCTGTTATTAAGTTAATATCAAAACGTATCTTATTATCTATTCTGACAAATCCAATGTTTCCACCATTATCAACAAAATTATTCATATCGCTTACCGTAAGTATATCTTTGTTTTTAAGAGCTTTCAAAATACTAGTAAGATTATTTTTCTCTGAAGCACTTATAAAAATAACTTGGCATCCTTTTATGTCTTGAACATTCGATAGTGTTCTGACAAGCATTTTTCTGCCCTTTATGAGTTTTCCTTCAATAGCTAAAAGTTTTTCGGTTATGGGGTCATTGCCCAGTACGCCTATTACAAACGGTTGGGATGACTTACCTTTACTGTTTTTGGCAGGCCAGTCGACAAATTTGGCGAAGTTATAAATAAATGCCGCCTTCAGTTTGGGTTCCATTTTTGATGATTCTGATCCATAGCTTCCCGATATCGCGATTGATACGGATATCATCAGAACCAGGATAACCCAAAGGATATATTTTATTGCCTTATTAGCCATATTATTAGTTGTAATGTCTTATAATATTTAAAATTGGTTATGCAAAATCATTAAAATACCATACGGATATTGCTAAAAACGCCAGGTTACCTTAAGATAAAAAGTACGTTCCACTTCTGTTCTATCTAAGTTTAAAAGTTCTTCCTGAAATTCAGGATGTTGGTTGTCAAAAATATTCTGCCCTACAAGAGATAATTCAATGTTTTGAGTAGGCTTCCATCCCAAGCGAAGATCCATCGTGCAGTATCCGTCAATATTTATGACCGGAAGATCGTCAACATAACGAAGCCACAGGTCAAACTCAATATCCATTGGTAGATCCATAGAAGATCTTATGGAGAATTGATGTCTTGGAGCTGCGGTGTCAAAAGTTCCACTAGTAAAGCCATCCGGAGATCCCGACAGGTTCATATGTAAAAATGAGTAAGCCGGTTTAATCATCCACCACAAAATCGGATTCCATTCTGTAGATACTTCTATGCCATATGTATGCCCATGAATATCGTTACCTATTGTGGCAGGTAACACCAGGTGGGGCGGAAGAGGAGAAAGCTCTAAAAATGTAGAGGCGGCATTAATTGTATATGACCTGAGATCTTTATATTTATTATAAAAAGCAGTAATATCCATTGAAATTGTTTCGCTTATATTATTGCGATAGCCGATTTCATAGGCATAGAGGGTCTCAGATTTAAAATCATCGTTTGGAATATTAGATATAGTCATGGGCATGCCTGATATGTTTGGAGGTAAGCCAGGGGGAATCATAAGAATATTCAAACGCGCATCATGTTCAGCTCTTGAAGGTGTTCTTACAGCCCTTGAAAATGATGCCCAAATGGAGTTTTGTTTATTAGGGGTCCAGAGTGCTCGGATATTGGGCTGGAATTCAAAACCACTATAATCGTTGTACTCAAACTTTGCGCCAAGGGTCAACCGGAGATGATCTTCCACTATTGTGATATCATCTTGTACAAATGTGCTTAATAGGTCATCCGTACGGCTTTTAGGATCAACAGATATCATGTATGAAGATTTTATATTATCGCTTGTAATCCGGTAACCTATGCCCCATATGAGTTCGTGTTTTTCCCAGGGGAAAAACCTATGTTGAAAATCAAAATCATATGTGTCTCTTGTTTCACTAACCACTGTTTGCTGTATTCTTGTTCTGTCGTAATATAGTTGCAGTGTCATATCCGATTTGTCTGAGAATAAATGGTTCCACCTATAAAGAAAGTTTACTCCATCGGTTTTAGTGACTTCATCAACAGGAAATGAATAGGGTGCAGTCAGAGATGGAAAAGAATACGACTGGCTTTCATCAGCATGGAAGTGATTTCCCTGAAACATTACAGAATCCGTGGCTGTCGGGTTCCAATCCGTTCGAAATCCTAATGTATAAATATCCCAGTCATCTGTGGCATCACGACCCGATGAAACTTTTGATTCATCCCTGTTAAAATATTTGCTAAAGAATCTGTAGGAAGCCTTTTCGTTAATTGAATCACCGTAACGAAAAGTTCCAAAACCTCTTTCTTCCTTTCCTGCTCCCGCGCTGACAAGCCCTCCTTTTGTGTCATGGGCGCTCTTTGTGATTATGTTAATAACTCCGTTTACAGCATTTGCTCCCCATAAAGCTGCCCCGGGTCCTCTGATTACTTCTATTCTGTCAATATCTTCCAAAGGAGTATCCTGAATATCCCAGAAAACCCCGGAAAAAAGAGGCGTGTAAACAGTACGGCCATCCATTAATACAAGAAGCTTATTGGCATAATGCCCGTTAAAGCCGCGGGAGGATATAGCCCATTTGTTTGCATCAATTTTGGCAACCTGCAAACCTGGAACCATACGCAAAGCTTCGGCAATAGAGGTTACCCCGGAGCGCCTGATATCTTCCTGCGTGATAACAAAAGCGGCAGCGGCAGTATTTGCAAGTTTCTGGCTTTTTCTGGAACCCGTGGTAATCTCGATTTCCATCAGGTCCTGGATGCTTAGCTCGGTAAGGTCGGTGTATGATATTTTTTGTGCATAGCATGTATCGACCAGTACCGTGCAGGTAAACAAGGCTGAAGCAATACATAGCAGAACAAAGATGAATTTCATAATCGGGTAAAATTTTGCATTACCCCCCGTCTTCCTCATACGAAGAATATTTTTTAACATAACGCACCTTTTTGGTTTAAAAATAGTAAATTTAAAATAGAATTGAGCTAATTATGATTCTATTAAAATTATGATAACTTTTTGCTATCACCTCTCCCTGATAGTTATTATTTCCTTTTATGCCTGGAACATCCGATAGTGTTCTGACAAGCATTTTTATACTATTAAAAATGCCAGGTAGCCTTAATATATACTGTGCGTTCCACCTCGTATGTAGCAAAATTCAAATAGTCTTCTTTAAATTCCTGGTGCTGGCTGTCAAAAATATTTTGCCCCACAAGAGATAATTCAAGATTTTCAAAAGGCTTCCATCCTAAACGGGCATCAATCATACTGTAGCTGTCCACATCCGAATCCGAAAGATCGTCAACATAACGAAGCCAAAGATCAAGCTCAAGATTCATGGGAAGATCCATGTTGGATTGAAAAGAGAATTGATGTCTTGGTGCTTCGTCGGAAGAGTCTTCTGCAGGTTCCGACAGGTTTACATGTATAAAGGAGTAAGCCGGTTTGATTTTCCACCATGAAAAAGGTTTTATTTCCGCAAATGCTTCCATGCCGTATGTGTGTCCGTTATTATCGTTATCGATCGAGACAGGCAGCAAAATATGAGGCACAATGGAAGTAAACACAGGAAACGGGGTATCATAATTATGTGATCTAAGATTTTTATATCTGTTGTAGAATGCCGCAATATCTATTGAAGCTGAACTGCTTATCTGATTTCTATACCCCATTTCATAGGCATAGAGGACCTCCGGCTTGAAATCACCGGTAGCAATATTTGATATAACCATTGGAAGACCTGATGGATTTTGAGGTGTGCCGGGCGGAATCATAAATAAATTAGTACGCACATCATGTTCGATTCTTGCAGGGGTTCTTACCGCCCTTGAAAATGATGCCCATATGGAGTTTTGTTTATCAGGAGTCCAGAGTGTCCGGATATTGGGCTGGAATTCAAAGCCGCTGTAATCGTTGTGTTCAAACTTTGCGCCAAGAGTCAGTCTCAGATGATCTTTCACTATTGTGATATCATCTTGAACAAATGCGCTTAAAAGGTCATCTGTGCGGTTTTCAGGGTCAACTATGACAGTGGGG
This sequence comes from Pseudomonadota bacterium, assembly GCA_043825875.1. Classification (GTDB taxonomy): domain Bacteria; phylum Desulfobacterota; class Desulfobacteria; order Desulfobacterales; family RPRI01; genus RPRI01. The sequence continues at coordinate 77,820 of JBDRRF010000057.1, read as the reverse complement.
GAGGAAGTTGTGTCAAAGCTTATAAGCCGGTATCCAACGCCCCATATAATTTCATGTTTATTCCGGGGAGAAAAGCGGTGCTGAAAATCCAGGTCGTATGTATCTGTTATATTTTTAAGTGCCGCTTGTTCTATCTTCGATCTGTCATAATATATCTGTAGCTTCATATCCGATGTGTTTGATAAGTACCGTTCCCAGCTGGCAAGAAAGTTTATGCCATCGGATTTGGCATCTTCATTAAAAGTTTGCGAATATGGTGGAGATATATCAGGAAGAGTCATTGTTTGTCCATCGTCTGAACGATAGTGGTTTCCTTCAAACAAAACAGAATCAGTTGCCGTTGGGTTCCAATCCGTTCTAAATCCAAATGTATAAATATCCCAGTCATCTGAAGCATCACGTCCCGATGTTAATTTGGATTCATCTCTGTCTGTATATTTGCCAAAAATGCGGTAGCTGGCATTTTCGCCAAGCGAATCTCCGAAGCGGAAATTCCCGAAACCTCTTTCTTCCTTTCCTGCTCCGGCGCTTACAAGTCCACCCTTTGTTTCGTGAGTGCTTTTTGTGATGATATTTATAACACCGTTTACCGCATTTGCTCCCCACAAAGCAGCACCGGGCCCACGGATTACTTCTATTCTGTCGATATCTTCAAGAACAGTGTCCTGAACATCCCAGAAAACACCGGAATAAAGAGGAGAATAAACCGAACGTCCATCCATCAGTACAAGCAGCTTATTTGCATAACGGCTGTTGAATCCGCGTGATGATATGGCCCATTTGTTTGCATCAATTTTGGCAACCTGTAAACCGGGAACCATACGCAAAGCTTCGGCAATAGAGGTTACCCCGGAGCGTCTGATATCTTCCTGTGTGATAACAAAAGCGGCAGCGGCAGTATTTGCAAGTTTCTGGCTCTTTCTGGAACCCGTGGTAATTTCGATTTCCATCAGGTCCAGGATGCTTAGCTCGGTCAGGTCAGTGGAGGAGGCTCTTTGTGCATAGCATGTATCAACCAGTACAGTGCAGGGAAACAAGGCTGAAGCAATACATAGCAGAACAAAGATGAATTTCATAATCGGGTAAAATTTTGCATTACCCCCTGTCTTCCTCATACGAAGAATATTTTTTAACATAACGCACCTTTTTGGTTTAAAAATAGTAAATTCAAGATAGAATTGAGCTAATTATGATTCTATCTAAATTTTGATAACTTTTTACTATCTCCTCAATTTATAATTTTTCTTGCAAGCGACAAAAGATCCGATCTGATTTTTAAATTGGATTTTTTGGCTGTTATTAAGTTAATATCAAAACGTATCTTATTGTCTATTCTGACAAATCCAATGTTTCCACCGTTATCAACAAAATTATTCATATCGCTGATAGTAAGTATATCTTTGTTTTTAATAGCATTCAAAATACTAGTAAGATTATTTTTCTTGGAAGCGCTTATGAAAATAACTTGACTTCCTTTTATGTCTTGAACATCCGACAGTGTTCTGACAAGCATTTTTCTGCCCTTTATGAGTTTTCCTTCAATAGCTAAAAGTTCTTCGGTTATGGGGTCATTGCCAAGTACACCTATTACAAAAGGTTGGGATGATTTGCCTTTACTGTCTTTGGCAGGCCAGTCGACAAATTTGGCAAAATTATAAATAAATGCCGCCTTCAGTTTGGGTTCCATTTTTGATGATTCCGATCCATAGCTTTCCGATATCGGAATCAATACGGATATCATCAGAACCAAAATAATCCGGAGGATATTTTTTATAGTTTTATTCATAATATTATAAGTAACAACTGCTGCGATATTTAAATATGGTGCATATCCTGTTAAAAATGCCATGTAACCTTTAAATAATATGTACGCTCCACCTCGGTAGAAACTAAATTCAGAACTGAGTCATTAAACTCCTTGTGCTGGTTGTCAAAAATATTTTGTCCTGCAAGAGATAATTCAAGATTTTGAGTGGGCTTCCACCCTAAGCGGGCATCCACCATACAATATCCGTCAATATTTATAACCGGCAGATCGTCAACAGTACGTAGCCACAGGTCAAGCTCAAGATTCATGGGAAGATCCATGTTAGATCGTAAAGATAGTTGATGCCTTGGAGCTGCATTGTCAAGTGATTCAATAGAATAGCTTCCGGAAGACTTTGTAAGGTTAATATTAAAAAAGGAATAAGCCGGTTTGATTTTCCACCATGCAAAAGGCTGCCATTGCCCATATACTTCTACGCCATAAGTATGCCCATGAATATCGTTGTCAAGCAATATGGGTGCTACAAGATGAGACGGAAGAGGATCAGATTCAAAAAATACAGCCGTAAAATCCAAATTGGTTGACCTGAGGTTATTATATTTATTATAGAAAGCGGTGATATCCATTGAAATTAAGTCGCTTATCTGATTCCGGTAGCCTATTTCATAGGCATATAGGATCTCGGATTTAAGATTATCATTGGGAATATTTTGTAGAAGCATGGGGAGCCCTGATGAGTTTGGGGGAATACCGGGGGGCAGTAAAGAAAAATTAACCCTTGCATTACTTTCGGCTCTTGAAGGTGTTCTGATTGCCTTTGAAAAAGATGCCCATATAGAGTTTTGTTTATCAGGTGTCCATAGTGCACGTATATTAGGCTGGAATTCAAAACCTGTATAATCATTGTATTCAAACTTTGCACCAATGGTTAACCTCAGATAATCTTCAAATATTTTTATATCATCTTGTACAAACGCACTTAAAAGATCATCGGTGCGACTGTTCGGATCAATAGATACATTGCAGGAAGGCTTTATATTATCTTTTGTAAGCCGGTACCCGAGTCCCCATATAATCTCATGATCTTTTAATGGGGAAATCCGGTGTTGAAAATCCAGATCGTATGTATCTCTTGTTTCGCCAACTATAGACAGATTTTGTTTTGTTCTGTCATAATATAACTGAAGAATCATTTCCGATGTGTTCGAAAAAATACTTTGCCATCTTACAAGAAAGTTTATGTCCTCATTGTGATTATCTTCTACCAAAGTTGTTAAATAGGGCGGTGTCAAGTTTGGGGTAGTTGTTGCCGAGCCGCTATCCGTACTGGAATTATTTGCCTGAAACATTACGGAATCAGTTTCTGTTGGATTCCAATCCATTCGAAATCCTAAAGTATAAATATCCCAGTCATCTGCGGCATCACGTCCTGATGAATATATGGATTCATCTCTGTCGGCATATTTGCCAAAGATGCGGTAGTGCGCATTTTCGCCAAGCTTGTCACCGAAACGAAAACTTCCGAAGCCCCTTTCTTCCTTTCCGGCTCCCACACTTACAAGCCCGCCGGTTGTATCTTTAGTATTTTTGGTGATGATATTTATAACTCCGTTTACGGCATTCGCACCCCATAAAGATGCGCCTGGCCCGCGGATTACTTCTATTCTGTCAATATCTTCAAGAAGGGTATCCTGGATATCCCAGAAAACAGTAGTGTAAAGAGGGGAGTAAACCGTTCGCCCATCTATAAGCACAAGCAGCTTATTGGAAACGCGACTGTTAAATCCGCGAGATGATATGGCCCACTTGTTTGCGTCTATTCGGGCAACCTGCAATCCGGGAACCATGCGCAGGGCTTCGGGAATACTGGTCACGCCGGAGCGTCTGATATCTTCCTGTGTGATAACAAAAGCTGCTGCTGCGGTATTTGCAAGTGTCTGGCTCTTTCTGGAACCAGTGGTAATTTCAATTTCAACTTCCATTAACTCCCTGATACTTAGCTCTGTCAGGTCAGCGGTGGATTTTGTTTCCGCATTGCATATACTTACCCATGCTACGCCAGGCAGGAAAGTTAAAGAAATAAATAGTAATACCCCGATTAATTTAAGAATTAAGGAGATTTTTATATATTTTGAAATATTATTTATAATAAGGCTGTTATTTTGCATATCCCATACTTTTTATGCTTCCAAATAAAGGCAAACAAACTAATTCATATTAAGACGTAAAATGCCAGTTTTCATCATAGCTACCATAGCCTATATCCAGTTAATTAAATAAGTTATTAATGTCAGATTAAGCTCGGCATGACGAGTTGGGTTTTTTACGGCACTATCAATTTATATCTACTTATAAATAGATGTGAACAGCATATAATGTGCCAACAATATTATTGATTATAAGCAATTAAAATATAAAATAAAATTTGTTTAAATTTGCATATATAATATAGTTTTCATGTGTTATTGGCATAAAGCTTAGGATAATGGTGTCATGTAATTGGCGCTTTAGTGGGAAAATTTGACGGAAAATTAAAAAAGTGATCAACTGGGCCATGACCGTGCCCGATATTAAGTGAATGCTCTATAGCTTTGGAGATGTAAATTTTTGCATTTGAAACGGCTTCTTTAAAGCCCATGCCCTTAGCAAGATTTGCAGCTATAGCCGAAGAAAAGGTGCAGCCGGTTCCGTGAGTGTTTTTTGTTTCTATTCTTTGCGCTGTTAATTCCGTATAGATGTTTCCATCAAACAGTATATCTATTGCCTGTTCTTTTTCAAGATGCCCTCCTTTAACAACCACTTTCTTTGCACCGAAATTTAATATTTTTGCTGCTGCAAGTTTCATTTCTTTCAGCGTTGATATTTTACTTCCTGTAAGAGCTTCGGCTTCAAAAATATTAGGAGTTACAACTTCTGCAAGTGGGAATAAATTTTTTACAAGAGCATTTCCGGCATCAGTGTTTAAAAGACTGTATCCGCTTTTTGAAATCATAACAGGATCAAGAACAATTGCTAAAGCTTTGACTTTTTTTAATGCGGCAGCAATTGTTTCGATAAGTTCTATGCTTGAAACCATCCCTATTTTAACTGCATCAATACGTATATCATCAAAGAGATATATGATCTGGTCATATACTATATCGGGATTGATCTCCTGTACGCTATAAACTTTTAAAGTGTTTTGTACTGTTACAGCAGTTATTACGCTTGTACCGTAAACACCATGAGCAGCGAAAGTTTTAAGATCGGCCTGTATTCCTGCACCGCCACAAGGGTCTGAGCCTGCTATTGTTAAAGCTGTTTTCATAATTTTTCCCCATGGCAAAAGGAGCCAATTTTAAAAGGGCTTATGATATATTTTCCATTAAAGGGAATACATCTTCCTATCTGAAAAGAAGTATTAAGCTTTTCTTCAATTAATTTGTAAATATCTGGATGACAAGCAAAAAGAAGTTCGTAATCTTCTCCACCGTTTGCTATTATTTCTTTGGGGCGCTTTTCATATTTTTGACAATATGATAAAAGAGAAGAAGAAACAGGGCATGATTTAAGATCAAGTTCTATTGTTACTTCCGACGCTTTTGCAATATGACCGGCATCACCGGAAAGCCCGTCGCTTATATCCATAACGCAGTCGATTCCTGCTTCTGCAAGAATTAGGGCTGCATCAAATCTTGCTTTAGGAAACTTGAAATTTAAAATAAGATCTGGGAAAGCCAAATCATTATTATTTAATAATTCAAGTCCTGCACGGGCAAGGCCTAAATGGCCGGTGCAGTATAGTCCATATTCCGGTTTAGCATTTGAACGTTTAGGGAAAATATCAATATTTGCTTCACCTACTGCAAAAAGATCAAGAGCAAGTTCGCTTCCCGATGAAACATTTCCTCCAGCAAGGGCGCAATCATATTTGTTTAAGGTAAAAAGAGCGCCTTTATATATTTCTTCTATCATGCTCCCCGAAACATAAGCGGGAAGACAAAGATTGATGAAAAGCGATACGGGCCTTGCATAACTTGCTGCAAGATCGCTTAAGGTAACTTCAACTGCTTTGATTCCTATTTCATAAGGGCTTTGCCAGTTTAGCCTGAAATGAACCCCTTCTCTTTGCGTATCAGTAGTAATTACAGGATTTGAAAGAGAAGTTAAAAGACAAGCATCATCACCGGTGGAAACTATTATTTTTGAATTTACCGGGATGGTTTTTATTAGGTTTTCAATAAGCCCGAATTCACCAGGCCCTGATTCTGAACTCCATGGGCTTTCAATAAAGAAGCGCGGAGAAGAAGAGCAGGCTGCTCCAAGCTTTAAAGCGCTTTGCATAGGATCAAAAGCTCTTGAAACAGAGCTGATAACAGCAACGCCTGCTACCCCGTTATCAAAACAAGAGGGGGCGGACAAAGCATCTATCCCTCCAATTGCTACAACAGGAACAGGTGACTGTTCCGTTACGGATTTTAGTCCTGAAAGTCCGATCACCTTTTTTGCGTCTTTTTTGGTACTTGTGGCAAAAACAGGCCCGGTTCCTATATAATCACACTCCGAAAGATCGGTATTATAAAGTTCGTCAGTGCTTGAAACTGATGTTCCGATAATAGCATCTAAGCCAAGAATTATTCTTGCAGCAGAAGCAGGCTCATCATCCTGGCCAAGGTGGACTCCGTCTGCTTTTAAAAGTTTTGCAAGAAGTATATTATCATTTACAATAAAGAAAACTCCGTTGCATCTGCAAATATCTCTTATTGCTTTTGCTTCGTTATAATAAACGGGAGAAAATAATTTATTCCTGTACTGGATAATACCGGCTCCTGCTCTTATCGCAATCTGCGCCTGCTCCAACGGCTTAAGCGCTGGAGCCGAATCGTCTGTAATAAAATAAAAGCGAAGAGCTTTTTTAAGATGTTCACGAAGCATATATTATCCAAACATTTCCAACCATGATTTGAATTTGTTTGAGTAACCTGTTCCACCGTATGATTCAAGCTGATTAATTATCTTATCAACGGAATTTTTTACTACAATACGCTCCCAGTTTTTTGTAAAAAACTTGTCGGCATAGGATACGATCTGTTCCTCGATTGATAAGGGAATCATATCGCGCGCAGGAAGTGGAAGTCCGTTTTTTGCAATTTCTTCTTTTGACATTCCAACTCCCATATGCCTGTCACAAACAAGAGCATGCGGAAAAAGACCGATATCTTCAAGAATCATGCGGCCAAGATCACCGTGCTGTATATAAGGGTATTTGCCGAAGCAGCCAAGATTTGGCGCATCCGTTTTAATAATTCCTATGTCATGTAAAAGAGCTGCTTCTTTTATAAAATCCAGATCCGGTTTAAGATGTGGTACCTTAGATGCTGCATCAAGAGCTTTTTGTAATACATGTTCATTATGTTGCATAAGAATATAAAACAATCTCGAATCAGGATCGTAATAATTACTGATTATTTCTATCGGATCAATTAAGGCTTTTTGCAGCATTTATAAAAATCCTTTTATGTTTTCCGGGAAAGAAGAACACCTTCTATAAAAGGATCAATTGCCCCGTCAAGAACAGCGGCTGTATTTCCTGTTTCAAGATTTGTTCTGTGATCTTTTATCAACTGATAAGGATGAAGTACATATGACCTGATCTGACTTCCCCATGCAATTTCTTCTTTACTGTCATGGATCTCTTGCATCTTATCATCCTGTTTCTGCTTTTCAAGCTGGTACAGGCGCGATTTTAAAACGCTCATTGCCATATCTTTGTTTTTATGCTGAGATCTTTCCTGCTGGCATTGAACAACTATGCCAGTTGGCATATGGGTTATTCGGATAGCGCTGCTTGTTTTATTGACATGCTGACCGCCGGCACCGCTTGCTCTAAATATATCTATCCGTATGTCTTTTTCGTCGATATCAATTTCTATGTCATTGTCAAGTTCCGGATATACAAAAACTGAAGCGAAAGAAGTATGTCTTTTTCCGTTTGCATTAAAAGGGGAAATTCTGACAAGTCTGTGTACGCCTATTTCTGTTTTCAGGTATCCGTAAGCATATTCTCCTTCAACAGTGAAGGTTACGCTTTTTATTCCGGCCTCATCACCCGGCTGAAAATCAATAAGGTTAAACTTGAAACCTTTTTGTTCAACCCATCTTGTATACATTCTAAAGAGTTTTTCAGCCCAGTCCTGAGCTTCGGTTCCGCCTGCACCGGCATTTATGGAAACAATGGCGTTATTCGGATCGTCTTCACCGTCTAACATGAGGGTAAGAGTTAAGCCTTTTATTTTTGCCTTAAGAGTTTGGATCAGGCCGGAAACTTCTTCAATGGTTTTAGAATCGGACTCTTCTATTGCGAGATTATGAAGTATTTCACTTTCTTCCAGATCTTTGGCAAGGCTTTTGAAACTTTCAACTTTTCCAGCAAGAAGTCTTCTTTCCTTAAGAAGAGGGGTTGTATTATCATGGTTTTCCCAGAAAGTATCTTTTGATATTAAAAACTCTATTTCGTTTAATCTTTTTTCCTTGTTATCTAAGTCAAAGACAGTACTTTAGTTCTTCTAATTTCAGACTGATATCCTTTAAGCTTTGTTTTATTTCGTAAGACATTTTATTTTCTCCTGTTTATTGGTTTTGATGCTGTTTATTCTTTAATAATATTATCATAAAAAATGATATTACTATTGCCATACAGGCAAATGCAAATAAATCTCCGTAATGCGTATAAAAAGTTTTTCCGGTTAATACAGGAACGGTTTTTGTCATGGTGGCATCTTCAAAAAGATTTGTGGAATAAATTATTCTGCCCACAGGGTCAATAAATCCGCTTATTCCGGTGTTAGCCGCTCTTGCTAATGAGCGCCTGTTTTCAACGGCTCTGAACACTGCCATTGAAAAATGCTGATATGGTGCACTTGTTGTTCCGTACCATGCGTCATTTGTAATATTTACAAGCAGCCCTGCTCCGTTTTTAACTTGTTCCCTTGCAAGATAAGGAAAAATAAGCTCATAACATATAAGCACACCGAGGTTATTACCGTTTAAACTTACTGTGCTTCCTTTTTTGCCTGAACAAAAATCGCCCACATTTTCTACAATTTTTCCTATAAAGGGAAGCCACTTTTTTAAAGGGACATATTCACCAAAAGGGACAAGGTGTGACTTGTTATATTTACCGGTTACATTTCCATCAGGACCAAGTAGGTACGCAGTATTATAATACTCAATTTTGTCCGTTTTTCTTATAAAAGAGGGACTGCCTATCAAGAAATTAGTTTTTGTTTCAGAAACAACATTCTGCACAATTTTTGTCAAACCCGTATCGTAAATAAAGTAAAAAGGAGCCGCTGTTTCCGGCCATACGACAAGATCGGGTTTGTTGAGCGTAACAGAGCTGGATAAATTTTTATACTTTTTTATAGTTGATAGCTGAAATGCAGGGTCCCATTTTTCAGTTTGCTTTATATTACCCTGTATTACAGATACCCTGATTTTTTCAGAACCCGATGCGATTTTATCAATTTCATTTATCCGCTCTTTTCCATAATACCAGCATCCAGAAAAAACAAATATAAATAAAAGCATTGATATTGCAACATCTTTAAAAGATATCCTTTTTCCCTGCCATTTTATTTTAGCCAGAAACAGAAACAGAACAAAAACCGCTGTATTGGATAAGGTTATCAGGAAAGACACTCCATATGATCCTAATATATCTGCAACCTGTATAATGTGCAATGACTTATATTGTGAATATGCGATAAGTTCCCAGGGAAAACCCGTAAAAAGATTGGATCTGATGTATTCAATGCAAACCCATAAAGCAGGGATTAAAATAAAAAGGTATGCCGGTTTGTTAATCAACTTTGTTGCCAACCCTGAAAACAAAGCTATATAAAGGGCAAGATATAAAGAAAAAATAAAAAGTATTGGAAGGCAAAGGTATGGGGGAAGATGTCCGTATGTTCCCATTGTATACGAAAGCCAGTAAAGCAGCGTGATATAATGCACCAGGCCGGTTAACAGTCCCAGCTTAAAGCTTTGCTTAAATCCAAGATTGTTTATTGCTGCAAGAAGGGGAACAAGAGCAAGCCAGGCAAGCCATGATAAATCTATCCTTGGGAAAGAAGCTGTAAGGAGTATGCCGCTTATTACAGCAAGTATTATTTTAATGCCGGATTTGTTCAAGCGGTATTATTCCATCAATATCTTTTATTCAATTATAACAGAACTAGTGTTCGCTTCTGCATCGGTTCCTGCGGCGACATTAGTAACATTTGTTCCCTTGCTTTTATTTACTATTGCACCCTTTACATCTGAATCTTCAACTGTAACAGAGCCAAGATTTGCTTTGCTGTCTTTTCCTATAGCGATATTCGTCATATTTGAACCCGATGCGTTATTGATTATCGCACCTTTGATATTGGAGCCTTTTATTTTTACATTGCCAAGGTTAGCCTCGCTTCCTTTTCCTATTGCAATGTTTGTCAGACCTTTTTCAGAAAGGCTGTTAATAATAGCACTCCCTTCGGATATATTGGAACCTGGTGATGGCTGAAATTCCTTCAGGATCAGATCAATTTCTTCTGCCGAAATTTTTTCGACTGAAGAGGGCAGGGCATCTTTTCCAACAGATACCTTCTTGAAATCGGAAAGAAAAGTGATGTTATACGGAGATTTTGTACTTGCAACTTCAAGGCTTGTTTTTGCCAGGGCCGCTATTTCTGTAGAAATGGGAGATGCTGTAATGACAAAATCGGAACCCCGTACCCCGGCTATAGCTGTTGGTGTCCTTACTTTAAAAGCAGACAGTCTGAATTTTACAAGTTTTGTAACGAGAAAACGAGCTTTTCCAAGATACATATTTATCAATGAGGATCTTATCTTCTTTTGATGGTCATAAACATTTTCAGATAATTCCATATCTGTTTTAGGAGAAAGAATCAAAGTGCTTCCATCGTTTAAACCGATTTCAATGCGCCCAGTATCCTGCGTGATAAGCCTGTCTCCGGAAAAAAGGGGGAGATTCTTTTTGGCTTTGTATCCGCATCTTTTATCGGAATGAATTATAATAACATTGGGTTTTACATAAAGAATTTTTCCGATTGTCGGCCCTGGAGCAGGAGTAAATTTATCTTTAATAATAATTTTTTTCGCAGGGATGTTTTCAGCGTATAAAAATTCCGGGCAGAAAACACTGCATAATATTGATAGTGCTATTATAAATAAAAAACTGCATCTGGCAGTTTTTGAAAATGGATTCTTTTTAGGCATGATCCTTCTCCAGCAAATATTATTTAAGAGAATGAAGCATAACAATTAGTTGGGCTACATTTTTTATGCATATTACCATGAGTTCTTTTTATGTCAAGGTTAAGTTGACAACAAAAAACATCTTTGAAGCAGCCGTGTCTTAAATCTATAGTTGCCATATACCTTTAAAAAAGAGATAATTCAATTAAAACCGCAGTTGTGTTTTCAAGATGTGCAAAAAGATTGATAAGGGATTTATATGAAAACAATATCCTTTTTTAAAATCGTAATATTATGGTTTTTTAGTTACTGCGTATGCTTTGCAGATACAGTTGAAATAATACAGGTTCATTATCGCAGTGCAGATGATGCTCTTATGATAGTTGAAAATCTGCTTACGCAAGATGGCTCTGTAACTATGGATCAGCGGACAAATTCTCTTGTTGTAAAAGATAGCGAGGAATCGGTTGCAAGAATTCTTCAGGTAATGAAAAAATTTGACAAAGCAATTGAGCAGGCGAAAATAACTATAAGATTTAATGAAAATGAAATCGATGAAAACAGGGCTGTTGCAGTAAAAGGCGGTGTGCATGGGAAAAACTGGAAAATCTCTTCGGGAAGAAAATCCGATGGGGTGGATGTTCGTTTAAAAGATAGTAACAAAAGAAAAAGCACTGGCAGGCAATATTTCGTAAGAACTGCTTCGGGAAGTCCGGCTTATATTGTAACCGGCCAAAGGGTTCCTTACCGTGAAAGATGGGTAAACCTTAACAAAAGGCACCCTGTTGCAATGGACACGGTTGTTTATGAAAATGTTGAAACCGGTTTTGAAATAACCCCGATAATAAGAGGTGATCGGGCCTATGTAAAAATTGTTCCGAGAATATCAGATGCTGATCATCATAGAGGCAAACATGGAGGCATAATCAGATATAGCGAGGCAGCCACTTCTTTGGATGTGCCTTTGGGCAAGTGGGTTACAGTAGGTGGTGCAGACAAAAAACAAAATGAAGTATTGCAAACTTTTTTTGCAAGTGGTGGAAATGATAGGGAATCAAATTTTTCGATTTCAATAAAGGTAGAAAAATGAAAGGATGCTTTTGAAAAAATTAAAAGGTTACCAGAAAAAATATTTAAGAGGCCTCGCACACAAGCTTAAGCCGTATGTTTTTGTAGGTCAAAAGGGATTAACGGAATCTCTTATACAATCGGTTTCCGATGCTCTTGAAATACACGAACTTATAAAAGTCAAATTTCTTGATTTTAAAGAAAAAGAGATGAAAGATGAAATATCGTCTGAAATCGAAAGAATGGCTGAATGCGAACTTGCAGGGATTATCGGGCATATTGCAACGTTTTATAAACAAAATAAAGATCCGCAAAAGAGGGTAATTATAATTCCTAATAAAGAAGATTAAATAATCACCACATAAGCAAGGAGGCCAAAATGCAGGAAAGAACCGGATTGGTAACAATGAAGAAAAATCCATTGACTCTTGTCGGTCAAAGTTTAAATGTCGGAGATAAAGCGCCGGATTTTGAAGTTACCGATAATGACATGAAAGCTGCAAGTTTATCATCTTTTTCCGGAAAGGTTTGTATTATCTCATCAGTGCCTTCGCTTGATACTCCTGTTTGCGATATGGAAACCAGGCGGTTTAATACTGAAGCTGGCAAACTTGGCAATGATGTTGTTATCTTAACAATAAGCATGGATCTGCCATTTGCCCAGAAACGTTGGTGCGGGGCTGCCGGTGTGGACAAGGTTATTACTCTTTCTGATCATATGAATGCTTCTTTTGGTAAAGCATACGGTGTTTTGATAAAAGAGTTGAGGCTGCTTGCAAGGGCTGTTTTTGTAGTGGATAAAAAAGGAATTATTCAGTATATACAAATTGTGAAAGAAATTGCTGATGAGCCCGATTATGATGCTGTAATTAAAGCTGTAACCGGGCTTATGTGATTAAGCGGCTTTTACCACGCTATAAATAGTCCATGCACCTACTGCGATAAAAAACACACCCGCTGCTATTTTGATGTAGTTTACAGGTATTAACCTGCTTATAGCGGTTCCGCATAGAACCGCTATAAGTGAACTTAAAACAAGCGCACCGGCAGAACCTAAAAATACGGAAAGCTTTGAATTATTTTCAGCGCTTAAACAAAATGTTGCAAGCTGTGTTTTGTCTCCAAGTTCCGCAAGAAAAACCATCATAAAGGTGGTTGTCAATATCTTGTAATCCATAAACATAAAGATATATCCTTATTTCTTAGAGCCACTTTCAAAACGTTTCAGTTTGGTCAAGCTCAAGGCGGGCGAAAATTTTAACCACAGGAATACATTGAGTATTTCGAGGATTGAAATTTGAGCCCAACGCAGAGATCGGCCAAACTGGGGCGTTTTGAAACTGGCTGCTTATTTTAGTATTTTCTCAGCTCTTTGTACTATATTGTCTGTAGTAAAACCATAATTTTTCATCAGTGTGCCGCCGGGCGCTGAAGCTCCGTATCCTGTAATGCCTATTATTTCTCCCTTATCTCCGGCATAACGCTCCCAACCCATAGTAATTCCTGCTTCAACTACGATTCGATTCGAAATTTCCTGTGGAAGAACTTTTTCTTTATATTCTTCGCTCGCATTTTCAAAAAGCTCTGTGCTTGGCATGCTTATTACTCTTGCCGGAATTCCTTTTTGCTCAAGGGTTTTTGCCGCTTCAATTGCTATATGAACTTCAGAGCCTGTAGCAATAAGTACTATAGTTGGCTTTTGTCCTGAATCGTAAATAACATATGCGCCGTTTTCAAGAAGGCTTTCTGAATTGGATTCAGTTCTTTCTATTATCGGAAGATTCTGGCGGCTAAGAATGAGTGCAACCGGTCCTTGTGTGTTTTTAATTGCAAAGCGCCAGGCCTCTTTTGTTTCATTGGCGTCACAGGGTCTGATAACCGTTAATCCGGAAATAGCGCGTAAGCTTGCAGTATGTTCGACTGGCTGATGAGTCGGGCCGTCTTCTCCAACAGCTATGCTGTCGTGGGTAAATACATATATTACCGGTATTTTCATCAAAGCTGCAAGGCGAATTGATGGGCGCATATAATCGGAAAATACGAGAAAGGTTCCGCCAAACGGCTTTATTCCTCCGTGAAGAGCCAAACCGGAAAGTATAGCGCCCATTGCATGTTCTCTAACCCCGAAACGAATGTTACGGCCATCATAGCTGCCTTTTTGGAAGTCAAATGATTCTTTTATAATAGTATTGTTTGAAGGGGCCAGGTCTGCTGATCCTCCAATAAGATTAGTTACTTTCTGGGCAATTGCGTTTAAGACCTTGCCTGATGCCGATCTGGTAGCAATTGCCTTATCCGTACTTGAAAAAGAAGGAAGTCCGCTTTCCCAGCCTTCGGGTAAATTGCCGTTTATCGCATCCTTTAATCCGGCTGCAAGATCGGGAGAATCATTTTCATATGATTTGAATTGTCTTTGCCATTTTTTCTCGGCTTTTTTACCTTTATCAATACATTTACGGCAAAACTCAAGTGCCTGATCAGTTACGCAAAAAGGGGTATCATCGGGACAACCCAGGTTTTTCTTTGTAAGCTTGATTTCTTCTTCGCCCAAAGGTGCTCCATGAGCATCGGGAGTATCCTGCTTGTTTGGGCTACCATAAGCTATGTGGGTACGCAGCATTATTAAAGAAGGTTTATTTTTCTCGGCTTTTGCTTTTTTAAGAGCTTTTAAGATTGCATCAACATCATTTCCGTCTTCAACTTTTTGTACATGCCAGTTATAGGCTTTGAATCTTGCGCCTACGTCTTCGGTGAATGCGATAGCTGTTGTTCCTTCTATCGATATCTTATTGTCATCATAAATGCATATGAGTTTTGAAAGGCCGAGATGTCCTGCAATAGAAGCGGCTTCAGAAGTGATTCCTTCCATGAGATCCCCGTCGCCGCAAACCACAAATGTGTGGTGATCTATGATTTCACTCTCTTGGGTGTTATAACAGGCTGCAATGTGTCTTTCTGCCATTGCCATGCCAACTGCATTGGCAAATCCCTGGCCCAGAGGTCCTGTGGTCGTCTCAACTCCGGGTGTATGCCCGTATTCAGGATGCCCGGGAGTTTTACTTTGCCATTGCCTGAAATTTTTAATGTCATCGAGTGAAAGGTCATAGCCTGTCAGATACAACATGCTGTAAAGAAGCATGGATGCATGCCCGCCGGAAAGTATAAACCTGTCTCTGTTGAACCATGCAGGATTTGCCGGATTATGTTTTAATATGCGAGTCCAGAGCGTATAAGCTAAAGGCGCAAGGCCCATAGGAGCACCCGGATGCCCGGAATTGGCCTTCTGAATTGCATCCATTGCAAGTGCCCGTATAGTGTTTATACAAAGTTGATCTATATTCTTTTGGTTTTCAGGCGTATCATTACCCATGTTTTTTCTCCTTATTGACGGTTTTGTAAAAACTTCCTCTGCTGTGTTGCGCTTTTTCTTTCGTCATTGCAGCGTACGAATAAGTACGCTTCATTCCTCAAGAATTGCGCGCCTTGCATATGAAGCTTTTACGAAGCCGTTTCAATTATGTCTTTTTGCAAATCCATCTTATTTTAAAGTCGATTTATATAATTTTGAAGGAATTTGTTATACCTGTTTTAAAACATACGCAAGGATTTATTGAAGTCTGATAAAATCAATTTAATTACCAGGAAGTTAGCAGCTTCCCTTTATATGTATTTTACATTGCCCTAAGATATTCAGGTCTTAATGAAATTTTGCCGGAAAGAGCCTTATCGATCTGTGCTAATGTAGATTCCTTATCTCTTGGCAACCTTGCTCTTATCGACAGATAGTTTGAAGCATGATTGGCATGGAACTGGCCTTTTGAAACATTTGTGGCCTCTATCATTGCCCGCAGTTCTTTTAACATTTCAAGCGGAGTAATAAGCTCAAATTTACCGGATTCATAATCGTCATGCAAAGGAGTTCCGGGTATCAGCATAAGACTCAATGCTCCCATATATTCCGGGCTGATTGCAGAAAGCACTCTTCCGGTTTCTTTTGCGTGAATAATAGAGCGCTCTCTTCCTGCTATTCCAAGAAGAACTGTAATTGAAATTTTAAATCCGGCCTCTTTGGCTTTTTTGCCCATTTCTATCATATGTTCTGAAGAGGCACCCTTTTTAATATTTTCCAGAGTAACATCATCACCTGATTCAAGCCCCATATATACAATGCTTAAACCGAGAGCTTTGAGTTCCTTAAGCTGATCAAGGGTTTTTGAATTAAGGCTTTTGGCATTGGCATATGAGCCGACCCTTACAACCCAGGGAAGCTGCTTTTTTATTTCGGTAAGGATTTTAACAAGTCTTTTCTGCGGTATTATAAGAACATCCCCATCGCACAGAAAAACACGCAGCTGGCGTTTGCAGTATTTTGCCGCAAAAGCTATATCCTCCATAATAATGGAATCGGGTTTTATTTTAAAACGCTCTCCCATATAAGTGCCGCAAAAAGTGCATTTATTTCTGGAGCATCCCACCGTAACCTGAATCAGGATACTGTTTGCCTCGCTTGGCGGCCTTATAATATTTCCTTCATAGTTCATATGCTATTTTCTCCTGTAATGATTTTTCGTAAACATCATTATTAGTATGTATACAACTAACAAAAAATCATATAAAGGTCAAAGAGGTAAAATGCAAATTCATTTGAAAATTCGGATGGAATAATATACAAAAGATTTTATTGCTATTTCCAGTATTTTTTTATTTTAAGGGCATTAATGTTTGAGATAAAAACAGTTGAGCCAGTTTCAAAACGCCCCATTTTGGCCGATCTCTTCGTTGGGCTCAAATTTCAATCCTCGAAATACTCAATGTATTCCTGTGGTTAAAATTTTCGCCCGCCTTGAGCTTGACCAAACTGAAACGTTTTGAAAGTGGTTCAGTTGCATTGAATTTTTGTTGTTGAAAAAATCAGGAGCAAACATCGTTTAAAACAGGATATGACGAAAAAGGAGGGTAAACATGGGAAAAGGAATGGATAAAAAAAAAGAAGACAAAAAGAAACCAGCTAAAAGCTTAAAGGAAAAAAAGCAGGAGAAAAAGGATAAGAAAAAAGATAAATAAAAGAGCCAGTTTCAAAACGCCCCATTTTGGCCGATCTTAAGCGTTGGGTTCAAATTTCAATCCTCGAAATACTAAATGTATTTCTGTGGTTGAAATTATCTCCCGCCTTGAGCTTGACCAGGCTGAAACATTTTGGAAGTGGCTCAAAAATATTGTTGTTTCAGGAGAAAGTTAATTGAGTGATTACAGTGTTAGACCCAAACATATTATAGATACTCATACCCACATCTTTGAAGAGGAATACCGTGAAAAATATATTGAAGACACCTTTTCCATAGATTTTGCAACCGAGTTGAATTTCAGGCGTGGTGCGGACGGTACTTTGGACGACCTTTCAAAATCTGCTGATGAAAATGGCATAGCAAAATACTTTATTCTACCTGTAGTAAAAGATCCGAGAAAAATAGAACGTATCAATGATTTTTACTACAATGAAAGCAAAAGAGACGAACGGGCCGTATTTTGTGGAAATTTGCACCCGAACCATCCGCGCCTTGATGAAATACTGGCTGATCTTAAATCAAAAAATGCCAGGATGATAAAGCTCCATAGTGTCTTTCAGCGCTTTAATATTACTTCACGCCAGTCTTTAGAGTTTTTCAAAAAAATTGCTGATATGGGTTTTCCCGTAATATTTGATACTTCCAGAGTACCTCCAAAACATCTTACTAATGATGATTTGCCGGAATATTATGCCAATCCCAGTAAATTGCTTAAGCTGCATGATATTTTGCCCAATTTAGAAATTATTGCCGCTCACGGCGGCGGGCTTTTTATTTATGATTTTGAGCGCAGGAATTTAATCGACAGCGGTATATATATAGAACTGTCCAGCAGTTACTATAATTGCGACTGGCCGCGAAATGATCATGATGTAAGTCTTGAAAATTTTCTTTATATGTTAAATAATCATAATCAGGACAAATTACTTTTTGGTACCGATACCCCCTGGCAGTTTCAGAAATATGAAATAGAAAAATTTGTAAAATTACATGAAACAGGCAAAATTACAAAAGAACAGCTTGAAAACATTTTCTGGAAAAATGCCAACAGTCTTTTTGATCTTGGTTTGGAATAAATCCCAAAAAGGGTTCAAGGATTCGAGGATTCCAGGGTTCAAGTGATGGCTTTATAATGCTTTAAGCATTTCACTCGAACCCTTCTTTCCTAGTATTCCTGCATGGAACCATATCCATGTTCACCGTGGATGGACTGGTCAAGCCCTATAGCCTCTAAATCAGCAGCAATCCTGAAGCCAACAGTTTTTTCAACAAGAAAACAAATTACCAGGGTGCTGACTACCGCAAACAATATTGTAGCGCCGATGCCTATCAACTGAATTGAAAGCTGATCCCAGATAGTCCAGACTTTATGGGCGGCAGCAGAAGCGCTTTGCATCCAGCTGTCACGGATAAAAAAGGAAAGCATAATCACTCCCAGACCGCTTCCCACACCGTGTATTCCAAAACAATCCAGACTATCGTCATATCCTAACTTCACTTTAACGTTAAGAGCATAAAAACATATAACTGATGACAGGGCTCCTAATATAATAGCGCCATATGGCATTACCACGCCTGCAGCAGGAGTTATTGCAACAAGCCCTGCAAGTATGCCTGAAGCAAATCCAAGTGCTGTAGCCTTGCGGAACTTAAAGTATTCTATAATGAGCCAGGTCAGAGCACCGCTTGCGGCCGAAACCTGTGTCATGGTCAGCGCCCGGGCAGTATCCAGACCGCTGTGTACTGTCGAACCGGCATTGAATCCAAACCAGCCTACCCATAAAAGACCGGCTCCTGTCAAAGTCATTACCAGATTATTGGGGGCCATCGGAGTTTTGGGATAACCAATCCTGGGGCCCAGAAATATCGCTACAACAAGTGCGCTGAATCCTGCGGATACATGAATTACAAGTCCTCCCGCAAGATCAATAACACCGCTTGCTCCTGCATTATAAAGCCAGCCGTCTGTAGCCCATACCCAGTGGCACAACGGGCAGTAAATAAAAAGCATCCAAAGTATTATAAAGGTGATATAGCCGCGAAAGTAAACGCGTTCCACCAGCGCTCCGCTGATTAAAGCCGGAGCAATGATCGCAAACTTGCCCTGAAACATAGCAAGCACATATTCCGGTACTCCATTTACAATTACATCATCAATGCCTTTTAGAAAGAAATAATCATTGCTCCATCCGGCAAAACCGCCAAGAATATTTGGGCCGAATGCAATGCTGTAGCCGCATACTACCCAGAGAACACCGATAACAGCCATTGATACAAAGCTGAGCATCATGGTGCTAAGCACGTTTTTTGTTCTAACAAGCCCCCCGTAAAACATGGCAAGGCCGGGAACCATCAAAAGCACAAATGCGGTTGAAGTAAGCATCCATGAGGTAGTGCCTGTATCCACAGGCGTATTTTCAGCTGCAAGAATAATTTGTGGAGTTAACGCAAAAAAAACGGAAACAACAGCGGTAAGTAAAGATTTATTCTTCATAAGTATTATTCCTATCGTTACATTTTGTTTTATAAAAGGTACAAAAAAATTGTAAACCAAAATTAAGAGCAAGGAATATACCATGTCATGCTTTATGAATAGTATGACATTGTGATAATAAGCAGTTATGCTATTATTATCTAAGAATTGCAGCTAAAAACCGGATAAATAAAATTACAATTATGTGCATTAATATATGAAAGTAATTTCAATATTGTAATAAATAACGAACTGGTTACAAACAAATCAATAATGACGGTTTTGCAAAAAGTCCACAGATCGTAATACCGACAGAAGCCGACCACTATAGAGAATTGATACACAGCATATAGAAATCTCTTTTTAAATGTAGAGATAATTTCAATGCTATAATTGGAAATAAAATATATTATTGCAAAAAACCCCTCAAAAGATTATATAATCTCAAATAAATTTAATTGATTGCTGATTGTTTAGGGGAGTAAAAATAATTTTTTATTATCCTGAACTGTATAACGACTAGGTAAACATCATAAATAATGCATTGAACATACAGGTATTTGGTTAGATTATGGCAAACATTCGACACCTTTCTCTCGATCTATATACGGTACTCGTTCTCATTGCGGTTATTATACTGATGGGTATGCAATCCTTAACCTTTGCAGCATCAAGCAACGCTGATACCCCGAGTGCTACAAATAGGGGTTTCATAGATGATCCGCCTCAGGCGTGGAAAGAAAAATTTCCAATGTGCGAGGCCTACTTAAACGTAGAGTGGATCGATCCGGATAAGAAGATCGGCTACAGCTGTTACGAAACTTGGTCTGAGGGAAAGAAGAAGAAAATCTGGGCTCTGGTATCACTTGATATACCTGGATTCAACTATGACGTCTATCAGTACTGGCGAAAAGACAAGCTAAAGGACCTTTTCGCTGCAGTGAAAAACGGAAAGGTCTTCGAAGACCATGCTCTGTCGATCCGTTTTAAGACGAAGCGCATCGATCTCTATCCCATAAGAGAACTGGTGCTCTCGAATTTCGAGAAGAATGTATGCATCGTCTACCCGGATCAGAAGCGAGCCTGGATTGTCGAAGGTAAGAAGGTAGGTAAGGCATACAACGAGAAACGTATCGATGAGATGTATCGGACAATAGAGATATTCATTCCCGGCCTTCCCAAGAGATTCTTCCAGAAGGTAATTGCCGTCGATATCAACTTTGATGGCATTGATGATTACTTTGCAGAGGGTTGGCTCACTTACTCGTTTGGCGACAAGTATTTATCGATGAAGCGCGGAGTGTACCGGCTTGAGCGTGGTCGTTCCCTGTACCCATTCATCTTTCCTCCAAGTGGAAAGGTGTGTACCCTCTCATCGTCAGTATGGTCAGGTTATTACCTGATCACGGATGGCAAGAGCTTCAACCTAAACAACGAGTGCAACCTTACCGAGCTTACAACAGCAGATCACATGGTCAAGCGGGAGGGAAAGCAACCAGCCGAACTGGAGATTCCAAACGAAGCAAGGCAGTTCATGGCACGAGGAATTGAAGCTTACAAAGATAAAAACAGCAGATCAGCTGTTGATCTATTCGATAAGGCTATCGAAATTGCACCTTGGTGGGCCGAGGCAAACTACCAACGAGGGCTCGCCCTTGCGGTCGTCAACCAATACGGGGCTGCAATTCATGACATGCGGCGTGTCCAAGCAATTGCGGGAGATACCCCCCCTACAGGAAGGAACGCGCGAGATAAGATAGAGGCATGGCAGGAACAGCTTAGCCGCTTGGCCACAGGCCAAATGGTGAAAATTCCAGCAGGGCGATTTCTTATGGGCTCACCCGACCCTTGCGATCCACACTGCGGCTTCTGCAGATGTGCACAACCTCAGCACTGGGTTGATATCAAGCAATTTGAGATCGGTAAATACCCTGTTACATATGATCAGTGGGAATCCTGTGTTGAGGATGGTGGGTGCGATAGAAACACTTGGCACGCTGATCGATGGACCGGGCGCGATCTGCCGGCAACTTCGATGGACTGGGAGGAAATGCAGGATTATATCACATGGGTTAACAAGAAGACGGGAAAGCAGTATCGACTGCCAAGCGAAGCCGAGTGGGAGTATGCGGCAAGAGCTGGAACAACTACGAAGTTTTACTGGGGAGATGAAATCGGCTCAGGTCACGCTAACTGCACTATCTGTGGAAGCCGGTGGGACGACAAATCAAAATCCCCTGTAGGCAGCTTTGCACCAAACGCATTCGGCCTATATGACATGGCTGGGAATGTCTGGCAGTGGCTGGAGGATTGCGATAACCCTGACTATAGGTGGGCGCCGACAGACGGAAGCGCATGGACAACAGGAAATTGTCGTTCCCGGATGATCAGGGGCGGTTCTTGGAGAAACAAAACGGTGGGATCCGCGAACAGGCGCAATAAAGAAATTTATCACGGCATAGCCGACGTTGGATTCCGACTTGCAAGGACAATAGAATAAACAAGATCGGCACTGCTGATGGTCGCCATCCCTATAGTAAACGCTTGGGTATTGTTGAGCTGTTTTTCTGGAACATTCGGGCATATAAGCAAATGAGTAAATTCACTTTGAAGAAGACATATCCGAGCTGTAAAGTGGTTTTTCGACAATCTCATTATCGAGGTTTTAGGGTACAAATAACTATCATTCCCCCAAGCCCCTTGCGCTGGCAGATAAAGGGTGCTAAAAGCATTTTTATATATAGATATTACCTGGACAACCTGAGCGGTTGTCCTAAACTATTTTACAATTGAGTTGATATGATCACACTTGATTCCGTTACAAAAAAATTTGGTTCCTTTACTGCGGTCGATAATGTTTCATATTCGATTAAAAAGGGAGAGTCTTTTGCTTTGCTTGGGCCAAACGGCGCTGGGAAGACAAGCATCGTTCGTATGCTTCTTGATTTTATCAAACCATCTTCAGGAAGTATTACTATAAACGGACTGTCTGCCTCCGACCCGGAAGTCCGCAAGCATATTGGATATGTTGCCGAACAGCATATGATTCCTCCGTATCTTTCAGGGCTTGAATATCTGTTGCGTAATGCTGCTTTAATCGGCCTGACCGGGCAAGACGCAAAAAACGAAGCAAACAGGGTTCTTGAAATGGTTTCCATGAAAGGAGAGGAAAGGAAAAAAACAGCAGCATATTCAAGAGGCATGAAACAGCGCGTCGGTCTGGGGGCTGCCATGCTGGGAGAGCCAAAACTGCTGATATTGGATGAACCCATCACCGGGCTTGATCCTATCGGCATCCGCGATGTAAGAAAAATTGTTGAAAATCTTCTCGGCAAAGGGGTGACCGTGGTATTAAACTCCCACCTGCTTTCAGAAGTGGAAAAAACATGTGATACTGCGGCTATAATGTACAAGGGAAAAATACTTGTCAAGGATAACATCAATGCAATCGTGAAAGATCACGAAACACTCGAAGATGTTTTTATTCGATACATAGAGCATGAAAATGAATAATGTAATAAAAATTATAGGCTATACCATGCTGGACCAGCTGAGGAATAAAAGCTTTTATATACTGCTGGGGTTATCTGTTATGTTTATACTGATGATCCGCGGATGTTATGACGGCGGATATACGATTAATGGAGAACAGGTAGATAATGCTTCGGTTGCCTGGCATGTTTCAAAAATTGTTTTTCATCTGGTTACCGCCGGAATGTTTCTGATGGTTTCCATGTTATCAATGAAGATATTCAGCCGGGATCATGAAGATGGAAGTGTTGTTTTGTTTCTTTCAAGATCAGTTTGCAGATGGCAATATGTTCTTGGCAGGGTAACAGGCACATGGGTACTTTGTCTTATTTTCATGTTAATACTTCACTCAACGATCTTTTTGACTGTATGGTTAAAAACAGGAACCTTCATTACGGGATATCTGGGTGCATCTTTGATATGTTCGGTTAATCTTCTTTTTGTGATTGTATGTGTCTGCTTACTTTCTCTTTTTATGCCTGATTTTATAAGTGCGCTTTTTACTATGGGCATTTTGTTCGTTGGTTTTATTTCCGATGGCGGGTATCAGATTTTAAATAGTGATATTGTAAGATATGCCACCAATTCCTCAGCAAGTTCTGAACTTGCTTTATGGCGGATTTTATATCCAAAAGTATTCATGGTGCAGTCTTATGCAGATTCAATACTTGGCAAAAGTGAATTTCATAATATGGGGCCTTTGCACCCGCTTTTCAATATTTCCTTTTTTATTCTTTTAATAATGGCGCTAACGCTGGTTTTTTTTAATCGAAAAGAAATTTGAAAGTATATTTAACGGGGTGTATTTGTGGCTATAAACCTTCTTCTCCTTTTTGTTGGCCTTGCCTTTCTTCTGGGCGGTGGCGATATCCTTGTTAGAGGTGCCTCTGCTTTAGCAAAAAATCTTGGGGTTTCTCCGCTTGTTATAGGCCTTACCGTAGTAGCTTTTGGAACCAGTGCGCCGGAACTGTCTGTTAATCTTCTGGCTGCATATAATGGTAACTCAGATATTTCTTTTGGTAATATAATCGGTTCAAACATTGCCAATATTGGATTAGTACTTGGAATTTCAGCAATAATCAGGCCATTGGCTATCAAAGGTGTAATCATAGCACGCGAAATTCCCATGATGGTGCTTGCATCTCTTTTGGCCTTGGTTGCAGGAATGGATACTTTTCTCCGCAACTCTCCAAATGTTTACGACCGCTCGGATGGGCTTATTTTCCTGCTTATTTTTTGTGTTTTCATGTTTTACACCATTGGTGATGTTATACGCAAAAGGAAGGCAGATCCGCTTATTCAGCAGTTTGAGGAGTTTACAGAGAAAAAAAGTTTTAAAGCATCTGTATATAATCTATTTCTTTTCATTGCAGGACTAATTCTTCTGGTTGCCGGGGGCAAGATAGCAGTAGATGCTGCGGTAGTGGTTGCCGAATTACTCAATGTCCCACGTGTAATCATTGGTTTGACAATTATTGCTATCGGTACCAGCCTGCCCGAACTCGTGACCTCAGGTATAGCTACATGGAAGGGACAAACAGATATTGCCATAGGCAATGTTGTCGGATCAAACATATTTAATCTTCTGCTGGTCAACGGCTTTTGCGCATCATTTCGACCAATCCCCGTTCCAGCAAAAGGCGGCACCTATGATCTTTTGATGATGCTGTTCCTTTCCCTATTTTTATTACCTATGTGTCTTACTAATAAAAACAGAATAATGCGCCGGGAAGGAGTACTATTGGTAACTTTATATTTAGGTTACAATTTATGGAGAATCTCAACCGGGTAATTAATCTGCCTTTATGGTTTGGATATCTTCAACAATAAAGGGGGCACAACGAATACCGACACTTAATTTTCTTATCCATATACGAACCATTGTAATCGCTTTTCCCCTTATATCGACAATATTTGAAAGCTCTTCCAGATAATCAATATCTTTGTTTTTAAACTCATAATAAGTTGTATTGCTGCTAAACGGGTCTGTAATAAGTAAAATCTTTTCATCATCATAAGGGTGTCGCTGCGGAGAGCCTGAAAACGGAACATGTGTTTCTGTAAGAGCTTTAAAATCTTTCGGCTTTTTATAAGCCTGAATTTCAAACTTTTCAATTTTTGATGGAAAAGGTGTATCTGCCATATCGTTTTCCTTGTAAATAATTTTCAATTTGATGCGGTTATTGCGATATGTTCTATAGACTATCAAAAATTTTATTCATCGTCAAAAAAATATCCGATTTTGACAAATTATTGTGATGTTGGTGTATCTGACCATACTATATAGGTTGCATAAATGCTTGCCTTATAGGACGTTTGATGGTACATGTAAAAATACAATAGGAGGTGCCATATGGGTAAACTATCAAATATCATACCAGTAAGCGATTTGAGGCAGGATGCAGCCAAGCTGCTGAAACAATTGCGAAACAATAAAGAGCCCTTAATCATTACACAAAGAGGGCGGGCAACAGCGGTAATAATGGGTGTGGATGCCTATGAAAAATCTGAACACGAAAAAGAACTTCTGCGTCTTTTAGCCAAAGGAGATAGGGAAATAGAAAAAGGTGAAGGTTATGACATAGATACCGTCCTTGCCGAAGCCGATGCCCTTTTGGATAGAGAGCCCTATTGAAAGTTCAATTTACTCCTTCTGCCAAGAATCAATTCCTTTCGGCGTTATCATATATCTCACGGGATAAACCTTCGGCGGCAGTCAACTTTAGGAATCGAAGTGAAAAAATTTTGCGAAGACTTGAAGACTTTCCGGAATCCGGAAGAATCATACCTGAATTTCCGGAACTGCCATACCGGGAGATGATTATATCGCCGTATCGCTTTTTTTATAAAATCAAAGACGATCTTGTATGGATTGTTGCAGTTTGGCATAGCGCACAGCTACCAAAAGAACCAGTCTAATAATGAGGTCTTTTAAGAAAATATATCCGACTTTGGTAAAATATTGGTTGGATAAATAAAGAACATCAAAATATATTATTGCAAAAAATATCTCAAAATTAGAAGAAATATAACGTTGTTAGGTTTTTAAGTTCATATAGCGCTTCTTGCCAATCTAACTTTCTGATTAAAGGCTAAACCTTAAATCATAACAGCGTCCCATTTCTAATTTGTAACTATCTGATATTATAGAATACAAAATGACCGAATTAACCGATTTGGGACTTTTTCGACAGTCTCGTTGTGCCCTATAACAATCACGCTTGACGTTAATCACGCAATGCATTATTATATAGAACATGATCAGATCATTCAAATGTCAATATACTGATGCGCTATCACAAGGCCAACATGTCAGGCAATTCCTAAACATTGCAAAGGTGGCACGGCGAAAACTTAGACAGCTTGAAATTGCTAACCGGCTTGATGATTTGAGGGTGCCACCCGGCAATCGTCTTGAAGCACTTAAGGGTGATCGTTCAGGTCAATACAGCATTCGAATCAACGATCAGTGGCGAGTCTGCTTTCATTGGGTGGATGGAGGTGCAGAAAATGTGGAAATTATTGATTACCACTGAGGAGGGTCTATTATGAAAAAGCTTGAACCCATTACACCAGGTGAAATCCTGTTAGAAGAATTTCTAAAACCTATGGGGCTCAGCCAGTATCGTCTGGCAAAAGAAATTAGCGTTCCTGCACAACGAATAGGTGAAATTGTTGCTGGTAAGCGTTCGATAACGGCAGATACCGATTTGAGGTTATGTCGATTCTTTGGTTTATCCAACGGTTATTGGCTGCGTGCTCAAGCTGCCTATGATACCGAAGTTGCAGAGCGTACAATGGGTCCCACGCTGAAAAGCATTAAACCTTGGTCTGAGGCTTTGGCGCAACAAGGCTAATCAGCCGACGCACAAAGCCGAGCGACTGATTAGCGCCGATTCTGTATATAGCCCATTAGAGAGCTATAAGATCTATATATAAGCCAATATTATCTTGACAAATTGATAAAAAATTATCATGCTTTGATTCATAGAAAGATCATTAATTTATTTTATGGTCTATATACGAATCAAAGGAAAAATGATGCCAAAGTCAATCACACGCACCTACTCACGCTCTAGCCGCGATGCGGCTGTCTTGCTCGGCGCATTGATCCGAGAAGCGCGTAATGAGCGCAAGCTAACTGCTCAAGAATTGGCCGATCGCGCTGGTATTTCCAGAGGACTGCTGCAGCGCATTGAAAAAGGCAACCTCAAATGTGAAATTGGGGCTGTGTTCGAAGCGGCAACCATTGTTGGCGTTAAACTTTTTGATGTTGATGAAAGTACGCTGACGAAATATCTGCGTCAAACCAAGGAAAAGCTGGCACTACTGCCAAAATCTGTTCGCAAGAAACCCAAAGCGGTGCGAGATGACTTCTAAGGCCGAGAAAGAAGCCTATGTCTGGATATGGTTGCCGGGCGAAACCGAGCCTGTCGTGGCCGGACGGCTTGAAGCTGATAACAATAATCTCCTGTTCAACTATGGTAAAAGCTATCTGAATCGTATCGGTGACAGCAAACCGGCGATTGCCATTTACGAACCGGAATTGCCGTTAAAGGCTGGAATTCTTCCCTTGCCCGAGGGCTTGACAATGCCTGGCTGTATCAGGGATGCAGCGCCCGATGCGTGGGGCAGGCGTGTAATTATCAACAAAAAGTTGGGACTTAAAGGTGTAGACACAGATACTGCCGAGCTGGATGAACTGACCTATCTGTTGGAGTCTGGCTCGGACCGAATCGGCGCGCTTGATTTTCAGCGCTCCCCTACAGAGTATGTACCGCGTACCGCTAATAATGTATGCATGGAAGAATTAATTGAATCTGCAGAACGGGTCGAAAAAGGAGTGCCCCTAACACCGGAATTGGACCAGGCGTTGTTTCATGGCAGCTCTATTGGTGGCGCTCGTCCTAAAGCCTTAATTCAAGATCAAGGTAAAAAATACGTGGCCAAGTTTTCATCCAGCACCGATCTGTACAGTGTAGTTAAAGCTGAATTCATCGCCATGCGCCTGGCTGAATTGGCCGGGCTGAATGTTGCACCAGTAAGAATGATCACAGCGGCAAACAAATATGTACTTTTGATCGAGCGCTTTGACCGAGTATCAAAAGGTAACAGGTGGGCACGAAAGGCTATGGTCTCCGCACTAACTCTGCTTGGCTTAGATGATATGATGGCGCGGTACGCTAGTTATGAAACGTTAGCCGAAATTATACGCCACCGTTTTACCGATCCGAAGCACACGCTGAAAGAGCTGTTCTCCCGGATAGTTTTTAATATTCTTTGTGGAAATACCGACGACCATGCGCGAAACCATTCGGCGTTTTGGGACGGGGAAATGCTGTCCCTGACGCCTGCTTATGACATTTGTCCGCAAGGCCGCGCAGGCAATGAGGCCTCTCAAGCCATGCTCATATCCGGCGACAACAATCTGAGCCAACTCAAAACTTGCCTTGAAACCGCGCACAACTTTCTTCTCTCTGAGGAAGAAGCCCGCGAAACATTCGGTGCCCTGACTGCTGAAATCGAACAGAATTGGGATGCCGTCTGTGAGGAAGCTGAGCTGAATGAGGTGGATAAGAAACTTCTTTGGAGGCGGCAGTTCCTGAACCCCTACTCGGTTGGGCAATAAGCATTACTATTGACAAGCTTGCCTAAAACATGTACTGTACAACTGTACATAAAAACAGGAGGCAGGTATGGCTATACAAACAACATATACTCAAGCTCGGGCTGGCTTGGCTTCTTTATTGGATGAAGTCACAAAGAACAGAGAAGTTGTAATTATTCAGCGACGTGGATGTGAAGATGTCGCCATGATATCCGCCGATGAGTTGGCCGGTGTGCTCGAAACGGCACACCTTCTTCGGTCACCTAAAAATGCAAAAAGACTTCTTACAGCTCTTGACAGAGTTCGCAAAGGATCAGGTTCCTCTCAAACGATTGATGATCTTCGCAATGAGGTCGGCATTGAGCAAAAAGGATAAGAAACCATCCAGTGCTAAAAAACTGAGAGAATCTGTATTTCAGCCAGAATTCAGAGAGGATGTACGTTACTGGGTGGAGACTGATCGCAAGACAGCCCTCCGTATTTTTCAACTGATCGAGGCTATTATGCGAGACCCTTTTCAGGGGATTGGTAAACCTGAACCACTTAAGTTTTTGGGATCTGGCGTCTGGTCCCGTCGAATAACGCAAGAACATCGGCTGGTTTATGTTGTTGGGCATGATAAAGTCGATTTTGTACAAGCTCGTTATCATTATTAAAAATCATCAAATCCGCCAACATGTCTTTATACTCATACGGCTAAAGCCGTGGCGCTTTGAATTACACTGCCGTTAAGATGTTTTGGCACTTTTAAACAGACCGCTGCTATCAAATCGCCGCAGGAATTTAAGCAGACAATGAAAACCACTACAAAACAAAAAATAATCAGGTCGGGTGTTGGAATAATGGTATCTATATTGCTGTTTTTTTCATCCGGTTTAAGACTTCCTGTCTTAGATGCCACTACTGATACTTATTTCAGAGAAGCAATAAGCAAAGCAGGGATAGCCTATGCTACATGCAGAGTGATCAATGCTTCCGTTTCGATTATAAAGGATTCAAGCTTGCAGCTGGAACCCGCCGGGGTAGGCGTATCATTGGCTGTGGGGCAGGCATTGGACCCGATTGATGATATGACCGAGCGTTTGTCCGATGTGCTTGTGACGGCAATTACTTCATTAGGGGTACAGAAACTGGCATATGAAATCGGCGTATCGGTTGCGCCGCCCATCCTTTCCGTATTTCTGTTTGTTTTGTCTATATTGATATGGTTTGAAAATGAAAGATTAAGTTTTTTGCAGAAAACCTTGATCAGGTTTATGTTAATCATTGTTGTTGCCCGCTTTTGTCTTCCGGCATCATCTTTAGCAAATGAATATCTTCAAACGCATTATTTTGCGGAACAAATATCGGAAGCAAACCAAAAGCTGTCAGCCGGTTCATCCGAACTTGATAGAATAAAAGATTTCTCACTTCCAAAGATTGACGGTGTTTTAGGAACTATAGAAAACAGTGCATTGTTTCTTAAGATAAAATCAACGGAACTAAAAAATGCTCTTATAGCAACTGTTGCAAATGCTGGAGATATAATCGATAATCTATTAAGGCTTACATTTCTGTATGTAGGAATTTTTCTTATTCAGGTTATTATTTTGCCATTGCTCTCATTCTGGTTTCTTATAAAAACTGCAAATGCTCTTTTTCATACAAATATGCCGGTAATACTGCATAATTTGCAGCCATCAAAGAATGAAAAGCCTCAAGAATCAACCCAATAAAAATTTAGTTGGTGATATATCGGAGGAGTGTTCCCAATACAACGCATTGACACACCGATGTTTTAGAAAGGATTAACAGGATGGACAGGATGTTTTACCTGCCGCCCGGAAGTCGGACAGGCAATAAGCCATTGCCTGCGGCAAGAGGGATAACCTATTGGAGCAAGAAATTCTAACACACAAAGTCTTACCAGGTTTATAACAAACTGAGGTTTGGATTTTTATCAGGAAAGGATTTGATTTATGAAAATACTAGGAATTTCCGGAAGCCCAAGAAAAGATGAAACATCAGGCGTTTATAAATTGGTAAAAACCGTTCTTGAAAACACAGGAATAGAATATGAGCTTATTTCTCTTAGAGGCAAAAAGATAGGAGGGTGTATTGCCTGTCTGAAGTGTGCCAAAGATAATATATGCAAAGTTGAAGATGATATGTCAGCGCTTCGTGAAAAAATCATTGATGCGGATGCATATGTTATAGGGGCCCTGAATTATTATTCTACCTTAAATGCCATTACTCACGCATTTTTGGAGCGGTTGTATCAGTTTCGTCATCAGGAAGGAGATTTGCTTTGGGGAAAATTGGCCGTTGCTGTTGGAGTTGGCGGCATGGACGGCAAGATTCCGGCAGATGATATTGAAAGATTTTTGATGTACAGCTTTATTGAAACAGTTGCAAAAGTGAGCGGTCAGGGAGCTGCAGCTTGTTATTCCTGCGGATATGGGGAAACATGCGGCGTAGGAATTCCTGTTATGGTATACGGAAAAGGTGTAAAAATTACACCTGAAAACATTCCGGATGTAACCAGGCAACCGGAAGTCATGGCAAGAGCAGCGGATGCCGGCATACTTCTGGGGAAGCGGTTGACAACCGGGCATGACCGTAAAATAGTTACGCAGGATATGCAACAGGCATTGATGGATATATTGAAAAGTACTACTTAATGCCCATCCATAAAACCTGTCAATTATTTCATGGTCAATTTCATTTATAATTTCCCGGATATTCAAAGGCATGGAACTTTCATCGCAACAACAGGCATTAGTCTTAAGATCGTGCAATCCTCCAAGAATACTGCCGTAGTATTTTTGGAGGTTTTCGTGTTTATCCGTTACTATATTTATTCTTTAAATATTTCTGTATTATTTACTCAAAAAATTTAGCAGGGTTTTCGCTTCTTTTGCTTCTTTAAAATCGTTGGAAATATTTAACGCTTTTTCAATGCTTTCCTTTGCGGCTTTATCCATCCCCAATGCGTGTTTGACTGCTCCAATATGATAAAGAACAACAGGGTTGTCAGGATTTAATGAAACAGATTTATCAAGAACTTCAAGGGACTTCTTATTATCTTTCTGTTTGAATAAAATCCATCCCAACGTATCCAGTATTATAGGATTTTCAGGAGCAGCAGATACGGCCTGTTTTGCAAGATCTTTTGCCTCTTTCAACCTGCCGGTCTTGGAAAGAATACTTGCAAGATTATTAAGTACCGGGGCATTTTTTGGGTCTTTTTCGATTATCGCCCTGTATATTTTTTCTGCATTGCCGTTCTTTCCGGCATCCTGGTATAGAGCGGCAAGATAAAACTGATCATCCAGATTATCAGGCTGAATTCTTGTAATTTTTTTTGCAGTTTCGATTGCTTTTTTTGTATCACCTTTTTGTACATAAGAAACTGTAAGCGCCTTTAATATAAGAACACTTCCGGGAGATAATGAAAGGGCCTTTTTAAATTGGGAGACAGCATTATCATATTTTTTGATAAAGCCATAAAAAAGACCAAGCCGATAAAATGAAAAAGCGTCCTTAGGATATTTTTTACACATAGCCTGAAATGTATCTTCGGCCTGATCGAATTGTCCGGTCATTTGATATGCAGACCCCAGCAAATCATATACTTTTGGATCATCTTTCTCTGATTTTAAAATTTCCTTATATGTGTCAATGGCCTTATTAAAATCTTTCTGTGCTATATATGTATCAGCGATTCTCTTTTTTATCAGGCCCGGATTACTACTTAGTTTTTCCGCCTTTTGGTATTCATGGAGGGCTTTTTTATGGTCCTTCATGGCAAAATAAGTTTCCCCCATCTGAAAATATACTGTTGAAGATTTCGGTTGGATCTTTTTTAAGGCTTCAAGCTCGTTTAATGATTTTTTGTATTCACCCTTTTCTCTGAAAGCAATCCCAAGTGACAGATAGGTCTTTTCAGTTTCAGGTTCAAGTTTACGAACAATCAAAAACTCCTTTATAGACTCATCCGTATCTTTCAAGCCCAGATAGGCGGTTCCAAGTACAAAATGTGCTGTTGCGTTTTTATTTTTTGCTGTAACAACATCTTTTAATAAGTTCACAGTTTTTTCAAATTGATTTGAGTTATTATATAATGCACCCAGATTTACTTTTATTCCCACATATTCTTTTGGGGTTCCGATAATGCCTTTTTCAAAATGCCTTATTGCCTGATCATATTTGCCTTCTTTTTCATAGAGTATTCCAAGCCTTTGATGCGCCCTGTAATCCCATGGTGTAATTTTGACTGCCTTCTCAAACGCCTCTTTAGCCTTTTTATATTCTTTTTTGGCCATATAAACATCACCGATTTTAGTGATGGCAGAACTATGTTTTGAGTCCAGTTTTGCAGCCACTTTCAGTGCTTTAAGACCTTCTTCTATTTTTCCTTTTTTAACCAGTGCCGTTCCAAGTATCTCATAAGCAACGGCAGAATCAGGTTCCTCGACAAGGAACTCTTTTACTATTGCAATTGCGGTGTCATATTTACCTTCATTTATATAATATAAAGCTTTTTTAAGCGTCTTTTCATTAGGAGTCAGCATATCATTACTTAGTACGGGTTCTGTCACAGGGACTGCCAAACAGGTTCCATGTTCAAAGATAAATGCTACCATTAACATAAAAATTATAATATTCCATTTAATCTTAGAGTTGTTTTCCCGCATTTGTTTGATAACCTCCTTTTTGAGTTACTTCTTAAATATTTCAAATAATTCTTATCAAAATAAATAACAAATTATACAATTATATCAATACATCCTTTTTTGCAATTAAATACAACAGGGGCTAACTAATGGAAGGGTGACTATCGAATATTTGATAATAATAGGATGATTATTAATAAAAAACATTAAACAGATATACAAAAAAAACAGGCAGGCGAAGATTTTCTCCGTCTGCCTGTTTTACTTAAAAGCTATAATCTAAATATTAGCTATTTTTTCTTCTCAATCCCGCAAGGCCTAACAAACCGAGTCCCAAAAGCAGCATGGTGCCAGGCTCAGGAACTGCAGCGCCAACAATGATTCTATCCTTTTCGATTGCGACACGTCCACCATCTACTGTTGCATAAATGGGGAAAGTGTAATCTCCTGCTGCATCACCGATAATAGAGATTGTAAAAACAAATTCACGATCCATATCTCGTTCCCAATCGCCAGTGTAATCAGGTGTTGCAGAGGCAGTTAGGCCGGTAGGCACTTCTGAGAGATCAATACCTACAGTGCTGTATGTCGCAATAACGGATGCAATTGCATCGCTGATTGTTGCAACAATCGTGCTAGTATTAATTCCTGCATAGTAGTCACCGCCTGTGGCAGTTGCAATGGCAGAGGCTTGTCCATAAGCATCTAAGCTTCCCACATCAATGGCTTCCACTGTAATGTTTTCAGCCACAAGAGCTGCAGTAGCATCTGCTTCGGTAACACCACTTACGCTTGGGTCATGGCCCGGTGCATCTCCAAACCAGACAAGGATACGAGTAGACCCTGCTCTCCAGGATGTGGTTTCAGCAACCTCTGTAAGGGCAAATAAATTTGCTTCTGGCCAGTCGCCACCTCCAGCAGCAGTCCACGTATCAATGCCGGCCTGCACAGTAACAGTATCACTAGTGATGTCTGTTTCCAAATTGTAAATATAAGCATCACCCGCATCTCTGTATGAACCTACACCAAACGACACATCGCCAAGCCCGGCAGTACCGGTCATTATGGCCGATGCCCCACTTGCAACAGCGGCAATCTCAGAATACATGCTCCCGGTGGTGTCTGCCAGAAAAAATACGTCTACAGGTGCTGTTGATGGGGGTACTGCAGACACTGTAACTGTCTTTTCAATCGTAACACTTTCTCCAACACCTATTGTGTCGGAGTAGCTGGCCGGCGAAATATCATCCGCCATTGCCGCCATTGGAAATAACAAAAAGCTAATTACCGTTAATAATAAAAAAAATTTCTTCATGTCTTTTTTCTCCTTTTCTCCTTATTGTTAATATTAATCGTAAAAATAAAACCCATTATTTTTCTTTATTCTTAATTTTTCATACCTTACAACTCCAAAACCTGACTTATTTTATACGTAATCAGTTTAAGCAAATATAGTGCCATAAACATAACTTACTGTTTGTATAACATATTATATAATAATAGGGTGGTGGTGCATTGCCAAATCGTAAAGAAATCCGACATTTTTTTATATAAGTTAAGGTTAAATACACACAATAAAAATATTATTATTTAAATACAAATAGTTGTATATGAAAAACAATGAATTGGGAAAACGTAAAGAAATCCGACATTGAAAAAGAAAAAATAGAAGGCAATTTTATAGCTATAGGTGTTATCTGTTTTGAATTATTAATATTATTATGTGGTGTGATATTTTATATTAAGTTATGTAGAATTAAAGACTGTATAATTATTATAATTTAATTGCAGTATGTTAGGTGTGATCAAGGATGATTTAAAAGAATGTAAAGAATCCCGACATGGTATTTTTTATATTTATAGAGTAAAGCTTACACGCCCGATTGATTGCGGTATATATGAATCATGATTGATAATCTGGAGCCACTCGGAAAATCTGAATTCAATTTCATTTTAAAAAGAGTTGGATAGAAGTCGCAGTATTGGGAAATTCGGAAATTATTTTTTTATCTGCTGTCACAAGAGTGGTTTCCAACTGTTGAGCAAGTGCAACAAATTCACAATCGTAAGCAGAGCAAGAGCTATCTTTAACCAATTTTAAAATATCAATGGAATTGAGTTCAAATTCGTTTCCCTCCATTAACAGTTCTGCCTCAGTTTGAATTTGTATTGCTTGTTCAAAAGTAATAAAGTCTTTACGCAGATAGAGTGCAAGCACGTTTCGAAATTCACTTCTCCAAAGAGAGGGGGCTGACCAAACCGGTTCTTTAATAAGAAGCTTTTCAGCATATTTTGTATATTCAGTTGGAAGATACAAATAGGCAATAATGTTCGTATCAACAGCAATAACTGAACACAAAATTTAACCGGAAAAACTAAGAAATTTTGGATGCGATTACATAAGCAACGCGGAGCCCGTTGCTTGCAAACAGTTGCTGAAACTCTTTACCGCTGTGTGGGAAGAAACTTTAACATTCGAGGACTCTACCATCCTGATTCCCCCTTTAAGGGGGAATTAGTGAGTAGCCTCTTTTCTATGAGGAATTTTTGAGATGGCCAATTTCATTTTTCTAAGGTGAAAAAGAAAGCGAGCGATTCCGAATAAAATTACTTGGAGATTCTTTATGACGGGCTTGGAAATCAGGTGATTCGATAATATTTTCAAGGTGCTTAATGAGTTTTGGCACACTTATGGAAAATCATGATCCGTGACAACTTTGTCAATTTACCAAAATTGTCCTATTATTTTATTCTCCTTATTGATTATTGATGAATTTGATTTATTTTAACATGTTATGATTAAGTTGCAAGGTTTTTTTCTTAATTCAACGATTGACTATAGGTTAACACGTGACATGCCGGAAAGAGTCTGGTATATATGGATTATGATCAATGATTCGGAAACACTCAGAAAATTTGAACGTGATTTTATAAGCGGACAGAAGCGCATTGGCTATAAACAGTCGCTAAAAATCTTTACTGCTATGTGGGAAGAAGGCTTAACGCTTGGAGTGTTTCCTCCAGTTAACCCTATGTCAGGCATCGAGACTGATATTCGAATATCCCGGATTCTAAACACATGTTTGACAAAATCCTTGCCCGATTAGGTGCTTCTCTCGAAAGAGCCAAAATACCTTATATGATAATCGGTGGCCAAGCTGTTTTGTTATATGGTGAGCCACGCCTAACACGCGATATAGATATAACTCTTGGTATTGATATAGACCGGCTTGAAGCCATTCTTGCTATAGTGGAGTATCTTTCTCTCAAACCCCTCCCGGAAGATCTATCAGCCTTTGTTCGCCAAACTATGGTATTGCCTGCTCAGGATTTGGTTACCGGCATCCGGATAGATTTCATATTTTCTTTTACTCCTTATGAATCCCAGGCTATCCAAAGAGCAAAAAAAATAAAAATCCTTAATCAGGATGTTTGGTTCGCTTCAGTTGAAGATCTAATTATACATAAAATTTTTGCAGGACGCCCGAGAGATATCGAAGATGTGCATAATGTAATGTTGCAAAATCCTAACATAGACATCTGCTACATAGAAAAATGGCTGAAAACCTTTGATGACACATCCGATGAAAAAGAATTTTTAGCCACCTTCAAAAAGATCTTATAGCTCATACTACTTGAATCCACAATCTCCAACCTCATGAGCTTATGAACTTATCAGCTTATGAGCTACCTCCCATTTAGTCTGTCTCTAAGCCCTGAAAGCCTTTCACTGGGTTTGTCATTATTTAATGCGATATCCAAAGCCTTTCTGGAACCGACTAATATTACTATCCTGCTTCCTCTTGTAATTGCGGTATAAAGAAGATTTCTTTGAAGGAGTATATAGTGTTCTGTTACAAGCGGAATAATTACTGCCGGGTATTCGGAACCCTGGGATTTATGAACCGATATGGCGTATGCTGGTGTAAGTTCGTCCAGTTCATCAAATGCATATTCGACTGTTCTGTAATAGTAATTTACCAGAAGTTCTTTCTTGTTAACATCTATTGAGACAATAGATCCTATGTCTCCGTTAAATACTTCCTTTTGATAGTTGTTTTTAAGATGCATCACCTTGTCGCCCTCCTTGAACCTGCTTCCCGCAGCTTCAATAAAAACAGGACTAGGATTTAAGGCTTTCTGCAATACCTGGTTAAGATATATGGTTCCTGCAAATCCTTTATGCATGGGAGTTAAAACCTGAATATCTTCTACCGGATCGAATCCGCAAAAATGCGGGATTGTTTTTTTGCATAGTTCAAGTATGAGAGGAGCTATGCGGTCGGATTTGTTTTGTTCAATAAAATAAAACTCGGAAATACTGCCTCTATCTGCCGGGGTCTCGAATACAGGAGATTCTCCCTGCCGGACTTTATGCGCATTGATTATGATAGGGCTTTCCTTGGCTTGTCTGAATATTTTGCTTAAATAAAAAACAGGGATCTGTTCGGAAAATATAAGATCGGATAAAATATTTCCCGGTCCAACAGAAGGAAGCTGAAAAATATCACCTACAAGTATTAGAGCGGAACTTGCCGGAATCGCACGGATAAGACTATACATCAAAAAAGTATCTACCATTGATGCCTCATCAATTATTATTGCATCAGCTTCTAAGGGATTATCCTGATCTTTGTCAAAATATCCGTCGATTGCATTATAACCAAGGAGTCTGTGAATAGTCTGAGCTTTTCTTCCGGTAACTTCGCTAAGGCGTCTTGCGGCTCTACCAGTAGGGGCGGCAAGCTTGACTTGTTTACCGAACGAGTCAAAAATTGCGGCAACCGATCTTATAAGAGTTGTTTTGCCGGTTCCCGGTCCTCCGGTTATTATAGCTATACGATGGGAAAATACTCCTTTGATAACATTAAGTTGTTCTTCTGAAAGTTTTATGGCAAGTTTTTTTTGAACCTTTTGAATAATTTCATCAGATTGCAGGGAAAAAGGAGACACCGGTATTGACATATAAGCAATGAGGCGATCAGCAATGCCCTTTTCTGCAAGATATAATTCCTTAAGATATACTGCGTTGGTCTCAAAATATTCGGAATTATTTTCGATGAAAATATCGCCTGTTTCCGCCAGATAATTTATCTCATCTATTACGTAATCATATCCTATCTCAAAAGCAGTTCTGCATTTATCAATAATATTTTTTCCGTATAAAAAAACGTGTCCGTCATTTGCGCCCTGTGCCAGCAAATGAAGAATACATGCTCTTATTCTTTCCGGTTTATCATGTGAAAAGCCAAGTTTTTTTGCTATTGCATCAGCAATATAAAAACCGGCTCCGGCAATATCTTCTGCGATGCGATAAGGGTTATCGCTTAAAATTTTTACTGAATCTTCGCCGTAAAGTTTTAAAATTTTGCTGCAATATGAAGTTTTGACTCCCATATCCTGCAAAAAATTCATAATGCTTCTTACAAGATGATGGTTTTGCCATGCATCGGTTATTGATGCAGCTTTTGCTTTGCCTATACCGGATACTTCAAGAAGTCTTTCCGGATGCTTTTCGATAATTTCAAGAGTTGATGATCCAAAACAATTAACCAGTTTTGCGGCAGCCGAAGGTCCTATCCCTTTGATAATTCCTGAGCCTAAATATTTTTTTATTCCTTCAACTGTTGCAGGAAGAGTTACTTCAAAAGATTTTATTTTAAGCTGCTCTCCGTATTTGGGGTGGGTTTCCCAATTGCCGGCAATTTTTAGTGTTTCACCAGGACTGACAGCTGCCATAAAACCAACAACTGTTACAGGGTTTTCTATGCCAGGAGTTCTGATTTTGGCAATGGTATAGTGGGTTTCTTCATTAAAATAAGTGACATTTTCAAGATAGCCTTCAATGGTTGTTAAATGATGATCGTTATCTATCATTTATTTATATTTATCCATTAATTTATTGTCCTGTTCGGAATTGTTTTGAGTTAAAAGGGTTCCAGGGTTCAAGGATTCGAGGGTTCAAGACTTAGATGTAAGCGAGATTCAACTTGACTCCTTGACCCCTTGACCCCTTGAATCCTGCTGTTGGCTTTCGCCAACACTCATTATCCATCCGGCGGCATCAAAAAGATCTGCTGCAATATAGTCAGGTAGTATATTCTTTTCTTTCAGTAAATCCATTGCATGCTTGTAATTTCCGGTTTTAACAAGAATTGCATATCCGCAACCAGCATTTCTTGCGCATTCGATATCTTTTGAGCTGTCGCCGATCATAACCGATTTAGCTATATTTATGGCATATTTTTTTTGCGCCTGGTCAATAAGCCCGGGCTTGGGTTTCCGGCATTCGCACTCTTCTTCTGGTGTATGGGGGCAGAAGAAGATATCTTTAATGTTGCCGCCTTCAATCTTCACAGTTTTATTTATCATTACATGAATAAATTCAAGATTATCGAATGTTGAGATTTTGCGGTTTATCATGGACTGGTTAGTAATAATTATTACAGGATAGTCATTATTTGAAAGAATCTTTATGGCTTCAATGCTTCCGGGGATAAACTCAAATTCGGACCAGTTTTTTATATAATCAGGGGAGTCTTTATTGATAACTCCGTCTCTGTCCAGAAAAATGTATGTTTTGTCATTGTTGCTGGTCATGAACTGATACCTGACTACTCAGGTTCATGGGGACAGAGGCACAAAGGCACAAAGTTTTTTCTGTATGCCCGTTTTTCGGACCCAGACACATATACATCATAAATTTTTGTAACCACCTTCACGTCTTTACCTTTGTCTCTTCCCTGTTTTTGTCTATTTACCGCTTAACTTCCTGATTAAACTGCTAAGCATTCGTTCTATTTCACGGCTTAATTCATATTTGTGCCTGGTAGTTAATTATTCGAATTATTCAGCAACTGTAAACACATCAGCATATCCGTCTTCTGCAAGGATTTTTTCGTATTTGGCAGTATCATCAAGATTTGAACATAATCCTACACGGACTCTATATAAAATTTTATTTCCGTCATTAAAAACAGCTATGTGAGCGTTTTTATACTTCGCATCGAGTTTGGCTTTTAAACTTTCCGCATTACTTTTATCTGCATAAGATCCTACCTGGAAAGTAAAATTGCCAGAGTAATAATCAACCGGAGCCACCCTGTCTGTTTCTGATTTAACTTCCTGTCCTATGGCGGCAACTTCTACAGAACAAGTGCCCGGACCTACTATCCCGATCCTTTTTGCTGCTTCATAGGAAAGATCTATTATACGTTTGTTTACAAACGGTCCTCTGTCATTGATTCTTAAGGTTATTTCCTTGTTATTATCAAGATTCAATACTTTTACAATTGTTCCGAGGGGAAGGGTTTTGTGGGCAGCCGTCATATCATGCATATTATAAATTTCGCCGTTTGATGTCTTCTTTCCATGAAAATCTTTACCATACCAGGATGCTATTCCGCGCTCACGGTAGCCTTTTGAATCAGGTATAGGCTGATACCATTTCCCGAAAACCTTATAGGGTTTTGGATAATTAGCTTTTGGGGGATAAGTAGCTTTTGGTGGATATTTT
This sequence comes from Pseudomonadota bacterium, assembly GCA_043825875.1. GTDB lineage: Bacteria > Desulfobacterota > Desulfobacteria > Desulfobacterales > RPRI01 > RPRI01. The sequence goes on along the minus strand of JBDRRF010000057.1, from coordinate 36,898 downwards.
GAAGACACCGATACCGGCTGTCTGCCTGTTGAACAGCTGCATATAAGAAAAAGACCAAAAACCAGGAGACTAAAAATTGCTTTACGATTATTTATTATTTTATTCATATTCTATTTAAGGTTGTTATCTTTAATTGCGATTTTTAAAACATCTATCATTTTATCTGCAAAGTGAAACTTAATTGCTTTTTGCACTTTTTTGGGAACTTCAAAAAGATCTTTTTCATTCCATTTTGGCAAAATGATGGTTTTTATTCCAATGTTGTGTGCTGCAAGAACCTTTTCCTTTATTCCTCCCACAGGGAGCACCAATCCTCTTAAAGTAATTTCACCGGTCATTGCAAGATATTTTTCTATAGGTTTGTTTTTTAGCAGGGAATATAAAGCTGTAAGCATTGTAACGCCTGCCGAAGGACCGTCTTTGGGTATTGCGCCAGCAGGAACATGGATATGGATTTCATTGTTTTCAAAATATTCTTCATCGATATCCAATAGCTTTGCGTTTGATCTTATAAAACTTAAAGCGGCTGTAGCAGATTCTTTCATAACATCGCCGAGTTGACCTGTAAGGATCAGGCCCCTTTTTCCTTTCATGGCAGTAGCTTCAACAAAAAGCACTTCACCGCCTGCCTGAGTCCACGCAAGACCTGTAGCAACTCCTGGCGTGGCTGTTCTTGTAAGAACTTCAGGATATCGGCGTTCGGGTCCAAGATATTTTGATATATTTTGTGCCGTGATTTCAACTTTTTTTACAGATTCATCGGCAATGCTGGTTGCAACCCCTCTGCATATTGTCGCCAATTCTCTTTCAAGATTTCTCAAGCCTGCTTCACGCGTATAGTCGGAGATGACTTTTTTAACTGCTCCGTCCGAAAATACTATATGTCCGGATTTAAGACCGTGAGCTTCACGCTGGCGGGGAATAAGGTAGCGCTTAGCTATTTTAAGTTTTTCTTCTTCCGTATATCCCAAAAGCTCAAGGACTTCCATCCTGTCTCTTAATGCAGGCGGTATTGTGTGAAGAACGTTTGCCGTTGTTATAAACATAACTTTTGAAAGGTCAAAAGGAACATCAAGATAATGATCGGAAAACGAAAAGTTTTGTTCAGGATCAAGTACTTCAAGAAGTGCTGATGAAGGATCACCGCGAAAATCGCTTCCTACTTTGTCTATCTCATCAAGCATGAAAATCGGATTATTTGCGCCGGCGGTTCTAATTCCCTGAATAATACGTCCGGGAAGAGCCCCAACGTATGTGCGTCTGTGTCCCCTGATCTCGGCTTCATCATGGACACCTCCTAATGATATGCGTATGAACTTGCGTCCAAGCGCTCTTGCTATTGATTTGCCAAGAGATGTTTTGCCTGTTCCCGGCGGGCCTGCCAAGCAAAGGATTGGTCCTTTTGATTCGGGTTTTAATTTTCGTACAGCAAGAAACTCAATGATACGCTTTTTTGCCTTTTCAAGCCCGAAATGGTCTTCATCCAAAACCTTTTTTGCTTTCTTTATATCAAGATTATCTTTTGTACTTTCATTCCAGGGAAGAGTTGTAAGCCAGTCAAGATAAGTTGATGCCACAGTATATTCGGCAGATGACGGATGCATGCGCGAAAGGCGGTTTAATTCACGCTCGGCTTCTTTAAGCGCTTCGGGAGGCAGATTTTTCTCCTTTACCTTGGTTTTGTACTCCTCAACTTCCACATTGGTATCGTCTTTTTCCCCCAGTTCTTCTTTTATAGCTTTAAGCTGCTGCCTCAAATAATATTCTCTCTGGCCTTTTTCCATATCCCCTTTAACCTGGGTTTGTATTTTGTTCCCAAGCTCGAGGATTTCAAGATGATGTGTGGCCTGCCTGGTAACTTCTTTTAATCTTTTGCGTACATCTTCTGTTTCAATTATTTTTTGTTTTTCTTCTAAGGTTGTATTCATAATCGAAGCTACCATATCGGCCAGTATTCCCGGTTCCTGAATCGATTTGGCCATATTTGCAGTATCTTTCGGCAAACCGGGCGTAAGCTCAACTATTCTTGAAAAAAGGCTTAGCATATTTGCGACAAGAGCCTGTGTTTCTTTGCCTTTTGGTTCTTTCTCCAGTATGTATTCTGCCCTTGCTCTAAGATAAGGCTTTCCTTCCATGTATTCTATTGCTTTAAATCTTCCAAGTCCCTGGACAAGAAGCTGGGTGCTGTTATCATAAGACTTTGCCATTCGTAATATTATGGCACTTGTTCCAAAAGTGTAAAGATCCTCCTGCGGATTATAAGGCTCGGTGCCGGGTTTTTTGGAGGCAATAAGGCCTATAATGCGGTCTGTAGACATTGCCTCGTCAACAAGCTGAATAGATTCTGCCTGCATTACTACAAGAGGTAAAGCCATTTTTGGAAAAAGCAAATTATCAAACAAAGGAAGGACCGGAAGAATTTCAGGAAGTTTCTCTGTTTTTAAATCAAACGGTGATTGCTGTTGATCCATTGATACCTCCAAGCGACTCTATGAATAATTTTAAAAAACAGGGATAAATTAAGTTTGAAAACCGGATTAGAAAAAAACGTTAAAATTATCCATCAACAATAGAAACCTTATATGTTCTGTTAGTTGATATTTTGGCAAGTTTTATATGTAAAAAACCATTTGCGTAAGATGCCAAAACGTTTTCAGTATCTACAGGAACAGGAAAATAGAGTATCCGCTCAAAGGTTCCGTATTGTATTTCTGCAAGCCTGAATGTTGTATTCTCAGTACGCGGAAGTTCATTGCGCGTTCCTTTTATCTTAAGTGCCATGCTGCTGATCTCTACTTCAAGAGTATCTTTGTTAATCCCGGCGATTTCGGCAATAACCACAACTTCCTTGACGGTTTCATAAATATCCATCGGGGGTTTCCACGAACGTTCATAGAAAGAAAACATAGGGCTTATCGATTGGAATATGTCTTCAATAGTTTTTTTGTGTTCCGGATTAAACATTCCGTAATCATTGCCAAATTTTATTTTGATATAATCCATTTTCGGCTCCTGATTTATAACGCTTAAATTTTATATTACAGGAAAATAATAACAATCATTTTATAAATTACAACTTTGAGATACCTCTTGACAAGAAAAAACTTGTGATTAACTTTTTAGCAAAAAGGAGAGCCACTTATTTTAATTAATAATTATTGGCTAAATGATAAGAGGAGGTGTTATTATGACACAAATTGTAAGATGGACTCCATTTACAAGTATGACAAGTCTTCAGGACCGCATAAATCGAATTTTTGATGATGTTGTGCGTTCAAAAGATGTTGAAGATGATATGAATCTTTATACTTGGAAACCTGTAGTGGATATTTATGATGATGAAGATTCCTTAGTCATAAAAGCAGAGCTTCCCGGAGTAAATAAGAAAGAGGTATCTGTTGAGATTAAGGATAATATTGTTTCTATAAAAGGCGAGAGAGTTAAAGATAAAGAAATAAATAAAGAAAACTACTATCGCAAAGAAAGTAGTTACGGATCATTTTACAGAGCGTTTACTTTACCTTCTGCTGTGAATTCGGATAAAATAAAGGCTACATTTAAGGATGGAATTTTAAAAGTGGAAATTCCTAAGCCTGAAGAAGATAAACCGAAACAAGTTTTAGTAAAAGTAGATTAATATTGTAAATACATTCAGGAGAGCCAGCCAATAGCCGGCTCTCCTTTTTTTTGACTTATTTACGCCTTTACCTTTCTTATTAAATCGAAAAACAAAAACGTTCATACGGTATAAATTTGCTAATCAACTCATATTCATTTGAAGTTTTCCTCCAAATATCGTATTAAATAACTATGACTGAATCCTCTCCTAAAGACAGATATATCCTTGCTTCACAGTACTTTTTATATTTCGGTGTAATGGGGGCATTTTTACCCTATTTTAACCTGTATTGTTACAAACTTGGGTTTACAGGTTTTCAGATAGGTGCATTATCAGCTTCAAGATCCGTTATAATGATTATATCGCCTCTTTTGATGGGAGCACTTGCAGACCGTTTTCAGACAAGAAAAAAAATATATCTTTTATGCCATTTTACTAGCGCTGCAATCTGGTGTTTTTATTTTTTAACTTCAGACTTCTGGGCAATGCTCATAATTACAGTTTGCTATACCGCATTTTATGCTCCTATAATATCTTTCCTTGAAGCCTTCACAATAGACATCCTTGGAAAAAGAAAGAAGAAATATGGCAGTATCAGAGTATGGGGTACTATAGCTTTTATTGTAACTGTATTTATATTGGGAAAAGTTCTTGATATTTATCCTATAAGAATAATTCTTCTTTTTATTTTTGCAGGTTCAGCAATACAAGCTGCTTTTGCAATCAAAATTCCGGAAGTAAAACCTCTAAATAAGAAGCCTTTCTACCATGAGGCAATAACACTTTTAAGAAAAAAAGAGGTAATAATTTTTCTTGTAAGCGCTTTTTTAATGCTTGTAAGTCATGGAATGTATTATGGCTTTTTTTCTATACATCTTGAAAATCTTGGATATGACCGTACATTTATAGGGGCTGCCTGGGGCTTGGCTTCAATGGCGGAAATCCTTGTAATGATAAATTCAAACAGAATTTTTAAGAATTTTACAATCAATTCGGTTATTATTTTTGCGTTTGCCGTAGCGGTGTTAAGGTGGTTGATTCTTTCTCTGGCGGTATCTCCTGTTATTATTCTTTTATCTCAGACCTTGCATGCGTTTACTTACGCTGCGTTTCATATATCAGGCCTTCTGTATATCGATTCCATGACTTCCAATGAAACCAAGACTCTTGGCCAGGCACTAAACAATGCAGTTACTTACGGGCTTGGGCTGATGGTTGGATTTTTTTTGAGCGGGTGGCTTTACGAAAAAGCAGGTTCATATGCACTTTTTGGCTTAAGCAGCTTAATAGCTTTTGCGGGGGGAATGATTTTTGTTTTATATAGAATTTTTGGCACAAAATTTAGCACAAAATCAAGATAGTTAAAATTTTAAAGGGTTTAATGATTGCCTGTTTTCAAGATAAGATTCTTGACAAAAATAGTATGATATAATACACCTTCCAAAATTTTTTAAAATCATGGGTATTCGTTTATATAAATGTATTGAGGATTATTTAATAAAAATATCAGTAAATTTAACAGGAGGTTATTTGAATGGCGGATTATACTATCAACATTATTTTGGATGATGAAAAATTAAAAAAAATTGAAGAAGCCGGGTTGTCCGGAGAGATTACAGAGATAGATGGCAAGAAGGCAGTCCAAGTGCCTTTTAGCGCCAAAGAACATAAAAAACTTGTCAAAGGTTTTCCTGATTTAGCTTTTGACGCATCCAATGGTTGTACTATTCCTGAAGGTGCCGAAAATACTCTTTTTGGCATTGTAACCGATATGAAGACTTTAGATGTTATGAAATTTGCAATTATGAAAATTTATAATCCTCTTGCAGGAAAAGCACCCAGGTCTGCAAGATTTTCATAAATGATCAAAAACATTTGTTGTTAATTTAAATCCCGTTAGGAAACTGATTCCTAACGGGATTTTTTTGTTGGATCCTTAAAATTTTTGATAGTTATTAAAAGCATCATTTCTTTTTTTTGTTATTTTTAAGTTCTTCTCTGTATTTCCTTGCTTCATCTATCTGCTTTTTCTTGCCTGATATTAAGTTTCCTATAGTTATTTCATCAAGGCGGTTAAATATTGCCTTGCTGGCTTCAATCCAAACCCAACGGGAGAGACAATCGCCTGCCATGTTACACACACCGCAAAGTTTGTCTTCCGTTTCAGCACAGTCAGTGATAGCGGCCGTTCCCTCAAGTGTTCGAACAATATCACCAACTGTAATTTTATCTGGTGACTTCTTCAACATGTGCCCGCCAAAAGGTCCTCTCCGGCTTTTTATTAAACCCGCATCTTTTAGTTTTTTGATCAAATGTTCAAGGTATTTTAAAGAAATATTCTGACGTCTTGCTATATCACTTAAAGGGACAGGATGTTCCTTTGCATAAATAGCAAGATCGAGAATAAGGCGTGTGCCATATCTGCTTTTTGTTGTTAATCTCATCTTATAATTATCACTTTTTTTTTATGGAAAATAAACTATGGGGAATAGTTCCGGCTTCTTCCTCGGTAATATGATCGTAAAGCATGACCCTTTTCCGGGTTCTGATTTGACTTCGATAGTACCGCCATGTTGGTAAATAACACGATTTGCTATAAACAAACCCAATCCGGTTCCCTGAGAACCCTTTGAAGTAAAAAAGAGCGTAAACATTTTTTCTTTGGTTTCCTGATCCATACCCATACCATTATCTTTAATTATAAAGCATAGTTGGTCAGGTGATTTTTCAAATACATCAAATTTAACAAAATGCTTATTTTTGCTGCGGTCATATATACATGCATCGATAGCATTTTCAAGAAGATTAACGAGAGTTGCATGTATCCAGTTAGGATCAACCTCAATAGTTCCCAATGATGGGGCAATTTTCAATTTAAGGCGGATACCATTTTTTATAGCTATGGCCATTCCATCTTCAGCAGCTTTTTTGGCCATTTTTTCAATCTCAACATTTTTATATACCAGCTCTCTCGATTTTGCATAATATAGTATTTCGAGAACCATTTTTCGGATTCTGCCAGCCATCTGTTTAATCTGGTCAAATGCCCTATTTGTTCGTTTCATGTCCTGGCTTGCCAGCCCGGTTTCAAGCTGATAAATACCGCCATCCAGGGCAGTTAGCATTCCCTTTATGCCGTGAGACATGGAACCGATCATCAGTCCGAGTGATATCAAATGATCCTGCAATTGCCTGATTTGTGTGATGTTTGTCGATATTTCAATAACCTGTGTTATTTGTCCGTGCGAATCCTTTATTGGAGCAGTCCATGTAATAACATTATACTGCTTTCCTGATTTGGATGTTACTACTTCTTCGGTAGAGTGGGATAAGGCATCTTCGAATGTATCCGAAACGGGGCATTGTTCGCAAGGTGCTCCTCTGTGTTTGTATACTTCATAACAATGAGACCCGATTTCATCACCAAAATCTCGCTTGAACATTTTATTTGTAGCAGTGAGGCGGAAATTCTTGTCCTGTACTGAGACATAGCAAGGTATTTCATCGAAAAGCTGCTGAAAAAGATTTTGCGCCTGTTTAAAAGCGTTGAGCTTTTTTTCATAACTTAAAAGCTTTTTGTTTACAGAAACCCAGGTCTTTGCCTGTTTCAAGGCCATATCAAGCATGATGCTCTTTACGGGCTTGAACATGCAGTGAACTGCTTCATTTTTAAGATATGCCATGGCGGAATCAAATTCTTCCGGTGTTGCCATAATAATAATTTGAACATGGGGGTGAGTTTTTTTTATCTTTTTAAGAATACTGACAAAATTATTATCAGGGCAGGAGGGATCGGCTAGTATGATTTTTATGTTTACCCTGTCAAACAGCTTTAAAATATCATCACTGTTGTTTGCTGTATAAACATGCATCTTCTTCCGCTTCAGGTATATTCCTAAAGCGTTAGCATGACTGATGTCTTTATCTATGATCAGTATTTCGTTTGCCATACTGTTATTTGTACGTACATTGGCGGAAAAGTTGTTTCATTTAAGATTTTCTTTAACGATTTTTAACAACTCATCCCTGTCAAATGGTTTTTGCAGGCATGCAACTGCTTTGGCGATTGCGTGACTACTGCCAGACAGACCACTGATAACAATTACAGGTATATTCTTCAGATTTTTTTCCTGCGATAATTTCCTGTAAAAACGGGGGCCCCACTCTTCCGGCATTTCCAGATCAAGGGTAATAAGATCAGGAATTTCTTTTCTGGCTGTTTCCATAGCTTCCTTAACACTGTGCGCTGTAAAAGTTGCATAACCATTGTCTTCAAAAAGTGTGGTAAGGTATTCGACAATATTGGGGTCATCATCAACAATAAGTATTTTTTTCATTAAATCCTCTCTTTTTACTGTAAAGTTTTATCTGTTAATGCTGATGACCGGACATCCGGCTCTGACAATCACCTGTTCGATATTACTTCCAAGCCTTGCATCTTCCTTTGATGTTTTTTGGGTATGATGAGCCATGATAATAAGATCAGCATGCTTTTCACGCGCATATTTTACGATTTCAATATAGGGCAACCCTTCCCAGACATCAAAAGTGTAATCCTTTATTCCTTCCATAGCATCAACATAGCGTCCCCTAATGCGTCTTAGAGATTCTCTTATTTGTGATTCAATTTCATCTTGAGTTAGGAGTCTTCCCATGTGCATATTACTGATATCTAGCGCATGAAAAATATGAAGTTCACATCCGATATTCTTTGCCAGCTTGACTGCAAATTTAAAGGCTGAGTCTGATGCTTTTGAAAAATCCGTACCGAAAACAATTTTAGATATTCCGCCCCAGAAGGATGCAGCAGGCCGGTTTACGACAAGAAGAGGGCACGGCGCAACTTTAGCAACCCGTTGAAGCGTGGTTCCGACTATACTTTTTTTATAAACCGAATCGTCTTCATTCCCGGTGCTGCCCCCTAAAACAATTAAATCCGGAGAAGAGGATCTGGCTTCTCTTAAAATTTCACGATGAGGGAAACCAATGGCAACTTTAATATCATAGGATTTCGCCTTTTCGAGTTGTTTGGAATAATAAATTTTGATTTCTTCTTTGACCCAGGCAATGTATTCATCATCGATTTCAACCTTTTCTTTGGTTTTAACATCCATTACTATTTGGCTGAAACCGCGGGTTGGAACTCCCAGAACATGGAAAATACAAATGTTTGCATCATATGTTTGTGCCATATTAAAGGCCACTCTTGCAGCATGATCACTCGCTTCAGTTGCGGATGTGGCAAACAAAATCTTTTTAAACATGATTCACCTCATCATCATAGGATTTTGGGATGTACTATATTATTCTTCTGGTTTAAGATGTTCAGGAATTTCGACCATACTGATAACCAATGGTTTTAAAAAAGACCATTTGATGCCGATCTTATATTCTTCTTCAAGATCCCTGATTGCATCCCAGCAATTGTGACACGGCGCTATTACCAATTCGGCACCGGTGTTTATTATCTGGTCTCTTTTGGTAATCAGAGCTTTATTTCTTTGAGGTCTGAATAAACCAATTCCGTTAAAACCGCCACCGCCACCGCAGCAATAATTGTGTTCCATGTTCGGCGACATATCTATAAAATATCCGGGTTCGACTATATAACTAATAATCTCACGCGTTATTTCTTTTAAACCGTGGTTGCGTATATAATTGCACGAATCCTGAAGGGTGACTTTTTTCTTGATGCGTTTTGCCGGATCAATTTTAAGCCTGCCTTTCCTCAGTGCTTCAGCCAGCCACTCCACATAATGAATTGATTCAACGGGCGGTTTCCCATTGCTTCTTCCTGCCCAGTAAGGCCCTTCTATTACGGTAGCCCTGTGAGCATGGCCACATTCAGTTCCTATCATCCTTTTGGGCTTTAGTCTTTCCATAGCATCGTAAACGCTTTCAACCTGCATCTTACAAGCGGCCCAGTCTCCGGCAAACATGGCCAGACTGGTTTGTTCCCATCCTTTTGAAGTAACAGTCCAGTTTTCTCCTGCTAAATGAAAAAGAACCGCAGCCTCCGCAAGATCCTCAGGGTAGTGTTTAACTTCTCTTGCATTAACCGTATACAAAATATCGGCACCTTCTTTATCAATAGGGACCTCAAGTCCGGGATAGTCTTCCTCGTATTCTTCTACCATCCACTTGAATGTTTCAACAAAATCTTCGTCTGTGACATCCATTTGTGCGCGGTAAACGCGATGCATGCCAGCGCCGATTTTCAACTCCCAGGGGACAAAACCCTGCTGGTAACACAAACCTCTAAGGTAGCTGAACATAATCCCCATATCGATTCCATGTGGGCAATACATGCCGCAACGATTACAACAAGTACATTTCGCCCAGGCGGTTTCCATAACCATATGCATGAATTCATTATCTACCTTGCCTTTGCGTTTAACGATTTCACCTAAAGTGGATTGTATTTTATAGGCGGGAACCTGCTTGGGGTCACGATCATTAACAAGGTAAAGAAAACAGCTGTCGGCACACATGCCGCAATGGGCACAAATCTCAAGCCAGGTCTTTGTTCTGGATTTAAGAGTATTGCCGATTGTTTTCCAGAGAAGGTCGCTATCCACATCAAGCGATTTCATTTCTTCATAATATTGTTTCCCACTGGTGTCGTTAAGAAGCGTCTTGAGATCTTCTTCGGTTTCAATGGGCTTTTTGTTGCATAATTTTCCTTCAGGCATTTGCTATTTCTCCTTAATTGTTAAGTTTCAATGCCTCATTTTTTCTACCAGGCCATGCCTTTTCCCTGCATTCCGCCACGTTTTATCGCATAATCCATTCCCAGTTGAGCTCTTGACGCAAAGAAAAGAACTATATGTGAAAGCTTTGTAAAAGGAATGGCAATTAATAGTGCTTCTCCGCATAAAATATGTGTTGTCAGCCAGAAAGAATAATCTCCGATTTGATACCTTGCTATAAGACCGGTAGCAAATGGGGCTATGGATAAAAGTAAAATAAAATAATCATATGCTGTTGTTAAAATTCTTACTTCCGGTAAAGAAATTCTTCTCAAGATAAGAAGAAAAGCACATACTATGACAGACCAGGATAAGATATCGGCAATCGCAGGATTTAAAGTGATAAAAGATATTCCGATTTTTTCTTTTAAAAATACGTTATGTGCCAAAAGAAACAAAGGGATGAGAACGGCTCCTATATGAAATCCGAAAAATATCACAGTCATAAAAGGTTGTTTACGCCAGCCGTGTGTTCCGAATGGTATCAGCCATTTGAAGATGGATTTTAGCGCTCCTTTAAAGCCCTGAACCGGATATGCCTTATATGCTACGCGCTCAAGCTGCCAGCTTAATCCTTTAAAATAGAGTACAAACCTTACAATCATGCCGATCAAGCAAATACATAAGGATAACCAGAACATGGGCCCGGTTAGAAATTCGTACATATGTACCTCCGTTATCTATCGGCGGGGTATAAAACCCCGCCCTACAATCATATTCGGTAGGGCGACATTTTATTATGCCGCCATGATACCCTTAAAAAGTGCGTTTTTTTTCATCTCTGCCGGTAAGAAAAAACCAGAACAGCATCAAACCGATCAGAATTCCTCCTACCAGAATATATGTGATGCTTTTTGAATGAAGCAAAAAATCGTGAAGTGTATGAAATATTGTATGCATCTCAATAATTCCTATAAAGTTAGTGATCGTTTTGATAATCCGGGTGCTCATAAAAAATAGGCATCCGTGTTACAATAAATCTGTAGACAACAATACCTACGGTTACAACAAACACCGAGATTGTTATTTCAGACCAACTTGGAAAGTATCTTTCGGCGGAAGGAAGTTGCCAGTTGAATGCTACAAGAGATATATTCAGCCGGTTCAACACAATTCCCAAAACAGAAATTAATGATGCCCATCGTATGAGATACAGGTTTTTTTCCCTGACTGCTATGGCATAGATAAAAGCCGGAAGGGCTACAAAACCTAACAGTTCAAATAAATACCATGCTCCCCAGCCTGTAGTAAGATAATGCCAGTTGTTATCAATTGATATACCGATTAATTTAACCGCAACATATCCCATCATAACAAAAGATGCTGCCTTGCCGAATCCGAGAGTAACATCTTTACTTTCCTTAAGATGGGTTTCATCCATCTTGTGATGAAAATGCCGATGCGCAAGTGAGCCCTCAAATATTACCATGGATAAACCTGCGAAAATGCTTGAGACAAAAAAGTAAACCGGCAGATAGTTTGAGTACCACAGCGGATGAAGCTTGGATGGTGCAATCATGAAGAGCGCCCCTAATGATGATTGGTGCAGTGTTGAAAGAATAACGCCGAAGATGGTCAAAACAAGTGTTAACCGTACTACAATCTTTCTTATTTTTTTCAAGCCAAGCCATTCAAGGGCAGCCGGACTGTATTCGATAAATAGTACCGAAAGATAAAGAAATACGCATAAGGCTACTTCAAATAAAAGAGAAGTAGTTCCCTGGGAGATAAACAACGGATAAGGCAAACGCCATGGACGGCCTACATCATAATGCAAGGCCAAAACAACCAATGCATACCCGAGAAAAGCGGTAAGAATAGCAGGCCTTACAGCAGAGTGATATCTTTTTAAACCGAAGATATAACAAGAAGCTGAAGTTACATAACCGCCAGCCGCAAGAGCCACACCACAAAGCAGGTCAAAACCTATCCAGATTCCCCATGGGTTATTGTTATCAAGATTTGTGACAGCTCCAAGGCCTTTTGTGAAACGCAGAACCGTAACTATTAAACCCACAATAATAATAATACCGGCAATTATGTTAAAAGGCGTAAAAATGGATTTGTCGGCACCAGCCGTTTCTTGTGACATCTATTTTTCCTCCTTGGGTATATCTGCAGATTCATCCTTTCGGGATTCGACTTGTTCGGATTCGGTCTTTTTTTCAGCCTCAGCATTTTTTGAATACTCTTCAATTGCTTTTTTTATTTCCAGGTTAATTGCCGCTTCTTTTTCTTTTGACATAGTATCTTTTAAGGCCGCCAGCTTAGCCTTTAAATCTTCGTCGGCTACAGCTTTGGTTTTTGCAACTGCATCATTTTGTTCTTCTTCCGATATCTTATCCTTGCGTCTGGAGATGGCATAAATTCCTGTTAGCAAAACAGGCCACAAAGCCACAACAATCGGTACGGAACCCAAAGGTCCTGCCGTGAAATTATGCGCCGGCTGGATACCTAAGTCTTCTCTCATTCCTATATCTTTAAACGGCTTGCCGGATAGATAAATCCAGCCGGTTCCGCCCATTTCATTTTTTCCGTAAATATGGTCAATATATTTTTGGGGATATTTATCTATTCTGTCCTGCGCTGTTTTGAGAAGTTTATCTCTGGGGCCGAAAGTTAAGGCTTCTTTGGGGCATGATTCAACACAGCCGGGAAGCAAACCTTTTTCAATCCTGGGATGGCACATAGTACATTTCATAACCCGCGGAGTAAGAGGTTCATTATATTCATACGCAGGTATGTTGAAAGGACATGCTACCATGCAATACCGGCATCCTACGCAAAGAGATGCATCATAGACTACAGCACCTGTTTTAACCTTTCTTAGCGCTTTTACAAAACAAGCGGAAGCGCAGGCAGGTTCCAGGCAATGATTGCATTGCTTCTTAACAAATACCGGGTTTTGACCACTGTCATTTCCAAAGCGGTTAACAATGGTGTATGCATCTTTACTTGTGCGGCGTTTTGTATCCAAAACGCTTAAGTCATCAAAAGATTTTTCAGGCTTCGGCAGTTCATTGACCTTATTGCATGCTTCTTCACATTTTCTGCAGCCTATACAACGCGTTGTATCGTGGAGAACGCCAAAACTTCCAGGGTAACCTTCAAACATTTTGTTTGATGCCGCCTCGGATTTTTTCCCTAAAACAGCGGCCGTTGTGCTTGCTGCTGTGAACCAGCCAAGGAATTGTCTTCGGGATATACCCATTGTCACACCTCTATCTGTGTTATATACAATATTGATTACCTTTTTTTTTCTTTATGACATTTTATGCAATCCGTAGCTGCCGGATCATTTATTCCCATAGCCTTATGACAGTCGATACACTGCCCGTGATATGCTCCTTTAAGAGCCGGTCGCCCATCTTCACTGCTGTTTAAGGTTTTGCCGTGGCAAGATGCGCACTTGGGCGGTTTAAGTGAAGCAGGGCTGTTGTGATGGCAGGAAGCACACAATGTTGTTTTTTCGTTATGAAAATATGCTGCGATTTTATTATCTTTTATATTGGACTCTAAAGTTTTAAGAACTTTGCGATGTGGAAAAACCGCCTCTTCATATTTTTCCGAAAGTACGCCAATTTTAACTTTTTCAGGAATTTTTTCATCCGGTATAATTTTTTGAGAACTTACTCTTGTTTTTAATTCCATGCGTGCAATTTTTGCTCGTTTTTCCTTGCCAATAGATAAAGTATCTAATTTTGTTTTTTCAATGCTGTGGCAGATCATGCAATTTCCATCCGTAAATGATTTTTCCGGCATTGCTGCATGGCAACCGGCACATTCTTTTGCAAGCTGAGCCGACTTATGACAGCCTATGCAACTTTTTTCGGATTTTTTGTTGTGCATAGCCTGTTCAAGTCCAACAAACCCACCGTCACTATTGCCGATCTCTTTATGGCATTCACCGCATGGTTTTAAGCTTTCATGGTGGCATGATCTGCAGGTTTCACTCTTTTGTTCATGTGCTTTGTGATCGAATGCAACCGGATTCATTTGTTGTTCTATTTCTTTTTTACTTATGTCAGACTGTTTTGACCAGTTTGCCAGAAGAGCCGAATCCGGCTGATTTCTTTTCATTCGCGAAATTGATTTAACGGTTTTTATTTTCTTTTGCTCAGCACTGTCATGGCAGGATTTGCATTCGACAGGCCCGGCAGTCTTTGCCTGTTCTTTTAACTGTTGGTGGCAATTAATACATGCATTATGTGAAGCAGTTTGAATCGAAGATGCTTCTTCGGTTGTTTCTGCCTTGTGGCAGTAAAAGCAGCTTTCTTCTTCACCCTTTACATAGACTGTTTTTTTCGTATTTTTATCGAATTTATGATGGCAGGCACTACAGTTAACTTCGTCTTTGCTATTTACCGGCTTTATATCGGCAGATGATTCATGCCTGAAATGAAGCGATTTATCGAAATTGATTTGCTTCCATGAATTTTTTATGTCTGATTTCAGGTTGTGGCAAGAACGGCAATCTCCGGCAAGCGGTCCTGATTTAAGATTTGCCTGGTTTTTTTCTAAATGGCAGGAAATACACTTTTCATGGTATAGCTCCATATCATCTTTAACGGAGTTGTCTTTTATACGCCCGAATTTAAATACAAACTTATTATTTTCTTTAAGATGGCATGTGCTGCAATCATTTTTATTATCAATGTTTTCCATGTGTTTATCATGGAGAAACTGTACGGCAGGCATTTGTTCGCCGCCATTGATTGCAGGAAGGTCAATCGGGATTATGTCGGGTCTTGCTTTGTCAGATTTTACAAAGCTGTCACTTCCAGCTATCGTACAAAAGATTATCAACAGAATAATTACAGGTATTATGACCTTTTTAGATTCTAACGGTAATCTATGTGCCATTTTATTTCCTCTGAATTATTAACAGATTATGCCACAATTATAATTAAAATATACCCCATCAATATTGTGGGTTATATTCCTACTTATTTTATAGGAAATGTCAACAAATATTTTCAAAGTGAAAATAATTTAATAAATTTTCTTGTGTTTTCATGTGGTTAAAAAGTAATTTATCAGATAAAAGAAATAGAGCTTGACGAAAACAAATGAAATAATTTATCCTAACTATCTGTCAAAACATGAAAATCAAATATTTTATTTGCCTGAACGAATCAAATGTTTTCATAAATAAGGTATGGTTTTAAGAATAAGCAAATTAAAGGGAGGAATAATTATTATGGTTTTTAAGAGGGCATTTCTTATCGGTATTTTTCTAATGGTTTCCACCTTGATAACTTTTCATATACCGGATGCGGCGTTCGGCAAAGAATATAAGGGTTCGGAACAAAGGCCGGACAGGTTAGTTGCTATGGCAGTTGAATATCCCAGCATACAGGTGACAAGAGGTGAAAGAATCGGTCAAAAAATTAATATAAATGTTTTTTTCCGAAATTTTGGAAAAACCGATGAAAACCTGGATGTTAAATTAATAAATAAATATAAGGAATGGAAAGCCACTTTAACAACTTTTAACTTTTACGTTACAGGTGTTTATATACCTTCCGGCAAGGATAAGTCTGTTATATTTGAAGCCGAAGCAGACAGGGACATAAAACCCGGTAAATATCAATTTCCCATAAA
Organism: Pseudomonadota bacterium; assembly: GCA_043825875.1. Classification (GTDB taxonomy): domain Bacteria; phylum Desulfobacterota; class Desulfobacteria; order Desulfobacterales; family RPRI01; genus RPRI01. The sequence continues at coordinate 20,926 of JBDRRF010000057.1, read as the reverse complement.
AGCTCAAACCCCTGATGGTAAATTTAAGCTTTCTAAAGTAATTGAAATTGAAGTATTGAAGGAAAAATCTGAACTGGATAAATCCAGAGGCATAAAACTAACTTCATCATATCCCGAAATCCAGGGTACATCGGATTCCACTTTTAAGTTTACTATAGACATAGACAGTACTCTTATAGATGATACGCCTCTTGAATTATCTGCACAGGGGCCGGATGGCTGGATTACTAATTTTAAGCCGTCTTATGAAGATAAATATATATCGAGTCTGCGGATAAAAGTTAATGAAAGAAGAACTTTAAATGTGGAAGTAAGACCTTCTTCAAATGCAAAGGCCGGCAGATACCCGATTAATGTTATAATAAACACTCCAAAGGCCAAACTTGAGACTCCTCTAACTGTAATCTTAACCGGTACATACAGTTTGGATGTCAGAACCGCAGGCGGATTGTTGTCGCTTGATGCAAAACAGGGAAAGCCGTCGAACATTTCTTTTTATATCAAAAACACAGGATCTGCAGAAAACGGAAATATCAAATTTATGACTTTTAAACCGGAAAACTGGAAGGTAGAGTTTAAACCGGAAATAATAGATGTAATTGAACCGGGTGATATGAAACAGGTAGAAATGAGCATCACTCCCTATGAAGATGCCCTGGTGGGGGATTATTCCGTAGGTGTTGATGTGGTTGGAGAAAAAGTTACTAAAAATATAGAATTGCGCACAACCGTAAAAGCTTCGGCTGCCTGGGGCTGGATCGGAATAGGTATTATTGTATTGGTAATAGCCGGACTTTTTGTTTTGTTCCGCCGTTTTGGGAGACGCTGATATGGAGACATCGCCTATAATTGTGACCCGTGAGTTGACGAAAAGATACAATGGTCATACAGCGGTAGATAATTTGACGTTATCAATCAATGAAGGTGAAATTTTTGGTTTTCTGGGGCCAAACGGCGCCGGAAAAACTACTACACTTCTTATGTTGCTCGGGCTGACGGAACCGACCAGCGGCACGGCTGAAGTTATGGGCATGAGTCCCGCAAGAGATGCTGTTAAAATTAAATCAAAAATTGCATACCTTCAGGAAAACATGGGGTTTTATTCGGATTTAAATGCAAGGCAAATGCTTCTTTTTATAGCTGAATTAAACGGCCTTTGCGGAAATGATGCGGATGCCCGTATTGACAGCTCTTTGGAGACCGTTGGACTCGGTACAGAGGCATCAAAAAAGATTTCTGCTTATTCCAGAGGTATGCGGCAGCGACTTGGTATTGCTGAACTGCTGTTAAAGGATTCCAGAATTGTTTTTCTTGATGAACCAACTTTAGGTCTTGATCCGGATGGCGCAAATCGTCTGATAGAACTGATTCAAACTTTGTGCAGCGAAAGAAACATGACTGTTTTACTATCCAGTCATATGCTGGATCAGGTACAAAAAATATGTCACCGGGTTGGTATCATGATTAAAGGGAAGATGGTTGCCCAGGGCCCAATGGCAGAGTTGGCAAAAGAAAAGTTGGGTGTGGACAACCAAACATATTCGCTGGAAGAAATCTACATGCGATATTTTAAGGAGGCATAAATATGCAACGCCTTAAAGCTATAATAAAAAAAGAATTATCCGATCATATCAGCAGCTATCGTTTCACCATCATATTTGCTTTGATTGCAATGGTAAGTCTGATTACTGTCTATATGATAGGCATTAATATCAGAAAGGAACTCGAAGGAGTTGCGAAACCTCAATTTGTTTTTCTGATGCTGTTTACATCTTCAGGAGGTCTTTTTTCTTTAGTGCAGTTTGTTGCTTTTTTTGGACCTTTGATCGGGCTGCTTTTGGGATTTGATACAATCAACCGGGAAAGAAATGAAGGCACACTTAGCAAACTTCTTGCACAACCGATTTACAGAGATACTGTTATAAATGCCAAATTTCTTGCTGGAGTGTCATTGATTTCCATTATGATGGTTTCTATTGTGCTTGTGATTATCGGGCTTGGACTTCTTGTCTTAGGAATAGTACCCGGTATCGAAGAAATCTGGAGAATTTTTATATATCTTTTAATAAGTATTATATATATTTCTTTCTGGCTGGGGGTTTCCATTTTATTTTCGATTTTATTTCGCAGCACTGCAACATCGGCTTTGGCAGCATTGGCAGTATGGATATTCTTTTCATTTTTTGTGAGTATAGGAGTAAGCGTTGTTGCTGATGCTTTGATGCCGGAAAAAACTGTTTCAGGGCCTGAAGCTGATTACTTGCGTTCGAAAATGATAAATAAATTTTCTCTGATGTCGCCGATGTATCTTTATACAGATGCAACTGCTACAATTATAGATCCCACACGGAAAACCACCCAGACATTTATTGCCGTGGGCCGTATGGAAAAGGCCTCTCTTTCACGATTTTCCGGGCCATTACCATTGATGCAAAGCATATTAATCGTTATGCCTTATATTGTTTCACTGATAGCTCTTACAATTATTTGTTTTGCCGTTTCATATACGATATTTATGAGGCAGGAAATACGATCGCTTTGAAACTGGCTCTGTAGTTAATGTTTTTGATATATGAAAGCAAATATTTGGATGAAATTTTAAAGGGAGTGGCTAAGTTTTGAACAAACATTCCGTTAAAGGTATAAAAATAGGTTTAGTTGTTAAAAAGGATCTCAGGGCTGAAGAAAAAGCCGATGAGCTTGAAAAATGGCTGATCGCAAAAAAAGTAAAAGTTGTCAGGAAAGAATATCTGCCCCCAAGCCCTATATTTTCCGATAAGATAAAGAAAAAAGCTCCGGCCGGTCTTTGTTGCGTATTGGTGCTGGGCGGTGATGGTACTTTTCTTACCGCCGTTCGCTGGATAGGAGATCAGGATATCCCTGTTCTTGGTGTGAAATTCGGAGATGTAGGATTTCTTGCAGAAACATCCGAAGATCAACTCTATGATGCTGTTGAAGCTGTTCTTGCTAACAGGTTCTCTACCAGTTCCAGGATGCGCCTTCTTGTTAAGGTTTTTCGAAACAATAAGGAAATTGTCTGCGAATCGGTTTTAAATGATATTGTAATCAACAAGGGAGCACTTGCAAGACTTGCGCATATTCAGACATATATAAACGATCATTATCTTACTACATACAGGGCTGACGGGCTTATTGTCGCAACTACCACAGGATCGACCGCTTATTCCCTTGCAGCAGGCGGGCCGGTTGTACATCCTTCCGTTCCGGCGATAATAATGACGCCCATTTGTCCTTTTACATTGACTAACCGGCCACTGATTATTCCTGATACATCAATTATTAAAATCAAACTGGAAAAGCCGCTATCCAATATTATGCTTACATTTGACGGCCAGCAGGGAATGAAGATAAACAAAAAAGATGTTCTGGTTATACAAAAAGGCGTAAAACCGATTAAGATGATAACTGTTCCGGGTCAGGATTATTTTGATGTTTTGAAAACGAAGTTAAGATGGAGCGGCGGCAGAGTCTAAATTTTGTTGAAGTATTCTTTATAGCAGTTGTTTTCTATTTTAAGCAGGTTTATGAAAGGCTCGTTGAAATCACTTACACCGCTTGTGAAAATACCATGGCCGTAAATAATTACTCCCGGTTTATCTGTTATTGCATCAGGAACCGTATTGCAAAGTCCGCATGCGCCTGAACCCACTTCACCTGAGACAACCGGAATCCCGTTTATTTGTCTTTCATATGGGCATTTGATATGGCATAAACCTTTACTTGTGCAATCTATTATATCGCAATCCAATGAAAGTATAACACTAAATTTTGGATGCCCATGCAAAATTGCTTTGTGTCCGGTTTTTTTTATTATATCGAGATGAGCCGGAAATTCGCTTGAAGCGGTTATGCCGGAACATGTTGATCCGTCTAAGGGGCATAAATCTATGCATCCGTTGAGCTCATCAAGAGAACTTCCTGTCTGGCTTATAAACAAAGTATCATTATAGCAATACGAAATATTGCCGAAAAAAGAATCAACAAGCTTAAGATCAACTATAAGCTTTCCGGCTTCAACCAAAGCATCAAGTACTTGTGCGTCCGAATTAAACGGAGCCTGCTTCAAATCGGGAGCCAAAATTTCCGGAGGGCTGACAAATGTTATTACTTTTTCAAAAATCCTTTTAAAGTTTTTATCGGCTTTGTTTGACTTTATCGCGTAAAGAAAATCCGAGAAAAATTTAACGAAACATGAAAAGCAAACAGACGAATATGTGATAAATGCCTGCTCAATGCTTACTGTGCCTGTAGTTATAATGCCATAACCAGGGATAATAACGCATTTTCTCTTTTTAAGCTTTGATATTATTTCATCGATATTGAATGTAAAAGATATGGGAAGATCATGAAAAAAGGTTCTGGTTTCGCAATCGCTTGGCTGTATTGTACCATCTGAGTTTTTTGCAAGATAATTTATGATGGAAAAATAGGGTTCTTTGGGTTTTGAAAATATGAGCGAGTTAATATTTAAACTATAAAATATTTTCTCAAGAATCCCGGTTGCCTTATCTTTTTTATTCCATTTGATGTCTGCATCCAGTATTCCGAGAAGAGCGGTGTTTTTTTCTACAAGCCCGCTTTTTTCGAGTTTCTTTTCATATTTGGAAAGTACTTGTTTCATATTTTAAAGCCCAAGTTCTTGTACGGTTTCGGCAACGGGCAATCCTTTCTTATCAAGACCTCGTGCCTTGTAATAATTTGTTCTTGCTTTAAAAAAACTTTTACGGTCAATCGGACTTATATTAATATCAGATCCTTTATAGCCGTAAGAATTAAAAAAACGGGAAGGCAGATCGTCGTCTTTTGCCGAAAAGCCGTTTGCAGCATTCATCATGCGCTCATTGTAGCAAATACGTTCTCCTGCCTTTATTAATTCATTGGCTGTTAAGTTTATGCCTGTTACCGCATGGAAAACACCGGCATATTCTTCCATGGAAGCTGAAAAAAATACGAATCTGCATACTGCAAGTGAATCGACTACGGCATTTAAATCTTCGCTGTTTTTTATTATTCTTGCCTTTCCTTCAAAGCTAAAACGGTCTATTGCCACAGGCTTTCTTAATATTTCATAGCTTACCGGGTATGCGCTCAAATGGCATCCTCCCCTTGTAGAAACAGCATAGGCCAAAGCCATGCCATAAGCTCCGCGCGGGTCATAGGAAGAAAGCTCCTGGTTTTTTACTGCCATTGCAATATCGGGACAACCCCTCATCTTTGCATATCTTGCAGCGCCAAGACTTAGTAATTTGCCTTCTCCTTTTTTACTAGCTATATCTGAAAGAAGATTTAATATTTCAGAAGGGTTTAGTTTTTTCTCGTTAATTTCCGAAAAGCAAGCAATGGTTGATGCTGCTGAAATTGTATCCATCCCTGCTTCATTGCAGAATTTATTTGCAGAAATAACAGTTTTGATATCGGTATTGCCGATTAATGCGGAAAAATGCGAAAGAGTTTCAAACTCCGGTATGCTTGTGCCGTTTCGCATAATCTTTTTGCACATGATATTGCATTCCGGGCAGCTCTTGTCTTTTGGGGAGTATAATTTTTTTAATAAAGGTGCATTAAGCAAATGTGCGTCTTTAAAATAAGTATGCCTGAAATTATCTGTTGGCAACATGCGTCTGTCATTTATAAGATCAAAAAGAGCGGCTGTCCCGAATTTTGAAATCCCGAAATTGCCTGAAAGTACGGGAGAAGCAGAAACCAATCTTAAGATATCTTCTTTTGATTTTTCAAGTTGTTTGCTATCGGATATCTTTGTTTTCTTTGTACCTTTAACAGTAATGTATTTCAGGTTTTTTGCCGCAAAACAAAGCCCAAGCCCGTTTCTGCATCCGGCAATATTGCTGTCAAAAATGATATTTGAAAATAAAACGCCGTTTTCTGCTGCGGGTCCGATTACAGCGCTTGAGCCCTTATCTTTTAATAATAATGAGGTTTTGCCTGTAAGCATTTGTGCCATGTGAACAGCGGAAGAGATATTTACTTTACTGTTATGAATTTCTATACCACAAAGCGTATCGGATTTGCCGGTAATTATGATTCCGTCAAATCCTGCTTTTTTAAGCTGGGTTCCAAAATCTCCTCCAACGGATGCATCGCCGACAGTTCCTGTAAGCGGAGAGCGGGACATGATATTTATAAAACCTGAAAAAGGAGATGTAGTATTTGCAAGAGGGCCGGTAAAAAATAGAATGGGCATATCAGGATCATCCCAGTTAAGAGTGATATGTTCTTTAAGAAAATATCCCGCAAGACCTCTTCCGCCGATAAACTTTGTCAGAATATCAGGATCGGGAGTAATGGCTTTAAATCTTTTTGTCCCAAGATCTATTTTAAGTATTTTACCGCACCATCCGAACATATGATTTATGCCTTATCCGAAAGTAGTAAATCTAATAAAATAATAATAAACACATTATGCATAATCATTCAATAGCCTTCAATAATAATTATTTGATTTTTCATAGGTATTATTTTATATGAAATAGCAGCTAACAGATAGATTGATTTATAGTATATAAAATATGTATAACGTATACTAATTGTTGGACAGAGAAAGAATAATGTCGTCATTAAGCGCAGCACTAATAGTCATTTCCACAATCTCAATCGTAGGCTATTTCGTTTTAAAATATATAGTTTGCGATGGTGACAACATCAAAGAAGTATTGTTTCCCAAAGTCAATTCCTCTTCAATAATTTCAAAAATAATTGATCCTAAGTTTGGAGAAATCACTTACGATGGAGAAGAAACCGGCATTTGGCAGACTGATCATGATATCGACATTCCTGAGCATAAAGCGCGTTTGGGTTTCAGCTCAATTCCAGGCACTCCAGAAGGGCCATACCCTGAAGCTAAAAAATTCTTGCTATCCAAAAAACATGATCTCGAAAAAATCTGGAATTCGTGTGAGGAAACATTACGGGTTGTTTGTAAGGAGCGAAAATATCTCGATCCTGAACTCCCTGTTAGAGATCAATTTGAGTTAACTGGTCTATCATTGGATCATGAACATTGGAAAAATGATCCCAAACACTGGGAAGTCTGTTTTGAACCGACCACCAAGGCAAGCCTTTGGGTGTTCATTGGTTTCGTGGGTGACGAAATAGAATATCAAACATGTGACTCATAAAATAAATGTCCAACCAGGCGCTTAACTTGACCGCAAGAGGCTGGGCGGCGCTAATCGCGGGCCATTCCGGTGGGCGGCAAGCTATCTTAAACGAACCCCGCGTAAAGGGAAATTAGTATGTCACTTTTTGGACTGTTCAATAAAAATACAATCTTGCATCCTGTTTTCGGTGAAATCTCGCACAGTTTTGGAAAATGGAAAGGGAATTTCGGCAAATTATTTGGTGCTGAATCCGTCGAGATACGCATCCCTGGTGATAAAAACGGACCTTCTTTAGATTCCATTCAAAATCTAAAAAAACTGGAAGAATTTTATCCCTCTATTAAAAATGAATTAGCAAGAATTCTATTTAAAGAAAATTACAGCCCTTATAAAGAAGCATTTGATATTGGCGAATTCTGTGATTTAATGGAAGAATGTCCAAATATTGAAAGCCCTAAAGCAATATGGCCCTTTGTTAGTGTAGTGAGAGTTTGGGTAGACTCTTACGGGAAGAAAGGATAAATAGAGGTAGCTTATGAAACTAAGTGGAATATAGAACATACAGTAGGATTCCTTTTTAAAGATTGCAAAATGATTGACTTTTGTGGAAGTGTTGGTCCATGATTTAGCATAGCATACGGCTTCAAAAAGAACCGCAAAAAACGTGCGGCCTTTGAGCCCCATAGTTAAATGTAAATTAAATGAATATTTATGGATATTTGATCTTCATAAGTCTTTTCTTGTTTTTCGTATCTTTCCTAATCGGATACGGGGTATGCTATTTTGTGATTACTCCTATTTTAATGAACAAACATGGGAAAAAAATCTTACAAGGAGAGCTACATTTGGATAACAAATTGCCTTTATGCTGAAGACGATCTGAAAAAATTGTATCATGCAACGGGCGACACAGCCGCAAAAAAGACGACTCAAATTATTACAATCTGCAAAATGTCCATAATAGTGAATTTGCTCTTGTTCATTTTGCTCGCAGTTCTGAATTAGGGCGGTATTTAACCAAGATAGTGGAGCAGACGGCGTGGAGATTGCGGTTTTACGTGAAGGCTGTGCAGGTCGGCACTTATTTGGGTTGCTGCTCACCAGCAACATTATCTTACTCAAATAGGAATAATAAAATGATAAATAGAGCCGCAATTATATTAAAATATAAAGAACCCTTTGTGCGGTGGATTAATGAAGCTGATCCGTATGAAGATCACAAGGAAATAACATTGGAAAGCGCCAATGAAGATCGAACTGTATATTTAATAACTGTTGAAGAAGGAGAGAATTTTGGAAAATGGGTTTCATTGAATTTCAAAATGCTTTTCGAGAATGAATTGGAAGGCTGGTATACAGATGAATCTCTTTGGCCAAAAAATAGAAATAAAAAAACATTTAATGAATGGTTTGATTTCGAGTGCCACACAGTAATTATAGATACAGTCGGTGGCGCAATTGAAGATGATGAAGAATAGTAATGCTATAGCTGCAAAGAATTGAATGGGGTTTCCCCCTAACCTGCTGTCATTTTATCTTGACACATATGGCTTATCTTGCTACGAATTTCAGACTATCTTATCTTAAAATGAACAATTTTCAGGCACATGCTTTTAGATAAGATACGGTTAAAGAGAAAACAAACAGGGAACAAAAGATGAAGAAAAATCATATATGTGCAGCGGCGGCATTGGCCTTTGGGGTCCATTGACGTTCAGCTGCTTTTCTATACAATTATAAAAAGAGACTGAATGCCATGGGCCGAAACTCCGGTCTGTGGTTTATTTGCCCGGATCGGAAAATGGTTCGGGTTTTTTGTTATATCCTATCTGCCAACGGCTTTGGTGTGCGTCTTACTTAATAAAACTTGAATGGGGATAAAAGAATGGAAAATAAAATTCGTTTTGCCGATCGCATGAACCAGCTACCGCCTTATCTGTTCGGGATGATCAATAAGATAAAGATGGAAAAACGCTGGAGTGGAGATGATGTGATTGATCTGGGCATGGGCAATCCCATCGATCCTACCCCGAAACAGGTGACGGAAAAACTTTGTGACGTTGCGATTGACCCGAAGACCCACAGGTATCCGGTAGCCGGAGGCATGAAAAACCTTAAACGCGAGATAGCTCTTTATTATGAGCGCCATTACAATGTCTCCTTAAACGGAGTTGATGATGTGATTTGTACCATAGGCTCAAAAGAGGGGATCTCGCATCTATGCCTTGCTCTACTTGGTCCGGGCGATACCGTCCTTGTTCCGGCACCAGCATTTCCGATTCATGTTTATGCTGCGGTGATCGCAGGTGCAGGCGTTTTGCGGATTGCCCTTGGCTCGGAGGAGGATTTCTTAAGGCAGCTTACAACCATGTGCAAGGCCCTGTATCCCGGACCGAAGCTGTTGATGTTAAACTATCCCCATAATCCGACTGGGATAGTCACAACGAAGGAATTTTTCGTAGAGATCGTCAAGCTTGCCAATGAGTATAACTTCATGGTGATAAATGACTTTGCTTATTCTATGATCACATATGACGGGTATGTGGCTCCCAGTTTTCTCGAAGTTCCCGGCGCGCTTGATGTCGGAGTGGAGTTCGGCTCTTTTTCCAAATCTTACAACATGGCCGGTTGGCGTCTCGGATACTGTGTCGGCAACAAGGAAATGATCGAGGGGCTTGCCAAGATCAAGGGTTATTATGACTACGGAATCTTTTCTGCGATTCAGGTGGCCGGAATTGTTGCAATGCGCGACTGCGACGATAGTATTAAAGAGCAGGTAACGGTTTATCAGAAACGCCGCGATGTACTTTGCGATGGACTAATCCGTATGGGATGGACTGTACAGGTGCCAAAGGCCGGTATGTTTCTCTGGGTTGCTATCCCTGAACCGTATGCCCGGATGGGTTCAGTTCGGTTTGCGGTGGAAATGATGAACCGGGCAAATGTTGCGGTTGCTCCAGGCGCTGGTTTTGGAGAAGAGGGGGACGGTTACCTGCGTCTTGCGCTGGTGGAGAACGAAAACAGGATCAAACAGGCATTAAAGCAGATGCGTCGCGCACTAACAGAGCTTGACCATGAAATTGCCGCCGGGACATTCGTACTGGAAAATACCGGTACCGGCCAGTAATCAAAGATAAAAATTGTCTATATGATATTTTACGACTGAATTTGTAATGAATGATTCAGTATACCAACTATTAATATTGAAAGATAATTCCCCGACATAAAAAAAACCATTATCGTAATAATGTTCCGATTGCGCTTATAACTATACCATTGTAGCGAAAATCGGAACATTGCGTTGATATCTTTTATCCAGCCTTTTATTTTTTCCCTAATATGTAGGTTATCTGTAGGTAATTCTGCTTTATATTAAGTCTACATTCGGTTCTGTGACCGTAATGTGAGACAGATCGTTATTGGGGGAGGATATCTGTTTAGTTTGGGAGGTTCATACGGTTGGATTCCATTTGCATATGGATTCTTGCCCGCATTTTTTTGTTTCAATCATCTTAACCTAAGGAGGCATCCATGGAAAGAAGTAAAGGAAGTAGTAGATTGTCGGCCAAACCAATTAAAGCGGAGAGGGCTGAGTTTAAACTCAGGCTGAATGTATCGGTTCCACAACTCGATATGGAAGATATGCCGAATATAATGGTATACGCTTTTGATTCGAAAAACCGTCTGGTGGATGTAAAGCCGGTCCGTGATAAGAAAGGAGAAAGAGTAGAGTTTAATATCAAAAACCAAAGGATTAATGATAAAGTACGAGTGATTGTAGGGCCTCAGTTAGATATAAGCGAGATGGACGATAAGCTTTGTATCGCAAAAAAACTGCCAAACGGCTCCAAACCCAAACCATCGATAACTCCCAAACGGCTTCTTTCCAAAGGAGGTATTGAAGCAAAAGTCCGGTTGAACCAGGCAAGCATAGACAAGGATATCATTCTTCAAAAGGAAGTAGTTGCGAAATGGATTTTCTGCCGATGCACCGTGAAAGGCCGTCTTGTTAAAGAGATGGAACTGCCGGACGGCACAATAAAGAAGATGGGGGTTTACCAGGCATGTATCTTTATTTGGGAGGTTGACCGTTGGTATTTGATTCTTCAGCAATTGCCTGAACGTGAACTTTTAAGAATCAGGGATGACCTTATTCGTGTTATAGAAAAATGGCCGCCGGAACCATGGCCGCCGGACCCTGACCCGTGGCAGTTTGTCGACACACCTCGTATTCAACCGAAATATAACCAGCCGCAGGAGATTTTGAGAAACAAATCCAGTTTTTCAGCCGATATGGAAATTTCGGTAAGGCAGAAAAAAAGGCAGGAGCTGGATTCGATTTTCACAGCCCAGTCAATGGTTTCTTTGAGAAGAGAAATGCTTGCAAAAGCGGAACTTCTCATTCCGTATTTATGCCATTTCCAATGGATATACTCATATCTGCATAAGGATTTTTTAACCTGCACCTGTACCGATGCGGAAGGCTATTTTGAAAGAGATATATATTATCTTTGCAGTGGTGATAAACCGGATCTGTATTTTACAGCCTATCAATGTATTGATGGAAACTGGGTGACATTGTATGACCCGGGGATGCGCTGCCATGTCTATTGGAATTATGCGTGTGGTACGGATGTCCTTCTGGTAACGAAAGAACCCGGAGCCAAGGTTTCCTATGATGACAATATTGATCCACCGGCCGGAGTTTATACTTGGGTTGAGCCCCACGGAATTGGCGGTGTTAATCTTTTTGATATCAACAATGCCGATGGTACGATTTCTTATTCCTATAACGGGCACCAGTTTCAAAATGCGCCTTTTGGCACTTACCTGGGATTTAGAATGGGACGAAGCAACAATATACCCAATAATGATGTCTACTATTACCGCATACAATATAGAAAAGGCACTACAGGAGAATGGTTCGAATCCTGTGAACCGGTTACCCGGCATTATATCCATGAAGAAAATAATAAAATCACCTATCCGACGGTATCCCTTGGATCTTTTCCTGTAAACGGAATGCATTTATATCGTTTCAGGCCGGACACTCCCTACGAGCTTGATAACAGCCTGGATCAAACTAAAGATCAATGGCCTGATGAGACCTGGTTCGGATCTGATTTGTATGCCGGCTATCTGAATACTAACGGATTTCCGGGAGGAATAAATACTGCTCATGGATTATATCAGGTAAAAATTGAAGTATATAATTCAGCAGGTAACATTGTTAAGCCTTATATCGCAAATCCAAAGTTCGAATTTATCATGCCAAGTACTACGGATTCAACTACGGAAGCCACTGAGACCATTTTAGCTCCGAGCGCTTATCAGGATGGGGATGGATTTATCTTCAACCTCGCCATTGATAATCGCTCCTGTTCGGCGTCCATTGATATACCGGTTGTTGGCGGAGTTCCTCAGGAAACATTCGGATGCGGTTTTCTGTATTATGATGAGGGAGATAATGTCAAAATCTCTTTTCATGCAACTCATCCGGGAAACAATGCTCTTGTCAGTTTTACTTTGCAACGCGGGGATACCGATCCGAGCGGTATGGGAATGAGTATGAGCTATGAAGAGGTATCAAGCGTTCTTTATTCCGGAGGTTATACAAATTTAAATGACGGTGATTTTGAACAAACCATTTCTGTAGGAACACTTCTTGGGCCATGTACGAATGCAGCGTTTGCAGAACATCTGTATGTTTATGCAAAGGCATTTAACGGGTGGCACCGGATTGCATACTATGACGGACGGTATTATGACGCCAGCGCCATGAATGCATTTGCTTTGGCTTTAGATGATTCTGAAGAATAACTATCTTGCGCATGTCCGGCTTTGTTATAATACAAAGCCGGACATGCTGGTATGCGTAATAAGAAAAAATACTGTTTCTGTATAAGGCGTATCCGGTAAAAGTTGTTTTGTTACTTTTGATGAATTCGTAAACAGACCCCAAAGCGTCATACCGGCGAACAGACTGTGTCGTAATTCATTTTTTTGTCATTTCGAAGCGAAGCGAGAAATCTTGGTTTAAATAAATTCAGCGCTTTAAGATTCCTCACATACGTTCGGAATGACATTTTTTCTAATTGTGACACAGTCTCGAAAGCCGGTATCCAGAACCAAAAAACAAGGAGGAAAGAATTATGAAAAAGACTATGATATGGCCGGTATTTATGATTCTGTTGCTTTTAGCCGCAGTTGTGCAGGCCGATCCGATTCAAGACAACAGCCTAAATAACTACAAGGCAGGCTGGTATCCTAATTACTACAAGCAAAAAGGTCCGATGACTTGTCCTGAAACCTGTAAAATCTGGATTCAAGGGGTTCCTGAACAGGAAATGAGCATGGCGGCGAAAACTAAAAAAACAAATGTCTGTAAATTCAGCTATAGTAAACCAATAAATAAACCTGTGCGTGGTCCAGGTTTTCTTTACGGTAACCAGTTTGATAGTACTCCGATTTGCTATGCTGCTGATATGAGTAATAAACCGCAAAAAAGCGAGAAGTATTATTGCTTGTGTATTGCAAAGACAACATCCGGTTGCAACGGCTCCGATTTGATTGTTGCCAAGATCGAGAAACCGGAATGGGATAGTACCAACGCAAGATCTGTTATTAAAGCAGTGATCAAAAATATCGGCAGCAGCGGGGCAGGGAAAAGTATTGCGCGTGTAATCGACCCGTCTTATTTGCAAACAGGCGGAGCTCCTTACAATGCTACCGCCAATACTCCTGCGCTGGCGGCAGGGGCAAGTACTACTGTAACCTTTTACCTGCCGTATTGGGTCTATAATCCCGATGCTGAATTGGAAGTGACTGCGGATTATAAAAACGTAGTCAAAGAGTGTAATGAAAAAAATAACAGTAAAAAGTTCAGTGATAAGGGATAAAGTTCTATAAGTGCTAAGTCAATTAATCTATAACAACTATATGAAAGTAATTTGAATATCGAATATAGAATAACCGCAATGAGTAAGAATAAAATATATTCATAATTCGAAATTCCTTGTTCGATATTCGATATTCATTTTTAAAGATAAACTTAGCAAATTAACTTAGCACTTATGGGGTAAAACCCGTCTTTTTCCTATTGTTTGGTGCGAAGTGTTATATGAAGTATTTCACCAGGGTGAAAGAGTCTCATGCGTGGTCCCCATGTGCCGGTGCCGCTGCATACGATAACTGTCATGCCGTCAACAGTATATTGACCCTCTATGAGAGGATAAAATAAGCGGACAAGATAACCAAACGGCCATATCTGCCCTCCGTGGGTATGGCCGCAAAGCATTAAACCGACCCCGGCTTCTGCCGCTTTTTCGGTATCCCATGGAGTATGGGAAAGAAGTATTGTAGCACCTTTTGGGCGGTCTTTTAAAGCTTGATGCACCGGATCAATGTTATATCCTTTTCTGCTAATGATTGTAAGATCATCTACTCCGGCAACAATAAACCCCGGCTTGACTTCTTCCCATCGATTTCTTAAAAGATTAAAACTTGCGTTTTTAAAAAGCTGCATACCAAATTTGCCGTAAAATTCGTGGTTACCTGGTACTGCAAACACGCCCAAAGGAGCTGAAAGCCGCTTAAATGGTTCAATTAAATCATCTTCTATCTTGCCGTGTCCTTCAAAGGTATCGCCAAGCAGAACCACAAGGTCTGGCTTAAGTTCTTCTATCTGGTTTATTCTGTCTTCCAGCCATTTTTTCCCAAGCAATGATCCCAGATGAGTATCGGACAGTCCCGCAATGACTGTTTTATCCATATCGTGGGGAAGGCCGGGAAGTGTGACTTCATATTTTTCAATGACTGGTGCGCGAAGACCTTGATAGAGTGCAAAGGCAGATAGTACTATTCCTGCCAATAGAGCCCAGCCGCGCAACAGAGTAGCTATACGCGGAAAAAATGCGCCAAAAAGGGTTATGATATCAACCGCCAGAAGAGAAACAAAAAGCAGAAACAATACAGCCATCCAGTTCATTCCGGCAAACTCAAGCAAGTATGACCATATGCCTTTACTATTGTGTCCGGTAATACGGCCAGATAAAAATATAGTCCACAAAAGTATACCGGTTGCTATAAGAATTTTCTGGGGTATGTACCTTGCCACAAACGGAACTGAAGCTGCACAACGGAAAACATAAATATGCATCAGTGTTATAACTGATATAAGAATGATTCTAAACACGATAGTTAATCTGGAAAATTATGTGTAGCAAGAAAGAGTTCAATATCTTTAAAGCTCAAAGCAGAAACTGTCAGGGGAACGGACTTTCCCTTGACAGTAATAGACCTTTCATCTTTAACCGGAAAGCTTTTTGGTAGCATGGTATAAAAGCCTGAATTCATAATCACATCAACTCCTATGTGTTTAGAGGCAGATTCCAGCCTGAAAGCAACATTAACAACATCCCCCATTATTGTATTATCTGAACCAATTCCGACAACAGCTTCCCCTTGATTCAGCCCAACACCAACTTTTATAGGGGTTTTAATCTTTGGAAATTTTTTATGAAGGGATGCAGTAAATCTATTGATTTCAAGAGCTGTTTTTAAAGCCTGAAACAAGCTTTGGGTATCTCCGGATTCAACTTCCCATTCTGCCAGTACGCAATCGCCAATAAATTTATCTACAATGCCAAAATTCTGCTCCACGATAGCCTGAATACCCTCGAACCAGTCGGACATTAATTCGGTCAGCATTGTAATAGGTAGTTTTTCGGATATTGATGTAAAACCTCTTATGTCGGAAACAAGAACGATAATGGAACGGATGTCTGCTCTGACAAAATGCATTGTTTCATCATAATTTGCAGGTGTATTATAGATATTCTGAGTTTCATCCGGCCTCTTTTCCTCCTGTATGAAACAAATTGAATTATCGCCGATAGTAAACGTATCGTTATTTTTAAGCAAAACAGGAGAGCTTATCCGCCGGCTATTGTGGTATATGCCGTTTCTGCTGCCGGTGTCCAGAAGATAATATTGCTTTTTTCCTATAGAACGTATGATGCCGTGGTTTCTGGATACAAGCGGGTCTTTAAGGCATATGGTACTTGATTTGTCCCGGCCTATGGTCATAACATTGGAACAGAATAATTCTTCTTCAGTTTTATCTTTGAGAGTGATTTTAAGAATAGCTGACATATTAAGCATTATCCCTTATTTTAACCACTATCTGGAAGTGGGTTGCTAAATACTATGCTAATTTCTCAAACAAAACACGTTATGAGGTATATACTTTTTTGTTATAGAACGGTATTTGTACCACTGTGATTAAATATATATGGTCGATATCAGAACAAATATTCAATGTCAATAAATTATAAATAGTTAGCCGGAATACAAATTTATCTTGACCATCACCGATATTTCACCTAAATATTTGATGAATTTGAACAAAGTCTGAAAGCTCTCTATTTTTAGCTGGAGAGGGTTTAAGCTTAAGATAAATCCGATAAAATATCATCAGCAGGATTAATTATATATGGTTAATATTTCACTTCCAGACGGTAGCATTAAGAGTTTTGAAAATCCTCTGTCGGGCCTTGATATAGCAAAAAGCATTTCGGAAGGACTTGCCAGAAATTGCGTTGCAATGGAGCTTGACGGAAAGCTTGCCGATTTGGATACGGTTGTTTTAAAAGATTCCAAAGTCCGGCTTGTTACCACAAAAGACAAGGAAGCGCTTGATTTATTACGCCATAGCGCAGCTCATGTCATGGCCCAGGCAGTTTCGCATATTTACAAAGATGCGAAACTTACCATAGGACCTGTGGTAGAAGACGGCTTTTATTACGACATAGATATGGAGCCTGTTTCAAAGGAAGATTTTGATAAGATCGAAGCTGAGATCAAAAAGATTATCAGCTCAAAAATTCCATTTAAACGCAGGCAGGTACCTAAAGAGGAAGCCCTGAAATTTTATAAGGACGAACCTTATAAGCTTGAACTTATAACTGATCTCCAGGATGGGACTATATCATTATATGAGCAGGGCGATTTTACGGATTTATGCCGCGGTCCCCATTTGCCACATACCGGATTTATAAAGGCCATAAAACTGACCAAAGTTTCAGGTGCTTACTGGAGAGCGGATCAGAACAAAGCCCAATTGCAAAGAATTTACGGGACAGCTTTTTTTACAAAAAAAGAACTCGACGATTATCTTTATTTCATTGAAGAGGCCAAAAAGAGAAATCACCGCAAAATAGGTATGGCGCTTGATCTGTTCAGTTTCCATGACGAAGCTCCCGGAATGCCTTTTTTTCATGCAAAAGGCATGAGTGTTTGGGAAGCGCTTATAAACTACTGGAAGGCCGAACACAGGGCAGCCGGTTATGTTGAGACAAAGACTCCTATTATGTTGAACCGCTCTTTATGGGAAAGAAGCGGGCACTGGGAAAATTACCGTGAAAACATGTATACAGCCGTAGTGGATGAAATAGAATATGCCATAAAACCTATGAACTGTCCCGGCGGGATGCTACTTTTTGGCATGAAACCGCATTCCTATAAAGATTTGCCTCTTCGATCCGCAGAAATAGGTCTTGTTCACAGGCATGAATTAAGCGGAGTTTTATCCGGACTGTTCAGAGTCAGGGCTTTTCACCAGGATGATGCACATATATTTATGACGCCGGAACAAATTGAAAGCGAAATCCTTGGAGTCTTGAAATTAGTTGAGCGTATTTACTCTACATTTGGTCTGAGTTTTCATCTTGAGTTGTCCACCCGTCCTGAAAAATCCATAGGAAATGATGAACAATGGGAAATGGCTACAAAAGGTTTGCAATCAGCTTTGAATGCCTATGGAATGGATTATAAAACAAATGAAGGGGATGGTGCTTTTTACGGGCCCAAGATAGATATACATATTAAAGATGCTCTTGGAAGAACATGGCAGTGCGGGACTGTGCAGCTTGACATGGCATTGCCTGAAAGATTTGACTTAAGCTACATAGATAAAAATAATGAAAAATGCCGTCCGATAATGATACACAGGGTTATTTATGGTTCTATAGAACGTTTTTTCGGTATACTGATTGAGCATTTTGCAGGTAAATTTCCGCTCTGGATGGCACCTGTTCAGGCAACCTTGCTTCCGATAAATGACGAGCTTATTCCATATGCAGCCGAAATAAAAGATGTGCTTGAAAAAGAGGGAATACGCACCGAATTAGACAGCAGAACGGAAAGTCTTAAAAAGAAAATAAGAGATGCCCAGTTAAGCTATGTTCCGCTTATAATCACATGCGGGCCAAAGGAGATGGATTCAAAAACAGTTTCGGTAAGGAACTTAAGCGGCAAGATCAAGTATGGGGTTACAATTGATGATTTTGTAAAAATTGTACTTTCTCAGATTAAAGAAAGAAAACTTGATCTTGAAATATTTGAATAAAGACCTGCTTCATTCATTTACTTTCTCCTGTTTTAGGCGTAAAAATTTTTCTTCTGATTTCTTTTTCAGATTGTATAGCCTGGTCGAAAACTCCAAGATCTCTTCTCGAACTTGATGAAACGGTAGTAAAAATAGCATGTTTTTCTTTTGAATAGTGCTCTTTAAAATTCTCAAGCTTAATCACCATGCCGTTTTTTAGCTTGAAATCTTTTCTTTTCCGATACGTTGGGAAAATATCCCGGCTATTCCAGCAAACATATCCAATCTTGTAAACAGTCAATTCATATTCTTTCCCGAAAAACAGAGTAAAGTATTTGGGTATTTTAAAAAAGCCTTCGGCATCGGTGAGGGTTTCCGCTACTTCGACAATAGAAGTACCTGCCAATCCTGGAGGGCCTGAAGCGGGTTTGGTCCAGCAAATATATACAGCCGCATTTTCTATGGGTTTGCCGGTTTCAGCATCTACAACCTGGCCTTTAATCATTGACCGGCCGAATGCTGATGTTGAGAATGTTAAGAATATAAATATCAAAATCAGCGATTTGAATAATATTGCATTTCTCATTTTATTAAACCTGCCTTTTTTATAATCTTTAAAAGTTTTCTATTCTCCACAGGCCGTCCGGATCTTTGACGAGATAGATATCATAGGTTGTATCATTTTATGTTAAAAAGCATATAGTTAAGATCCAATTTAGTGCCGCCGGTATACTATTGTCTATAATTTCTTCCGGCAATCCTTCTAAAAACAACAGCGGTTAAAGAAAAATACCTTCAACCGCTGTTTATTTTGGTTTATAAGTTTAATGCTCTGATATTGACCCCTTTTCCGGTTTACTTATTCCATTGGACATTGTGAATCCTCAGGATATGGCTTATTCGGGAAATTTATTCCAGACCACGTATCAATCCCATTAATCGTATTAAAGATAGGGTAATTTACAATATAACAGGGGGGAGTTAGGCCATTTGCCGTGCAAATCGCCGGATCGGCTAATTCAGTCTGGTTTTTTATCCCGGGTTGACAATCGACATATGGAGGAAAATAGGTGACCCAAAGGTCATAGCTATTTGTGTTTTCGACATTAACTGCACAGGAACTTATACAAAAATCGTAATCGCTGAGAATAAACATTCTTTTATACTCTCCGGCAGGAATTTGTTCAAAATATATATCCTCTTCTGTACTACAATTTGGGTAATGAGGAGTAACGGTAGTTGGAAAGAATGTTAGAAAGATATTCTTTAAGTTATGGGAATAAACATCCCATTCATTGGTATCTGCAATTCCATTATTATTTGAATCAACCACGGCAATCGCTTCGGCACTTCCAGCGACATACCATCTATTCTCTTTTATAATATCATCATAAAGACATATTCTGTTCATGCTGTTGAATATATCAATAGGAGTCGGTTCGGAGATATCTTTAAATCCAACAGCTACAGCGTTATCTTCAGAGCCAAGCTTTCCTTTATATACGACTTGAAGGTAAACGTCTGTAGCCCAGAGAGGAAGCGGGTGACTGCTCAAATCGAAGGTAAGCTCTGAAGGGACTCTATCAATAGAATTTTTTCCACCAGAAACAGTGGTAACGATATAGGAGAACTCCTGGGAAGTTGCCAGGGGATAATAAGAAGTGTTTTTAAATGGATCGTTCTGGGCAAGCTTATATTTTATCACAAGCTCAATGCTTCCTTCAGTCATATCTTCACCTTCTGGAGAGATATTTTTGGCCAGAAGAGTAATCTTTGAAAAAAAACCTTGGTTAGGGTCATTAATCAAAGCATAGACTCCACTCTCGGGTAGGCTGATCTCTATGGTACCACGAAAGAAATAACTTAAAGCCTGAGAAGAATAGCCGATAGCACGGGGAATAAGATTATCAGAATATTCTTCATACACCTTATTATCATTTAAGGTTAGTGCCAGCGTTTTGTTATTTGCCGGAAGATATTTATAAAACCATTTCGTCCTTGCAAAATGAGCTATAGCTTCTCCATGTGCATTATTCTTTTTTAAATAAAGTATATCCTTACCGTTTATATTAAGTTTGTTTTCACTCATATCCGTGTAAACAGGAAAGTTAAAGCCTGTGAAAATGCTACCAGGGCTTAAGAAATTAGCATTTGTGTATTCTGAAAGGCCGATCGTGGATGTCTGGGTAGTAATTTCCGGATCTGAACCAAAGTATCGTTGTGCATCAAAGAGATTGCGAATTGACAAATGGTAGTCAGTCCCAAGATCCGCGATTAGCAGTATTATTCATGAAATAAATATTGAAAAACCTCGTTGATTCAAATAGATATGAGTTAGTAAGACAACATAACAATTTAACCAACGAGGTTATAAGCATGATAAAACAAACTGTGTTACCGT
>JBDRRF010000056.1:0-25512 GCA_043825875.1 Pseudomonadota bacterium | reverse complement strand
TCTGAGCTTGTATCAATGTATCGAAAACTGGCATGCAATCTCAAGCAGGCTAAGAGAACCTCCTCGTAAGCGCTCATTTCAAATTGAAGGCTGGGAGGACGATTCGTTAAGTTAGCGCTTATGCCCCTTTATCCCCCTTTTCCTAAGGGGGAATTAGTGAGACAATCCTTTTGTTAAGGAGGAATTAGTGAGGTGTTTTCTCCAAATACAGTTATCTTGTTTTGTGGCATTTGTCAGAATAACACCCTAATGAAAACAGTTTCTTGAGTTTGCCCCGGATTGTCAACTTGAGTATATTTTGTCTATACCATGTACTGAACACTGGCTCGATTATCAAACTCGATTTAATACAATAACTGGTAAATTGCCTTCAGGCCTGCAATGTCAGTTACTTCGTAAAGGCCGTTGTTAGTGCCGAATATAAGGCCTTTTTTTTGCAAGCTTTTAAGCGAATCTGTAATTGTCTTTAAATTATCCGCCTCATGTGCTCTAACTGTATCTTCAATATCAATGCTTCCCCACAGGCAAATTCTGTCTCCATATTCTTCCTGTAGCTTGGCAGTATCCATGCCGCATCGTTTTTCTATACATTGAATCCCATCAAAATTTATATCAACTATTTCGGGAATAATTTCCTGATAGTCGCCGTCTGAATGAAAGAAAGCAAAAAGGCCCAGGCGCTTTATTTCTTCAACTTGTCTTGCAAGAGAAGGGAAAAAATATTGCCGGAGAATTTTTGGATTTACTAAAAGCCCTTTGGCATATGCAACATCGTCTGCAAGTATAATACCGTCAATACCCTTTTGTGCAACTTCTTTAAACATTGAAATATTAAGCTTTTCCACTTCATCAATAAATGCCAGAAGAGTTTGAGGCGATTTTCTTATAATTTTTAAAAAATCAGCCCATCCGTGTATCTTCATGCCTGTTTCCAACGCACCGTTAATAAGAGCAAAAGTAAACAGAGAAGTGTTGTTGCACCATTTTTCAATATCAGGCCAGTTTGAATCACCTGGGCTTGGAAGCTTTTCTTTTCCGTATTTAAAAACCGGTGAAACAGTAATAATATCGAGTCCGATTTGATTGGCAAATAAAAGTCTTTCATCAAAACCGACATTGGAGCAATTTAATTCACGGCTTATTACAGCATCTGCTATGCAAAGTTCACCTCTTGGAATTCTGTCTGTTGCTTCATGACGGATTGTTTTTTGGACTCTTTGGCGAGAGTCGTAAGATAAATTTTGTTCCATAAATATTATCTCCTTTGTTCTTTTGAGAGATTTACTGTTTCTCGGCCGGGAACAGAAATGCCCTTGCGTTCGAGCAGTGAACCATCCAGCCGGTAGAGGTCGACCAGTGCCTGAAGGTAGTTTGCAAGAGCCCTGACTTCTGCTATCTTGCTGGCCAAAAGATCCCGCTGAGCCTGAGCGACAAGAAAGCTGGTTGATTTTCCTACTCTAAGTTTTTCGGTTTCGATACGATGTTTTTCCTCATTGAATCTACGGGTAGCCGAAGATGCGGCAATCTGTTTTTTGCTGCGGTTGACTTCAATGTATGCGGTGTGAACATCAACTTCAACAAGCTGTGAAAGGTTTTCAAGCGCTTTGTCCGCCTGCTTACGGCTCAGTAATGCTCTTTGATGCTGAGCCTTTGCATCCCGGTTAAACAGGGGATAATTGAATCGAATGCCTGCAAGTGCGTCATAGCTGTCTTTATCGAGACTGCTAATGGATTTGCCGAATGAATTTGCGTAACCGCTTTTACCTAGTGTTACAAAAAGATCCATTAGCGGAAGCAACCCGTTTTTAGTTTGGACAAGATCTAAATCACCGCGCAGGATTTTTAACCTGGCTTCGTTTAAAATCGGACTCATGCGCATTGACACGGCTACATGAAGCTCAACATTTTCAAGTTTGATATCAGGCAGGGTTGGCTGATAGATTAGATCGACTTCCCGTGTCCACAGACCGGGGCCCGCAGGATTTAGTAGTCGCAGCAGTTTTAAACGGGTAGTTTCTTTATTGCTTCCGGCATCAATCAGTGCCTGTTCTTGTCCTGCAACCTCGGCTTGAACAGCCGCCAATTCAGCATTGGCCAATCGGCCGACTTCGATCAGTTCTTTTGTTTCATTTAGCTGCTGGCGGGCCACCTTAAGGGATTCTTCAACAATCTCGATTTGGCGTCCGGCCAGCGCATAGTCCCAAAAGGTTCGTTCCACTTCAGCTATCAGAGACTCTGTAAAACCTCTCAATTCGTATTCTGACATACGCGTATCCAGGCGAGCCTGCTGCAATCGGGCGAGGTTGACATCCGTTCCGTATCCTTTGAGAAGCGCCTGAGTAATTGTCATGCCTAAACGGGTCGAATAAAAATTGTCCTGATACAAGGTGGAAGCCGTCCGTTGCGTACTTCCCTCTATGGCAACTGTTGTGCCGGTAGAAAAAAACTTTTCAAGAGAAATGACACCGTCTGTTGTATCTCTGGTGAAACTTTCGGTTTCGGAACCGGATCTTGCAAGGCGTTCTGCTTTTTCTCTTCCTATAGAAAGTTCTGCGTTTGTTTCCGGATCAAACACAGCTTTTTCCTGATCTTCAAAAGTGTTCTTAATCGAAGGATTCAATCTTTCCACTACAAGTGAACGGTTGTTTTCAAGTGAAAGTAAAATAGCCTCGGTAAGGGTGATTTTTAAGGAAGATGACGGTACTGTTTGTAATGTAATTTCTTCCCGTTTGAAAATGGGTTCCGATTGAACATACATTGATGTATCGGACTGTACATCCGGTTCTTCTGCTGCTTGAGCAATCCATTTTTCAAACAGGGCAAAATTTACAGATGTCAGCAGTAATCCGCTGAGTGCAAGGATTTTAAAAATATGGCGCAAGAAATTCCAGCCTTTCTGAATATGATTTTGGTGCTTTTATCAAACGATATCAAACATCTTATCGAGCCAGTTTCAAAACGCCCCATTTTGGCCGATCTCTGCGTTGGGCTCAAATTTCAATCCTCGAAATACTCAATGTATTCCTGTGGTTGAAATCCTCTCCCGCCTTGAGCTTGACCAAACTGAAACGTTTTGAAAGTGGCTCTATCATATAAAATTATTAAAGCACTAAAACAACAAAATTATTTTGCACATACTATAACAGTATTACCAATAATTGATAAAGCCTAAAATAATCAGTCCCAAGTAATTTTGTTGCAATATTTACCCCAAAAGTGCAAAATCCTATATAATATAAATACCAATGGGGATGGTTTTAAAATGAAATCGGGCAGGTCTAAAATTATTATTGCAGTTATTTTGTTTGGTATTATTGCAGGATTAAGCGTTCTGATCTTCAACCAACTTCGGGATAAGACCGAATCCGGTGAAAAAGATAAGGCTTTACAGCCCCAGCCGGTTGAGGTGGCTCAGATTCAGCGTGGCCCGATAGTTTTGCGGCGGACTTTTAGCGGAACGCTGGAGGCTTTGTCCGAGTTTGTTGTTTCACCTAAAGTGAGCGGACGCGTTGAAAAGCTGTTCGTAAATCTTTCCGATACCGTTAAGCGCGGCCAGCTTATTGCTGAATTAGATAATGATGAATATGTTCAAGCTGTTGCCCAGGCAAAAGCCGATCTGTTGGTGGCAAAGGCCATTCTGGCAAGATCAAAAAGTAATTTAGATATTTCGCATCGGGAGTTTGCGCGTACCGAGTCTCTTCTTGAGCGGGGAATCGCATCCGATTCCGAGTTCGATTCAGCCAGAGCGGATCAAATGGCGAAACAGGCAGAACTCGAAGTTGCTGAGGCACAGGTGATAAAGGCGAATTCATCGCTCAAAACAGCAAATATCCGGCTTGGATACACCAAGGTTACGGCAGGCTGGACAGGCGGTAACGAGCATCGCATTGTTGCTGCGCGATATCTTGATGAAGGCCAGACTGTTGCGGCAAACGCACAGTTGCTGTTGATTGTTGAACTCGATCCTATCATCGGGGTTGTTTTTGTCAGTGAAAAAGACTACGCACGTCTTAAGCCCGGCCAGATAATATCATTAACTACAGACGCCTATCCAGGTGAAGAGTTTCAGGGCAAGATAGATCGCATAGCTCCTGTTTTTAAAAAATCCACCCGGCAGGCAAGAGTGGAAATGATCATCGAAAATCCCCGTCATCGTCTAAAACCCGGTATGTTTATAAGAACAATAGTGGTTCTGGAAAAAGTGCCGGAGGCTACGATTATTCCGCAACAAGCCTTAACCACTCGTAATGATAAGTCCGGGATTTTTATCGTTAGTGAAGACGGGAAGTCTGTTGCCTGGTGCGAGGTAAAGACAGGTATCATCGACGGAGACCGCGTCCAGGTGGAAGGGGAAGAGTTGTCCGGCAGGGTCGTGACACTTGGGCAGCAGCTGGTCAAAGATGGCTCAGCAATCATTATTGGGTCCAATCAGCATAAAAGTGTTTCCGGTCGCAAGGAGAGCGATTTAAAATGAACCTTCCAGGATTCAGCGTTCGGCGTCCTATCTTTACGACCATGGTGACTCTTATCGTTGTGATCCTCGGGGCCTTTTCCTTAAGCCGCCTACAGATTGACATGTTGCCTAATATTGAACTGCCCACATTGACCATCCGCACACAATACGATGGTGCCAGTCCCGAAGTAATGGAGCGACTGGTGACCCAGATCATTGAAGAGATTGTTGCTACCGTACCCGGCGTGGAAGAAATGACATCCACATCCTCGGAAGGTAACAGCACGGTTCGGGTCAGCTTTGCATGGGGTACTAAAATCGACACTGCGGCAATCGATGTTCAGGGCAAGTTGGAAGATGAAATCAATGAATTGCCTGACGATATTGTAAGACCACGTATCCGAAAGTTCGACATTGCCAGTTTCCCGGTAGTATTACTTGGAATTTCCAGTAATCTTGATCCGGTAGAACTTACAGAGTTGATAGAAGTCCAGATTCGATACAGGTTTGCGCGCATTCCTGGTGTGGCGCAGGTTGATCTCTGGGGGGGATTTAACAGGGAAGTCAGGATCGAACTTGATCCTGAACGGATAAAAGCATTGGGACTGCCGCTTGACCGTGTGCTTGAATCCATTCGTGACGCTAATCTGGATCTTCCCGCAGGAAAGATTGAGCAGGGAAGTTATGAGGTAATGCTTCGCGCTCCGGCTGAATTTACAAATCTTGATCAGATTCGAAACACAGTTATTGTCCGGCGCGAAGATGCAGTGGTAACCCTTGGTCAAGTTGCAGAAGTCAAAGATACTTATGAGAAGCTAAAGCGTATCATACGGGTTAATGGTGGTCGTGGATTGCGTGTTGCCATTCGCAAGCAGGCTAATGCTAATACTGTTGAGGTTTCCAAACGTATCCTTGACGAAATTAAGGCGGTCAACAAAGCTTTTCCTCAGATCAATATAGTCCCGGTTATCAATCAGGGCAATTTCATTGAACGCTCTATCGCAAATGTTGCCCGCTCGGTATTATACGGAGGTGGCCTGGCGATTCTGGTTCTTCTTCTTTTTTTGCGAAACATCAGAAGTACTTTAGTTATTTCACTTTCGATTCCCATTTCGATCATTGCTACTTTTGCCCTGATGTATTTTGGCGGATTTACGCTCAATCTTATGACATTAGGTGGTCTTGCGCTTGGTGTTGGAATGATGGTTGACAGTTCCATCGTAGTTTTGGAAAATATTTTCCGCCGCAGCAGTGAAAGCGGGGAGACTCCGGCTGATGCAGCGGTTAAAGGAACTTTGGAAGTTGCAGCTGCAATTGTTGCAAGCACTATCACAACTTTTGTTATTTTCCTGCCGCTGGTGTTTGTTCGTGGTGTATCGGGAATCCTTTTTAAGGAGCTGGCATACGTAATAATCTTTTCCCTGATATGTTCGCTTGCAGTATCACTAACTTTGGTTCCTATGTTGGCGTCAAGGTTTTTAAACACAAGTAAGGAGTTGGAAAAAGAGAATAAAACCGGAATGAATAAATTGGCATTTGCTTCCGGCAATTTTCTTCCCGGCCTTACTAATACCTATCTTAAATTGTTGGATAAGGCATTAAATCACCGTATGGTTACGGTTATTCTGACTTTAGCTGTACTTGGTATGAGCTTGCTTTTTTTGCCTTTTATCGGCAGTGAATTTCTTCCCCCGAGTGATGAAGGTGAAGTCCGTGTTAATGGCAAAATGGAAATCGGAACCAGGTTGGAGCTTGTTGATCAACAAACGCAGGTAATGGAGAAGATTGTAAACCCTGCCGTGCCTGAAGCGGTGGCTTCGGTTGTAAGTGTGGGAGCCGCAGGCTGGCGGGCCAATGAAGCGTCTGAAGGTGAAATTCGCCTGTCTTTGCTGTCATCGGCTAAACGGAAACGTTCAAACGTGGAAATAGCCGAAGACCTTCGTCTAAAATTAAAAGGTTGCGTTCCGGGTATGGAAATACGCGTTCGTGCACCCCAGGGGCAGTTTATGCTCGAACGAATCCTTGGAGGTGATGAAGGGCTTAGCATTGAAATTCGAGGTTACGAACTTGATACGCTAAATGCCCTGGCCAGGCGTGTGTCGAAAACTATTACCGATGTGCCGGGAATTACGGATGTTCAGACCAGTCTTGAAGCCGGTATTCCCCAGCAGGAAATTCAGGTTGACCGGAATAAAGTAGCCGATCTTGGCTTAAGTGTGCGGGATGTGACCCGGTTGTTAGAAACTGCAGTGGCCGGTTCCAAAGCCGGAGAATACCGCACGGAAGGCAATGCCTATCGCATTTTAGTGCAGCTTAAAGATGCCGAGAAACTTTCCATAAACGAAATCCTCAACCTTACACTGACAACCGCATCCGGAGAACAGGTAACATTGCACAATGTTGTTACTACGGAATCTGGCCGGGGTCCGCTTCTGATCGATCGTAAGGATCAACAGCGATACGTGACTGTTCAGGCAAACGTGGCAGGACGCGATCTTGGATCTGTAGCTTTGGATGTGAAAACCCGATTGGAGAAAATTGCCCGTCCCGTCGGTTATGATCTTATAGTAGCCGGAAATTTCGAGGAACAGCAAAAAGCTTTTGGCGAGCTTATAATTTCGCTTATTCTGGCGCTTGTTCTTGTTTATATGGTGCTGGCATGTCAATATGAGTCGTTTCGTGATCCGCTGGTTGTTATGTTATCAGTACCGCTTGCGGGAGTTGGGGTGCTTATTACACTTTTTATCACAAACACCACTTTAAATGTTCAGTCATATATAGGTTGTATAATGCTGGGAGGAATTGTGGTCAATAATGCAATTTTACTGGTTGACCAGGCCGGACAATTGGTAAGAGGCGGAATGCGCACACGAGAAGCCATGACTGAGGCGGGTCGGCGCAGATTACGACCGATTCTGATGACAACGCTTACAACGATCCTGGGTCTGATGCCTTTGGCTTTTGGTATCGGAGAAGGTGCTGACGCACAGGCTCCCCTGGCGCGTGCGGTTATCGGAGGCCTTGCCGGATCAACACTTATCACACTAGTACTTATTCCGGCTGTTTATTCATTATTTCATCCCGAACCTAAAGCACAAAATACTTGAATTGTTAAGAGGATTCCTAAAATAAATGAAACCTGTTGTTACTATAATCGGCAGACCAAATGTCGGCAAATCGACCTTTTTTAACCGGGTTACAAAAACTAAAGATGCCATAGTTGATAATTTCCCGGGAGTTACAAGAGATTGTATGCACAGGGATGCTATCTGGAATGATATTGAATTCACTCTTGTTGATACAGGCGGGTTTGCATCCGATGATGAAGATGATATTAATTCAAAAATTCGCATTCACGTAAAGCAATCAATAGATGATGCCGATGCAATCATAATGATGCTTGATGGAAAAAGCGGCGTATCTCCTTTTGATGCAGATATTATCCAGATGTTAAGATTGGTTACCAAACCTGTTTTTTATGTTGTTAACAAGATTGATGGTGATGAAAAAGAGATCAACCTATATGAATTTTATTCTCTTGGTTTAGAAAAGATATATTCTTTATCATCAGAGCATGGTTATGGAGTTTCTGATTTTCTCGATGATCTTTGCGCAATATTTCCAAAAGATGTTTATGAAAAATATCAGGATATCACAAAAATTGCCGTTATCGGAAGGCCCAATGCCGGAAAATCTTCATTAATAAACCGGATTCTGGGTAAAGAAAGGCATATAGTAAGCGATGTTCCGGGTACGACCCGTGATGCTGTAGATTCTATTTGTGAGATAAAAGGAAAGCAGTATCTTATTATAGACACAGCAGGCATAAGAAGAAAAAGCAAGGTATCAAAAAAGATTGAGAAGTTTTCAATTATAAAAGCTTTAAAAAGTCTTGATAGATGTGATGTTGCTCTTATAATTATTGATGCCTCGGAAGGTATAACGGATCAGGATATAAGTATTGCGGGTTACGCTTACGAGAGAGAATGCGGCTGTATCTTTCTTTTAAACAAGTGGGATACCGTAGAAAAAGGAGAGAAAACAAAGAAAAAATTTATAGAACAGTTAAGATATGACGCCAAATATTTAAGTTATGCTCCTGCAATGACTATTTCAGCAAAGACAGGGCTTAGGGTTTCAAAAATATTTGATCTTGTGGATGAAGTATATAAACAGTATGAATTTCGTATCGGCACCGGAGAATTGAACAGGATTTTAGAATCTGCCGTTAACAGAACGGAGCCATCGCTTTACAAAGGAAGAAGACTTAAATTCTTCTATACGACCCAGGTTTCAGTGAAACCACCGACATTTGTTTTCTTTGTGAATTTTCCTGAGGCTGTTCATTTTTCATATAAAAGATATCTTATAAATCAGATAAGACTAAGTGCAGGACTTGATAAAACACCGGTAAAACTTGTTTTCAAGAAAAGAGACGGCGACAGGCATAAAAAAAAGTAGGGATTATTTATGGATCATCTCCAAAAGAGTTGATCTAAATGAAGGGTTCAAGGGGGCAAGGATTCAAGGAATCGAGTGAAATGCTTAAAAATTATAAAGAGCTAAGCGTTTGGCAAAAATCGTATAAGCTTTGTTTGCATATATATAAAGTAACGAAGCGTTTTCCAAAAGATGAAATGTATGGTTTGACCTCACAAATCAGAAGATCTGCTGTTTCTATACCATCGAATATAGCCGAGGGATATGGGAGAAAAACAACCTTAGAGTATGTCAGGTTTCTATATATTGCTTATGGTTCAGTCTGTGAATTGGAAACCCAAATGATGATATCTGGTGACTTGGTTTATGTGGAAAAAGACCGGCTTCAGGAAATAAGGGATGAGATCGGGGATATCGAGAGAATGCTAAAAGCGATGATCAAATCTCTGGAAAACAAACACTTGAATCCTTGAATCCTGGACCCCTTGGACCCTTTCTCCCAACTAATTGGGAGAAGAACCTTAATTGTAAATATATTCGGGGACAATTTGGATTTATTTGAATACAACTTGGAAAGAACAGGAAATGACTCAAAGCCTCTTGCCGAGAAGATGCGCCCGAGAAGTCTTAATGAATTTGCAGGTCAGGAACATGTTGTTGCCGAAGGGACCTTGATTGCGCATGCAATAGAAAATGACCAGGTTTTTTCAATGATTCTTTGGGGCCCTCCGGGATGTGGCAAAACAACACTTGCAAGAATTATCGCCCGTGAAACAAGTTCTTATTTTATGCATTTTTCAGCAGTACTTTCCGGTGTTAAAGATATAAGAGCTGTAATTGAAGAAGCAAAAAACCAGCTTAAACTTTTTAAGCAAAAAACTATTCTTTTTGTCGATGAAATTCACAGATTCAACAAAGCCCAGCAGGATGCATTCTTACACCATGTTGAAAGCGGATTAATAACCTTAATAGGCGCAACAACCGAAAATCCTTCTTTTGAAGTTATTTCTCCTCTTCTTTCACGATGCAGGGTAATTACTTTAAAAACTCTATCCGATGATGATGTGGCCCGGATAATTAGCGGCGCCCTTAAAGATAAGGAAAGAGGGCTTGGAGAATTAAATCTTTTGCTATCAGACGATGTATTATCACATCTTGTAAGAATATCGGATGGTGATGCAAGGATGGCTTTAAACAGCCTTGAAATAGCTGCTAAAATTGCGGCAGGAAAGAAGAAAAAAGATGATGGGGAAATAAAAATAACGCTTACAGATATAGAGAAGGCTCTTCAGAAAAAAGCTTTGCTGTATGACAAAACGGGTGAAGAACACTACAATTTGATATCTGCACTTCATAAGAGCATGAGAGGAAGTGATCCTGATGCTGCTTTATATTGGCTTGCCCGAATGCTTTCAGCCGGTGAAGATCCACTTTTTATAGCAAGAAGGATGATAAGATTTGCTTCAGAAGATATTGGAAATGCCGATCCATATGCTTTAAGCATTACGGTAAGTGCAATGGAAGCATTTAAATTTATCGGCCAACCTGAAGGCGAGCTTGTTCTTGCACAAGCTGTAATTTATCTTTCGACTGCACCCAAGAGCAATAGCGTATATACTTCATATGGGAGAGTCCAGAGAGCCGTTAAAAGCGAAGGAGCGCTTCCTGTTCCTTTTCATATCAGAAATGCTCCGACATCTCTTATGAAAGATCTGGGTTATGGCAAGGACTATAAATATGCTCATGACTATAAAGAAGAATATGTATTTCAGGAATACCTGCCTGATAAGCTTGAAGGCGTTCTTTTTTATTTTCCAACCGAAAGAGGTTATGAAAAAACAATCAGGCAAAGACTTGAGAAATGGCGTAAACTTAAGAAAGAGAAAAAAACCGGGAAATAATTATTTGGTTTCCCCTTCCCCTTTTGTTTCCGATTTTCTTAAAAAATAAAGAATCGGTGCAAGCAGCAGCAAAGCTACAATAAAAAACGGGATTCCTCCTTCCCTGTGAAGATCGCTTTGAAGAATTCTCGGGTCCACGTAGTTACCCAGCAATGCCAGAGTAATAATCCTGATTCCATTTTTAAACATTGTAACAGGCAATGCACAAACAGCTAATATTATTTTATTGCGTCCGGTTTTAAGAAAAAGATGCCCGGCAAGAAGGGCAGTAATAAAAAGCGCAAGGCCCGATCTGATTCCACTGCATTGTTTTGCCACTTCAACGCTCATGCTTGAAAGATGAAAGTAAAAGCCATCTCTTAAAAAAGGAACGCCTGTGACTGTCAGTAAAAAATTTGCAAACTCAGTAGATCCTGATTGTAATAAATAAATAAATCTTTCCATTAAATAACTTGGAATCGGAACCGTAAATATAAGAAACAGGAGCGGAAAGAGAGCTTTTTTGAAAGCACAAAAACTATAAGTAAATATAAAAGCGCCTGAAATCAATATCACAGCAGAAAATGTTGTAAGAGATGCATAATTATTTTGATTGAGATTTAGTTTGTTAATAAGTCCTGTTGCATATAAAGCAATTCCGATAAGGAGAAAAACACCACCGGCTCCGAAAGAATAAGATTTATCAGAATATATTTCTTTTCTCTTTATAAAAATGAGGTATCCGCTGACAAAAGGAATAAGAAGTATATGAGAATAGTATTCCCTGTTTGAGGTTGTAGAAAGAAGTTCTCTAAGAGGCAGATAACACATCAAGACAGCAATTAATATGAACGCAGAAAACAATAAATTTCTTTTGCTAAAATAGCTTTCAGTCATAGTCGGTATCTTTCCTGTAGTATAAAATCGTTTGCAGTTGCCGGTTAACAGTTTACAGTAAATTGATAAGCATAAAGTGTATAAACTTGTGCCTTGTATCTTTTAAATCTCTCACAGAGTTCTCAGAGTCACAGAGATTTTTTAAGAATTTTTTGAGAGGAAAAATTCTTAAAATGCTGACATGCTGCTATCGCAGGTAAGTTTTATTTGAATGTTAATCAAATCTCTTTCTGCGTTTGTCTGCGTTGGTCGGCGGCTAATGTTTTGGGAGTTTTGTGCTTTTTCTTGACCCACTTGCCGTAGGCAAAATCCTGTCTATCCTGTTAATCCTGTCTAAAACTGTAATAGTACCAAAGTAAAAACTTTCCGGAAGAGCGGTCTGAAGCATGTATCCGCTTCGCTACTTACTTTCCCTTTTTACATTAGCAGGTTACTTAATAACTTAGCTGTTTGCTATGCGTCCAATATAGATGATATGCCCTTTTGCTCGGTAAATAGTTCATATACATCCTTACGACGCCCTATAAAATGGATTTCAATAATTTGTTCTTCATCATTCAGCCTGTAAATAATTCTAAAACGACCGGCCCTAAGCGACCTGTATCCGGATAATTCTCTTTCCAGATTTTTACCCATGAAAGGCTCTTTTATAAGTTTGTCAAGCTTTGCTCTGATAACAGGCTTTATGTCAGGGTGCAGTTTGCCAATCAAATTTCGGGATGTCTCCGAATACAGAAGACGGTAGCCGGACATTGATTTTACCAAACCTCTTTGTCAGTATAAATCCTTCCGGTTTTAAAATCATCCGCCGAAGACTTAAGAGATGCCAGAGCTTTTTTATCCGCCAGTATTTCAATAGTTTCCAATAGAGCTTCGTAGCGGTCAGGAGTCATCATAACACCAACAGCCTCACCATTTCTCGTAAGGGTTATTGTAGAATCCTCCTCCTGCATGGTCTTGAGTATATCAAGAAGCCCTCTCTTGACCTTTGTAACAGGCATGATTTGTTGAATATTGCTCATGATAAACTCCAAAATAAAATTATTATGACCATTTTAATGCCAATCTAAGATTGTGTCAAGCGGTTTCCAGTTTCCGGTTGCCAGTTGTCAGTTAGCGTTTGGTGGAAGTTTATATAGACGCTCTGTTCTCTCAGACATTCGTTTTATGTGTCAATACTTCTTTCTCTTTGAACTTTATTATAATAACCTTGCCGCAGGCGATGGCTTATTGTCTGACCGGCATCCGGACAGGTGCAGGGGAGAAAAATTTAACTTCATATTTGCCGCAGACAGCCGCGGACGTTCGCAGATATTATAAAGTTTGTGTTTGTTTGCGTTGGTCGGCGGCTAATGATTCATGAGTTTTTAGAACGTATTCCACTTGCCGTAGGCAATGACTTATTGCCTGCCTGGCTTCCGGTCAGTCGGTAAGATCCTGTTCATCCTGTCTGATTTAAACTATTAAGCTTGACACCCCGAACAGTAATTGGGATTAATTATAGATAAAAACTAATATTTTTAACCTGTTTTATGCCAGTTTAAAACACGGAAACTTTCAAACATTTTGAAATCCTGAGTGTTACGTGTGACCAGAATCAGATCATTAACACTAGCTATTGCTGCGATCTGACCGTCTACAAAAGATGGAGTGTTCCCATGCAAGGATAGTTTGGCTCTTTGTTCCGCATGCCATTTTGTTGCCCGCTCATCATAGGGAAGTATATCCATGTTTCTCAGTACAACTTCTTCAAGATATGCTTCGATCATCTCCCGCTTACGGGAAACCGGAAGCCGAAGGTAACCATACAGAAGTTCATGCCATACCGGAGCAGCCGTTATAATCTCATCTTGATGTTTTTCAAGCATTGCCATCACATACTTGTTGGGACAAGCTTTCACAGGTTCGGATAAGATGTTTGTATCAAGCAGGTACTTTATCATAATAAGTCGATGTTCCGGCCTGATGAATTATCTCTGACATCATCAAATTCTTCACCTGTAATAACTGCATCTTCTTCTTTTGCCATGTTTTTTCGCCAGGAATTTAGCGCATTGTAAAAGCCTTCTTTTTTACTGTTTAGCCTTTGATAATCTTTTATTGATAATAAAACGGCAACGGGTTTGCCATGCCTGGTCAGTTTAACAGCATGGCCGGTTTCAACGGAATGGATGATTGATGTCAGCTTATTTTTAGCATCTACTATTGTATATTGTTCTTCCATAGTTATTATTCCCTCCCATTTCTTGTACAACAAGTATTCTCTGAAATAATAGCTATAATTATGGCCATTGTCAAGTTGTGAAAAAGTTTGTAAGGAACAAACAAGGTTAAAAATGGCAGACAGGATTATGTCGGTTTTCAGTTTCCGGTTGCCAGTTGACAGTTTACAGTTTCCGGTTGCCAGTTGTCAGTTTGTGTTTGGTGGAAGTTTATATGGACTCTCTGTTCCCATCAACCATCTAATTACAGATATTGATATGTTTTAGCTGGTTACATTGATGGTTTGTAGCTTTAAAAACATTTTACCAGATGAGTTTTACAGAGTATTGTGAAAATATTGAATCGGAAGTTACTATCGGCAGATTTTCTATAAGCGCTTGGGCAATGATTATCCGATCAAAAGGATCGCGGTGGTAAAACGGTAATTCTATTACTTTAGCCAGATGGCTTAGTTCGATTGGCATAACATTTATATCATTTTCTTTAAGCTGTTGAGGGATGAGTTTTTCGTATGGCTGTAATAGGTTAAGTTTATTGATACTTACCTTGATTGCAATTTCCCATAAACCGGCAGTGCTCATAACAAGCCGATTGTTTGAGTCAGCAATAAATTCAAGAGCGTTAATGCTTAATTTCTCACTGCCGCTGATAAACCATAAAAAGCTGTTTGTATCCAGTATCGCCTGCATTACATATACTCTTTAAAATCTTCTATTGGCATATCAAAATCGTCTGCAAATCGTATAAATTCTTTTGCACCTCCGAACTGTCGTTTTTTTTTATTATGGTTGGTAAAAGCTACAAGTCTAACAAGAGGTTGCCCCCCTTTAGTTATCACAATATCATCCCCTTGGATTGTTTGTTCAATCAGTTTGGGTAAATTTTGTTTTGCTTGATTCAAATCAATTGTTTGCATAATACAATGCTCCTTAAAAGAATCTATTATTAAGCAGATTATCAGAGTTGTTCTCTAAAAGCAAATAAGAGACAAGGGATCTAAGGGCAATACGGTTGAATAAAGCGAAGTGTCAAGTTAAAAGAGGTACCGAAGTAAAAACTTACCAGACAGGATTTACAGGATTAAATCGGTTTCCGGTTTCCGGTTGCCAGTTGTCAGTTAGCAGTTGACAGTAAATCGATAACCGTAAAGTGTATAAACTTGTGCCTTGTATCTTTTAAATCTCCCATAGCGTTTAATGGTTAGCTGAGACCTTTGAAAAATGTTCAATTTTGTCCAAGTACAAGGAAGACGAAAATTTTAACCACAGGAATACATTGAGTATTTCGAGGATTAAAATTTGAGTCTGACGAAGTAATCGGGCAAAAGGGGACGTTTTGCAAAGGTCTCTAGCTGTTGTCATGCTTCTTGATTCTGTGAAAATCTGTGGATGCAAAATCACGTCTGCCGTGAATTATTCCTATAATATAAATCTTACCATATTTGATTTCGTAAAGGATTCTGTATGAATATATAAAGATTTCCCGTAGGTTTTCATCATTTATCTCTGGAACTTGCCTGCCAATTCCCGGATGTTCTTCGAGTATATTCGTTTTTGTAATAATATCCCGGACCACTTTCTTTGCATAATATTTTGAGTCAGATGCTATAAAATCGTAAATGGCTTTCAAGTCAGACTTTGCCGGTGTGGCCCAGATTACCATGCATCGCTTTCCCGCTTCAGATCTTCCGCAGATATCATATCACCTTTTTCAATGGCTTCTCTTCCTTTTCTTACTTTATCGATCACATAGAGTTTATACATGATTGCATCTATGTCAGCGGTATCCGGAAGTTGTTCAATCGCTGTTAATGCTTCTTGCTTTAGTGTATTCATTTTACAAATCTCCTTGTACTTTTACTTGTCTCTCACGGAGTACACAGAGTTATTTTTATAGAATTTTTTGACTCCGGTTTAATGGTCCTTTGGAATTTAACGGTGCAGGGGAAAAATTTAACTTCATATTTGCCGCAGACAGCCACGGACGTTCGCAGATATTATAGAGTTTGTGTTTGTCTGTGTTGGTTGGATCTCATATTGTATGTGGATCAACAATATCCAAACCGACAATACCTTTGAAATCTTCCTCATGCTTAAGGCCCGGATAGCCTAACAGTTCAAGCCTTGTAATGGCGGAGTATCCCGCCCAACTTGCTTGAACAGAAAATTTTAAAAAAGTTGAAGCGGCAAGTTTGCCTGATAAAGCGTCTATCCACACATTAGTGTCTATTAAATGTCGCATAGACGTTTATCCCATTCTGACCTGATCTGTTGCTGCCATTTAACCGAGTCCGCATCAGTTTTTAACCATCCAAGTAAATTTCTTATTTTTTCAATATCAGGTTGAATGTTCTTTTCGTCAAGGACTATCAAGAGCAGCTTACCTTCTCTCGGTAATTTCTTTGGGTCCAGAGGATAAATTACTCCTTCTTTAACAACCGCTTCTATTGTATTATAAGTTGTCATAGCGACTCCTTTCCTACAACTTTATGATGGATTAGCGATCTTGGTAAAAACAATGTCTTACATATAGTTAATATGATGCCATCTTTCAAAAAAGGCAAAAAGTTTTTTTATAGAATTTTTTGACCCCGGTTTAATAGTCCTTTGGAATTTAACGATGCAGGGGAGGAAAAAAATAATTTCATATTTGCCGCGGACAGCCGCGGACGTTCGCAGATATTATAAAGTTTGTGTTTGTCTGCGTCGGTCGGCGGCTAATGATTCATGAGTTTTGTGCTTTTTCTTGTTCAACTTGCCGCAGGCGATGGCTTATTGCCTGCCCGGCTTCCGGCCGAAAGGTAAAATATTCTGTACATCCTGTTGATCCTGTCTAAAAAACTTGGCTTTTTCATTTAAAGATAATAGGGAATTTCTACAAAGGGGTGTTTCTGCGGATTGAAGTCTTTGGTGTTGCGGGTACACAACTTGATACCGTGAAGTATAGCAATAGCAGCCTGAAAGGCGTCTGGCAGCTTCCAACCATGCTGCTGCCGGAGCGTTGCAGCTTTCTCGGCCACGGCGGTATCGATTCCCAGTATCTCGAAACTATTCAGCAGCGGCAAAGCTTTCCTTTTCCCGTCCTTATCCAGACCCGTCAGAATCTCAGCATAACTGACCACTGATATGGCCGTTTTCGCCGGATCCAGTGTGAGGAGAAATTCAGATGCCTGTGGGATGCCGTTGAGATGGTCTATGAGGATGACGGAATCGAGCAACTTCTCTAACATGAAGGTTTTTCCCACTCAGAGCGGATATCTTCCTGGTAGCGCAGTGCGTCGCCCCGGTTCCAGATTCCAACGGTGTTCTGCACGATTTTCCGATATGAGGAACCGCCTTCCGCTGCTTTCAGGTAGGCGATGCCTCTGCGGACGGCTTCCGCCAGTGAAACACCGTGGAGCCCACTGTATGCGGCCAGCCATCTTTTTTCCTGTTCCGAAATCGTAATGATGGTTCTTGCACTCTTCATCTCGCAACCTCCTCGTAAAATCTTATCATGTCGGATAAAAATCTATCAAGCCATGTGATATATGTCAATGTATATCGTTTTATGTGTCAATACTTCTTTCACTTTAGACTTTATTATAATAACCTTGCCGTAGGTGATGGC
This sequence comes from Pseudomonadota bacterium, assembly GCA_043825875.1. Lineage (GTDB taxonomy): Bacteria > Desulfobacterota > Desulfobacteria > Desulfobacterales > RPRI01 > RPRI01. The sequence goes on along the minus strand of JBDRRF010000056.1, from coordinate 8,010 downwards.
TTATTGTCTGATCGGCATCCGGACAGGTGAAGGGGAAAAATTAACTTCATATTTGCCGCGGACAGCCGCGGACGTTCACAGATATTATAAAGTTTGTGTTTGTCTGCGCGTTAGTCGGCGGCTAATGCTTTAGGAGTTTTGTGCTTTCTCTTGACCTACTTGCCATAGGAAATGGCTTGGCCAGCAGACAAAAAAACCTGACCATCCTGTTGATCCTGTCTAATTTATAGTTTTTCTTCTTATAAGAATAAGCGTTGGGTTAGATTAAACTGTGATTACCAACTCGGAATATTGGCTTAACATCCTGTCTGCAGTCAAAATTCTAAGGGGTTCGGCAAGGGCTTGAGCTATCAACATCCGATCGAATGGGTCCCGATGATAAAGAGGTAACTCATATACCATAGTAGCATGATAGGCTGAGATGGGAAGCTCGCTGAATCCACTTTTTGCAATTGCAGCTGCAAACTCTTTCGGCTCGCCTTCCAATTTGCCTATTTTTGTCTTGATTGCAATTTCCCAGACTGAGGCTGCTGAAACAAAAACTTTGACGGCATTGAGTATAATCTGCCGAGCTTCTGTTCCAAGCTTTTTACTGTCCATAACAGGCCAAATAAAAATCTGCGTATCAAGCAGGAGCTGCATTTTTATCCTCGAATTCAGAGAGGATTTCGTTGGGCAGTGGTGCGTCAAAATCATCAGCCACTTTGACCTTGCCCTTGAGAACGCCAAATCGGATTTTAGGTTTACCGCCTTCGATTCTCGAAAGCCGAGCTATTGGCTTGCCTCTTTTAGAGATAATTACCTCCGAACCAGTTGCAACCTCTTCTAACAACTGTGAAAGTTGAGTCTTGAATTCATTAATATTTAAAGTTTGTGTTAGCATATTAATCTCCATGATAGATACCTATCTTTTTGAGTTATTATTATTAATAATCAAGCAATATGTCAACTTAAAGGTATCAAACGAAAATTTATCAGACAGGATTGTGTCGGTTTTCAGTTTCCGGTTACCAGTTGACAGTAAATCGATAACCATAAAGTGTATAAACTTGTGCCTTGTATCTTTTAAATCTCTCACAGAGTTCTCAGAGTCACAGAGTTTTTTTAAGAAATTTTTGAGAGGAAAAATTCTTAAAATGCTGACATGCTGCTATTGCAGGTAAGTTTTATTTGAATGTTAATCAAATCTCTTTCTGCGTTTGTCTGCGCGTTAGTCGGCGGCTAATGATTCATGAGTTTTGTGTTTTCTCTTGTTCCACTTGCCGTAGGCAAAATCCTGTACATCTTGTTGATCCTGTCTAAATTATAGTCTTTCTTCTTTTTATAAGAATGAGCGTTGGAAGTATTAAAAGCAGAAGCAGAAGATACGGATATTGAACGCTATAGACAATTGGGGTAAGGGCAATTCGTGTTGCGGTTCTTGCAGTGTCATGTTTGCGGATGAAATCTGCGGCAGGGGGGGAATATTTGTAATATAAGTTCAAAAACGCTTTTCCGGCAAAATTAGTTTGCGAATATTTATTTCTAATTACCGAAATCAGCTTTAAGCTAAAAATGGTGAAAATAAGTCAGATGTCAAAAGGCTTAATAAATGATTCAAATTGATTTTCTTTTAGTTCTTCAATACTCTTATCCCACCATGCAGATTGAATTAGCTCATTAATTTTTTCCTCAGAAAAACGGTATTTTATGATCTTTGCCGGATTACCTCCTACTATTGCATAGGGAGGCACATCTTTTGTTACCACACTACCTGCCGCAATAACTGCCCCTGTCCCAATCGATGTTACATTGGGGAGTAGTGTTACATTCAACCCCATGTAAACGTCATGGCCAATATTCAGGCTTTTTCGTCGCTCGATCAAGAGACTGTCGGCGTATCCCAAATCAGGGTTAAAAAAAAAGGCATGGGTCGATTTGTTCTTGACGGGGTGACTTCCGTTAACCACAACAAGGCCTTTAGCCAAAGAACAATAGTGGCCAACTATCGTGCCGGGAGGTAAATCTGCCCAAAATGCACCTCGCGAATACATTCCTATCTCGACTTTATGATATTTCGAAAGCAATTTGCGCAATGTCTTCGAGTAAAATCCCGCTCCCTTTCGCCTCAATATCAGCTTCAGAATAGCATTTCTTGTAAGTCGATTGTTGAATCTGTAAAGCGTAAAAAGAAAGATGTCAAGAAACCTCCGATCTCTGTATGCTATCATCAATAAACTTCCCTTCTCTGGTGAACATGTATTTTGGGGGCATCAGACTCAACGCCTGTCCTTTCCTGCAAAAGAACCCAAATATGCAATACCAACTATCCAAGCTGTCAAAAACAAAATAGTACCAATGCAAATAGTGGATAGATCAGATAGCTTAGTAAAATTAATTATAATAACTCCTGGCAGCATCACGATTAATGATGAAGCTGCTCCTATAGACCAACCTTTTATGTATAAATTTACCCGAAAATCTATTAATTTATGTGCATATACGATCTGCACTAAGAATCCTGAACACATTGCTAACAAAATAGCAAAGGAAGCACCAATTAACCCGAAAATTTTTGTTACGGGATAAATCAAGATAAGTAATAGTATGGTTTTCAAAGCCGATGCGTTGCGATGAATGCCGGGTTTCCCAGTTGCAATGTACATAGTCACAATAGGTGCCGAACAAATAAAAATATATGTGTAAATACATAATATACTAAACGGGGTTGATACGTCAGAATAATTATGGCCATAAACCAGGCTTAGCAGGGGTTTCGAAAAGACTATAAAAAAGGTGATAAATGGTATTCCTAAAGTAGCTGTTAGTTTATTAATTTTTAATAAAATACTGTTAAGTTTTTCTTTATTGTCCTGTATGTTAGAGAGAGTTGGCAAAAGAACAGGTGAAATGATTCTTGAATACAAAGTGCTTGGTATTTCAGCCAAGCTCCTTGCTAAAGTAAACATTCCCAGTTCTTCCAGCGATAATACCCGCCCTATAACAAATACGCTGGATTGAATAAAAAACATCATTAAAATGGGCAAACCAAACATTTGCTTTGAGAACTTCAGAATATCTGAAAGATATGATTTATCGAATGAAAAATGTGGTTTAAAAGGACAAACAATAAAAGATAGAAGCAACCGCAGTAAAGCTTCTGCTGTATAACCAAACACTAAAGCCCAGACACTTTGTATATAAAAAGCAAGTATGATTGTAAATGTTACACCTAAAACACCAGCACCATCCATAACAAGGATCCATTTTGCAAACTTCAAATTCTTTTGCAAAACATGAAGTTTAGGGCTTATTAATCCATTCAACAATATGGCCAGGAAACCGACACGAAGGAATATCTCTGAATCCGGTTTATTAAAGAATTGACTTATCAGAGGTGCGGCAAAAAAAGCAATGGTATAGAGAGATATCCCCCGTAATGATGTCAGCCACCAAGTGATATTAAGATATCCTTTATCCGCACCTTTCTTGTTTTGAATAACTGATTGCTTTAGACCAACTTCTGCAAATGCCTCCATTACAGAAACAGAAGCTATGACAGTGGCCATTATACCAAATGCTTCAGGTGCAAGCAGGCGTGCAAGTATCATGTTGCGCAATAGCCTGAGGGCATTCCCTGTGCCATTAGCAGTGGCTAACCAAACAGCGCTACTAGCTACTTTACCCTTAAGAGTATTGCCAGCAAAGTGGCTTCTTATTATATCTGTGACGTGCTGTCGGAACTCTCGAATCATGTGTAAAATACAGGTGGTTTAAGCAAGATTAATTATTTTCTTTATTAGTATTGAAAGGTAAAAAATATTTACGCTGAATAATTCTGCGTAAGGTACCCAAAAGCGAGCGAAGTTTTTGACTGGTTGATGAAGCAACCCATTGCTGAAAAAGAAAGAATTCTGGGTATTGAGGAGTCGGGAGACCAAACATTTTCATCATCAAGAATCTGCCCCATACTTCTTTTCTTTTCCGTAGTAACCCTTCTTGGGAGTCTATTAATTTTTGAATATCTATACGTTCCATCGATAAATAACCAGCCTCAATTGCACCTTTAAGAATTTCTTTGCCTTTTGCAGTTCTCACAATAACAAGCGAATAACCGGGCTCATTTTCCTGTATTGTTCGATACCATGGATCGCCACAAGAGATATCTGCATAGGCAGCAGTGCCATCCGGACATAGATAGCACCGGTAAGGCCGGTATTTTTGTAAGAATCCCCATGCTTCCATATATGTCATTTTTTGAAATGGATTTTGGGAACGGTTTGACTCTACTTTAAACATTCCAGGCCAACCTTTACCTCTATACCTGACATCCTTAACTGTGTTGCGATTTATGTTCTTTTCCCTCAACAAATCGAGCAGACCTCTGCTCGAAGGGGTACCAGCGCAGAAAATTCCTATGGATATTCCGGTTTTATCTTTGAGTTCCGGTCTTATCGAGCATGCCATACGGTTTGCCGCAACATCACATGGCTTACCGATAAATACACAAGGAGAAGGAGCAGATTCAATCTTATCCAAGCCGGAACAAGGAGAAGCCGGGGAATACCTGGAACCTGTTCTGGATAATATATCTGATCGATTTTTACTTAAAAAAACATCATTTTTCAAAGGGTCCTTTTCATTACTACCAATATGCAAGACCCCGTGCATTTCTTTCTTTTCAAGACAGTATAAAGCTATCGCAGTTGCTGCGCCACCTGAAGATCCATTATAACGAACTTCACTATCGTTTGCGTAGCCTTCCCATATTTCGATAACAGGCCCCCAGCCTTTTTCGCTTGAATTATGAGTGCTTTCCGTTGCTTCATTATTACCAAGGATAGGTGTTGAATAACCCGGACAAACTTGCAGACAATCTGAACATGTTCCACATTGGTCCGTAGATAGAATGGGTCTTATTCCATGATCTATGATATCTCTGAGTTCGATGTAATTGTTTTTGCAAATATACGCACATGCACCACAACCCACACAAAGGCGCCAGGATACTATATCTGCTATTGTTTTAATTTTCATTTATTTATCGTCGTTAACTGTTTTCCTTGATGCCACACGCCGTCGCCATCCGGTCTTCACTCTGTCTACCAAGCCAGATTTTTGCAGCAGACTACGGGCAGTACTATCCAAAGTGCCAAAGAGACCCATAGTGGTTTTGAGTGCAAGGCCTTTTATGCTTGTGGCAAACAGGCGTATCGTTGCTTGTTGCCAGGATCTATCTCCGAACCGCTGTTTGTAATATGCATCTCCAAGTCCAAAATCAAGTTTCTTTATTCCTTCATTTGCCAATGCATCTACCATACGCAAAAAAATCAAAGTTCCGGGTTCATAATTTCTCAGATCCGAATCATAACCTGTTTCTGAAGAATGGAAAACGCCACGGTAAACAGTCCCAATCCAGAAGGCTCGGATTTTCCCATCTATCTTCAGAACTTGAACGCGCAACTGGCCGCGGTTTGCAAATAGGGAAAATCGTTGCCGGTGTTCTTCATTGTTTATAAAACCAGACCCTAATCCTCGCTGGTAGGTATGAGCCGCCACTTCCTCAAGCTGGGAACACAAATTTGGCAGGTCATCAATTTGATTCATCCATTGCCAGGACACCTTACCTTGAAAAGCAGAATTCAGTTTTTTTTCTCTTCCGCGAATCCATGAGCGATGTTTGGATTTCAGATTTTTTAGTAAAAAGCCCTGCTCTTCCGATATCTCCATAGACCAGTGGGTAGAGCATATGGGCTTTTTCTCAGTCAACGATTGCGGTTTATGGATCAGTAAAGCCTTCAGCAGCGGTGAATCTTGGGGAAGATGATGGAAAACCGCAGCATCAGCAGCTCCTGAGGATAAAAAGGACTTCACATGCCTGACCAGTTCTTCTCCGATTTCTTCGTCGACTTGACCGAGCAATCCTTCGTGAATTACTGTTAACACCGTGACAGGTATCCGGATCGGCTTAAAATAACCAATCGCAGGAACAAAATGAGTAAGTTCCAGTCGTGCAGCAAGCAATGCGCACGGCCTGCCATCGCGTTCCACAACAATGACGTGAGGGCCCAGAACCTCATCACGCAGATAACAAACAAGCTGGAAGTGGTCAAAATCATTGTTGGGATGGTTTTGCCACTCTTCCCAACAAGTACGCACAGCTTCTAGTTCTTGTTTAGTTCTTATTGTTCTGATTTGCATTTGTAATTCGAGTCTATGTATAAGAAAGCGGTTCAGTCTTTTAAATACTGTCAGCGATTAAGAAGGCAGAGTGATAATTAGATGTCGAGGAAATCCATGCTTTAATGAAGGTTTCTCCCTTTTTTTCTTCTATACAGCATTATAATATAGCTGGACAGTATCAATGTAATTGCCACAAACACATGCGGATATTTCATGGAGTAGACAGCCGGTGCAAGCGCAAATCTTGTTGCGGCTCTTGCTATTTCATGTCTGCGGATGAAATTTGCAACAGGTGGTGAGTTGCGGTAATAGAAATTTACAAATACCCTGCCAAAATAATTCGTTAACAAATAATTATCTCTAAAGTTTTTTAGTACTACTATATGTTTATCAAGACTTGATCCGTATGCGGCTGTTGCTATAAAGCATCCACCTCCGCCACCTCCGCCACCCCCGCCACTACTAACTGTACTTGCAGTTGTTACAGCGCCTACGGCTACCGGGTCGGTGATGGTGCCCGTCGTTCCATCGCTATCGCAATCGGAGTTGTCTGCAATGGTATAGCTAAGAGTTAAGCCGCTTAATGTAACGCCTGTAATTCCGGAGGTAGCATTTGTGGGATATATTGTTTTCCACATACCGCTCACAACTTTATAGAATACAGGACTTGCCGGTAAAGAAGGATAGGTAATACTGACATTGGCACTGCCGCTTACACCTGTTAACGTATAACTTGTAAGCGATTGGGTAGTATAATCCGAAGGGCTGCCTGATGCTGAATTGGAGACTGTATATTCTGAAACAGTTGAATTGGTCGAGGTTACTCTTGTGGCTGAAGTTCCGTTACCGGATAAAGGTATCTCATAGGGAGAATTGCCGGCATTGGATATGATAGTAAGAGTTGTTTCTTTTTCTCCTCCTGTTGTCGGCGCAAATGTTACACCGAATGTACAAGTACTGAACTTTGTTATATCCCGTCCCGCGCTGCATCCGTCATCTACTATATTAAACAGAGTATCATTTCCTCCTGTGTTGTATATACTGCTTACGTTGAGTGCTTCATTACCGATGTTTTCAATGGTAACTGTCTGCGCTGCAGATGTGGAATTTGTATTAACATTTGAGAAAGATATCGAAGTAGGTGAAATTGACATATAAGGGATATCTGGTTCAACTCCTTCTCCGCTTAGTGCTATGGTTTTAGTAACAACATCATATTTAATATCAATATCTGCAGAATGTTCACCTTCATATGTAGGGAGAAATTTTGCCGTAAAGGTGCAGTTTCCGCCTGGTGCTATGGTTCGTCCTGAGCAGGAATCGTTTTGAAATAAGAATTGGTCAGGATTGTCACCTGTAAGTGTAACAGAGTTGATATAAAAATAACCACCACTTATGTCATTTGAAACTGTGAATATTTCTGAGCTTGTTTCCGAGCCAATAGTAATACTTCCAAAATCTTTTGCATCCGCTGAAACACTAACTATCGGAGCTTTATATTCATAAGCGCCAATATCCCAAGTAGATCCTTGAGGGCGGCTTAGACCATCCATATCTGAGTTATAAGGATAACCTAAAGCAGTACCATTATCTATAGCATTACTGAGCACTATATGATAATCGTAATTTGTAGAATCTACAAAAGGATCACTTGTTAAGTATTTTAAGTGGCTGTCTCCTGAAATTGTTTCGTCCGAGGCATTATAACCTCTTGTACATCCTGTATATCCTGGGGTGCCATCAACATTATATACTATATTGTTTTTAAATTCGTTGCCAGAGATGTCATGAGTAATTCCAAGGATCATAGCATAATTAAGATCTGCAAATGTATTGTTATAGATTTTC
>JBDRRF010000055.1:0-49872 GCA_043825875.1 Pseudomonadota bacterium | reverse complement strand
AGTTTCAAAACGCCCCATTTTGGCCGATCTCTGCGTTGGGCTCAAATTTCAATCCTCGAAATACTAAATGTATTCCTGTGGTTGAAATTTTCTCCCGCCTTGAGCTTGACCAAACTGAAACGTTTTGAAAGTGGCTCAATAAACAAATACTGAAATATTAAAACAACAGGAGGACTATCCATGAGTATGATGAGTGAATTCAAAACATTTGCAATGAAGGGCAATGTAGTTGATATGGCTGTAGGTATAATTATTGGTGTAGCTTTTGGTAAAATAATATCATCTGTTGTTGCAGATGTAATTATGCCTCCAATCGGTCTTTTACTGGGAAATGTTAATTTTTCAGATCTGGTTATAACTCTAAAAGATGCAGCCGGTGACGTTGCGGCAGTTACACTAAATTATGGAAAATTTATTCAGACTATTGTCGATTTTGTTATTGTAGCATTTGCCATTTTCATGCTTGTAAAAGGGATGAATCACTTGAAGAAAAAAGAAGAAGCTGCGCCGGCAGCTCCTCCTCCTCCATCTAAAGAAGAAAATTTATTAACAGAGATCAGAGACATACTTAAAACAAAGTAGTAATATATATATTGGAACTTTTAGATAATACTTTTTATAATAAAGGATAAAATCAACACCTACCGGAACAAAATATGATTGATGAAATTTTACCAAATATATACAGGATTAAAATTCCGCTTCCCAAGAATCCGCTTGGAGCTTTAAACTCCTATATAATAAAAGATAGCGAGCGAAGCATAATTATTGATACCGGTTTTGCTCAGGATGAATGCATGAATGTAATGCTGTCCGGTTTAAAAGAACTGGAAATTGATATAAAAAAAGCTGACTTTTTTATTACTCACATGCATCCTGATCATCTTGGCCTTGCTTTAAGAATTGCTCCGGATACCTCCAGAATATATTTTAATCAGATAGAAGCAGATATGCTCAGATCGGGATATTTCCTGGATGAATATACTGACTCTGCATGCCAAAACGGTTTTCCGGAAAAAGAGCTTAAAGCACTTTACAATCATCCCGGATTTAAATCTTATAAATATGCTTCAGAAGGATTGGCAAACTTTCATATTATAAATGATGGCACTATAATCAGCATATCCGGTTATCAGTTCAAGTGCATTCAAACGCCCGGCCATACAAAAGGGCATATGTGCCTGTATGAACCAGACAAAAAAATACTGATAGCAGGGGACCATATCCTTAATGATATTACTGCTACAATTCAATTATGGTCTGATGAGCAAAATCCTTTAAATGACTATATGGCAAGTCTTGATAATATTTATGGGCTTGATATAAAATTAACACTTCCAGGCCATAGATCTTTAATAACAAATACCAGAAAAAGGATTCTGGAAATAAAGGATCACCATCAAAAAAGGCTTGAAAATATTATTTCTATACTGAAAAACGGAAACAAAAATGCATTTCAAATAGCCTCGCAGATGAGCTGGGACACAAATTATGAGAGTTGGGATTCATTTCCCGGTGCGCAAAAATGGATTGCTACAGGTGAAGCTATTGCCCATTTAAAATATCTTGAACAAGATCATTTGCAAAAAGAAAAGCTTGAAAAGAATATCATATACTCGTTGAAAAAGGGCATATAAAAAAGGAGAGAAAATGCTTAAAATTCTTATATTACTTATTACAGTTTTTGTAATTTTTATAATTGTCCGAAAACCGGCTTCGGAAGAAAAAGAAGAAGTAGAAAAAGAAACAAAAGATATAGCAGTAACTTATGTATGTACAGAATGCGGTGAAAATAATTGCAATTGCTACAAAGAAGATAAAACACATAAACATTAATCAGCCACATGAGCCACTTTCAAAACGTTTCAGTTTGGTCAAGCTCAAGGCGGGCGAAAATTTCAACCGCAGGAATACATTTAGTATTTCGAGGATTGAAATTTGAGCCCAACGCAGAGATCGGCCAAAATGGGGCGTTTTGAAACTGGCTCACATGTAAAGACATAACGAATTTAATTTGTTACAGGAGGGTATTTATGTCGGATATTATGGAAGTTATAAAAGAAAGAAGAAGTATACGAACATATGATGTAAAAGATGTTCCTGATGAAAAATTAAATATTATATTTGAAGCGGTAAGATGGTCACCTTCCTGGGCAAATACGCAGTGCTGGGAAATAGTTGTAATAAGAGATAAGGCTATGAAAGAAAATCTTAGGGAAACAATCCTGCCAAAAAATCCTGCTACAAATGCAATTACTCAGGCTCCTGTTGTTCTTGCAGTTTGCGGCAAATTAAATTCATCGGGATTGTATAATAATGTAGCTCCGACAAAATTTGTGGACTGGTTCATGTTTGATCTTGGCATATTTACCCAGACCCTTTGTCTTGCGGCACATGATCTTGGGTTAGGTACAGTTATAGTCGGGCTTTTAGATCATGACAAGGCAAAAAAAGTTATTAATGTTCCGGATGGGTATGAACTTGTTGCTCTTATTCCCATCGGATATCCGGCAAAATCAGGCTCTGCTCCAAAGAGAAGAGAAATTCTGGATTTTGTCCATTATAATAGTTTTTAGGGCAAAGATATGTTCTTGTGGAGAAATGACAATATTGATGGACTTGTGGAAAGTCCATCAATATAAACACTTGAATGCAGTTATTTGTTTGCTTCTTTTCTGAGTAAATATCTTGCCTTTGAGCCGCTTCCATCTTTAAAAGTTAGCTCCTGGTTGTTGTAGTGAATAACTTCCCACCCATTAATACTCAATACATTTAATACATTCATTTCCGATATTTTCGAGATTTTCGGTTTGTTATTGGTGTATTTTTGAATAAAATCTTTAAATGCTTCGTGTTTCGCATCTTTATTGGCAATTATACTCTCTTTGCTATAAGATGAAATTTCTTTTCCTGAACCGTCATTTAAAAATACGGTTGTAGACATTTCTGCTATCCCGCCATTTTCATCATAAAATCTGTTAACTACACTAAGTTCTGCATACTTGTAATATTTATTTTGAGATTGCTCTCCGGCATATGAAGAAACCGAGATTAATAGAATAACTACACATAAAATATAATTCATATTATTTTTCAAACTGGACATATCTTACCTCCACAACTTTGTTTGATTATTTGTGTCTTTGTGCGAAAATATCATATCTTATCCTTAAGCCCCTTCTTAAATATTTTGCCCGAACCCGTCTTCGGAATCTCGGCAATAAACTCAACAGACTTAGGGGCCTTATAATGGGCAATTTGCTCCTTGCAGTGTTTTATGATTTCGTCTTCAGTTGCACTGCACCCTGGCTTAAGCACAACAAATGCCTTTACAGCCTCACCCCACTTGCTGTCAAAAACTCCTATGACAGCTGCTTCCAGCACTGCCGGATGATTATAGAGTGTGTTTTCAACTTCAATACTGTAGACATTTTCACCCCCTGTTATGATCATGTCCTTTTTACGATCCACAATATTAACATAACCTTCACGATCAATAACTGCTATATCGCCGGTATACAGCCAGCCATCACGAATGGCCTTGGCGGTTTCATCAGGTTGGTTCCAATAACCCTTGCTAACTGTGTCACCCTTCACAATTATTTCGCCCACTTCTTTTGCATCGCGATCCACCTCTTTTCCGTCATCTCTTACAACCTTTAAGAGCACACCCATAATGGGCCTGCCTGTCTTTGCCTTGAATACAAATTGTTCTTTTGGGGGAAGTACTGAAAGATTTTCCTTTAATAATGAAAGTGTGAGATAGGGGCTTGTCTCTGTCATGCCATATGTCTGGATGTAATCACATTTAAACGTGTCCATAATCTTCTTTACAACTTCAGGGGCAATGGGTGCGCCGCCGCTCAGAATTGCCCGGAGACTTGTCAGGTCATATTTCTTAACACCCGGCGTGTTCACCAGCATGTTGAGCATGGTAGGAATCATGTTTGTTATGGTAACCCTTTCTTTCTGGATGGAAGAAAGGACAACTGATGGTTCAAACTCCGGGACGATCACATGTTTGCCCCCTATCCAGGTTATTGCAAATGTTGCCCAGGCGTCCGCCAGATGAAAAAGAGGGGCCGCGTGTATCCAGTTGTCATGATCTGAAAGACTCAATTCAGCGATTGCCGCAAGGGCGTGGGTGCACACATTTTTGTGTGACAGCATAACTCCTTTTGGCCTCCCGGTGGTTCCGCTTGTGTAATAAAGGTGGGCGGTGTCTTCATCCTTGATGTCAGGCGGGGAAATAAAGTCAGGGCTTTCCCCTGCAATTGCATCTTCATATTTCACTGACTCGAATGTGTCGGGGACATCCCCTGTCCCTGTCCATATTATCTTACCTATATTACTTTTAAGTCCCTTGAGGGCATCTACTGTTTCGCTGAAAATGTCTTCTGCTAATAAAATCCCTGCGCCTGAATCTTTAAGGATGAAATCAAGCTCTCTTGCCGAAAGCCTGTAGTTCAATGGATTGAGTATTGCGCCAAGCTGTGCCGCCGCAAAATATACCTCAAGATATTGATGAGCGTTTCTGTGAATTATTGCAACTCTATCTCCCCTCTTAAGCCCAAGGGCCTTTAGAAGATGCGATAGACTAAAAACACGTTTGCCGAATTGGCTATAAGAAAACCGCTTGCCGCTGCAAACAACCGCTTCCTTTTCTTCATAAAGGCCGATGGCCTTTTCCAGTATAAATGGTATATTCAACTTATGCTCCTCTTGTCCTTGATCTTCCTTTTCAGTTTATACAGAGGGTTTCGAACGACCATGCCCATCTATTCAGCTTTTATTAGAGAGTAAAGTACAGATTTACACATTATGCAACAGATAATCAGAATGTGTATCCTACAGAAAAATGAATCTGACCGGAACTTTCTCCTTTTTCCCTGTCAAGCTTATGTCCGTATAGGAGTCCGATAGGCCCTATCGGGGTGATATATCTAAGCCCCAGTCCTACCGAAGATCGGAATTTATCGGAACCGGCATCAACAAATGTTTTTGATATACTTCCGGTATCATAAAATGTTGTCATCTCAATATTAGCACCAAGGTCTATCCTGGCCTCAACACTGCCGGAAATTGCACAACGTCCTCCCACAGCATCTCCCGCACTATCGAACCTGAGTAGGTTTTCTTCAAAACCCCGTACATCAAGAGCGCCGCCAAGAAAAAAGAGCTGGTCCTGGGGAATTTGCCCTTTATTGCCATAAGCTTTTATATACCCGGCTTTTCCCCGGAAAGCCAGCGTCAGGGGATTAAGCGGAGTATAATAATAACGCAGGTCATACCGGTATTTGATAAAATCATCAAAAGAGTTTTCTATGCCTTTTGAAATATCAACATGCAGAGAAGAAAAAATCCCTTTTTTGGGGCGGATAAAAGAATCTCTCGTATTATAAGTTAAAGAAGGCGTAACAATCAGTATGCTGCGCTTTTCGAATTCCTCTTCAGTTATTGAATCTCCAAGAGGAAGAGAGGTATCTATCCGATACTGGTCTCTTCTTTCCAGGCTGAAATTAAGTCCCGGAGTAATGTTCTTAAATGGTTTTGGGGAAAAACCCAAAGATGCTCCGATAGCCTTATAACCAAAGTTTTGGTTAAAATCTTCCACTTTCTCTGTGTATAGATTGCTGGAAGCAGAAATATATGTGTCAAGAAACCGTGGTTCACTTATACCGACTTCTGCCCTGTAACCGATCTGACTGATTTCTCCACTCATCCATCCGTATTTGTTTAATCCAAACAGATTATGATCTCCTGCCATTATGCGTGTATACAACTCCTTCGATGAGTCATAACCGCCGCCTAATTCGGCAAAATAGGGTTTCTGTTCTTCAACATCGATCATAAGGTTGATACGGTCTTTTTCTTCCTTAAGCCCAAAAGTTTTGAAACGAACATCTTTGAAGATATCCATGTTTCTAATGTTTCTCTGGCTTAAAAGCATTTTTTCCAGGGAGAAGGGTTCGCCAAAACGGATTTCCATTTCTTTTTCGATTGCCCGATTCTTTGTTCGAAGATTGCCTTTTAAATAAATATCTCCCATTGATACGAATATCCCGTCTGTTATCCGGTATGTAATTTGAATTTGTGTCTTGTCATTACTGAGAATTTGTTCTCCTTTAACTTTTACATATGGGTATCCCTTTTGGGAAATCAACCGGGACAAAGCATTTTCATCTCCTTTGATCATATATTTCCTGAAAGGTTCTTTTTCCTTTAATGCAATTACTCTTAAAGCATCATCAGAAGAAAGCAATCTTGAACCAATTATCTTAACAGAAGAAACCAGGGTTCGGACACCTTCATTGATAAGAATCAGAATCTTTACCCGACTTCGATTCTGGCTCCATTCCAATTCATGTTTAATTTCAGGGCTTATAAAGCCCTCGCTGACATAAAACGACTGTATGCCGGCAATGTCTTCCTCAAAGATTTTTGGGACAAAAATGCCTTCCTGCGTAATACTGTTGGTTTCGGTAAGCATTTGTTTTCTGATTATGCTTTTGGCATATGAGGAGTTTCCTTTAATTTCGATAGAATCTACAATAGTTTGGGGATTCTCCTCAATTAATATACGAATTGTCCGGACGGTTTTTTCCTTGCCGGAGAGTGCTTGTTCTTCCAGCTTTACTTTTGTGGAAAGATAACCCGAGGAAAGATATCTATCCTTGATTTTTCTTATACTTCGTTTCAGTCCTAAGCCGTTGCGGTTTCCATCACGGAAAATTAACAGATCCTTTTTTAAAGTAAGATCCCAAAAGGCATGGTTTCCATCAAAGAAAATCCGGTAACAGGGACCTTCATTGATTGCCAATGTAACAGCAATTGTTTGGTTTTTTGTATCCTTTTCAATAACCGGCTGTATTTCTATATCTGCAAAACCATTATCTCTGTAAAACTTTGTCAATTCCTCAACATCTTTTTTGAAATCGGTCTCAATAAACCTGCCGGAACTGCCGGGGTAAAGTGAAGCACGCCATGTTTTCATCTTCCATTTGAGTCTTGTAGCGGAAAAAATGTTATTCCCGGTAAAGACAAGCTTCTTGAGATTGTAAAACGGACCTTTGTTAATCATGACTTTAATTGTATAATTACCGTCAACAGGATCTTGTTTTGAAGTAACATTGATCTGCGGCGCTATATAGCCTTCCTTTTCAAAAAGTTTAACTATTCCTGTTTCCTGTTTCTTTAATTCTTCTGCCAAATAAGCATTTCCGGGATATATCGTCATAGCACCAAGCACTTCGCGCTCAAATACAGGGTATCGTCCGTAAATACTGATATCCTTAATCCATTGGTAAGGGATAAGTTGAAAGAAAAGAATGATATTTCCATCTTCTTCTTTTGAATCAACACTGATTTCTTTAAATTTTCCGCTCTGTTGTAAAAAACGTATGGATTCATCCAGCAGAACAGGAGAGAATTTATCTCCCTTTTTAAGTGAAATAAGATTGAAGGCCATTTCCCGAAGACCGGTATCTGTTTTGTCAGCAACTGTAATCCTTATCTCCGAAATAATAAGGATATTATCCATTACTTGCTTTGTATCAGTGCAATGAGCAGGCAAAGAAAAAATAACTCCGCTAATCAAACAGATCAAAAGACCATATATTGTACTTATTATTTTCATATAATTATCGGAATTCTATCCTGTACTTAAGCTCTCCACCGTACAGTCCACTTGTATCCTGATATCCGCTCAATCGAAGGTTTTGCAATAGTTTGTATTCTGCAATTGCACGCCTGATGAATTCTCCTTTTTCCGATGCGACCGCATATTTAATTGTCAAACGTTTAGAAAGATCCTTACCTATTGTTACTTTGACGTAGCCCTCGTTTTCACCGTTTTTATTATCAGTGGTTTCAACTTCCAGGTAATCGAGGCTCGTGGTTTTTTTTATGTCATCACCCAGAGTCGATGCGATCATTTCCGCAAGTATCTGTTCCGTTGATTGGCTAACGCCACCTCCGGATTTAATCAACTCGCGGCTTGTTTTTCCGACCAGCAGCAAAGACAGGATATCTTCACGTTCTTCAGCCGGTTCGGATGTAAGCTTGAGCACTATCGCTTCTCTGGTACCTGAAATTTCAAGAAAAATTTTCCATTGCCGTACCTGAACCTCGCTTTTTATATCAAAGGTAGGATCATTTTTATATGGATTTAAAAAGTCGATAGTTCCTTTTTTAACCACAAATACCTTTCGCAGATAATCTACTGTTCCTGATTCGACTGAAGTTCTACCTCTTATCAAAGGGCTATCAGCTGTACCCTGAATTTTAATATTTGGTGCAATTTCAAGTTTTGCAAGATTATTTTCCACCCGGAGGAGATTTCTGTGTTTTATGTCCACATCTACAGACATATTTTTTAATAAAGAAGATGTACTTTCCTCACCTGCAATTATAGCGTTGCGCTTTTTCTCTGTCAGTTCCTGGAGTAGATTCAGTTTTACATCTTTGTAGTACAGCCCGTCTATCAGGATAATCTCACCTTCAAGAAGAGATTTATCTTTACTACCGGAAAGCTTTAGATTTGCATCAAGAACCATATCCATTGTATCGGGAATCTGTATCGGAAGGGCAGTGGCTTTGAAGTTGATCTGACCTTTTCCCGGTTGAAGGTCTTTCAATTCTATTTTGCCGTCAACATTAAATATTCCATCATCAATCTTGCCGTATATATTTTCAATAAGTAAATCTTTGGAATTAACAAGAATGGACCCATTTAAATCGTGCAGCTTCTGGAAAAGATACGGAATAGTAAAAGAAATGTTTTTAAGATCTGCTTTGGCGCTTATTTCCGGATGTGCAAATGATCCGCCAAGATCTGCGGAAAGATTCAATCCTCCTTTTATATCGGCAAGATCTTCAATATATGAACCGAGTATTGAAACCGGGATATCCCCATGGGCATGGATCTTTATCGGCCCATTTAGCCTGCCTGTTCCGTTGATGGTAATTTTAGCATTATCCATAAAAAATAAATCGAAAGCAGGAATCAATAAGTTGCCGTTTTGATATGACAGGTTTGCATCCTTTGCATTAACTGCTTTATTGTTTCCAAAGGATAGTTCCATATCTGAAATATTTGCACGAGCGCTTATGTTTTCAAGATTTTTTGCATTTCCTTGTGCTTCAAAGCTACCGGTAAGTTTTCCCGACCAGTCCGGATATCCGGCTATAGTTAGGTAAGGTAAAAGATCGGAATGATCAAAAACTGCGTTTATATCAAAAGTACTGCTTTTAAGATTCATTTTGCCATTTGCCTGAAAACCAAGATCGGTGTTGCAACTGATAATATTTTGGTTCAGATCAAAGTTGATTATAGAATCTTTAAATTCTTGCCCTTTTAAATTTAACCGGTTTATGAATATTTTGCCTGAAAGCATGGGATGATCTAAAGACCCTTCACCGGAAATATCAATACGAAGTCTTCCTTCTACAAGGCCTTGCTTGCGGATAGCTTCAATTGAATTTAAGGAGATATTTTCCGATATAAGGTTAACCTGGTATTTCTTATCGAAAGAAATCCAGCCTTCCCCTGTGATGCTTTCTCCGGGTGCAATCTGGATGGAAAGAGGTTTAACCTTAATAGTATCTCCATCCAGTTCAGGGTTCAGTTTAACCTCATGTATAGGTTGTCCTGCAATTATGAGATCTTGACCCAGGATATTAAAACTTCCGCGAAGATGCTTCCATGGGCCTTTCGCATGACCTTTTACAAATAAAGATCCTTTGAAATCTTTATGAAAATCACTTAAGAAAACGGTAGCTTTTTCTATATTAAGATCTGTACCTACAGAAGCTTTAACTGATTTTGGAGCAAACACCTGAATCTTTCCGGAAGCAGATAAAACAGAGTTTTTGTTAACCAACTCAAGCCGGTTGACATCAAGAATACCGGAGTTGTCAATGCCGCCCTTAAGCCAGACATCGCCAATAGATATGCCTCGAATATAAAGTGCTTCCGATTTTGCATCACAGATAAATACCGGTGCTTTAAGAAATCCTGAAACCGCCGCATCCAACCGTACACTTCCTTTAATATCTTTAATTCCCAATGGAGATAATGCTGAGGTAAGATCAGGAGCAGCTATGAAAACTTTACCTTCAAGAGCCTGGGAAATTATGTTGTATTGACCGGCTGCCCGAAGATCCGTTTTACCGGAACTGAATTGTACCTGTTTAAGAGTTGCTATGCCCTGACTCAGATCGGCCTTTCCTGAAAAAAGCAGGTCAACAGGTGCTGCCAGTCGATCAACTGTAACCCCTTGTCCCTGAACCTTCCAGCCTGCAAAGGCTTCGGCAGACCCTGGTTTAATTCCTTTGCCCCGGATTGAAATATTGGATTGAACCAAACCTCGCATCTTTTTATCATCAAGACATAGTTTTTCAAGGTTTACATTTTTCCCGTCAAGAACAATGTCGTAAGTAAGCTCATCGGGATAGCTTTTATCAGATATAAATCCTTCAGGAAAAACTTTCATAAGATCAACTGTCCCGCTAAGGTCTATCTGACCACCACCTGCCCATAAGCTGCAAGGCTTTAGTTCCGCAAGTCGATTCTTTAAAGAAAACGAAAGTTTTGCTTTATCAATTTTATTGTCGGCAATAACGCCACCATTATAAGTAGCAGTTCCCGAAACTTCAGGATTGTTTATATAACCTTTTGCCTCAAGATGGGAACTGATTTGGCCGTTATATAAACCTTCGATTCCAAGGACATTTTGCAATTTAGACAAAGCTATGTCAAAATCTCCGGCAAGATCTATTGACGGTTTATCAAAAACATTAGTTATGTGTCCGGCTATATCTATATGAGAATTGCCGGAAGTAACTTGTAGATTCAAAGAAGAAATTACTTCTTTAGCAAATGATGCTTCAAGCTTAATGGGACCAAATCTCAGATTGGAAGATTTACGATCTATGTTCCCGGATTTTATTTTAAGATTACAAGAGCCTGTCTTTTGAGGCCAATCACCGTTTGCTATAAGATCTATTCCATTTGCAGTAATTGACATAGCCGAATCCGGAATTTGGAACTGAAATTTTCCATTTGTCAGGTTGAATTTTTCCAGACAGACTTTATACTCTAACGGTTTTTTAGGTTCATCCGCTTTTGAATTTTTGACAGATGATAGGGCATTTGTCAGATTAAGATTGCCGCTTTTATCCGGACGAAGCAAAATCCAAGGATTTTCTATCGTGAGTTGTCTTACAATCAAGCAGCCTTTTAAAAAAGAGTCCCATGAGATATCTATAAAAAGCCGTTTTATACCTGCAATATCTTCTAAGCTGTCATCCTTTAGATTAACATGATTTAGTTCGAGTTGTCCCTTAAGCAAAGAAATCTGCAGATGATCGAAACTGATAGAGCCTTTAATCTGTTTATCTATTTGTGATTCAATAAAACGTTTGCCGAAATCCGTTTGAATTGAAAACACCAGTCCTGCGATTCCTATTATTAATAGAAAAAATAAGGCAGCAATACTGATCAATATAATTTTAAATTTCTTCGGCATATATGATTCAATGATTTTTAGAATTAAAGTATGAAATAAATTACAAAGCCTGATGAACTTGTCAAAAAGCCCATCAGGCTTAAAAAGATTAATTATCGAATCCTTTTAGCATGTTAGTTTGTAGGTGCTATGTTCATGAATATTAGATAGTTATTAATAGTACTATTTATAATATCAATGTCAAGCAACAATTTGAATGGGATGGAATCGAAAAAATTCGCTTTGCAAAATACACGAATATATCTTGGTGAATACATATATTGACATTAGGAAATTAATTTTGATAAGAAGCAAATCACTATCAGCAAATTAAAGCAACCAAGCTAACACTACCGAGAATAGGATGCCTTTTGTGAGAATTTTTCACAAAGCAGAATTGCCACTGCTTCTTAAAGCTGTTATTTTATTTTAACCGATAGAAATATTTTGAAAGATTACGGGTAATTTTTTAGCAGTAATTTGTTTATATAAAGAAGTTTTATCACAACTAAACTTATTAGATTTGAATAGAAGGGGGTAATATGAAGAAGTATGTTGTTTTATCGTTGTTTGTTTTACTATTTGCAAGTGGTTGCGCAACTCAAAAATCATGGGTATATTCCCCGAACAGTTATAGTGATACATCAACTACAATTAACAAATCCGTTGTGGTTCTTCCTTTCCAGGATAATAGACCAAATAGTAATAGCAACTATACATTATTGTATATGATTCCTGTAATGCCGGTTGGCTGGCAAACATTAGATGTTCCGGAAGGACAGGCGATGCATATCTTTTCGGGGATGTGGGTAAACTATAAACCTACAGAAGATTATCCAAAAGCGCTGGCAGAGGAGCTTAACGGTTCAAGATTATTTGAGGAAGCATATTTTGATTATAAAAAAGGGAATAGCGATTTTACTATAAAAGGTAAAATTATATCTACAAGATACAGTGGCACAATAATAAGCTATGGTTTAAGTGTTTATGGCCCGATGCTTTGGTTTGTTGGGTTTCCGTCCGGGACAGTGTCAAATGAATTAATAATCGAGTTAAGCCTGCTAGACAATCAATCTGACAAGGTAATATTGTCAAACACCTATGCTGCGCCTAAATATAGCAAAGTGGGATGGCTTTATGTTATGCCTAATGGATTCAATTATCCGGCTATGCTAAAGGATGTATACAATAAATTTATTGAGGATGTAAGAACTCGAACCTCTGAAATTTCGCAAAGATAACCAAAAGTGGTATGTGGTTTTCGATAATTGATGATTGCTTATTATAAGGCAAAGTCAAATGGCTTTGCCTTTTTTTATTGATATATCATAAAAAGAAGGGGATAGAAGAAAAAAATCAGGTCAATTATATTCCATATTTCCATTTGACATTTTCCACATATATGTGTACATATAATTATTAGCAATGAATTTAATTTCCGGAGGGAAAATATGGGACAAGTCACAATATACCTTGATGATGAAACAGAAAAAAAGCTGAACAATATTGTCAAGGCCAAAGGTACTCCAAAAAGTAAGTGGATTTCCGAATTGATAAGAGAGAAGACATTGTCAGTCTGGCCGGATGAAATTGTCGAAATGGCGGGTGCCTGGTCCGATTTGCCGACAGCAGAGGAAATCAGAAGTTTACTGGGGACGGATTCTAGGGAAACACTGTAATGTATATACTTGATACAAACACCTTGATTTATTTCTTTAAAGGAAAAGGCCAAATTGCAAAGAATCTTTTTGCAACATACCCCAAAGATATCGCAATTCCATCAATAGTACTTTATGAGCTTGAAGTTGGAATTGCAAAATCAAGTTTTCCACAAAAAAGAACAAAACAACTACAAAATCTTACGAATATCATAAACATTCTTCCATTTGGATATGATGAAGCAAGAATTGCGGCTGCAATTCGAACAAAACTTGAAAAAAGCGGAACGCCCATCGGGCCGTATGATATCCTTATTGCGGCGATTGCAGTGTCAAATAGAAGTACATTGGTTACCCACAATATAAAAGAATTTAATCGAATCAAAAACCTGGATTTGGTTGACTGGTATTAGCTTAGGGCTCGTCAAACCATTCGCGAAGTTGGGCTTTGTTCTGAATCACATTTTGGATATCATCTATATGAGTTCTATCAATTCTGTATCCGGCAGATGCTAAAGCTGTTAAGGTTAATATAGGTTTCAATCCCCACAAGGGTCAAGAGATGAAGCCCCTTCTTGGTCACCGGAAACCATAGATTCTCTTTTCTGTTTCTCTAAGTCATCTCCAAAGAGGTCTAATCCTACAAAACCTATTAAGAAGTCGAATAACTCGCCGGGGTTAAATCCCACACAAACCATAGGGGTAAAACCCACAGCTACTTCAATCTGTGTATAATACGGATGAAATAGACCCATGTGTTTGGGATAATCAGCTATTGAAGAATTATCATTATTTACCATGGAAAGCAAAAGGATGCCAAAAGCATCGTAATTCTTTCCTCTGCAATCGATTACGCGGGGGTAAGTGCTTTCGAGACTGAAAAACAATAATTCTAAGAACATTGATGGCCGGTCATTATGTAGTTTAAATGAATGTTTCGATTCATCAGGGTTATATTTCAAAGGGTTAATATTAGTTGCGTAAAACCTGC
This sequence comes from Pseudomonadota bacterium, assembly GCA_043825875.1. Classification (GTDB taxonomy): domain Bacteria; phylum Desulfobacterota; class Desulfobacteria; order Desulfobacterales; family RPRI01; genus RPRI01. The sequence continues at coordinate 35,716 of JBDRRF010000055.1, read as the reverse complement.
CTCCTCTCAATCCGGCTGTATCGGCACCGGCCAATAACCCGCCATGAAATGGCCCAATGTGAGCCTTTGCGCCTATTCCCATCCCTCCGGTAACGGTTATGATGTCTGCAGCGTCTCGCCCGCGATCTGTCAAATACCCTCTGGTGTTAGCACATCCGCATAATGGTGGAATCAGCAATATGGCCAGCAAGATATTTATAGAAGTTTTCATAGATTGGGGCTCCTTTATCAAATCGTTTCGGTTGTATGCCCTAATTCTTATAAACAACAAGCAATCATTTAAATTAACTTGAAATTATATAATATATAAACAGATTATTTACAACAATCTGTTTATATATTTATCTGTATGGATATGCTATTTATCAGCTTATGTAGTAGTAGGATTCTTTATGCTGCCAATTACTTCCAGATAGCAGCCAATAAAATAAAGAACATTATTGACATATAGCATTCAAACGTTATACTGAAGGCTCCGTAAAATCCGGAGGGTTTTAGGAGAGGTGGCCGAGCGGCTGAAGGCCCCGCTCTCGAAAAGCGGTATCCTGTCAAAAACGGGATCGTGGGTTCAAATCCCACCCTCTCCGCCAATTAAAGCAATTGGTTGGCCTGAACTTTGAATAACTCGCATGCCCTGATATGACTTTATATTTGGGTGTTATACAAAGGTCTTGCTGTGAGATAGAAAACTGGGATACATTTATTTTTATAAGGAGAGATGTCCGAGCGGCTGAAGGAGCACGACTGGAAATCGTGTGTGTTGTTAATAGCGGCACCGAGGGTTCAAATCCCTCTCTCTCCGCCAGATAAAATCATAGTAAAAAACCATTCCTATTAAGACTTTTAACTAAGCTGTAATTCATAATTTTATTTGTTAGGTGCGTTTTTTAGTTTCAGGAAATTTTATTTATGTCCTATCTTGTATTTGCCCGCAAGTATCGCCCTCAAAATTTTGATACTGTTGTTGGCCAGAAGCATGTTACCGAGACTTTATCCAAAGCCATATCGGCTGGTCGTGTTGCGCATGCTGTGTTGTTATCAGGCCCACGCGGTACCGGAAAAACAACTGTAGCCCGAATACTTGCAAAAGCAATGAATTGTTTAGAAGGCACTACTCCATCTCCATGTAATGAATGCAGATCATGCAAAGAAATTACTTTGGGCAATGCTGTGGATGTTCTTGAAATAGATGGAGCATCTAATAACGGAGTCGAGAATGTCCGTGATTTAAGAGATAATATTAAATATAAACCCGCATACAGCAGATATAAGATTTATATAATAGACGAAGTGCATATGCTAAGCACAGCAGCGTTTAATGCTTTGTTAAAAACTCTTGAAGAGCCACCACCTCATGTGATGTTCATATTCGCAACAACTGAACCGCAAAAAATTCCTGTAACAATTTTGTCAAGATGTCAGCGGCATGATTTTAAGAGAATAGGTCTTGATGATATTACAGAGCAGATGGTTTATATATGCAAAAAAGAAAATATTGATATTTCTCAAGAAAGTCTGGCCGCAATTGCCCGTGCCGCCGGGGGTTGCATGAGAGATGCCTTAAGTCTTTTAGATCTTGTATTGAGCTGTTCCGAAGGCAGTATAGCCGATGAAAATATTTCCGATATCATTGGCCTTGTTGACAGAAGAACAATTTTTAAAATTACTGATGCTCTTTTAAATTCGGATATTGTGATGTTGCTTGATCTTTTAGATGATCTTTATCAAAACGGGCATAATTTTAAAGAGCTTTATTCGGAAATAACCGAGCATTTGAGAAACCTGATTGTTGTTAAGATGGGCAAAAAAATTGATAAGCTGATAAACTTGCCTTCACATGAAATAAATTTGATGATTGAGCAGGCTAAAAATGTTCCGGTAACATTTTTAAACCAGATCTTTGATATTCTTTATAATGAAGAATCGGCTATGCGGTATTCGACAAATCCAAAGCTTACCCTTGAAATCATTTTTTTAAAATTACTTCAAATAAAACCTGCATTACCTATAGAGCTTTTGATAGAAAAAATTGACGATCTTTTGAAAAATATTCCTGATTCAAATAAGAATAATACTTTTGAAAAAGAAATTACTTATAAAAATATTGAAAAAGAATCTTTAAATGAAAGAATATGCGAAAAGGTTGCCGATTCTTATAATGAACCAGGAGAGGAGACTGGCTCAAAGAAAATCCAAACGAATTCTGAGAGCAAGGAAAATGATTATGTAAAAATATGGAATAATCTTCATAAAGTTATTTCAGAGAAATATCCATCACTTGCTGCTAATATGTTAAAGTGTTCAATAAAAGATATTGCAGATAATAGCATTACAATAGAGGTTGATGGCAACGGGTTTAATTTCAGCAGAATTACAAGTGGCAAAAACCTGGATAATTTAAAGAAGATATGTAACGATTATTTTTCAAAAAATATTGAAATCGTTTTTGAAAAGAAGATATCTGCGGATGTTAATGTACATAAAAAAAATAAATCAGCGCAATTAAAAGATGAAGCCTTAAACAACCCTATTGTTGGAGAGGCGCTTAATATTTTTAATGGCAGTTTACATGATGTAAAAATTTTATAGGAGGAGGAAGTTTTAATGAAGGGAATGGGGAATATGATGAAACAGGCCCAGAAGCTTCAGGCCAGTATGGCAAAAATGCAGGAAGAGCTGGCCTTAAAAACTGTTGAAGCAACTGCTGGCGGAGGCATGATAAAAGTACAGGCAAATGGTAAGCAACAGGTGCTTTCAATAACTATAGAAAAAGAAGTTGTTGATCCTGATGATGTTGAAATGCTTCAGGATCTTATTCTTGCTGCGGTAAATGATGCTTTATTGAAATCCCAGGAAATGGTTTCACAGGAAATGGGCAAATTAACAGGCGGTATGAATATTCCGGGCCTGATGTGATTTTGCTTGTGATCATTATAAATGTTTGATGACAGTATAATATAATTATTTGTCTTATAAGTCGATACAGAGGCATGAATATGCATTACCCTTTGTCCGTTTTGAATCTGATAAAAAATCTTACTAAACTTCCGGGTGTAGGAGAAAAAACAGCCGAACGTTACGCTATAAATATTCTGCGATCTTCACAGAAACAAGCCGAGCAGCTTGCTGACAGCATACTTGATATGAAGCAGAAGGTTAGAATATGCAATATATGTTTTGCCTTAAGCGAAACTGAAGTTTGTCACATATGCAGCAATCCATCCAGAAATAACTCGTTATTGTGCGTGATGGAACAGCCTGCCGATATGGTTGCAATAGAAAAATCCGGGTCATTTAACGGCCTTTATCATATACTTTCAGGAGCTTTATCTCCGATTAACGGTATCGGGCCTGACGATATTAAGATAAGAGAGCTTATCAAAAGAATTGATGAAGGGAAAATCACAGAGGTTGTTATTGCCACAAGCACAAGTGTTGAAGGCGAGGCAACTGCTTCCTACATTGTTCAGTGTCTTTCAAAATACCCTGTAAAGGTTACACGCATAGCATCCGGTGTTCCGATCGGCAGTGATCTGAAATATGTTGATCAGGTAACGTTGAGAAAAGCGATGGAGACCAGACATGCGGTCTAAACATATTTTTCAGCCTGATGATATATTTAAATGCAAAATGTGCGGCGATTGCTGTAAGGGATATGGCGGAACATATGTAACAAAAAAAGATATTGATGCTATCGCAGAATATATAAATACAGATCCTGAAAGCTTTGTCAGTAAATATTGTGATATATCATGCGGGAAACCTTTACTAAAACAGGGCCTAAACAAATATTGTATATTCTGGGACAAGGTTTGCACTATTCACCCTGTTAAACCTCGTATGTGCAAAAAGTGGCCGTTTATAGATAGTATTATTGCCGATGTTGATAACTGGTATGTTATGGGCGGTTTGTGCGCCGGTATCCATACGGATGTTCCTCCTGCCGCTGTGTTAGACTGTGTTGCAAAAGAGCTTTCTAAAAATAGTTGAATTAAGATAGACTTTTTACGAAGCAGTAATTCTTATAGACTTTCAGATAATGTTTTTGGCAAGGCCAGAAGGAGCTCCCATGAGTAAGACATACAGTTGGTATGTTGACGAAGGGGGGCGACTGATAACGCAGTCCAAAAAGTTTATCTGGAAGTCTATGGTTTCCAGCTTTTTATGTCGGTAAGCTTAAAAACGTTTTTATCTTCTCCATCGGATATTATTTTAAGGAGAATGTTTCTTTCTTCAAGGTTTTTTATTCCTTCATAAAGAGCTTCCGGGCTGCCGTTCCATACACCCAGAAGATTTTTTGTGGAGACAACGGCTCCCTGGTCTGTTAAACCACAGCATAAAAGATAGACGGAAATAGTTTCAACACTTAATCCGAGGTTAAAGATATCCTGATTCATAGAAGGTTTTGTATGGTCATTATTCACGGGGTATTCCTTTGGTTAAGAGAGTAGTTGTTTGTAACAATTTACCTTAAGTTTATGAGCCCATAAAATAAAAATCAATATAAAAGATAGTCGGTAATATAAAAAATGATAGGAATTTTTGATTCAGGAATCGGCGGGTTAACAGTAGTTAAAGCAGTAATGGAAAAAACTCCCGGTTATGATATTATATATTTTGGTGATACCGCCCGAACGCCATACGGTAGCAAAAGTTCCGAAACTGTAATTCAATATGCTATAGAAGATACTAAGTTTTTATTAAACAATGGAGCAAATGTAATTGTTGTGGCTTGCAATACAGCTTCAAGTGTTGCAACCGAGACTATAGTTAATAATTTTGATGTTCCGGTTTTTGAGGTTATTACTCCTGCAGTAGAGCTTGCCCTGGAATCTTCCAAAAAAATGTCTATAGGTGTTATTGGAACAAGAGCAACAATCAAAAGCAGTATATATGAAAGTAAAATTAAGGCTGTAAATACTGCGGCCAGAGTTTATTCGGTTGCTTGTCCTCTTCTTGTGCCACTGGTTGAAGAAGGCTGGATAAATAAGCCTGAAACGGCAATGATAGTAAAAAAGTATCTTCATTCCCTTAAAGTAAAACAGATAGATACTCTGATTTTAGGATGTACGCATTATCCGCTTTTAAAGCATATAATTTCCCGGAAAATCGGAAAGAAAGTTAATATAATTGATTCTTCCATAGGAGTTGCAAATAAACTGGAAAATTATCTTAAAGAACATCCGGAAGTTGACAAACGTTTGGGCAAAAACGGAAAAACAAAAATATTCGTATCTGATATAACTGAACAATTTGGAAAAACGGCAAAAGCAACATTAAGAAACAATGTTGTGCTTGAGCATGCTAGAATATAGAAAGTCTATGTATAATGTGTCTATAACAGTTGCAGGTGTTATATCGCTTAGGCATTTAATTTCTTTACAGTCTGATTTTCCGGTTTCAAAGCATGGCATGCAGTCGGTCTGAGATTGGATAACTTTAACAAAGCGACCAAACGGCTTCCACCTTTTCGGGTCTGAAGGACCAAATATCACAATCGCAGGAATCCCCATAAATGCTGCAAGATGGCTTATCCCTGAATCATTTCCGATAAATCCGCTGCTTTGTTTTAATAATGGCACAAGTTCCAACAGTGATGCAGGAGTATGAATTATGCTGTTTGAAGGAAGATGTTTCTTGAAATATTTTTCAAGATCATATTCCGCCGGGCCTATTATAATTTCATAACATATTTTTTTTGATTCAAGATTTCTGCAAACCTTGATAAAATTTGAAGCCGGCCAGTTTTTCCTTGTGCTTCCTGATCCCGGATGCATTATGATTTTAGAGTCGTTGTCTTGCGCTTTTGTATTTCCAATCTCTTTTTTCAGATAATCATGATATTCTTTTTCAGGCAGACTATCATTCTCTACCAGGTTGTATTGTGCAAGGAGTTTTAAGATGTAATCTAAAATATGAATTTGCAAAGTTGCATCTGGACGTGGAGGTATGCGGTATATTCTTTTTTTGATAATACTGCTTATGGTTTTTTCTACTTCATTGGAATATGAAAAAAGAATAATTTCATCGTATGACCTGAGAATCTTTGATACAACCGGATCAGCATTATTTGAAAATATCGAAGAAAAGAATGCGGCTTGAACCGGATAGGTTTTATCTGTTAATCTAAGTAAGCAGGCTAATTCACCAATACTTTTATTGCAGATTGCATCAATTTGTTTAAATTTTTCTTTAAGTTTTATTATTGCAGGAAATAAAGAGACGATATCTCCAATTGCTCCCTGATGTATGAATAGAAGTTTTCTTTGCATACTTTAGTATAAATAAAAAGCAGAGCATATCCAAACAATTAATTGATAGATTGGTTAAAATATAATATTAAGCATTAAATGTTCTTAATTTGGAATTTGCAACTGGTAACTTCCTGAAACAAACAGCGGTAAATTCTGCCAAATATAACTTTGCAGCTAATATTTATATGATATTTAAATCCTTACATACACTTGACCATGTTCGTGAATCATTTAATGGCGCAACCAGCAGAACTGACCGTTCCAAGATCGGTCAGTTTTTGACACCTGCCTCCATAGCTAAGTTTATGGCTTCTATGTTTGAAAGCAGATCTTTGCAGGTAAGGATTTTGGACCCGGGTGCAGGAACCGGCGTGCTTTTTGCCATGTGCGTTGAAACCCTGGTTTTTCAAAAGAATCGCCCACTTTCCATAAAGGTTGTTGCTTATGAAACAGATGCTGCAATTCTGCCTCACCTGGAAGAGACCATGGAGAGATGTCAATCGCTGTGCACATCATATGATATTGCGTTTCAAGGAATTATCAGGAGTGAAGATTTTGTTTCAGTTGCCATTGAAGAAATAAAAGAGCCTCTTTTTGCTGTGCCTGGCGAGCAATTCACCCATGTTATTCTCAACCCTCCCTATATGAAGATAAATAGCCGGACTGCCATGAGTAAAAAACTTTATTCTTCAGATATTGAAGTGGCAAACCTGTATGCAGTTTTCGTTTGGCTGTCAATGCTTATGATAGAACCGGGCGGGCAAATGGTGGCAATAACACCTCGCAGCTTTTGCAATGGCCCTTATTTCCGAAAGTTCCGGATTGCATTCTTACGAACCATGAGTCTTAAGCATATTCATATATTCGAATCACGCAAGAAGGCATTTGGTGATGATAATGTGTTGCAGGAAAACATCATCTATCATGCCATCCGGGGGGTGAATAAACCAAAGTCCATCAAAATTTCCACGTCAGATGGTTTCGATTTCGATAGGGTACATTCCCTGTCAGTTCCATACAATCGTGTTGTATATCCGAGTGATACGGATATGTTCATCCATCTTGGCGTAAATGGTCCTGACGATAGCCCGGCAGAGCGAATAAAATGCTTTACTTCATCTCTTGGTAAACTGGGTTTGACTGTTTCCACAGGAAAGGTTGTCGATTTCAGAGCAAGGGAGTACCTCATCCAGATCCCTGCGCAAGAAACAGTTCCTTTAATTTATCCATGTCATTTTCAGGATGGCTTTATTAATTGGCCTGTTGAATCAGGAAAGAAACCCAATGCAATCCGGGTGTCGTCAGAAACGCTTGGTCTTTTTATTGAAGCCGGATTCTATGTACTTACAAAAAGATTTTCGTCCAAGGAACAACCCAGGCGGGTTATGGCAGCTATATATGATCCCACAAAGATCAACGCAAACCTTGTAGGATTCGAAAATCACCTGAACTACTTCCATAAAAGTGGAAGAGGATTGTCTGCTGAGCTGGCAAAAGGATTATCGGTATATCTTAATTCTACTATCGCAGATCAGTATTTCCGTCTATTTAGCGGACACACCCAGGTAAATGCCACCGATCTCAGAAAGATGCCATATCCAACCTATGAACAGCTTGTTCGGCTTGGCGCTCATATAAACGATAAAATGCCGGATCAGGAAACTATTGATGCCATGATAGAAAAGGAGTGCCTGAGCAGTGAGCAGTAAGACAAGCAAAAAGAAAGCAGAAGATAAAATAAAGGAAGCGCTTTCGATATTAAACGATTTGGGATTTCCGAGACAGCAACAAAACGAACGGTCTGCTCTGACTCTTCTGTCTTTGCTTGATCTCAAGCCTGCAGGCAAATGGGAGGATGCAACTAATCCATTAATGGGTATCACACCTATGATGTATTTCTTTGAGGAACAGTACGGAAAGAAATATGCACCCAACACCCGTGAGACGGTACGCCGTCAAACCATTCACCAGTTTTTGCAAGCCGCTTTAGTCGTAGCTAATCCTGACAAGCCTTCAAGACCAACTAATAGCCCAAAAGCAGTTTATCAAATCGAACCATCTGCGTTAAAACTTCTTCGTGATTTTGGAAAACCTGTATGGAAGAAGTATTTACAAAAATATCTTGAAACTGTGGATACCTTGAAAAAGCTTTATGCACGCGAAAGAGAGATGAGGCGACTGCCCGTTAATCTATCGAAGGGCCATAAAATCAATCTTTCCCCTGGCGGACAAAATGTCCTTGTTAAAAAGATTATAGATGATTTCTGCCCCTTGTTTACGCCTGAAGGTTTTGTCATTTATGTTGGGGATACTGAAAAGAAGTGGGCATACTTTGACTTGGAAGCTCTGGCATCACTGGGCGTTAATATTGAAGAACACGGTAAAATGCCAGATATCGTGATACGCAATACAGAAAAAAATTGGCTTGTACTGATTGAGGCTGTAACCAGTCATGGACCAGTAGATCCGAAACGCAGGCAGGAATTGAAGGAGTTGTTTTCGGGATCGACTGCCGGTTTGGTTTTTGTGACTGCATTTCTTGATCGAAAGGCTATGCTTAAATATTTAAATGACATTTCGTGGGAGACTGAAGTCTGGATTGCCGAATCACCAACACATTTGATTCATTTTAACGGCGAACGTTTTCTGGGGCCTTATGAACAATAGCCTGGATATGATATTAGACAATCTATGCTAAGAGCATCAGAAAGGATGCCTTCCGGACAATATGTAATATCATGGTAAAGAGATGGTTCGTGTAAGGGCTGGAGCCATTAGTAGACATATTTGGATTTAGGATAAATTGTTTAAAATTGTGAAGTGGTGTACTCCTTAGAAAAATCAAAAGGATATATAATTTAGATAACCAATTGATAGATTTGTTAAAATACACCATTAATTATTTATTATTCACTGTTCAAGATTTGACACCAGTAATCTATAAAGATTTGACACCAGTAATCTATAATTTTGTGCCCGAAAAATGATTGCATTGTGATAAAGGGTGCAGGACATCTTCTATCAATAACTCATCCGGAAGAGTGTGCTGATTTTCTTGAAAAAATAAATACTCAATTAACCACTACATGCACTTGATTCGTAAGGCTGAAGCCCTGCTCTCTATTGATGTGGGTTAGCAATCGGTGGGACAGTGTTGTCAAACAAATAAAAGCAGCGCGCAGATATGAAAAGACTGTAGATTGTCTGCTAAAATGGGATTGAAAGGGGGTAAAGAAACCGAACAGGGGGGCATAAGCTCCAATAAGGGACTGACCCTAAGGGGCACAGATGGCAAGATGATTAATACATCTAGTAAACATCCAGTAATAAGAGGAGGCCAAAACCATGAATAGAAATCCGGAAGTCTATAGAACCAAAGAGAAGCACTGGGCTTTTCATCCTTTAACAGGGTACCCGGAACAAATGCAGTGGTGGCATACAAATGCCATTTTCGATAACGGATATAACTTATCTTGTACATGGTTCGTTACCGATTATAGTGCTACCGTTGGTTTTCAGATATGCGATCCGCAAGGAAATATGACGATAGAGAGTTATGTTCCCTTTGAGCGTGAAGATGTGAGCGCTTCAACTGAAACTCTGGATATTAAGATGGGCGATAACTACTATCGCGGCAAGTTTCCCAAGTACGAGTATCGATTTTTCACCGGTGATATGGGTGTAGAGCTTGTTTTCGAATCCCTCACCCAACCGCTACTGGGAGAGCCTCCCGACGGGGCCTATATTGGGCGAGTGTGCGCACCGACTACTCCTATCTTCTTCACATATTTCATACGTCCGCGATCCAGGGTTACTGGCAAACTAATCTTAGCCGGCAAAGAAATACCAGTCAGCGGTGAGGGATATGCCGATCATCAATGGACCAATATGAAAATCGGAGACATTTTCGATTATTGGTATTGGGGGTCTCCCTACTTACCTAATCACACGTTGGTATACTGGGAGGTACAAATGACAGATCCTTTGGGGTGCCAGAAGGCCAAATGGCTGTGGGCGTTAAAAGGTGATAAGCTATTTGATTATTCCAGAAATGGTGAATATTATATAGAGGCAAGCGAACTTGAACTAGACGCTAAATCAGGTATTATGTGCCCTCATAAGGTTGTATTAACCTTTGATCACCCCGGTATCAAAGGCACGATAACTCACAAGCTAAAGCACATTATCAGCAGGCAACCCGTCCCTATTACGCCCAATTTGTCATCTTCTAGGCAATATCAATATTTCCGATATCTGTCTGATGTCGATGCGAAGCTGGAGATAGATGGAGAAAAGGTCCAGTCTAACAAACTGGCAATCCACGAAGTGGCGTTATAACAAATTCTGGGTTTACGATTCGAGCGTGATGTGCTGTGTTCAGACTGTACTGCCGCATGAGTGCCGCTTTGAGCGGGTGTTGGCATTCAGTGAAAAAACAGATCGGAGTCGAACCTTGACGAACCCTTTAATGGGTGACCCCAGTTGATCTGTGACGTGAATGGACGGGTTTTGAAAGTTCCCGGCAAACGCCACAAGATGCTTATAAGCAAACCTTTTAATGGATTTGATATTCTGTAATTGTAAATAATGCTGAATCTCGTTGATCCGGCTGTTCATGGCCTGGAAGTATCGATTTGGGGTTTATGATGTAAGAGAATAATCTAAATCGCTATGGGGAAGATCAGGGTCACATCTTGAATAGTGATTAAATATTTAACATGCTAAATATATTGTATATCAACGAAACAAAAGCCTGCCTCATCCCCTGTTCTTTCACTACTCCTTACCAACAAATTTATACCTGTTGGAAAACTTTCTTACCTCCTTGCTATCTTTTTGAATGCAACTTGGTATTACAAGAAAGAAAACAAAAACCTCAGATCTGTTCACGGATTTTAGCAAGAGTTGAGTCAACCAGATCTTTTATTTCTGTAAGCCTTTTTTCCGACATTGCTTCAAATCTAAGCACAAGAGCAGGTTGTGTGTTGGATGCGCGTACAAGGCCCCATCCATCATCAAAGAGAACTCTTACTCCATCGATATCTATGATATTATTTGATTTCCTGAAATGCTCCGTTACTTTTTTAACAAGTGCAAATTTCTTGTTGTCAGGGCAATCAACTCTTATTTCAGGTGTTGAATAAGTTTTAGGGATATCCGATAAAAGTTCGGAAATCTTTTTTCCTGTTTTTGCGATAATTTCAAGAAGCCTGCAAGAAGCATATACTGCGTCATCAAAGCCGAAATAACGATCTGCAAAAAACATATGCCCGCTCATTTCTCCGGCAAGCTCTGCTTTTTCTTCTTTCATTTTTTTCTTAATCAGAGAATGTCCGGTTTTCCACATGATTGCATGGCCACCATGCTTTTCTATGTCGTCATACATGGTTTTTGAACACTTGACTTCAGATATGAAAGTTGCGCCTGGTTTTCTTGACAGAATTTCCCTTGAAAATATAATCATGAGCTGATCGCCGTAAATTATATCGCCTTTCTCATCAACTACACCTAAACGGTCGCCATCTCCGTCATAACCAATGCCAAGGTCAAGTTGCTTTTCCTTAACAAGCTTTATCAGGTCTTCCATATTCTTTAATACCGTCGGATCGGCTTCATGATTGGGAAATGCCCCATCCATATCACAGTAAAGATCAAGGACCTCACATCCAAGATTTTTTAAAACAGGAACGGCAATAACTCCTGCTGTGCCGTTTCCGGCATCAATTCCAACCTTAAGGCTTTTGGAAATGGATATATTATTTTGCACAAATTCCTTATAGGGAGTAATCACATCAGAGGAAGAAAGCAAACCATTTCCTGAAAGGAAAGTTTTATTATTGATTATGTTAAGTACTTCCAGAAGCTCTTTCCCATATAACGAATCTGGACCAATACAAACTTTAAAACCATTATATTCCGGTGGATTATGGCTTGCGGTTACCATTACGCCGCCTTGCTTCTTTAAATGCTGTATAGAATAATACAAGACAGGTGTCGGGCAAATTCCAATATCTGTTACATCGCAGCCTGTTGAAAGCAGACCTTCAATCAGCTTATCCGAATATCTGTCTGAAGTTAAGCGGCAATCGCGCCCGACAGAAATATTTGATTTACAGTGTTTATGAAGATAGGTGCCAATTCCTTTTCCTATCAGAACAACATCTTCTTCATTAAGATCTTTATTTGTTATGCCTCTTATATCGTATTCTCTGAAAATCTCCGGGTTCATAAATTAAGCCTTTATTTAAAATCCTAAAATTATACTAAATATCCCGATTGCAAAACAATACGGCGAAAAATAATGGAGCCGTCCTTTTTTTACTATATATAAAAGAAATTTGAGAGCAAAATAACCGGACGCACATGATGAAATGACTCCGGCTAAAATTGTTCCTAAAGGTATTAAATTACTATTGGAAATGTCTGTAAAACTTAAAAATGAAGCTCCCACAATAGCCGGTATGGAAAGAAGGAAAGAATATTTTGCAGCGGTTTCGTGATTCAGCCCCAGAAACAGACCTGTAGATATTGTGGTGCCTGATCTTGATAATCCAGGCATTATCGCAAGACCCTGGGATATGCCTATAATTAGTGCATCTTTAATTGAAAAAAGTGCATTTTCTTTTGGTGGGATTTTTATAAGGCTGGTAGTAAGTAAAATCAGGCCTGTAAGGATAAACATTAGACCTGCAATCAAAACCGATGAGAAAAGCTGATCTGCTATCTTTTTAAACATTAGACCTATTATTGCGGTAGGAACTGATCCGATAACAATCAATAGTGCGAACTTGGTTTCTAAATCATCTTTTGAAAGAGCAAATGAGCCTGTTTTAAATGCCGTTTTGCAATAACTAAAAACTGAAACAAAAATTGCATTGATATCTTTATAAAAAAAGATAATAACTGCTGCCAGTGTTCCAAGATGAACACTTATATCAAAAAGTAATTCAGCTTCTTTTAATCCGAAAAGATTTTGAAAAAGCACAAGATGCCCGGAGCTGCTTACCGGAAGAAACTCGGTTATTCCCTGTATGATTCCTAAGATTGCTGCCTGAAAGATATTCATATGAAATTAGTCTTCCTCTTTAAAACTGTCATCCTTTTAAAACGGCCATTGGTTTAAGCTTTGCAACCTTTCTTGCAATACCTGCTCCATGGACAGTATTTACTACTTCGGAAACATTTTTGTATGCTTCCGGCATTTCCTCTCCAAGTGTTGATCTTCCGGTCCATCTGACATATATTCCTTTATTTTCCAGCTCGCGGGCAATGGATCGCCCCTTGCTTTTCTTCAAAGCAGCTGTTCTGCTCAACACTCGTCCTGCGCCGTGGCATGTTGATCCAAAAGTTTCTTTCATGGCGTTTTCGCATCCGACAAGGACATAAGAAGCCCTTCCCATATCACCAGGAACAAGTACCGGCTGACCTACAGCTCTGTACTTTTCACAAACTGATTCGTGCCCGGGAGGAAAAGCTCTTGTAGCTCCCTTTCTATGAACACATAAAACTTTGCTTTTCCCATCTACTATGTGAGTTTCTTTTTTAGCAATATTATGACAAACATCATAAACCAGATTCATTCCAAGATCTTTTGGTCCTATTTTAAGAACGCGCATTAATACTTCCCGTGCTTTGTGCATAAGTATTTGCCTGTTTGCCCATGCGTAGTTGGCAGCACATGCCATTGCATTAAAATAGCGCATTCCCTCAGAAGACTGAATCATTGCACAGGCAAGCTGTCTGTCCGGGATTTCTATTCCGGTCTTATTAATATTTTTTGCCATGTGTGCCAGAAAATCATCGCAAATCTGATATCCCAATCCTCTTGAACCTGAATGCAGCATAACAGTAACCTGGCCTTCAAAAAGACCGAATACTCGTGCAACATCTAAATCATAGATTTTTTCAACCAATCCGATTTCAAGAAAATGATTCCCGGAACCAAGAGTCCCAAGTTGTTTCAGCCCGCGTCCTAGTGCTTTATCACTAACTGTATCAGGATCAGCGTTTGGCATACATCCATAATCTTCCGTATGTTCTATGTCGGATTCATTGGCCATGCCATGTCGCAATGCCCATTTGCTTCCTTCTTTTAACACTTTTTTTTCTTCAGAATAAGCAAGTTTTATGTTGCCAGTGGAACCAACACCTGAAGGGATATTTTGGTAAAGCGCGTTGACAAGATCTTCCAGTTTTTCTTTTACATCTTTTTGGCAAAGCTTTGTACTTGCAAGGCGTACACCACAGTTTATATCATAACCTACACCTCCGGGAGATATGATTCCGGTTTCCCAGTCAAATGCCGCAACACCTCCTATGGGAAAACCATATCCCCAGTGGATATCCGGCATTGCAAGGGATGCTTTTATTATTCCGGGAAGAGTTGCCACATTTGCAACCTGTTTTACTGCTTCTTCCTGCTTTATACTTTCAATCAATGAATTGCCGGCATATATAATACCTGGAACGCGCATTTGTCCCGATTTGGGAACTTCCCACCTGTAATCGTCTATTTTTCTTAATTCCATACAATCAATTGTTCCCGACTAAAGCCGATGATTTGAGGATTCGAGGATTCCAGGGGGCAAGGGTTCAAGTGGAAATTTTACGTGCATCTATGTCTCGAACCCTCGAACCCTCGAATCCTTGAACCCTTGATTCCTTTTGGTTTAAACATCAAATATAACCCTTGCCTTCCATTTTGAACCTTCCGGTTCAACCTTGATCTGGTGGTAAGTGACAGCCTTTATATCGTTCTTTATTATATGGCAGCCGGGCACAAAGTCTTCATATTTAATATTTGCGGTTATGGTAAATTCCGAAAGAAAAATTATCTTTGTACTCTTAACAAGCAGGCCTTTTCCTGTAAAAAGATACAAAAGTTCCCTGAGCCAGTTAACCATAAGATCTGGCCAGTCCTGGCCTGTCACAGTGATGGAAGTTTCCGACAAAGAAAGCGTGTTGCTGGTATCCATTAAAAGATCATACAATGCATAGGCTGCGTTTTCAAAAAGATCTGAAAGGTCAGAACCAAAAACCTCTATTCCTATATCGGCGGTATGATCTATTGTCCTATAGTTCATAACAATATTTCGCCGGTTTTCTTTGTGCTATAGCCGCCTAATGTTTCGACATGTTTTTTAAAATCTGTGCTATTAATTGTATCAAGAAGTATTTTAATGTTTTCGGTTTCAAAATAAATCTCCGGGATAACAAGATCGTACTGTTCTGTTACTACCGGTATGAAATCAAGACCAAGTGCTTTTGCTGCTGCAAATATACCAAGACCCACATCAATAGCACCGCTTAAAATATTAACTGCAACAGACATATGTGTGAATTCTTCGTTATCGTATCCGTTTATCTGTGCAGGATTTATTCCCAGCTGATTTAACCTGTAATCAAGAAGAATCCTTGTTCCTGAGCCGCCCTGCCTGTTTATAAATTTTATATCTTTACGGGCAAGGTCTTCAATTCCAATTATATTTTTTGGATTTCCTTTTGCAACAATGAGTCCCTGATCCCTGAAAACAAGGTGGACAAGCTTTACTTTAATATCGGGAAGATATCTTTTAATGTATGATATATTGTAAGAACCATCCGTTGTATCAAGAAGATGGGAACCGGCAATATGACATGCACCGTTTTTAATTGCCATAAGGCCACCCATGCTGCCCACATGGCTTGAAGAAAGAGTTAAGCTGTTTTGACCTGCTTTCATGCTGTCTGCAAGAACATCTATTGAATTATCATGGCTTCCAACAACTACAATTGTATTGTTTATAGAAGAAAGAGGGCGAATAAGCTCTGCTGTCACAGGCTCTTGTGCGTTTATTCCCTCAACGTTGTTAGGTATGCGAATAATTCCATCTGCTTCTGTGATTGTGGTTATACATCCGGCTCCCCTTGGAAGAGATGTTGCTATTATCCTTTCACCAACTTTTCCCAGTTTTACACGCAGAAATTCTTCTACACCAAGCTTGGATGTGATTTTCTTTGCAGGCACGACCTGAATTTTTTGTCTTTCTTTTTCCGGTTGCCCCAGCAGTTTACATATTATTGGTTGTACCAGTTGTTCGAATGCAACTATCGCAGATACAGGGTAGCCGGGAATTCCGAAAACCGGTTTGTTTTTAACTTTGCCTATTACTACCGGTTTTCCAGGCATCATGGTAACTCCATGAACAAAGACCTCACCGATATCTGAAATAACCTTTTTTGCATAATCTTCGGATCCGGCTGATGAACCGCCGAGAATAAGTACTATATCATAGTCGGCATTAACTGCTTTAAGGACAGCTTCTTTAATTTTATCGGTATCGTCTGCGATTTTATCATATCTTTCATAAATGCCTCCGGTAGATTCAACCATTTTGCCTAAGACAAAAGAATTTGTTTCATAAATCTGGCCCGGTTTAAGCTGATCAATGTTGGAATTTTCCCAGTCGACAAGTTCGGAGCCAGTGGGTATTATGGCTATCTTTGGTTTTTTCCTTACGGAAACAGAAAATATTCCGCCTGAAAGAAGTGCTCCGACACAGTATGGTGTTATTATATGATTCTGGGCAAACAGCAGTTCGGTTGCCACTATGTCTTCGCCCATTTTCCTTACATGTTGCCATGGTACGGCAGGCATTTCGATTTCAACCGAGTTTTCATCTATAATATTTACGTTTTCTATCATTATTACAGAGTTTGTATTTTCTGGAAGAACATGCCCTGTATTAAGAAAAAAAATATCTTTGTTTACTATAAGTTTTTTTGGGTTGGTTTCACTTGCGCCAAAGGTGGTTTCCGCCTTTACTGCTATGCCGTCCATTGCGGCAGCATGAAAATTAGGGGAAGAAAGTCTGGCAAAAACAGGCTCTGAAAGAACCCGGCCTACCGAATCAGGAACATAAATCATTTCTCCTGAAAGTCTTTCAAGGTGGGAAAATTTGCTGAATAAAATATTTTTTGCCTCTGCAAGAGTGTTCATTGCAAGATATACATTGCGGGTGTTACTCATTAAAAAATATCTCCATTAAATTGGTGGCGCGGACGCTTTGCGCCGCGCCACCTTGCTACTTGTTACGTGCCTTAATAATATTTTAAAACAGAAAAGAAAGCCTTATACCATATACGGTTGTTTCATTATCAGGCTCCACAGCATACCATCCAGATTGTATTCCGTAATACGTTATAAAATCAATATCTGATTTACCTATATCCCAGTAGTAAATATAAGGTTCAATCTGCAAGAATCTATAGGTACAAGGCAGTGAAGCTCTTAAGCCATAACCGGAATCCTGATCAAGCTTAAGATCGTTAAAACCTGGATCCACATCACTTAAATAACTTTTGTTACGTCCCCAGAGAAAAAAATCAAATTCAAGAGTAATCCCCCATTTAAAGTTTTCAGAAACCTTGTGGGTGAAATTTGTTCCGATAGGCAGATATAAATATTCTGTTATTCTTTTATAACTTCCTACTCCTTCAATATTGTCATACCAGTAACGATAGCCAAGTCCAAAATAAGGGTTTATGATAGAATGTTTATTTATCTGCAGCCTGCCTCCGGTAATAAGCCTTGGTTCGACTATCCAGACTTTGGAATCTTCCTTAACAGGCGTTCCGCTCTGTGTTTGGCCATCATACTCGACATCAAGATCTTGAGTATATTCCAATTCAGCGGAAAAAATAAAACCTGTGGGAGAGCAGTATGTATATTTACCCATTACTCCAGCCATGTTTCCGGTCCAATCAACATCAGATTCTTTATATTCAAAATAATTAAAAACAGGTCCTATCTCAAAACTATGTCCGGATTGTAATCTGTTTGCATCTTTTCCAGCCAAAGTTTTTTGAGTTGCAAATGAAGTGCTCGAAAGCATGATAAATGTCGACACAAATAATATCAAAGTTTTAAAAAGAATTCTTTGTTGAAATAAATAATGTTTAATAAAACTGTTCCCATTTCCGCATTTACCCCACTTTATAGTTACTGATTTCCGATTCATCGATTTTATCTCCTTTTCATTGTTGTTGAGCTGTAATTTAACATCATGCTAATTATCTGCGACTATAAGAGATAAAACATTACCATTTTATATCTTCTACCACATACCGTCTATATTAACTCCGCAGGAAGGGCACTTGTTATTTTTGATAATATTTTTTTTAACAAAAAATCCAAGCCGCTCGATAAGGATTTTTTTGCAATTATAACAGAAAGTGCTTTCTCCATTTTCACCAGGAGCATTTCCGATATAAACATATTTAAGGCCGCACTTTATGCCTGTTTCTCTTGCCAAAAGCAGAGTTTCAAGAGGAGTGGACTTGTGGTCTAACAGTTTATATGTTGGATGAAACCTGCTTATATGCCATGGAGTTTCAGGTCCGATGGATTCAACAAGAAAATTGGCCAGATTTTCGAGCTCTTTAATGTCATCGTTTAATCCGGGAATGATAAGAGTAGTAACTTCTATCCAGATCCCAAGGGATTTCATTTCCATTAAAGTATTTTTGACATGTTCAAGCTTTGCGCCGCAATATTTTTTATAAAAATCTTCATTAAAAGATTTTAAATCAACATTTGCTGCATCAATATTTGGGTGTATCATGGAAAGAGCTTCTTTCGTCATGTATCCGTTTGTTACAAGAATATTTTTCAAACCATTGTTTAGCGCAAGAATTGCGGTATCACGGGCAAATTCGAAAAACACTGTCGGTTCTGTATAAGTGTAGGAAATACTTTGACACTTTCCCTTTATAGCCGAAGTAACAACATCTTCAGGAGTGAAAAAATCCCCTGCTATTAAACCTTTATGATCAGAAGGCATTTGGGAAATATCAGAATTCTGGCAGAAAAGGCATTTGAAATTGCAACCTACAGTTGCAACTGAATAAGTAAGACTTTTTGGCAAAAAATGGAAAAGAGGTTTTTTTTCTATCGGATCGATATGTGATGCAATAAGTTTGCCGTAAACCAGTGTTTCAAGCACTCCGTCTTTGTTTTCTCTGACCCCGCAGATTCCTCTTTTTCCGGTATCGATAACACATCTATGGTTGCATAGGTCGCATTTTATTTTATTATTTTGAAGTTTTTCGTAAAGAAGAGCTTCCACCAATCGATTCTCCAAGTACCGGCTTTCCGCTGATTGCACCAGTAGTATGTTTGCCTGGGTATTTAATTGTAAGAGGTTTTGTTCTGAATCGCGGAACCAGAGTAACAACAATTCCAACAAATGGCCCAAAAGGATATTTTTTTATAAAGTCGGGTTTTTCAAATTTGCTGGTAATTATACCGGACTTAAAAGTAAACCCATATACTGTTCCCCATGATACCGGAACATCTCCCAAAAGCTCCCTTATCATATTTTTGATTTCCAGGATATTGAAAAAATTTGCATGGCTGTACAATGTTTCGGAAAAATATTTTTTGATACGAATACCAAAAACATCTATCGAATAACTATTTAGAATACCGACAAATAGTTTGTCTTTTGCCACTCTGCAAGCTTCTTGCAGTGATTTTTTCGGATCATCAACAAATTCCAGTGAAGTAAAAAATGAAGCATAATTAAAGGAATTATCATCAAATGGAAGATCTTCTGCAAAACATAGGCGAAACTCTGCCCGGTTTCCGATTTTTTTTATAGCACAATCCAACATATATTTTGAAGGATCGATACCTGTTGCTGAAAGCCCCTTTTCAATAAAGGGTGTGATGCTTTCACCGGTTCCGCAACCTATATCAAGAAGAGTTTCACCCTTTACAGGTTTTAGCATATCTATCATGAGTTTTTTTTCAAGGGAGTAAACAGATCTGTTATGAGGTTTCTCAAACCATTTTTTGTATTCAATGGTATCTTTATAATTAAAAACATAGCCCATTATGATTATCTATAGAATTGTAAAATTGTAAGTTTTTTATTTGCGATATGATTTGCTCTTTACTATCTGATAGCCTGTATTCTATATTTAAGTTTCTTTGTCTTCAGCTATTTCAGAGGTTTTTAAATGACTTTTTTTTCTGTATCGGTGCTTTTTTTGGGGCTGTACTGTTTGCTGTTGTTTATCTTCCAATACGGTTGTTTCTTGTTGCTTCGGAACAGGAGGCGTAAACCCGAAAAAACTTCCCGGGAAATAACCTTTTTTCGGTTTATTTTTAGTTTTTATAGTTTGAATGCTTTTTGTTCTTAAAACTTCTTTCTCAGGTCTTTTTTGCTTTTTCCCTTCATACCGCTTTTTGATAAAATCAGTCTTGCATTTATCTTCAAGATACCAATCATCATCAGCCCAAACCACAGGGATTTTATAGCCGATTTTATTTTCTATATTTTCCAGATTTAAGACAAATTCATCGCATGATAAAGAAATTGCGATTCCCTCTTTTCCGGCTCTGGCGGTTCGGCCAATCCTATGAACATATATCTCTCCATCATGAGGAAGATCATAATTAAATACATGCGATATATCTTCCACATGTATACCGCGGGATGCAACATCGGTTGCAACCAGAATCTTTATATTGCCTTTTTTATATCTTTCCATCAAACTAAAGCGTTTTGTCTGAGGCAGATCTCCTGTTATTCCTTCTGCCGGATATCCGTTTCCTTTAAGCTTTCTGGCCAGCCACTCCACACCTGATTTTGTATTCACAAAAACGAGAATTCTTTCCCAGTTTTCACGCTTAAGAAGCCCCAATAGAAGAGATAGCTTGCTTTCTTTGGAAACGTGAAAAAGAATCTGATTTATACCATCAACGACCACATCTTCCGGAGTAACAGAAATAAATTCGGGCAGATTCATGTATTCATAAGTTAATTCCAGAACTCTGTGAGAAAGGGTGGCTGAAAAAAGCATGGATTGTCTTTTTGAATAATTGGGAAGTTTTTGCAGAATATATCGCATATCCTTTGCAAAACCAAGATCAAGAAGGCGATCGGCTTCATCTATTACAACGATCTTTATCCCTTCTGTCTTAAATATGCCCTGTTTAAAATAATCAATAATTCTGCCAGGAGTACATATAACAACATCTACTCCTTTTTTGAGAGTATCAGCCTGCTTCTGATAGTCAATTCCCCCTATTACCTGCATAAGCGTTAGTTCTGTATGCTTAAAAAGTATAACTGCCTCATCATATATTTGCTGAGCCAGCTCTCTTGTTGGAGTTACGATAAGAGCAGACGGCAAACCGGGCATTATATTTTCAAGCAAAAGAAGGCGTGAAGCAATGGTCGCAAGAAAGGCCGCTGTTTTCCCTGTGCCTGTCTGAGCTTGCCCTGCTACATCATGTCCTGCAAGTGATAATGGAAGTACTCTGGCTTGTATGGGAGTGCAAAGAGTAAAGCCTGCACCCTTTAATCCCATTAATACTTTTGATGGGATTATGAACTCATCGAAGTTAGTATTTGTAAGAAAGTTTGGTTTTTCAGCACGCTTTGGAACCGAAGTTTCCAAAAGCTCATCCTCATCCGGCATTATTTCCCTCGGCATATTATCAAGAATATGAAAAAGTTTGTTTGAATTTAGTAAATTATACACTGTTATCTTATTATTACAAGTTTTTGATATCTGCAATCTATTCTTTTGACATTTAATAAAGTCATCGATATTGTTAGTAAAACAAAATATTTGATGAAAGATTCAAATAAAAAATAAAAACAAATTGTTAAACACAGGATTGTTAATGAAAGATTTTTTTAAAGTTATAGATCTGGATAAAGTTTTTGAATATATTTCTTTGTTTGAGACTGTTGAAACAGAGGAAATTTCTCTTGAAAACACACTGTGGCGGATTCTTGCAGAAAATATTATTGCAGATGCCGATCTTCCTTCTTTTCTTCGTTCAACTATGGATGGCTATGCTGTCTGTGCTTCTTCAACATTTGGCGCATCAGAGGAAAATCCGGCATATCTGAATATAGCAGGGCAAATAGCAATGGGCGAAACCCCTTCGTTTTCGGTTATGCAGGGGGAAGCTGCCAGAATATCAACCGGAGGAATGCTTCCAAATGGTGCTGACAGCGTTATTATGATTGAGCATACGGAGACTCTTGATGAAAAAACTATAGAAATATATAAAAGCATCGCACCCGGGCATAATATAATCGAAAAAGGAGAAGATTTTCTTAAAGGAAATGTTATACTTGCAAAGGGTAGAAAAATAAGACCGCAGGAAACCGGATTGCTTGCCGCTTTCGGAATAGAAAAAGTAAAAGTTTATAAAAAGCCTGTAATCAGTATAATTTCAACCGGAGACGAGGTAGTGCCTGTTTCAAAAATTCCTCGTTCAGGACAAATAAGAGATATGAATTCATATACTCTTTCAGGCCAGGTTGCAGAAGCAGGAGGGATTCCTTTAACCTTTGGAATAGTGAAAGATAATTATAAAAATCTTTTTGATATATGCAAAAAAGCTCTTTTTGAATCCGATATGGTTTTGATTTCCGGAGGAAGTTCTGTAGGTGCCCGCGATTTTACAATTGAGGTGTTATCAGATCTTCCGGATTCCGAGATAATTGTCCATGGCATTTCTATCAGTCCCGGTAAACCGACAATTCTTGCAAGGTCAGGCAAAAAGGCATTATGGGGTATTCCCGGACATGTGGTTTCCGCTATGGTTGTTTTTACCGCAGTAGTTAAGCCCTTTATTGAAAAGATTAGTGGGAATAATTTACAGCCTAACATTCCCTCTATTTCTGCAAAACTTACTAGAAATATTGCTTCAGCCCAGGGAAGAACCGATTATATCAGGGTTCGACTGACTGAAGAAGAAGGTATCATATTGGCAGAACCTGTTTTGGGGAAATCCGGTCTAATAAATACTATGGTCAAAGCAGATGGGTTCATAAAAATCGGTGTAAACACTGAAGGGCTTGCAAAAGGTTCAATGGTAAAGGTAATATTTCAGTAATATGATTATAGTTGTGTGGTGCCGAAGCGGGGACTTGAACCCCGATGGAGAATCCCCCACTAGACCCTGAACCTAGCGCGTCTACCAGTTCCGCCACTTCGGCACAAATAAAACATTGCTTTAAATTCAAGGTTAAGGTAATTAATTTCTTTTAAGTATTTTGTCAAGTTTATTATTGGGGTCTTAACATATAATGAAAGTTATAAATAACATTGAATCAATTAAAAATCCATTTAAAAATGCCGTAGTAACTATAGGAAATTTTGACGGAGTACATATAGGTCACCAGGCACTTTTTCATGAAGTTATTGAAAAAGCAGATGCAATAAACGGAACATCAGTAGCTATTACCTTTAATCCGCATCCGATTAAGATTTTAAGACAAAACGGGCGTCTTCCGCTTATTACCATTCATGAACAGAAAGTTGAACTTATTGAAAAAACAGGGCTGGATGTCTTGATATGTATTCCTTTTACTCCAGAATTTGCTCAATTACCGGCATTGGAATTTGTAAGGGATTTGCTTATTAATAAGATAGGAATGAAAGCTATTGTTGTTGGAAACGATTATGCTTTCGGTAAAAATCGGGAAGGAAATACCGAATTTTTAAAAGCTTGCTCTAAGGAATATGGCTTTGAAGTTATTGTGGCTGACTGGGTATCGGTTACAAACACAATGCCCGGACGAATCAGCAGCACAAAAATTCGCAAGCTTGTAGAAGATGGCAAAGTGGCAGATGCACAACAGCTTCTTGGCAGATATTATCAGGTAAGAGGGATAGTTGCCACAGGCCGCGACAGGGGAGGCAAACTTCTTGGTTTTCCAACTGCAAATTTACAGATAGTAGATGAGTTATGTCCCCAAAAAGGGGTTTATGCTGTAACTGTTGAATATAATGGAATAAAGTATAAAGGCGTGGCAAACATTGGTTACAGTCCCACATTTGATGATAATATTTTCACTATCGAAGTTCATATGCTTGAATTTAATGAAAACATTTATGGCAAGAATATCCGGATAAATTTTGTGGAAAGAATCAGAGATGAATTAAAATTTTCCGGAATTTCGGAACTTTCGGAACAAATAAAAAAAGATATAGATAAAGCACGCAGCATACTTTCATTGTAGCTTCAATAAAATGAACAAAAACAAAACAATTTCGTTCGTTATCGGAACAGCAATATCTGTTGCAGCAATTTATATTTCATTTCGAAATATTCCTGTTGATGATTTGTTGGAATATATTAAATCTATAAACTATTTATGGGCATTACCGGCGGGTTTGGTAGGATTATCAACTTTTATTTTCAGAGCTTTAAGATGGCAGGCAATACTGAAACCAGTCCGAAAAATAAGCTTTGTTCAGTCTTTTCATCCTCTAATGATAGGTTTTATGATAAACTGTATATTACCAGGCAGGGTAGGGGAAGCTGCAAGACCTGCCATACTATTAAAGAATGAAAAGCTGCCTTTTTCAACAGGATTGGCAACAGTGGCTGTAGATCGTTTGTTTGATGTTATTTTTATGCTTCTGATTTTTTTGCTTATAATGGCAAATATTACAATAAAACCTGATTTGGTTGTTGATTTCGGAGGCTACCATTTAAATAAAGATGTTCTTACATCAGCAGGAAAAAATATTATTGTAATGGGCACAATGATTATTTTGGGTATATTTTTATTATTATTTGATAAAACAAGAAGTATCATAGACTATTTGATATCTAAACTGCCTGTTGTTTTTTTCCTGGCCGGGGCAGCTTTTAAAAAAAAAATTGAAGACAAGATTTGTATTCCGGCACAAAAAATCCTTAAAAATTTTTCAGATGGTTTTTTACTTATAAAAAGTCCAAAGATCATATTGATTTGTATTTGTTATACAATGATTATCTGGTTTCTTTGCGCTATTTCATATTACCTGCTGTCGTTTGGTTGTCCACGAATTGATATATCTTTTATGGAATTTACTGTAGTAATGATTATAGTTGGTTTTTTTATAGCCCTTCCTTCAGCTCCCGGATACTGGGGGCTTTGGGAAGCAGGCGGTATATTTTCTATGGCCCTTTTCGGTGTATCTGCAAAGGATGCCGCAGGCTATACTTTAATAAATCATTTTATACAAATTATTCCGGTAGTAATAATGGGTCTTGTGTCTGCAATGATAACAGGCATAACAATAAGAAAGGCCGCATCTATAAATCAAGAAGGTTAACAAATGGCATTACTTGATATACTTACATATCCTGACAGGTTTTTAAAAAATGCCGCAAAGCCGGTAACGGATATTAACGGTGCTCTCCAAAAAATTATAGATGATATGATAGAGACTATGTACAGGGCACCCGGAATCGGGCTTGCATCAATCCAGATCGGATGCGATAAAAGTATAATCGTTTATGATATAGATCAGGCAGAAAAACCAAAATCGATACAGGTGCTTTTAAATCCTGTAATCATAGAAGCTGAAGGAGAAACTCTTTCGCAAAGTGAAGGTTGCTTAAGTGTTCCCGATTTAAGATCGGATGTGAAAAGAGCAGAGTCAGTAATTGTTGAAGCTGTAGACAGGGAAGGAAATCCATTAAGAATAGAAGCAAATGATCATCTTGCCGTTGTTTTGCAGCATGAAATAGATCATTTGAATGGAGTTTTGTTTATAGACAGGATTAGCGCATTAAAGCGCGAACTTTATAAAAGGCGCGTTAAGAAGCTTTTGAAACAAAATGAATAAGCAAAGAATAATATTTATGGGTACTCCGGACTTTGCTGTACCGTCTTTAAAAGCTTTGCATAATACCGGTTATGAAGTTGTGCTTGTTGTAACACAACCTGATCGTCCCAAAGGAAGAGGCAGAAAACTGGTATTTACTCCTGTTAAAGAAACTGCGCTTGAGTTAGGTTATAGTATCGCTCAACCCTCATCCATTAAAACTCCTGAATTTTCCGACCTGATATCTTCGCTTTGTCCGGATTTGTTTGTAGTAATAGCTTTTGGCCATATACTACCGAAAAAGATCCTTGATATACCAAAAAAAGGCGCAATTAACCTCCATGCCTCTTTGCTTCCTAAATACCGCGGGCCTGCTCCCATTCAGTGGGCGGTGATAAACATGGAAAAGAAAACAGGCATAACGTCAATGCTTATGGATAAAGGGCTTGATACCGGTGATATTTTATTGTCTGCCGAAGTCATAATTTCTTCTGAAGACACTTATTCTTCACTTCATGACCGCCTGGCACTCACAGCTTCCGATCTTTTAATAAAGACTTTATCCGGAATTGAAGCAAACACCTTAAATCCGGTGCCTCAGGATAATTCTCTTGCTACATATGCACCTTTGCTGAAAAAAAAAGATGGCCGTATAAACTGGTCAAAAACAGCAAAAGAAATTGAAGCTTTCATTCGGGGTATAAACCCATGGCCTGGCGCTTTTACCATGCATGGGGATAAACGGCTCAAGATCTTTGATTCAGATGTTATTCCAGGCAACGCAAAGCAGGTTCCCGGAACGATAGTTGGTGAGACAAGAGATCATCTTTTTGTTGCAACAGGTGACGGCATTTTGTCAATAAAGGAAATTCAGGAAGAATCCGGAAAGCGTCAAAATATAAAAAATTATTTATGCGGCTGCAATAATATTACACAAGGAACTGTTTTGGTGTAAATAAAAAATATGAACCTTGAAAAATGAATAAATTCCAAATAAATGGCAATAATGATTCGCTTTTTGTAAACGATACCCGCACTTTGGCTCTTCATTTATTGAACAAGATAGATAAGAAAAAGTATACTCTTGATAATCTTCTTGAAGAATTCCAAAGAAAATATGATCTTCCTAAAAGGGAGAAGGCTTTATTTAACGCCCTTGTTTATGGAGTACTAAGATGGCGTAGCCGGCTGGACTGGATAATACAACAATTTTCCAAACAGCCTTTGGAAAAAACCAATACTGAAATTTTAAATATTCTGCGCCTTGGACTATTTCAAATTATACATCTAAACAGGATACCCATTTCTGCGGCAGTTAATACTTCCGTTGAAATTGCAAAACATGTAGCAGGAATTAAAAGTTCAGGATATGTTAATGCTGTATTACGAAGAACCGGACGAGAATATAAATCTCTTTGTTTTCCTGATTTGAATAATAAGCCCGAATATGCCATTTCTGTAAACAAATCTTTTCCTGAATGGATGATAAAAAGATGGATCGGACTCCTTGGAAAAAAATCGACTATTGATCTGTGCGATGCCATTAACAACATTCCTCCTATCACAATACGGGTAAACACACTTAAAACAAACCGTAATGAGCTTATTGATTGTATTGAACAAGAAGTCCAGGATGTCAGCCAGACAGTTTGTTCGCCCAACGGAGTTTCTTTTTTGCGCCCAAAGAATTCTATTTCCGAAATGGAAGCCTTTAAAAATG
Source organism: Pseudomonadota bacterium (assembly GCA_043825875.1). Taxonomy (GTDB): domain Bacteria; phylum Desulfobacterota; class Desulfobacteria; order Desulfobacterales; family RPRI01; genus RPRI01. The sequence continues at coordinate 8,131 of JBDRRF010000055.1, read as the reverse complement.
GATGGTTTCAGGTACAGGATGAAGCCGCCCAGCTTGTAGCTTTTCTTTTGGATCCGCAACCAGGGGAAACCATAATGGATGCCTGCGCAGGACTTGGAGGGAAAACAGGACATATCGGTCAATTAATGAAAAACAAAGGCAGTATTACAGCAATAGATTACGAGAAAGAAAAACTGCTTAAGCTAAGCCTTGATATGGAAAGACTTGGCATAACAAATGTTAAAACATCCATGGGAGATCTTGGTGATCCTGTTTTTCTTAAAAATTATTCCGGAAAGTTTGACCGGATTCTAATTGATGCTCCCTGTTCAAGTATGGGTGTTATACGCAGAAATCCTGATATTAAATGGAAACTGACCGAAGATAAACTGTTATTTTATCAAAAAAGGCAATTTCTTTTTTTAGACAATCTTGCAATGGTTCTGAAACCGGGGGGAATTATAGTGTATGCAGTGTGCAGCACTGAACCGGAAGAGAACGAAGAAGTAATAAGTAAATTTTTATTAAAACATTCTGATTTTACAATTGATGATGTGCGTTGTTTCCAAAAGATTTTTAAGCCATTTTTGAACAGTGAAGGATTTATTAAAACATACCCTCATATTAATAATATGGATGGCTTTTTTGTTGTGCGTCTAAAACGGAAGATATGATGCTGCGGGAATTAACAGTTAGAGACCTATATGAGGTGATAAATTGTTTAGAGTCAAAACATTCTCCTTAAATATACGCAAAAAAATAATTGTTGGTCTTACCATATGCCTTCTTGTAATAGGATTTGTCGGGGGAAATTCATATCGGTTTTTGCATCAGATAGAACAGAAACAGCACCTTGTTGAAGTTGCCGATGATCTTAGCAATACAGTACTTGAAATAAGGCGGTATGAAAAAAACTTTCTTCTCTACGGTTCACAGGACGATCTATCTGAGAATAGGAGTTATATTAAAAAGGGCCTTGAAGTGCTTTCAAGCATTCCCGCCGGTATGAAAAAAATGAAAGGTGCGCCTCAGATCGGATTGATTGAAAAGGGATTAATAAAGTATGAAAAGCTGATGGATCAAATGGCTGTTTGTGTAGTAGGGGGAAGGAAAGACTGTGAAAATGATCTGGAAGACAGGCTGCGGGCGGAAGGGAAAAATCTTGTAGACAGGTCAATAGCCCTTGTAAGTTTTGAAAGGGAAAGGATTCTTGTTATAATCGGTCAACTTAAAAAACATATTGTCATTAATGTTACATTATTTCTATCAATGGGTATGTTTTTAATACCAATGATGGCAAGAAAGATAATAAAGCCTTTGAGGATTATTGAGAAAACAACGGTCCAGATAGCAAATGGGAATTTTTCTTTTATTCCTGTTCAAAATACAAGGGATGAAACACAGCGTGTAGTTGAAGCATTCAACCGCATGGTTGCAGAACTTGAAAAACGCCAGGAACAACTGGTTCAAACAAAAAAACTGTCATCAATAGGGATTCTTACCTCAGGTGTTGCCCATCAGCTTAACAATCCACTAAACAATATTTCAACTTCCTGCCAGATACTTTTGGAAGAAGGAAGTAAAGCGGAACCTGAATTTATGCACAGGATGCTTTTAAATATTGAACAGGAAGTTAACAGGGCCAGAGATACCGTAAAAGGGCTTTTAGAATTTTCACGTGACAGGGATTTTGCCCTGGTACCTGCTTCTCTTGATGAAGTGGTGGAACGCTCAATAAGACTTGTTTCAAGCCAGGTGCCTTCCGGAATCGAAATTCAAAAAGATATACCAAAAGATTTAGTCATTGATATAGATACACAACGGATTCAGGAGGTTTTTCTGAATTTAATTATCAATGCTGTTCAGGCTATTGAAAGCTTGTCCGGGCTGATAAAAATATCGGCCCAGCCGGATCATGGCGCCGGAATGGCTGTTATAACTTTTGAAGATACAGGAGTCGGCATTCCTGAAGAAAATTTTGATATGATTTTTGATCCTTTTTTTACTACAAAAGAAGTTGGTGTAGGAACAGGCCTGGGTCTTTCGATCGTCTACGGGATTATTCAGCAGCATAAAGGCTTAGTTTCGGTTGAGAGTGAGGTCGGAGAAGGCACCAGATTTATAATCCATCTTCCTCTGCATCAGCGGGCATAAAGGAGATAATAATGTTAAAAACTGCCCGGATATTAATTGTGGATGATGAACAGATTGCAAGAGAAAATCTGGATCATATCCTTAAAAAAGAAGGGTATGAAACCGTACCGGTAGAAAGCGGTATTGCAGCCTTAAAAGAGCTTGAAAAAACCGAATATGATCTTGTGCTCACAGATCTTAAAATGCAGGTAGTTGATGGCATTAAGGTTCTTGAAAAGACAAAAGAGCTGTATCCTGATACGGAAGTTATCATTATAACAGGATACGCAACAGTAGTTACGGCAGTAGAAGCAATGCAGGGAGGTGCTTTTTATTATATACCAAAACCGGTTAAAATAGATGAAGTCAGGTTACTTGTAAGACAAGCTCTTGAAAAAAAATCTTTAAAAAAAGAAGTTTCAGAACTTAAGCTTCGTATTGAAAACAAAAAAGAAATTACTTTTATTACCGGTAACAATTCTAAAATGGAGAGTCTGAAAAAGACTGTAGCGCAGATTGCACCAACGGATTGTACGGTGCTTATACTCGGTGAAACTGGAACCGGCAAGGAACTGGTAGCTAAAATGATTCACCAGCAGAGTAATCGCTATGAGAAAAGATTTCTTGCCGTTAATTGCGGGGCTTTCAATGAGGAACTGCTTGCAAATGAACTATTCGGCCATGAGAAAGAAGCTTTTACAGGCGCGCGCGGAGTAAAAAAAGGCTTATTGGAGGCTGCCGAAGGCGGAACCGTTTTTTTAGATGAAATAGGGGATATGCCTCTTTCTATGCAGGTAAAACTTTTGAGGGTTTTGCAGGACAGGACATTAATCAGGGTAGGGGGCACTGATGAAGTTGAGGTTGATATCCGGGTGATTGCTGCAACAAATAAAAATCTTTTACTTGAGATCGAAGAAGGAAATTTTCGTCAGGATTTGTTTTACCGGCTTAATGTCATTACACTGCATGTTCCGCCTCTTGCACAAAGAAAAGAGAGTATTCCGGTTTTGTGTAGATATTTTTTAATAAAATATTCTGAAATGCAGGGCAAAAAGATTGACAATATTGCTGATGATGTAATGGCAATGCTTGAAAACTATGAGTATCCCGGCAATATACGTGAACTGGAAAATATTATGGAACACGCTGTGGCAATGGCTGAAAAAGATATTATTGCAATGCGTCATCTCCCGCCGGATTTCCAGCAGTTAAAATTCAGAATACAAAGCAGACGGCAAAGGGAATTTCTTACACTGGAAGAAAACGAAATGGAGTATATCTCATGGGTGCTGGAACAGGTTGAAAATAAAAAAACCAAAGCAGCGGAGATACTTGGTATAGACAGGGTATCCTTATGGAGAAAATTGAGACGATATGACCTTGACAGTTAAAACTATTGCATTACAAGCTTTGCAATAGAAGGAATGTCTTCCGCAAGTACTATCTCAACTCCTTCTTTGGCTTCCGGTTCCAGATTGGCAATGTCTGTTTCATTACGCTTAGGAAAAACCACAATTTTTATTCCGCTTCGTTGAGCAGCAAGAATTTTTTCACGTATTCCGCTTATACCTAATATCCTTCCGCTTAAAGTTAACTCACCTGTCAGAGCAATATCATTTCTTGCCGGTTTTCCTGTTAAAAGAGAAATAAGGGAAATGGCAATTGTGATACCTGCTGATGGGCCATCTTTAGGTATTGCTCCTGAAGGGATGTGAATATGAATATCTTTTTCGTTAAAAAAATCCGGATCTATTCCGAATTGCCCGGCATTGCTTCTTACAAAACTTAGGGCAGTCTGGGCGGATTCCTGCAAAACATTTCCCATTGATCCTGTCAGGATAAGTTGCCGGTTTCCTTTCATCATACTTGCTTCAATAAAGATAATTTCTCCTCCGAATTCAGTCCACACAAGGCCTGTTGTAATGCCGGCTGTATTTTCTCTTCCAGCGATTTCATGGGTAAATTTTACGGGACCCAGTAGTTTTTCAATAAGTATATCATCAACTGTTATCGAATTTGTATTGTCAGGACCATTGCCGTTTTGAAGAAAAAGTCTTGCCATTTTTCGGAATATTGTTGCAATTTCGCGCTCAAAATTGCGAAGTCCTGCTTCCTGTGTGTAGTTATTTATGATTTTTGATATGGCATTATCTAAAACTTCTATATTGAAGCCGGATAAACCATGCTCTTTGATCTGTTTTGGAATAAGATGAAGCTTTGCGATATTTCTTTTTTCTTTTTCCGTGTAACCTGAAAAACGAATTACTTCCAGCCTGTCTAAAAGAGGCGCAGGAAGCTTTTCAACCATATTGGCTGTTGAGATAAACATTACTCCCGACAGATCGAAAGGGGCATCAAGATAATGATCGCTAAAACTACTGTTTTGTTCTGGATCGAGAATTTCTAATAGAACCGAAGCCGGATCACCATGAAAATCCTGCCCGATTTTATCAATTTCATCGAGCATAAAAACAGGATTGCATGATCCTGCGCGTTTTATCTCATTAATAATTCTTCCCGGCATTGCACCTACATAAGTTCTTCGATGCCCACGCAAATCAGCTTCATCTCTTAATCCTGCAAGAGAAATACGAACAAAATTTCTTCCCAAAGCTTCTGCGATAGCTTTTCCGACCGAAGTTTTCCCGGTTCCGGGAGGGCCGGCAAAGCAAAGTATAGGGCTTCGGGTCATTTGCATATGTTTTTTCTTCTCAATTATCTGACGCACAGTTTGGCGCAGTTCATCCAGATTAACAGGTTTGGGAAGATAATGAAATGCGCCTTTTTTCAATGCGTTTACAGCAGAAGTAACAGTTGCAAATCCGGTTATCATAACAAGTTCGGTATGAGGAGATATCTTTTTTGCCGATTCCAGCAATTGAAGGCCGTCCATTTTTTCCATTTTCAGATCGGTTAATATCAGATCTATATGCTGTTCTTTTAAAATATTTAATGCTTCAAGCCCGTTTGCGGCCGTACTTAACGCATAACCTTCTTTGCGTAATATATATTCAAGGTTGTTTCTTGCTATTTCTTCATCATCAACAACCATTATATGAAATTTCTGGATACTGAAAAGGGTTCTTACTGAAAGATATTCAAGCACACGTTCTTTGATGGCATTCAAACCATAATGTTTGGACTCCATTATTTTTTCAGCATGCTTTAAATCAAGATTGTCATCTGTGAAATTATGCCAGGGCAGAGATAGGAGGTATTCGATATAATTAAAGCCTATACTGTATTCCGGCGCAGAAACATCCATGTTCTCCATGCGTTCCAGCTCTCTTATTGCAACAGAAACAAGAGAATCGGATAATCCTGCTTTCTCTATTGAAGTACGAAGTTCTGAAAGTTCCTGGTTGGATCTTTTGTCTTCTCCTATTTGTTTTTCAGACTTTTTTGTAAAAATCATAATTCCATCCTTTTTGTATATTGGAAAATGTTTCTGATACTACCGAAAAATACGCACAATAGCAATGATTTCCAATCCTGATGGCTACGTTGCATTTAGCAACAGTTATTAGCAAGATGTAACACGATTATAAAATATTGATATTATAATAAAATATATTACTGCCTGATATTATGTTGCATAGTGCAATAACTGCTGGGAAATGAGCAGATATATGATAGTATCTTATTATGCTAATATTATAGATAGTTATAGATATTGTTCTTATATGGCACAATACTTGGATTGTATTTAAACGTACAGCATTTTTTCTCTGAATAGCTGAAATTTTTTTAAAAAAGGTTAATTGATTTATGAATTCAAAAAGTAATTCAGAAAACAGCAAAATGCAGGGGCACAGAAAAATTATAGTTGTTGGTGAAGATGGATTGTTTTCTGAAAATTTAATTGATTATGCCGTTCAAGTGGCGAAGCGCCTTAATTATGACATTATTGCATTAAGTGTTATTCAAAAAAGTTTGAATGAAATATCCGGTAAGTCTGAAAAATATTTTAACAAATTATTTGGGATCAGGGCTGCATCCGGTGGAGTAAATTGTGACTATCAGCAACGATTTGGTGATTCAGGAGAAGTAGTTGAAAAAGTTATCCATGAAGTAAAAAGGATAGAATTTATAATAACCGGATCTGACGAAAGCAAAGAAAAGATCGCGGCAGAAGTTACGATACCGGTTTTCAGTGTTTTTACAAATAAAAATATAAAAGGAGGTAAGGCTATGGAAAAGGAAATTAAGAAAAAGAAGCCGGTAGGTAAAACATTGGGCTATGGTGCAATAAGTTTAGCTCTCTATGCAGCTGTTTTTACAAATACCGATACAATAACAGATTATTTCACACGAGGCGGGTGGTATTCGGCATTGCCGATTTTGACTGTTTTTGCTTTTTCGTTTGCCCATGGAGCATTTGCCAGTAATTTTTGGTCTCTTATGGGAATTGAAGCAGCTCATGCTGATACAAAGGTTGTGACTATTGAAAAGAGTGTTAAAGATGATGTGCGAACTAAAAAAGCTGCAAGAAAAAGACCGCGGGCTCGTGCATACATCAATCCTTTTCACAGACTATAAATTAAACAAACAGCATTTAAATTGTAGAGTATATATTAAGTTATATCGCTAATAAATATTTTGAGGAGGAAATATGCAGGATTTAGCAGCGGAGAGTTTAAAATTTATTGATTTAAATCTTATGTCGATATTGTTTTTGTTTGTAATTGGTTTTATCGGAGGTCTTGTAAGCGGTTTTATCGGATCAGGTGGAGCATTTGTTCTTACTCCGGGCATGATGAGTCTTGGAGTACCGGGCACAGTAGCTGTGGCAAGCAATATGTGCCATAAATTTCCAAAAGCCATGGTGGGAGCATTTAAACGATTTAAATACGGTCAGGTGGACCTAAAGCTTGGAATTGTTACGGCGGCTTCAGCAGTAGTGGGTGTTCAGGTCGGAATTCAGATTCAGCATTACATCCTCGAAAAATGGGGTGAAGCCGGATCCAATCTGTATGTAAGTTTGGCTTTTGTTGTTATTCTTGTATTAGTTGGTGGATATGTCTTTTTTGATGCATGGAAAATAGCAAAAACCGGAGGTGTTGAGAAGGTAACCATGCTGGCTCGGAAACTCCAGTCTATAAATCTTCCACCTATGATTCATTTTAAAAAGGCAAATCTAACAATATCCTTATGGTTTACTATACCTGTTGGTTTTGCTGCAGGAATGCTGGCTGCAACCATTGCTGTTGGTGGTTTTGTAGGTGTACCAGGAATGATATATGTTATAGGTGCATCAAGTATCATTGCTTCTGCAACGGAGCTGGTAATAGCATTTATTATGGGTTTAGGGGGTTCTATAAACTGGGCAATGCATGGAATGATTGATATACGTCTTACTCTTCTTATTCTTGCAGGATCTCTTTTTGGTGTTCAGTTGGGGGCAATAGGAACAACATATGTAAAAGATCATATGATCAAAATTGTAATGGGTACAATCATGCTTCTTGTTGCGGTCAGTAGAGGGCTTGCAATACCAAAGTATTTAGATCAGCTCGGGCTGGTATCTATGAACGCGGGAGATATAAATCTGATGACGAAGATAAGCTTTGGAATAATGTGTTTTGCCCTTGTAACCGGCGCAGTTATCATACTTGGGAGTATGTGGAAAGCAAGATCACCCAGGTTTGCAACAGAAGAAAGCTATGGGAAGGTATAATATATTGAGAAGGAAGGCGTTCTGTTATATATCAATCAATTATACCATATTATGATATAATAAATAATACGGGTTAAGTCAAAATAAGGGGTATGGAAATATTATTTTCATACCCCTTATTTCTTTGATTTTTAGCATAGTCGGGTATATTATTAAAAAAAGATAGTATTTATAGTTGTGGTCCCATATGGGGCTTGGCCCTTCTGCTCAGGGGCTTTAAGCTTATGGACAGCACATACCATTTAATTCGGGAAAGGAGGAGTGTCATGTCAATCATAACCATTTCCAGAGCTTCTTACAGCGGTGGAGAGGAGGTTGCAGAGAAGGTTGCAAAAAAACTGG
>JBDRRF010000054.1:0-38907 GCA_043825875.1 Pseudomonadota bacterium | reverse complement strand
ATATCTTGAATTATTAATATATATACTTCTTTTCGGCATAATTTGAAATTAATGGGTTAATGAGTTAAATTTGTGTATATACGCTTATAGCATTTTATTACTATAAAATTGTAAAATAAAAAAGGGGGAATAATTCCCCCTTTTTTTGTTACAATATAATATCCTGTCTTGTTAAATTAATTCCAAAAACCTTTTGTGCTTGATCCCATATAAGTTGTGTAAATTTTAGTACTAGCATTATTTGAGCGTGGGCACCTGTTGCTTCCATCCGTAATTGCTATGGTAAAGACTCTATTAGTGGCATCTTCAGTAACATCGCCTGAATTGTCTCCGCTTAATGTAACCCTACAGATACTATCATTTTGTAATGTAGACAGTTCATCAGATCCAAGGGTGATATGGTCCGGTTCTGCAAAATAACATGAAATTGCTGCCATAACATTCTGGGCATCGCTTTCGGCGTAACTACAGTATGCTTTATTTCTGTATGAAATAAAGTTCGGTATGGCAATTGCGGCCAGAATACCGATAATTGCGATAACAATCATAAGTTCGATCAGTGTAAAACCTTGTTTGTTCCTTAATTTTTGAATCATTTTTTTGTCTCCTTTTTTTTTGTTTATAATTAAACTGATAATGTTAAATTTTTAGAGTATAAAACCATTTTAATATTTTTGATCTGCATACCCCCTTTATATTTTTGTTAAAATAATTGAACCGGATAGTGTTTTTCATAAAATAAATACTTGAACATGTGTAAAGCAAAGAACATACCATTACTCTTATTCTTTTCTTGGAAATTATAATACGCTAATTTTACAATCTAAACAATACAATATTTAAGGATGAGATTTATTTATTATAAAAAAAATAAGAGTATCTGACAATTTTTGTTAAAATCAAAACAAAAATTGTCAGCAAGTGCAAAGTGTCTGAGAAAAAATCACAAAAAAATAAAATGCAAGGAGCCACTTTCAAAACGTTTCAGTTTGGTCAAGCTCAAGGCGGGAGAAAATTTCAACCACAGGAATACATTTAGTATTTCGAGGATTGAAATTTGCGTCCAACGCAGAGATCGGCCAAAATGGGGCGTTTTGAAACTGGCTACAATTTATTGTTTATTTATGTATCTATTGGTACCCCCGGCAGGAATCGGACCTGCGGCCAATGGATTAGGAATCCATTGCTCTATCCACTGAGCTACGGGGGCGTTAAATAAAGTGTGAGTATAAGTTAATATTTACTACCAGATAAAAAAAATAATTTCAATAGTTAAAAGCCTATTAATTATAAAAAATTCATTAATATTTATCTGCTTTCAAGCTTACTTTCAGCAATTCCCGGTGAAATAATAAACTATATAATATAACCATTTAAAAACAAAACTTGAAATTATTTTTCGCAAAAGCAATCTATTTGGAATACTTATATATTGCCTGTATGATTGTTAATAGAGTACTTTCGTCATGATGTTTTTAAGACCTGTCAATTAATGCCTTTCAGCAGCGATTGCAGGATATAAAACAATTGAACAATCTCAAAACGATGTTTAACGTATTTGCTATACCACGGTCCTCACAACTAAGATTGGCTATAGATAATATCCCGTCAACTGAAATTAAACTTTTGTTCGAAGATCTCTTTTACCCTGTCCAGCGGGCAAAGAAAAATAAACTATAGCCATCCCAAATTAAAAATTATCATTTTACATGAACCGTAAAATCCACACAGCTCATAGCAAGTTCTTTTGCCAGTTCGCATGGGTCAATATCGCATGTTTCAAGGCCATCACTAACCAGAACAACACTTGGCCTGCTCCTCCGTATAACGCAGGGTATTTGCAGCTTGGCGTACAGCTTTGCTCAGAGGGGTTTTACCTTTAGGGCTGATGGCTGAAATCCTGCGGCATAGTATCGATCAGATCATTTAACACTTCTTTGGCGATTACAATCTTGGCCTTCCCATCAATTTGCCCCCACATGGAGCCGGATGCATCCAATTTCAGTATCATACGATTGGAATAATCAGCTGCCATACAATCGGCAGTACTCAGGGTTAATAGGAAAATTAAGGCATAGATCAAGATAAAAGCTCTATATTTCATAATCCCTCCGAAATGTTATGCTTATGCGTTAATTATGCGTGTGTTCAGGATAGTAAGATAAGAGAGCTTGAATGCTTTCCCTTAAGGCTTTTACATATTTCACATCAGCATTTTGTTTAGCTTTCATTGCTGTAATGATTACCGTATGATGTTTTATTAAACGTTCGGAATAATCTTTTTGATCCGGTTTAACCCTTTGGGTTAAAAAGTAATCACTGATTGTAGAGATGATATTTTGGGCGTGTTTTTCCTTGTTCATTACCCAGCGAACCAATTGGTTTTGAGATTGCGCATCAGGTTTTCCTGCTAATTCAGCAATTAATTTGGCTGATTTTTCTATGGTATCGGCATCTTCAAGCATTGATTGAACCCTGGCATAATCATTGTAAATTCCACATGGAATCTGACAGTGAGCATACCCTGTTTGGAGCATAAATAGATTATAACCGGCTGCGGTGAAGACAATTAACAGTAATACTTTTATAAATGTTTTAATCATCGAATCCTCCGTTGTTTGATTTGAAATAGGGGAATTGGCCATAACATTCATAAAATATATAATAATATGAAGTAGTTAATGCCAAGCTTCTGAAAAAAATCCGTTCTTGGAATATACTCATTTTTACACCAATTTTGATTTATAATCAAATAAGTTTTATGCAAAGTCTTTGCGTAACATTTTTTTATGTATGGGAAAAAATAATATGTATACGCAGTGTTTATTTGCAGGCGATGGCCAGGTTGAATGCCGTAATTGGTTAATCAAATTTATAAATCTTGACATAAACATAATTAAAAAATATTTAAAAAGTTTACGTTTTAGATGTTTGGAAACCTAAACACATAATAGTCTGATTTAAAATAGATTATTATTTTGGTCACCCTGGATTTTTTACGGCAATTGGTGAATATGGATATTTTGCTTGAGGGAATTGTTGTAATAGTTGGAAATTACGGTAGCGGTAAAACCGAAATTTCAGTAAATTTGGCAGTTGAGAAAAAACTTGCCGGGGTGGATGTAAGCATTGCGGATCTTGATCTTATAAACCCTTATTTTAGAACGCGTGAGGCAAGAAAGCAGCTTATTAAGCTTGGTATAGAAGTTGTTTTGCCGCCGGAAAAATATCTTCATGCCGATCTTGCCATATTAGATCCGGCTGTTTCAGGACTCATAAGAAATCAGCGACAGCTTACTATATTGGATGTTGGCGGAGATAAGCCAGGGGGTAGGGTGCTTGCTGCTCTTGGAGATGCTTTTAAAGGCAGGGAATATCGCCTGTTACAGGTTATAAATCCTTACAGGCCTTTTACCGATACCTTAAAAGGTTGTATTAAAGCAAAAGAAGGGATAGAAAAAGTTTCCGGGATGCGCATTAGCGGTATCATAGGCAATGCAAATCTTATTAATGAAACGACCATTGATATTATTCATAAAGGATATAAGTTTGTTTCAATGGTTTCAGATAATACCGGGCTACCGCTGGAATTTATAACAATTCCTTCTTCGCTTTCCGGCAAAGTAGATATGAAACAATTTTTGTGCCCTGTTTTGACATTAAAAAGGCAGCTTGTTCCGCCCTGGATAAAACCAGGATAAAAACCCGGTTAAAACCGGGATAAAAATTGATTTGCTGTAAAACCATAGATTCTGTCTGCCTTAAAATTATAGTTTTCAAAAGGTGGCTTATAGTTAGTTAGGGAGTGTAAATGGCTTACAAACATTATATAGATTTAGACTTATGCAAGGGGTGCGGTTTGTGTGTGGATGTGTGTCCTAAAAAAATTCTTGAAATATCAACAGATGTGAATGAAAAAGGTTATTTTTCAGCTTACCAGGCACGCCATGAGAACTGCGTTTTCTGTTCAACATGTTGTATTATGTGTCCGGATGCAGCCATTAGCATAACGGAAGTAAAGGATGAATAACGGAAATATAGTTTGAAATAAACGGGAGAAAGAACATGGGAAAGATTTTGATGAAGGGAAATGAAGCAATAGGTGAAGCGGCAATCAGAGCAGGTTGCCTGAATTACTTTGCCTATCCCATTACTCCTCAGTCTGAAGTTTCGGAGTACCTTTCATATCGCATGCCTGAAGTTGGTGGCGTATTTTTACAAGGTGAGAGTGAAGTCGCAGTAGGATATATGGTTTTTGGCGCATCTGCTTGCGGCGAAAGGGTATTTACAACTTCATCAAGTCCTGGAATTAGCCTTATGAGCGAAGCGATAAGCTATATTGCAGGCGCCCAGTGCCCTGCGGTATTTGTAAATATCATGAGAGGAGGCCCAGGATTGGGTGGAATTCTTCCATCTCAAGCCGATTATTTTCAGGCAACAAAAGGCGGCGGTCATGGGGATTACAGATTACTTGTTATGGCGCCAGCGAGCGTTCAGGAAGCAGTCGAGATGGTTATGATGGCTTTTCCTCTTGCGGAGAAATACCGAAATCCTGTTATGATTGTAGGTGATGGTCTTATCGGGCAGATGATGGAACCAGTGGAATTTCCCGAACACTTAACATCAGAACCTACCAACAAAGATTCCTGGGCCACAAACGGGATGGATACAAGAAAGAGTACAAAAAAAAATATTGTAAAGTCCCTTTTTCTTGATCCGGTTGTGCTCAATAACAATAATCTGACCCTTAAAGAAAAGTATAACCGCATGAAACGCGAAGACGTCATGTGGGAATCATACAATACAGATAATGATTACAGTTTGCTTATAGTCAGTTATGGAACAATGAGCAGGGTCTGTAAAACGGCTGTTGATAATATGAAGGATGAAGGAATTGAGATCGGTTTGATAAGACCAAAAACATTGTTTCCGTTTCCTGAAAAAGCCGTTTTGGAAGCGGCATCTAAAAACAGCTGTAAAATGGCGTTAAGCATTGAGATGAGTATGGGGCAGATGGTTGAAGATGTTGAAAGATGTGTTCAAGGGAAGTGCCCTGTGGAATGGTATGGAAGTTGTGGCGGTGATGTGCCTACGCCTGAAGAAATAATGGATGCGGTAAAGTCGTATCTTTAAAGGAGTAGTAAATAACTAATGGGAAAAACATTTAAAAAACCGGATTGCCTTGCAGATCAGGTTACTCATTATTGTCCGGGCTGCACTCATGGTGTTGCTCACAGGCTTGTAGCGGAAGTAATTGACGAGCTTGGCGTAGCTGGAAAAACGGTAGGTATTGCGCCTGTTGGTTGTGCGGTAATGGCTTATAATTATTTTACGTTTGATTTTCAGGAAGCAGCACATGGGCGTGCTCCGGCAATGGCGACCGGGATAAAAAGGGTACGTCCTGATCTTGTGGTTTTTACTTATCAGGGCGATGGAGATCTTGCAAGTATTGGTATGGGTGAAATCATTCATGCTGCAAACAGGGGGGAGAAGTTTACTACTATATTCATAAACAATGCAGTTTACGGTATGACTGGCGGTCAGATGGCTCCCACAACCATGCCTGGTCAGCGTACAACTACTTCACCTTCTGGTCGCGATGTTGAAGATGTAGGAATGCCCATTAAAGTTGCCGAATTGCTTTCGGCCCTTCAGACACCGGCATATATTTCAAGGCAATCGGTTATAAAGCCAAAGTATATTGTAAAAGCAAAAAAAGCTATTAAAACGGCTTTTGAATATCAGCTTGAGCGCAGGTGTTTTAGCTTTGTTGAACTTATAAGTACATGTCCTACAAACTGGGGGCTTACCCCTGTTGATGCAGTAAAATGGGCTGAGGAAACACTTCTTCCCTATTATCCTTTAGGAGAATATAAGACCCCGCTGCAGGCAAAAGGAGGAGATAATGCAACGTGAAGTAATGTTTGCCGGTTTCGGGGGGCAGGGGATTCTTTTTAGCGCAAAAATTCTGGCAGAAGCTGCTTTGGAAGAGGGCCATGAGGTTGTCTGGATACCATCATATGGCCCTGAAATGAGAGGTGGTACTGCATATTGCATGGTTGTGATAAGTGATAGACCGATTGCTTCTCCTATTGTGGCGAATCCTTTGCATTTAGTGGCAATGAACCGGCCTTCGCTCGAAAAATTCGCACCCGCTGTTAAACCGGGCGGAGTGATTATGATAAACAGTTCGCTTATACAAATTGATTCGGGTCGTAAAGATATAGATGAAATCAAGGTCTCGGTATCAGAGATTGCAAAAGATATTGGAAGCATGAAAGCTTCAAATATTGTTGCTTTAGGAGCGTTTGTCGCCCGCAGCAAGATGGTGGATTTTGAGATATTAAAAAAATGTGTCAAAGCTGAATTTGCAAGTAAAGAAAAACTGATACCCCTTAATATGCAGGCTCTTGAAAGCGGCAGACAGGCAGCTTTGAATCAGTAATTTCCCCCTGGGGAGATTGATAGGAATATTAGAATGAAACTTAAAGCTCCTGAACATATACTTTCCATAAAACCTTATGTTCCGGGAAAGCCCATTGAAGAGCTTGAAAGAGAGTATGGGATATCAGGTTCCATAAAGCTGGCTTCAAACGAAAATCCTCTTGGGCCTTCTCCAATGGCTCTTTTTGCTATTGAGAAAGTACTATCAGGGTTAAACCGGTATCCGGATGGAAGCGGTTGTGAACTCGTGAACAAGCTTTCAAAGCATCTTAAGGTTTCATCTAATAACATTGTTTTAGGAAACGGCTCCGATGAAATAATAGAAATGCTTACAACCGCGTTTCTTTTACCGGAAGATGAAGTAATAATACCAAAGCCTTCTTTTCTGATGTATGAAATATCGGCTAAGAGTGCTGGCGCAAAGCTTTTATTTGTTCCTTTAAAATCTCTTTCAATCGATCTTGATGCAATTGCAGAAGCGATTACGGATAAAACCCGCTTGATATTTTTGTGTAATCCTAATAATCCAACCGGGACAGTTATTTCAAAAAAGAACTTTGAAAAATTTATTAAAAAAGTTCCTGATGATGTTATTGTTGTTATGGATGAAGCATATATGGAATTTGTCCGTGACAAAGATTGTGCAAGGGGTTTAGATTATATCAATTCAGGACTTAATGTTGTTACACTTCGTACTTTTTCAAAAATTTACGGACTGGCGGGTTTACGGATAGGTTATGGTGTTATGCCAGAATATATTGCTGGCATTTTAAACAGGATCAGACCTCCTTTTAATGCCAGTTCTCTTGCTCAGGCCGGCGCTGCTGCTGCACTTGGAGACGTGGAGTTTTTTAATAAAACAATAAAGCTTGTTCATGATGAACTTGAATTTATGTATGAATCATTAAATGCAATCGGGGTCAAATTTTTCCCAACGCAGGCGAACTTTTTTTTAATTGATGTTAAAAAGAGCGCAGATGAAGTTTTTGAAAGCATGCTAAGACTTGGAGTAATTGTAAGGTCGATGACTTCCTATGGATATCCCGAATACATTAGGGTCAGCATCGGGTTGCATGAAGAAAATATACGTTTTATAAATGCTCTCAAAAAGGTGCTGTCATGAATAACAATGCCGATACTGTCGCAAAACTTCTTCTTATAACCATAGACGGTCCTGCTGGTGCCGGCAAAACTACGGTGAGTAAGATATTGGCTGAACGCCTTGGGTATAAATATATTGATACAGGTGCTCTTTACAGGGGTGTTGCCTATGAAGCGAAAAAACATAATATCAGCCCTGATGATGATTTAAAGCTTGAAAAGCTTTGCGAAACTCTTAGTTTTGAGTTTATAAGAAATGATAAAGGGCTTCGCCTTTTATCCAATCATACTGACATATCAGATGAAATCCGAACTCCTGAGATGTCTATGCTTGCCTCTGCGGTTTCTGCAAGAATGGTAGTAAGAAAATATCTTCTTTTCCTGCAAAAAGAACTTGGTAAAGAAAAGGGGGCTGTTTTTGAAGGACGCGATATGGGCACTGTTGTTTTTCCCATGGCCGATGTAAAATTTTATCTTGATGCTTCCGTTAAAACAAGAGCTATTAGGAGATTTAAGGAATTATCCGGAACAAAAGACTCTATCACATTAGAGGAAATCGAAAGCGATATAAAGCTTCGTGATGAAAACGACAAAAACAGGAAACTCGCTCCTTTAAAACCGGCCAAAGATGCTATCATATTAGATTCAACCGATCTTGATATTGAAGCGGTTGTGAATAAGATGCTTTCTTCTGTTGATAAAAACATTTAGCTTAAATTAGCAAATGGTTCCAAAGGGGCTTTCCCGGTAATTGTCCTTTTTCTGATAGACTTTCTGAAACTACCTGCGCTGCGGCAAGAGATTTACTTTTGTTACTAATTTCCCTGTCTTTATCATAGTGTTTCAGTAACTCTTTGTATTATTGAAAAATCAGTTGATCAAAAATTACATTTACAAAGAATTGCTGCTAACTGAATTTTGGTAATTGTTGACACAACTTGCAGTTCAATATAAAAAATAAATACGGTTTAATTTGATGGTTTATATAATAATATATACCATCAAATGTAAAAGTTTTAATAATCCCGGTTGTCCGGATAGATATTTTATGTAAATTTAATGCTATGGAAATTGCTTCTCCCGAAACCCACGATAAATATATAAAGGCTCTTATGGATATAAGCAGAGTAATCACATCTGACTTATATCTTGAAGATATTCTAAAGCTTATAGTAATGGTAACTGCCAAGGTAACAGGCGTTGAAATATGTTCTCTCTGGCTTATAGATGAAAATGAATCTCCTCCTAAAATCCGTCTTAAAGCAACACAGGCACTGGACCCTTACTATGTCAAAGATCGTTCATTAAACATGAACGAAGGTGTGGTAGGTTTTGTAGCAACAAACAAAAAACCGCTGATAATTGAAGATGTGCTAAAAGAACCCAATTTCAAGGAAAAGGAAATGGCAAAAAAGTTGGGTCTTGTTTCCATGGTTGGTGTTCCCCTTGAGGTTAAAGAAGAAAATATAATAGGTGTTTTAAACTGTTTTACATCTGTTCCGAGAAAGTTTTCTGAAATAGAAGTCAATCTTATACGAACAGTTGCTAACCAGGCTGCAGCTGCGATAATGAATACAGAATTGATGGTTAAAACAAAAGTGATTCAGGAAGAGCTTGAAACCAGAAAACTTATTGAAAAAGCTAAAGAAATTCTTATGCTCCGCCGGAATAAAAGCGGCGATGAAGCATATCGTTGGATACGAAAACGAAGTATGGATACGAGAAAATCTATAAGGAGTGTGGCTGAAGCGATATTGCTTTCCGAAGAGCTTGAACCGTAACAAAGATTATACTTTATCCCTTTTTAAGCGATTCAATCTCTTTTTTAAGTTCGTCAACTTCATATTTATATTTTTCTACTTCTTCAGATACGGTATCAGAGACGACAGTTTCCTTGCTCCATATTTCTTTCAATTTATCGAATCCAAGATAAATAATAAAAGCACCGCTTATGAGAAGCAAGCAGGGGATAGTGCCGGATAGAATCATGAGAAACTCTTTCCACCAAAGTATAAGCAAAACTAAACCTATTATTGATATTGTAGCACCAACTATTAAAATTACCATATTCAACCACCATCCTGAATTAAATAATAGTTCATTTATAATATCGAATGCACCAAGACAATCCGTTTGTAAATTTATGAAGTCGCCATAAATTAATTATTAGTTTAATAAAAATGCAAATACTAAAGCAAGCAGTTTTAATGAATTTACTTAAATAATTTATCATGCTATTGTAGTAAAATTATATAACATACTAAATATATTGCTTATAAATTAGCTTTTAAGCAATGTTGTCAATTATTCTCATAGGTATGGTTTGGCCAACTATCATTGTAATATCAATTAAAATATTGCAAAAAAAATGAGTTTTGATAATCTACAGGCGTTTGTTTATTAATAAGTGGCTCTGAAGAACTTTTTTTATAATATTCATCAAAGATTGACTTTCCCATAAAAAGTCATAATATGAGCGGCAAAATAAAAAGGTCTTTATATGCATGGCGCACTAATATCAAGCAATGCAACCAAATAGATATTATTTGTGAAGCCTTCAGGATTGATATACTCTGGCATGAAGAAATTTAAAGAAAAAGTACGAAAGTGGATTAACGGTATTCTTCTTGATACTCATGATTATTATTCGTGTTATTTGCCGGAAAATATAAGTTTTTTTTTATCTCATTTTCTCAAAATATTTTTTTCCGGTATAAAAATAGATTCTGATCAGCTCACTATCTTTAAACAACTTCCTGAAAATGCAATTGTTATTTATGTATCAAAATTTAAAAGTAATTTTGAATTTTTATTTGCTTATACACGCTATAAGGAAATGGGGCTTCCTTTTCCCGAAATCGGTTTTGACTACAATGCATCTATATGGCAACAAACATCCAGAAAATTAAGGATGATAGTATCCTGTTTGGATTATTATTATAAAAACAAATCATTTCCCGATCCTTATAAAAACGGATATATTAAAGAAGAGCTCTTAAAGGGTAAATCAGCTTTTCTTTCACTATCTGAAGATAAACCGTTTTACAAACACTTTGCTAAGGATAAAACCGATCCTATAGCGTATCTTCTCGAATTACAGAAAGCAACCGAACGGCCCATATATATAATTCCGCAAATCATGTCATTTGGGAAAAGTCCAATTCGAACAACTAATCCACTGACTGATATTGTATTTGGTACCGCTTATAAAGCCGGACGGATTAGAAAAGTAGCGACACTTTTTAAGTATCCTGAAAAAATAATTGTTGAATTATCCGAGCCTATAAATTTGAAACAATTTATGGAATCAAAGGATAAAGAAGTATATGGAATACAATATCTGTCACTGCTTTTAAGGCGGAATTTACTTCTTCAGCTAAATCGTCATCGCCAAACCATTATTGGCCCTGCTCTTAAATCGCCAGCGGAATTAAAAGAAAGCATTCTGGCAAGTCCTAGATTTACGGTATTTCTTGAAACATATTCAAAGTCCAGAAAAACAACCATTGATGAAGTGCGTAAAGAAGTCGAAAAATATCTCGATGAAATTGCTGCAAAGTATAATAATTCAGTTATAAGGGTTATAGCGGCGTTTGTGGGATGGATAGTAAATACCATGTTTGATGGTTATACCATTAACACGGATGGATTAAATAAAATAAAAAATATGTCCTTGAAAGGCCCCCTGATATTAATTCCATGCCATAAAAGCCATATTGATTATCTTATCCTTTCATATTTGCTTTATAATAATAATATGCCAAGCCCCCATATAGCCGCGGGGAAAAATCTCTCTTTCTGGCCTATGGGACCCTTGTTCAGAGCGAGTGGCGCTTTTTTTATCAGGCGCACTTTAGGAGGTGCTGCTCTTTATTTGAGAGTTTTTTCAGAATATATATATAAGCTCCTTGAAGAAGGTTTTAACATCGAATTTTTTATAGAAGGAGGAAGAAGCAGAACCGGAAAACTTATCCTGCCTAAGCTTGGCTTTCTTTCTATTTTATTAGAAGCTTATAAAAAAGGAGCGTGCAAGGATTTGATATTTGTGCCTATATTCATAGGGTATGACAGAGTTATAGAAGAAAGTTCTTATCTTGATGAGCTTGAAGGCGGGCAAAAAAAACCGGAAAATTTATTCCAGTTAATAAAGGCCGGAAAATTACTGAAGAAAAAGTACGGGAAGATATATATTCAATTTAATGAATCGATTTCACTTAATGAATTTCTTGAAGATAGAGATATTCCTCTAAAAAGCATGATATCTAAAGAGCAGAATGCTTTTTGCCGGAATCTTGGATATAGAATGATAAATGCTATCAATGATGCTTCTGTTGTTACGCCCTTCTCTCTTACCGCAAGCGCTATTTTAAACTGTACAAAAAATAGATTTACCTATGAAAATATCCTTTCCGATATAGAAACGTATATTAAATATTTATCTTATCAGGAAACAAAAATCTCGGATACTCTGATTTCCGATTATAAACGAGCCATAGAACAGGTTTTTGAGTCATATATCCAGAGAAAATTTATTGAACCGGTTTACCATGGAAAAACGAGTGATCCTAAATCATCTGAATTTTTTGTTAATATCAATAAGCGTCCTGCAATTGAATATTACAAAAACAACAGTATTTCGCATTTTATTCCGGCGGCTATTTCAGCTATTGAAATTCTAAAAATAGAATCATTTCAGTTCCAGGCTTCCGATCTTCACGCCGGATATGCTTTTTTACAAAACTTTTTTAAATATGAATTTGCATATGATGTTGATAAAACTACAGAGTATTTTGTCCGTAAAAGTATAAAGGTATTTATAGATAATGCCGTACTTGTACCTCATGAAAAGCTTCCCGATACTTATAATATTACATCAGCCGGGTTAAAAACGCTGAATATGTTTTCTAATTTTTTAAAGCCCTACTTTGAATCATATCTTGTTGTTATAAACTTTTTAGGAACAACTCCTCAAAAAGGGCTTGATGCAAAAGAGCGCATAAAAAAAATTCAAATCTTAGGAAGCCGTATGTATAAAAAAAATGAGATCAAACAAATTGAGGCCCTGTCTAAAGTAAACTATACCAATGCGTTGGATTTTTTTGGGAATAAGGGGATAAAAGATTCTTCAAATACTGATAAAATAAAATATTATAAAGATATTATTAATAAATACCTTAGTTTGTTGAGATATGCCGGGTAATGGAAATATAATTATTTAAAATATGAAAGCTCTCATTTTAGCAGCCGGCCTCGGAACAAGGCTACTTCCTTATACCGAACATACTCCTAAACCGCTATTTCCAGTTGGTGGTCGTCCACTGATCGATATAATAATAAGAAAGCTGGAGGTGGCAGGATGTGAGGCAATCATAATAAACATTCACCATCTTTATCAGAAAATAGACGATTTTATATCTTCACAGAAATATTCAATACCGGTATTTACACGCTATGAGCCGTTAATTTTAGGAACGGGCGGGGCAATAAAAAATGTTGTGGATTTTTTGGATAATAAACCGTTTATTGTAATAAATAGCGATATACTTACAGATATAAACCTGCAAGAAGTATATAGTTTTCATCTTGAACACAATGGCTGTGTTACTCTTGTATTAATCGATTTTGAAAAGTTCAATAATGTTTTTGTCAGTCAAGAAAATCTTGTTCTTGGTTTTGAACCGCAACAACGAGAGAATTCACCACAGCCGGTTTGTGGGCAGGACTGTAATACAAGGCTTGCTTTTACAGGTATACAGGTTATAGATCCTGAAATAATAGATTTAATACCTGAGAATGAATTTTCACACAGCATTGATGTATATAGACAAATAATAGCAGATGGCAAAAAAATTCATGCCTATATACCTGATAAACTTTGCTGGAATGATCTTGGAACACCTGAAGCTTACAAAGAGGCTGTTATAGAAGAAACTGCTCCAAAAGCTTTCATGATTGCATTTGATGATTACAGAAAGCAGGAAATCAAGACGATTAATCTTGCGGGTGATGGGTCCGATAGAAAATGGTTTCGTCTGATTTCAGGAAAGTATTCTCTTATCATGGCAGACCACGGTATAAGAAGAGAAATACAAAATACGGAGGTTGACTCTTTTATAAAAATCGGCAACCATCTTAACAGCAAAGGTTTGCCGCTTCCAAGGATATATCTTCATGATGCCTTTTCAGGGCTTGTTTTTGTAGAAGATCTGGGAGATATAAATTTACAGACAGTTATAATAAATGCCACTAGTCAAAGCGAGATTATAAACTGGTATAGATGTATTATTGATCAACTTATCGAGCTTTCTATTTCGGGTGGTTTTGATTTTGATACTTCCTGGACATATCAAACTTCCAATTATAGCATTGAACTTATAATGCAAAAAGAGTGCGGATATTTTACTGATGCTTTTTTAAAAGGTTATTTGAATTTAAATATCGACTTTGAGAAGTTGGAAAAAGAATTTATGAAAATAGCCTTTCGAGCCCTCGATAATCAATTTGAAGGATTTATGCACAGGGATATGCAGTCCAGAAATATTATGGTTAAAGATGGCAGTATTTATTTTATAGACTTTCAGGGTGGTCGCATAGGTCCTCTTCAGTATGATCTTGCATCATTAATAAATGATCCCTATGTTGCCCTGCCTAATAAAATCCGTATGGAGCTTATTGAATACTGCATGACAAAGCTTTTAAGAATTGCCGGAATAAATGAAAACAAATTTTATAATTGCTATAAGTACTGCTCTATAACACGAAATTTACAGATTCTTGGTGCATTTGGATTTCTTAGTAAAGTTAAGGGAAAAATATTTTTTGAAAAATACATTCCTGCTGCATTGAGTGGGCTTAAAGAAAATTTTAAATTACTTGACGGAAAAGAATTCCCAGGTATAAAGTACCTAATTGACAATATATTATAAGCAAAAAAATGAAGGGCTTGTTAATGCCCGTTATTTGTACGGCGGCGAATAATCCCAGGCCCTACGTAAGGAGGCTATAGGAATTTATGGATCAAGTAAAAGTTATGGTAAATGGAATGCCGGGAAATATGGCTTCAAATATTGCAAAGCATGTTTTAAATGATGACAGATTTCAACTTATTCCATTATCTCTTACCGGGCCTGAAATTATTGAAAAAGAATATAGTATTGGTTCGGCTTGCATTCGTCTTATTAATCCTAATGAAAGAGATAAGGCTATAAAGGAATTAAAAACAAAAGAAAAAAACTTTATAAGTGTGGACTATACCCATCCTTTAGCAGCAAATAGCAATGCAGAATTTTTCTGTAATAATTTACTTCCTTTTGTAATGGGAACAACAGGCGGTGAAAGAGGAAAGCTTGAAGATGCTGTTTTGTCATCAGGAATTTGTGCAGTAATTGCACCTAACATGGCAAAACAGATAGTCGGTTTTCAGGCAATGATGGAATATGGCGCAGAAACATTTCCCGATTTGTTTAAGGGATATACTCTTACACTTAAAGAGAGTCATCAAAAAGGTAAAGCTGATACAAGTGGTACTGCAAAAGCAATGATCGGATATTTTAATAAGCTTGGAATACCTTTTACTGATGAGCAGGTAGTCAAGGAAAGAGATCCTGAAAATCAAAAGAACAGTTGGGGCGTACCTGAAGAATTTATCAAGGGGCATGGTTGGCATACTTATACTATTGTTTCCGGGGATAAAACCGTCAAATTTGAGTTTACACATAATGTAAACGGCCGTGATGTATATGTAGCAGGCACTCTTGATGCAATACTTTATTTAAACAGCAGAATAAATGAAGGTGCAAAAGGGAAAGTATTTTCAATGATTGATGTTTTAAAAGGAACCGGCGTTTGAATTTTTAAGTTTTATTTAGACATAGATCTTTAATCTTGTTCCTTGAACCATAAAAAATATGAGGAGACGGAAAATGCAATATTTTAAAAAGCGCTTTTGGCTTATTATTTCTTTATTTCTTGTTGGTTCCTTTTTTTTAATCAGTCCAGGCTGCTCGAATGAGGCAAAAAAAGCAAGACACTTTAGTAAAGCTGAAAAATATTATTCTGAAAACAAATTCCGTGAAGCGATCCTGGAATATAGAAATGTTGTGAAGCTAGATCCTAAGGATTCAAAGGCTCATTATAAACTTGGTGTGGCTTATATGAAGACAAAATTATTCAAAGAAGCCTATTCGGAGTTTATGAAAACTATAGAGCTTGATCCTGATATGATAGATGCACATAACCAGCTGGGTACAATATACCTTCTATCAGGAAAACCTGAAAAAGCAAAAGAACATGTGGATATTGTTTTTTCAAAAGATCCTAATAATTCTTTAGCGCACATGCTTTTAAGCGGCTTGTATGTTTCCGAAAAAAAGCTTGATGCTGCGATTGCCGAAGCAAAAAAAGCTACAGAAGGGGAAATGAAAATTGAAGCCTATCTGCATCTTGCCAATCTTTATATTATGAAAAGAGATCTTCCCAAAGCAGAAGAAATGTTGATTTCTGCTGTAAAATCCAATGAAAAGAGCATCGGGACACGTTTTGCTCTTGCAAATTTTTATTTGCGTTCAGGTAAAAAGGATAAAGCCGAAAATGAATTTATGGAAGCAATTAAAGTGGCTCCTGAGGATGCAAGAGTATATACAGCCTTGGGGAATTTCTATTTTATTACAAAAAGACCTGAGAATGCTGAAAAACAGTTTTTAAAAAGCGTGGAATTGTCCCCCAAAGATATTTCTTTTCGGTTGCACCTTGGGGATTTTTATCTTGCATGGGGTAAGAAAGAAAAAGCCGAAGATGTCTTTAAAGAAGCTGTTGGCATTGATCCTAAAAACATCAAACTATTGGCAAGGCTGGCAAGCTTTTACATGGATAACAGGCAATATGATAAAAGCTCTGATGAAATAGAAAAAATTGTAAAAATTAATCCAAAAAGCCAGGAAGGACTTATTTTAAAATCAAGATTGTATCTGGTCAAAAATAAATTTACCGAAGCGCAAAATATATTACAGTTGCTATTGAAAGACAATCCGAAAGCTCCTATGGGATACTATCTGATTGGAATGGCACATTATGGTAACAAAGAGAGTCAGCAGGCAAAAACTGCTCTTGCAGAGGCGATAAAACTGAATCCTAAATGGCTTGAACCAAGATTTCTTCTGGCTAATATATATATGAGAGAAAAAGCTTATGATGAAGCCATTAATGAAGGAAAGCAAGTATTAAAGATTCGACCTGGAAATCCACAGTCATATATGATTTTGGGCAATTCGTATCTCGCACAGAAAAATATTGCAGAAGCTTCAAAGGCTTTTGATGAATTGCTTAAAATTGCGCCGGATAACCCTGTTGCTTATAATCAAAAAGGTCGCTTATCGTTGATCCAGGAGAAAAAAGATGAGGCTTTGGAAAATTTTGAAAAAGCTTTAAAGCTTCAACCAAACTATTTGGAACCTTTAAGGTTTATAGTTGCTGTACGAATGAATAATAAGGATTATGAAAAAGCTTTTGAAAGGGTTGAGGAACAAATCAAAATTTCTCCTAAAAATCCTTTTTATTATAATATCCTTGCCGGCCTTTATGAAACTACTAATGATCCTGCAAAAGCGGAAAATAATTTAAAGAAATCTATCGAACTTGGTCCCGATGTACCGGCTTTCCACATGGCTCTTGGCAATTTTTATCTGCGCCAGAAAACAGTGGATAAGGCAAAAAGCTCTTACAAGGAGACCATAAATAAAGACCCTGATTCTCTTAGTGCCCATATGGCTCTTGGAATGATTTTTGAGAATGAGAAGAAATATGATGAGGCTAAAGATCACTATCAAAATGTATTGAAAATCAATCCCGACTTTCCGCCAGCTTTAAACAATCTTGCCTATATTTATGCAGAAAAGGGAGGAAACATTGATGAGGCTCTAAACCTTGCACAAAAGGCCAAAGAGATGGTTCCTGATGATTCCCATATTTCCGATACGCTTGGATGGATTTATTACAAAAAAAATATTTTCAGCAGAGCCGTTTCATACCTTAAAGATGCAAATGAAAAGATTGCCGATCAGCCTCTTGTGAAATACCATCTTGGAATGGCCTATTATAAAAATGGGAATCATGATCTTGCAAAAATTGAGCTTAAGAAAGCCTTAGAGCTTGATCCTGAATTTGAGGGTTCCGATGAAGCTTCTGCAACTCTTGAATCTATAAAATAGTCTTAAGTTGATATGGTGAAAAGATGTACTAAGCAGGTTGCAAATGGAGAATAAATACTGGGCCGGATTGATTTCAGTAGTATGGATAAGTTCTATTGGAATAGTAATTTACTTTTCGCTTATACCTAATGTGGAATTTCCGGTTGATTTCTGGCAGGTGGACAAACTTTACCATTTTTTTTCATACAGCTGGTTGTCCGTTTTGCCCATGATTGCCTATTCAAACAGAAAGTTTGCCTTAACTGCTTCTTTTAGCATGATTCTTTTGGGAGTATTGATAGAAATAGGCCAGCTTTATGTTCCGGGAAGAACTTTTTCTGTGGCGGATATTGTAATGAATACTATAGGTGTTTTTTTCGGGATTTATGGCTGGGGTTATTTAAGGCGCTTTATTAGTTTTGTATAATATAGCGCCTAATGCCATATATTTTAAGCAATAGCGGCTTCAGCCTCTTTCAATACATTAATTAATGAACGGCCTTTTTGCCTGACAGTAGCGGCTCCGAAAGAGAGATTTAAAGGTACTTTGTGATGTTTGTTATTTGATTCAAGGGTTTTCTCAAGCCTTAGTATAGCATCTTCTCCTATTGATTTGTCGGCTGTTGGCAGAAGAATTGCGAATTTATCTCCGCTGATTCTGGCAGTTACATCTTCTGTGCGAAATATTTTCAGGACCTTGGCTGTTCTTCGCAAGAGTTCGTTTCCTGCTGCTATTCCTTCATTAATATTGATTTTTTGAAGGTTGTCGATTTTAATAGAAATAACGCTTATTGGAAATTGCCTTCCGTTTTCAAGCCGGTACAACTCTTCTTCAAAATAGGTGCGGTTGTATAAACCGGTAAGAACATCATGAAAACTAAGATACCAGAGCTTTTCTTCCGTTTCTCGTAGTTCGCTTATATCAATGGCAATACAAATAATTCCGATGATTTTCCCTTTGTCATCTACATAAGGTATGCGGTCGTTCTGAATCCATCTTCTTCCGCGAATTGATGGCAAAACTTCAATAAATCCACGCTTTGGATTGCCGGTATTTAATACTTCATTATTTGTTTCATAGAAATGAGAGAGCTGTTCTGTAGGCAGATTGGGGAAAATATCGGTCAATGTCTTTCCGATGATACTTTCCATAGGAAAACCAATGGATTTGCAAAAAGCTTTATTTGCCTGGATAAAACGATGATTTGTATCCATATAGTATATGCTTGTTGGTATAGAATTTAAGACTATCTGCAGATCGCTTCGGTTTCGTTGCAGTTCCTCGTCAATCCTTTTGCGCACACTAATATTGCGTAGCATTCCATGAATGGCAACTCCCCATTTGTAAGGGATGAGCAGGATGAAGGTTTCACATTCTATTCTTGATCCATCATTCTTCATTGCGGTAAATTCATACTGCTGAGTCATAAATTCGCCGCTGGAGCTTAATTTGTATTTGTTAGTAACAAGTTTTCGGCTTTCCGGAGCCACCAGTTTCATAGGATCAAATTCCTGGCTGCATACTTCATCAGGTGTTACGCCAAACAGTTTTGCGAATTGATTGTTTACGAATTCGTACTTTCTATCAAAAAGGACATAGATAGCCTCATCCATATGTTCAACCTGCGGGAAGTATCGACCTATTTTTTCACCTAATTCTTTTTTTGACTGCCCCGAGGCTTTTTCAAGTGCTTCAAGTTCTAAAATCCGTTCCTTTAAACTATCCAATTCTTCAATAAGCTGTTTTTTAGTTTTGCGCATAGAATTCATATGTTTTGCTCCGTGCATTGATGTTTTTGAATAACATATGGAAAAAACAGATGTTTAAACGGTTTTAACGTATTGGTATTGTAATTATTTGTCAAGCTATTATTTATCTGGTAAGTGAAAGAATACTTGTGAAATTGATCGATTCATGAGTTGATCAGTAGATAATGGAAAGATATCAGGTGCAAGAATAAATGAAATCAACTTTAATATATATCAGCAAAATTAACAATATTGACACCGTTCTTTTAAAAATAATCTGTCTTGCTGTTGTTCTTGCCATAATATTAGCAGGACTTTGGCCATTTAACTTTTTTCCAGAAAACAAGGTCAAATGGCTGCAAAATAATAATGGAGTATCATTTAGTGGCCAGGGTTTGATTTTAAGCCATGGATGCTTGCAGAAGGCTAATGAATCGCTTTTTTCCGACAGAGCAATAAGCGTGGAACTATGGGTCAAACCACTAAACGAACCGGGAAATCTTCCGTCTATTTTTAATCTTTACGATGGTAAATTACCTGGAGTAATTACTGTGGGGCAATGGAGGTCGCATCTGATTGTAAGATGCCGTACTAATGACCCGGCTCTGTTTAAGCGCAGTGAACCTTATAGGGAAAGAGGCTTGAACAATGCTCTATTAAAAAACCGGGATGTTTTTATTACAATAGTATCAGATAAAAAAGAATCCGCTGTTTATATAAATGGTATGCAGGCAAAGTCTTACTCCGGTTTTTCTATGCTTTCAGAATATGATGATGAGCCTTTATGCATTATAATCGGCAATTCACCAACAGGAAACAGTTTCTGGAAAGGTGAATTTATGGGTCTTGCCATATATAATAAAACTTTAGCCCCGGAGCAGATTTCTGCAAATTATCAATCGTGGGTTGAAGGTGATTATGCATTGATGAAACAAAATACCGGACTTGTTTGTTTATATCCGTTTGATGAGAAAAAAGAAAGTACTATCCATAATTATGCTGAATCAGGTTATCCTCTTATAATACCTGAAATATTTAAACCGGTTCAAAAAGTATTTTTAGAGCCAGTGAGATCTCAAGATGTATGGAAAATTTCTTATATCAAGGATGTAGCAATAAATCTTATTGGGTTTATCCCATTTGGAATTTTTGTATCAGCTTTGCTGATAAAGACAAAAAAATATAGATTTAAAATAATTTTTTTTACTGTTGTTATTGCCGGTTTTTCACTCAGTATGTCAATTGAATTGACTCAGGCATATCTTCCAACAAGATTTTCCCAGCTTTCAGATCTTGTATTAAATACATTCGGAACGGCAATAGGTGTGTTTATTTTTAATCTAATATATAGGTTGGCAGATAAAAATAGTATACGAGTTGCTAAGCAGAAATACTAAAATAAAGTTTCTGCTTCTACTTCAAGAAGTTGAGCATACACTAAAAAAATCCTGTACTCAAACGAGCAACTTTAAATCCGTTTTCGTAAATTTATTTGATAATCAGTAAAAAAAAATTGCCTTTAATTGATTTTTAATATTTGATGGACATATTAAATATTTTTAATACTTATACTTTTATATTTTTGGTTTTATCAGGAATTTCAATTTGAAAAAGCTTTTAATAATAGATAATTATGATTCATTTACATTTAATCTTGCTCAGATGTTTATGCACTATGATCTTTTAATAGATGTTTGCAGAAATGATATGATTACTATCAGGCAGATTAAGGTGATGAACCCGGACTATATTTTAATTAGCCCGGGCCCGAAAGATCCTGCAAATGCGGGTATATCTACACTCGTTATAAAAACTTTTTATAAAGAAACTCCCATTCTTGGTGTTTGCCTTGGAATGCAATGCATCAACGAGGTTTTTGGAGGTATTACCGTTAGAGCTTTTCAGCCTATGCATGGAAAAACATCTATTATTGAACATAATCAAAGCGGAATTTTCAAAGGAATGCCTTCTCCTTTCAGGGCAGCCCGATATCATTCGCTTATGGTTAAATTAAATGGTAGTAGGCTTGATGTTACAGCTAAAACCCATGATGAAACTATCATGGGACTTTCTCATAATGTTTATCCGCTTCATGGCGTTCAATTCCATCCGGAAAGTTTTTTAACTGAAGATGGGCAAATCCTGGTGGATAATTTTTTAAAAATTAATAAGCCCTAAATTCTATACATATTATGTCAGTAAGAAAGGACTTTGAGATAAAATTAAATAATAATTACAGGCAAAAAATTGTATTGGATGAACCGTTTGCAGATTTTGCCTCAAGGTTTGCCCATCTTGAAGGAACTGTTGTTTTTATGAGCGGCGGAGACTATGATTGTGCCAGATATCATATAATGGGTATACTTCCCTGGCTGACTGTTTCAGGTCATAATCAAAATCTTTCCGTAACTACTGTTGAAGGAACCATTCAATATGATTTAAACCCTTTCGATGTGCTTCGTTTTATATTAGACAAATATAAAATAGATGTTACAGCTAAAGATATCCCTTTTATATCCGGACTTATGGGGTATTTATCCTATGATCTTAAAGACTCGCTTGAAAAATTACCCAGAACAAGTATCAATGATATACAAATGCCGGATGTTTTGTTTTATGCTCATTCAATAGTATTTGTTCATGACAAATCAACAAATGAAACGGATCTGATTGTTTCTGAACAAAATAAAGATAAAGACAATGCCCTAAAGTCATTTATGCAAATATTTGAAGGCGGAGTAGCCAGAAAGCAAAATGAAATATATGCCGGAAATTTAACATCTTGTTTTAGTAAAGATTTATATATTGAAGCAGTAAATAAAATAAAAGAATATATCAAAGCAGGTGATGTTTATCAGGTTAACCTTTCGCAGCGGTTTATAGCCGATTTTACAGGAGACGCTTTTTCTCTTTTTGCGATGCTTTATGAAAAAAATCCAGCCCCATTTTTTTCATTTATTAACGGAGGAAAAAATCTTCAGATCATTTCTACTTCTCCCGAACGCTTTGTACTGCAAAAGGGAACTCAGGTTGAAACAAGACCGATAAAAGGAACAAGACCAAGAGGAATAACCATTGCAGAAGATGAAAAGCTAAAAAGCGAACTTTTAAAAAGCAGTAAAGATGATGCTGAATTATCAATGATAGTTGATCTTCTTCGAAATGATCTGGGTAAAGTTTGCAGGGCCGGATCAGTTGCAGTATCAGAGCACAAAAGAATAGAAGCATACCAGAATGTATACCATCTTGTATCTGTTGTAGAAGGAAAACTGAAAGATGACAAGGATCAGGTGGATTTGATAAAAGCGGTTTTTCCCGGAGGCTCAATTACAGGGTGTCCTAAGATAAGAGCCATGGAAATCATAGATGAACTTGAACCCTGCCGCCGTCATATCTATACAGGATCTATCGGATATATAAGTTTCCATGATACGATGGATTTATCGATAGCAATCCGTACTATCAGTATTTTAAACGGCAAGATTGTTTATTCCGTTGGAGGAGGGATAGTATTGGATTCGAATCCGCAGGATGAATATGATGAAACATTGCATAAAGGCCGTACAATAATGGATACATTTAAAAGCTCAAAAGAAACTTCAAATATAAATTCAGTTATTTGGCATAACGGCATGTTAAAGTCTTCTGATGATGCAGGTGTTTTGGCATGCAGCGAAGGCTTTATGTATGGATACGGTTTTTTTGAAACAGTACGAATAAGTAAAGGCAAACCTGCTTTTCTTGATGAACATATTTTAAGATTTAATGATGCATGGAAATATTTTTTCAAAGATACTGTGCCTGATTTAACATGGGAAGATATAATCAGACAGGTAATTACTGAAAACGGTCTATCAAATGAAACGGCTTCCATAAAGATTATTGCAGCTAAAGGCAAAGGAGGCTGTTTAATAACTAATTATGATCTATTGGTTATGGCAAAAGATTATCCGGGAAGAATTCAGTTGAAAACCAATAAAGGCTTATATCTTGCTTTTTATGCCGAACCAAGGCAGAGCCCTCTTGCTTCCTATAAGACCCTGAATTATTTATACTATTATCTTGCTGGTGAATGGGCGAAAGAAAATGGCGCTGATGAAGCGCTGATAATAAATCCGGATGGAAGTTTATCGGAAACAAATACGGCAAATATTATGCTTGTTTATGGTAAAAAAATTATAAGACCGTTATCGCCTCATGTACTACCCGGTATAATGAGCAAAGCAGTCGGCAAGTTGCTTTTGGAATGGGGTTATGAATTTGAGGATAAATTAATTTTTTCCAATGAATTGTTTTCTGCTGATGGTGTAATTCTCACAAACTCTCTTATGGGAGCTGTGCCGGCTATCGGGTTAGATGGAATAAAAATTAATAGCTCTTTTGATCTTTGTGAAAAAATCAATAAGATACTTCTATGATTATATATACAATCGAAATATCTATAAAAGACTTGGTGATCCAGGATTCAAGGGGTCAAGGGTTCCAGGAGCCAAGTGGAATGTTGATAAATTATATAGTATAAAGGTTTGGCAAAAGTTTTGAGTTCTTTAAAGAATGCCCAATTTTGATTAAGTTCAAAGAGGGAGAGGATTATAACTCAAAGGGGAAAATTGCTATCGCTTGAACCCTCGAACCCTTGAATCCTTTTATATCTGACATTTTTTAGGAGTAAATATGACAGGCAGTAAAAACAGTTTTGGCACAAAAGAAATACTTAAGATAGGCAACAAGAATTATACATATTTCAGCTTGAATAAACTTGCCGATGCAGGCTTTAAAGATATCTCAAAACTGCCTGTATGCATTAAAATACTTATAGAAAATCTTATAAGAAACGAAGATGGGGTTTTATTTACAGATAAAGATATAAAGAATCTGGCTTCATGGAATATAGAAAAAGAAAGTATTGAAATACCTTTTTTGCCGGCCAGGGTGCTTTTGCAGGACTTTACGGGAGTTCCGGCTATAGTGGATCTGGCGGCAATGCGCGATGCTGCAAATCGTCTTTACAAAGATCCTTTAAGAATCAATCCGTCAATACCTTTGGAACTGGTTATTGATCATTCAGTTCAGGTAGATTCCTTTGGAAAAAACACTTCTCTTGAAGAAAATATTTCTAATGAGTTCAATCGTAATTCCGAACGTTATACTTTTTTAAAATGGGGGCAGAAGAATTTTGAAAATTTTAAAGTAGTGCCTCCTGCTACCGGCATATGCCATCAGGTTAACCTTGAATACCTTGCCAGAGTAGTTTTCATAAAAGAGTTTTCAGATACAAATACTGTTTTTCCTGACAGTGTGTTTGGCCTTGATTCACATACAACAATGATAAATGGAATTGGAGTGCTTGGTTGGGGTGTGGGTGGAATAGAGGCTGAAGCTGTAATGCTTGGCAATCCATATTATTTTCTTTCACCAAAAGTTCTTGGTTTCAAGCTTACAGGAAAACTTTCAGATCGTATAACTGCAACAGATCTTGTTTTACATATAACCGA
The DNA here is from genome assembly GCA_043825875.1 of Pseudomonadota bacterium. Taxonomy (GTDB): domain Bacteria; phylum Desulfobacterota; class Desulfobacteria; order Desulfobacterales; family RPRI01; genus RPRI01. The sequence goes on along the minus strand of JBDRRF010000054.1, from coordinate 13,934 downwards.
GCTTTTGAGAAAAAGAGGTGTTGTAGGAAATTTTGTTGAATTTTACGGGCCCGGAGTATCAAACATAAGCTTGGAGGATCGTGCGACCATTGCAAACATGGCCCCTGAATACGGAGCTACAATGGGGTTTTTCCCGGTGGATGATATTACATTAAAATACCTTAGATTAACCGGCCGCTCTGACCATATCATATCTTTGATAGAAACATATACAAAAGAACAGGGCCTTTTCAGACAAGATGCCGGAAGTAATATTATCTATCATGATACTGTTGAATTTGATATGAGTAAGGTTCAACCTTGTATTGCCGGGCCTAAAAAGCCTCAGGAACGCATACCGCTTTTTCAGGTTAAAGAAGTATTTAAAGAATTAATACAAAAAGATAATGACAGAAAAGAAAAACCTGAAAATATAAAGATAGATGATGTTTCGGCTAATCTTGATCATGGTTCAATTGTTATAGCTGCTATAACAAGTTGTACAAATACTTCCAATCCTTCAGCTCTGATAGGTGCGGGGCTTCTTGCAAAAAAAGCGCTCTCACAGGGGCTTATGGTTAAACCATGGGTAAAAACTAGTCTTGCGCCCGGTTCCAAAGTAGTTGCAGCTTACCTTGAAAAATCAGGGTTGTTGTCATATCTTGAAGAGCTTAAATTTAATATTGTTGCTTACGGGTGTGCTACTTGTATAGGAAACAGCGGCCCACTTCATGAATCTATTGCAAAAGCGATATCTGAGAAAAATCTTGTTGTGGCTTCAGTATTAAGCGGGAACCGAAATTTTGAAGGAAGAATTTCTCCACTCATACGTGCAAACTTTCTTGCTTCTCCCCCGCTTGTAGTAGCTTATGCGATAGCCGGTAATATTGATATTGATTTTGAAACCGAGCCAATAGGAATAAACAATGAAGGAAAGTCCGTTTTTCTTCATGACATATGGCCATCTGCAAGAGAAATCAGTCAAATAGTAGAAACTCTTTTAACTCCGGACATGTTTATTAAAGAATATTCCACTATATTTGAAGGATCAAAACAATGGCAATTGCTATCGGTTCCTGAAGGGTCAATTTTTAAATGGGAGCCTGATTCAACATACATTAAAAACCCGCCTTTTTTTACCGATATAACCAAAACAACACCGGAGCCTCAAGATATCAAAAAAGCAAGAGTGCTTGCTCTTTTAGGTGATTCGGTAACAACAGATCATATATCACCTGCCGGCTCAATTCCTGTTGACAGTCCGGCCGGTAAATATCTTATAAGTAAAAAAATACCTCCGGATGAATTTAACTCCTTTGGATCGTATCGCGGCAATCATGAAATAATGATGCGCGGCACATTCGGTAATATTCGTTTAAAAAACAAACTTGCCCCCGAAACAACCGGTGGTTGGACAATTATACTTCCTGAAGAAAAAGTTACAACTATTTATGATGCAGCGATGGAGTATAAAAAATCGGGTATTCCACTTATAGTGATAGCAGGCAGGGAGTATGGAACCGGAAGTTCACGTGATTGGGCTGCCAAAGGCACTTTTCTGTTGGGAGTTAAAGCCGTGATAGCCCAAAGCTTTGAAAGAATTCACCGAAGCAATCTTGTATGCATGGGAATACTTCCTTTACAATTTGATGAAGGAATAAATTATGAAGTACTGGAACTGGATGGAACCGAACTATACGATATCGAAGGAATTGAAACAGATTTTTATCCTCAAAAAAAGCTTAAAATATCAGCCTGCCGGAAAGATAAAAGCAAAATAGAGTTTAATGTAAATGCAAGAATCGATTCAAAATCAGAGTTAAACTATTTTATTCACGGTGGGATACTTCCGTATGTATTAAGGAATATATCTAAGTTATGAGAGCCAGTTTCAAAACGTCCCATTTTGGCCGATCTTAAGCGTTGGGTTAAAATTTTAATCCTCGAAATACTCCATGTATTCCTGCGGTTAAAATTTTCATCCGCCTTGACCTTGACCAAACTGAAACGTTTTGAAAGTGGCTCATGAGCCTTTTTCTATAATATTATTCAGAGCGCTTTTTATATCAGGGTACTTAAATTTGAAACCATATTGTAAAAGATTTTGAGGAGTTACCCGCTGGCTGGCCAGAATGGATGATCCGAATTCTCCCAGAAACAGTTTTATGAAAAAAGCCGGAGCAGGCATGATAGACGGTCTGTGAAGAATTCCGGCAATGGTTCTAACAAGTTCAAGGTTTCTTATAGATCCCGGTGCGGTAAAATTTAATGCCCCGCTTACAGATTCATTTTCAAATATAAAAAGCATAGCCGAGATAAGGTCTTCGATATGAATCCAAGGAAACCACTGCTGTCCATTTCCAAGAGGACCTCCGACAAAAAAACGTATCGGCGGTATCATTTGTTTTAAAGCTCCGCCGCCTTTTCCTAAAACAATGCCGAATCGGGTTATTGCAACTCTTACCCCTTTGTTTTCAGCCTTAAACGCTTCTTTTTCCCAATCTTTGCATACTGATGCAAGAAAATCATTGCCGGGAGATTCGTTTTCAGTCAAAATATCATCTTTCCTGTCGCCATAATAACCGGCAGCAGATGTACTGCAAAGAGTAATATTTTTATTTGAAGGAAGAGCTTCGACAAGATTACGTGTTGTAAGTATCCTGCTATCATAAATCGATTTTTTATAATCATCGTTCCAGCGGCTGAAAATCGATCTTCCTGCAAGATTGATAACAGCATCAATATCGTTTAATTCCTCTTGCCAGGAGCCTTTTTGGGTTGTATCTGCCAGGACATATTTTAAATTTGGATGTTTTAATGCATTGTCTGGAGGAGGCCCGCCAATAGATATAACATGATAACCTTTTTTGATAAAGGTATCGGAAAGATATGATCCTACAAAACCTGTTCCACCGGTAATTAATATCTTCATATCTAATATTTCCACCTCCGATAAAAGCAAATTTATATCGAGAATAGCGAATATGAAATAGCAAAAATCGATGAGCGTTAAACGCTATTATCCAAAAAAGTAAAATTTGTATTGAGCGCACAATAAAAAATGTGGAAAATTGAAGCTGAAATGATTATAAAAACAGGGCAACACAAAAATACCATCTGATGTTACCCTGTTAATATATATATAAACTATGAGTATATTATGATTCGGTGCTGCAAGAACCACCTGTGCCGCAACTTGAGCATGCAGAAGGAGCACCCATATCGAATCCCGATGTAATTTTAAAACCGATTTGGCCATAATCTACTTTAACCGGTTTTGCTTTCTCTAAAAATTCCTGATTAATTATATACTTAAATCCGTCAACTTCATATATTTTGTCAGATTCATTAGGCTCATCCAGAGCCAATGCCAGAGACGGCCCGCCTCAGCCACCTTGATTTAAAAAAATCCTGATCGGTGAAGCTTCTTTCCCTTCAAAGTATTCGGCTATCTGTTTGCTAGCCATTGGTGTTATCTCAACCATGTTAACCCTCCTTCTGCTAAATATGCATATTAACCTTTAATCGGTTTTTTTAAGGTATATCGGCAATCATTTTTTGCCTTTCCTATGATTTCTAAACTAATTACTGAAATAGTGTTTGTCAATAATATTCAGGATTCAAAATAGATTATCTCTATGTGAATTGACTATCCTATCTCATACTTCTTGCAATCAATTGGAAGGTAAACTTTGTTTTGAAGAATTTATGATCAAAATATAAACATGTTTGTCATATTCAGGAAATTACTTTTAGGTATTTATGATAGATATCAAGATGATTGGATGAAAAAAGAATAAAAATAACCTTTGATAAAGAGGCTTCCTGGTTTTCTAAAAAACTGCAAGTAGTGTCTATGGCAATCTTACAGGCATCTTTAATAGGATAGCCGTAAACCCCGCAGCTGATTGCAGGAAATGCGATAGAGCTTAATTCTTTTTCTAAGGCAAGTTGCAGGCTGTTTGTATAACATTGAGCCAAAAGCCTGCTGTCAGCAGGTTTCCCGCTGTACACAGGGCCTACAGTATGAATTACATATGAAGCTTTAAGGTTATAACCTTTTGTTATTTTAGCTTCTCCAGTATCACATCCTCCCAGTGTTTTACATTCCTCCAGAAGCATAGGACCTGCCGCACGATGTATGGCGCCGTCAACCCCTCCTCCGCCGAGAAGTGAGCGGTTTGCGGCATTAACAATGGCATCAACATGGAGTTTTGTTATATCTTCCTGTTTAATTTCAATTTTACCAAGGACTTGTTTTTTCATGAAGCACCGCCTAAATATTAAATTTACTTTAAAGATTAAAGCAAGCCAAATTAAAAGTTGTGTAATAATGAGTAAAATCTTAATATCGATTGCAACCGGTATTAAATGGTGCAAAATCGTTAAATACCCATCTATCTTAAAAAGGTTACTGAATGATAAATGGATTGTCAAGAAGAATTATCTTATAAATCAGATGCTAATTCAATATGTTGCAAGAATATATTTTTTGTTTAATAAACTGTTTTTTGACTTTATATTTGACCTTCTTTGTTTTAGAAGACAGATATATGGTTGCTATTGATAGATTTATTATTACAATTCCTTTTGGTTCGGCATTGAATATGGGGAGAAAATAAATATGTCCGATATGATAAGGCTTGCACGGCTTATGGAAGAACTTGACAAGATGCTTTCCGTTTGCATGAGATGCGGTTCGTGTCAGGCTGTGTGCCCTCTTTTTTCGGTAACAGGAAAAGAATCAGATGTTGCGCGAGGAAAGCTTGCCATATTAGACGGGCTTTTGAATAATATGTTTGAAAATCCCGATGGGGTATTTGAGCATTTAAACAGGTGCCTTTTGTGCGGATCATGTGCTGCAAACTGCCCAAGCGGGGTAAAGGTTCTTGATATTTTCATTAAAGCAAGGGCTATTTTAACCGCTTTTATGGGATTATCAACAGGCAAAAAAATTATTTTAAGAAAAATACTGTCAAATCCTAAAACGTTTGACAGACTTCTTGAGTTTGGATCAAGATTTCAGAGATTTTTTACAAAAACTGCAAGCGATATAGTTGGGACATCATGTGCCAGGATTTCTTCGCCTATTCTTAAAAAGCGGCATTTTGTGCCGCTTGCCCCGGTTCCTTTTCATAGTAGTACACCTTCTGTAAATACTTTTCCCGGAAGATCGGGAATAAAAATCGCATATTTTACAGGATGCTTAATAGATAAAATTTTTCCAAACGTGGCACAAGCTGCAATGCATGTTTTTTCTTTTCATGAAGTAGGGGTTTTTATGCCCCAAGGGCAGGGATGTTGCGGTATCCCGGCGATATCGGCAGGAGATACCAAGTCATTTGAAAAACTTCTTCTTTATAATATCAATCAATTTGAGCCTGTTGATTTTGATTATCTTATTACTTCATGTGCAACATGTTCTGCAACTATAAAAAATATCTGGCCTCTAATAGCAAGCGAGAGTCTTGGGAAAAATATAACAAAAAAAGTTGAGATAATTTCTGAAAAAGTACTTGATATAAACCAGTTTGTAGTTTCAAAGATAGGAGTTAAAAAAGAAAAATATGAAAATACCGGGGGCAGTAAAATCATTACTTATCACGATCCCTGTCACCTTAAAAAATCTCTTGGAGTTTTTGCGGAACCAAGAGAACTTATAAAAGCCAACAGCAATTATACTTTTATGGAAATGCCTGAAGCAGATTGGTGCTGTGGAATGGGCGGAAGCTTTAATTTAGAGCATTATGATATTTCAACTGCCATAGGAGAAAGAAAACGCAATAACATTAAGGCAACCGGATGTTCGATTGTTGCAACAGCCTGTCCTGCCTGCATGATTCAGATATCAGATATGCTTTCAAAATCAAAAGACAGAATCGAAGTAAAACATACTATAGAAATATATGCCGAGTTGCTGAAAAAACATCGTTGAACAATCATTTTTCCTATATCATCGTAGAGTATATTATAGCCTGTAAAACCCGGATGTTTTCATAATACTTTTCCGAAAAAATTATTGTATTCAATGTCAGTTTGCTGTAAGTAAACTCGAAACAAATTGGTATTAACCTATTATTTTGATTGCAATATAAGATAATTTCCTGCATACGCAGATGTAATAATGTTTGACCTACGATTGGCAAAAACACAAATTGAGTTAAATGCTACCAACTATAAGGAGGAGCAATTATGGAAATTGGCACAGCGCAATTCGCCACAGGTATAGCAGTAAAAGTATTTGATGATTTTCTAAAAGAACTCCAGGTGAAAAAAGCAATCAATCATGTTTTAATTGAAAAACCATTCCATCTCATTGAAGGCAATAATGATCTTGTGATTAATGGACATGCCCAGGGAGATATGCAACCTCCTGTCTTTAAAATGCATGAAAAATCCAATGGGCAACGTTATACAAGACTTGATATCAACGGTACGGTAACACTTTGGGTTTCATCGCCAACTGCCGAAAGTCCGCCATTATTTGTTTTTGATATTTCTGCAAGCCTGATAATCAACATGGTGTTAAAACCAAGAACAGGTAAGGCACCGCTGGTTGGCTTACAATATGATGGTATTGAAAATTACTCAGGGCCATTACCCAAGGAAGATATCGAGCAGTTAATTCTTGACCAAAACCTTGGTGCCATTATTAATGCTATGGAATTTGACCTGATTACTCCCATGATAGATGCTATTGAAGATATTTATGGCCCACAACCCGATGGACTTGTAATTGGTCATGATGAATACCAGGTTTATTTAAAGTTGATGAAAGGAGATGATGAACATGTTGATGCTTTCGGGCTGCTTGTTGATTTTCCTATTTTTATTGATACGGATATGCCAGTTACTGTACCAAGTTTTGTACCAACCGGGAGTGAAGTAGTATTTCACACATCACGCAATATTATGGACTCACTTCTTCAAAGTGGTGAACAAACCTTAAGAGACTATCTTGGCAATTACAGTGAACATATAACCGTTAAAAGACTTAATATCTGGCCGGAAGCGGATTATATTGCAGTTGATGGAAAGATAGAAGATAACTACGTTGGTGCTGAAGGAACCATCAACGGGCCGTTTTATTTCCATTTATTTCCCGGCAGCAAAAATATTTATCTTGATATGCGGCAAGTAAATATTGGAATTGATTTACCATGGTGGCTGGATGTCATTGTTTTTCTGATCGGCGAATCAGATACTGTTGATGAGATACCGGATATTGCACAGGAAATGATTTCTAAAACTGCTAATAAAGTTCTTAGGAATTTAACATCTTCGCTTGATCTGGATTTGGATATTGAGGGAGTGAAGGTAATTGTATATCCGGATAGGCTGAAACTTAATAACGGATATTTAACGCTTTATATTCAGGTTTTGAGTCATCCGATTACTGAAAAGCTTGAACGCGCAAGTTATTCAAGTTTACGCCGAAAATTTATGACCTTTGAACTAAAAAGCGGCAGAAAGTTTGCGGTTGAAGATCTTGCAAAATTTATGAGCGAAGGGCTTGTCACTGTTCCCGGATATCACCAGGTTGGTGAAAAATATGTAAGAGCCAACCCTGACGAATCAAAGAGAAATAACCTTTATGAAAGATGGGGAAGGCCATAATAATTAATTGCAGTAAAAATTACATAGTTTGAAGATTCCGGGAATATAAAAACCTCATAGAATTTACAGCAATGACATGCCACTATGTGCTATTTTATTTAATCTTGACACTCAAAACGGGGCACACTATATTTCCTCAAATATTAAAGTTAATGTCGCAAAGTGTTTTATACGGTCAGTGAAGGTGGAGAAGTACTTAGCGAATTTCTATTATATTAAACCGCATATAGATGGAGCCATAACTGAGAAGATGAGTGCCCGGAAATTTTACTTGATAACATCAGTCGCAAGTCAAGGACATAGCTAGTGTTCTGGTGGCAGGTAGATGAGTCCTTTAGGGCAGATCTCGATGCAATCGGGCTTGGGTGCTTTGAAGCCTTGATGGATGAACCGGTTGGTGAATTATTAGTAAAGGGAAAAGAGCTTAGGCAATTACGCCGGATCAGTATTTCACAAAACGGCCAGACACGTCATTTGTTTCTCAAACGGATCGGGCGTGAGCCGATAGGAATATTGTTGCGCATGCTTGTTTTTGGAAGAAAGCCTTGCTCAGGGCCTCTTCGCGAAAAAATGTTGATAGATTCCCTGACAAAAGCCGGTATTCCGGTGATGCGGTCCCTGGCATGGGGAGAGGAGCGAAAGTACTGTTTGCCGGTTAAGGGTTTTTTGCTGGTTGAAGGTGTTAAGGGAACTGATTTGGCTACACTTTATTCTTCAAGTACTTCCAGCGAGAGGCTTTTATTGATGGAGGGGTTTGGAAGATTTGTGGGCCGTTTGCATCGCAAAGGATTTTTTCAGGTTGTTAGACTCAAAGATGTTTTCTGTGAATACATTGATAATAAGTATTCTTTTGTTTTAATCGATCGTGAAACAAGTAAACCATGGGTTTCTATATTTTTAAAAAGGCGTTGTATAAATTCTCTGGCCCGGGCCTACCGGCGAACCTTGCGCGATGGTTACAGCTTTACTCGTGAAGAAAACAAAGGATTTATCCGCCATTACCTGAACGAGATAAATGACAAGCATTTATCTTCCAAAAGAATATGTAAAGAGATAGCCAGCTAAATATTCTTTTGGCAATGATTTCGGGTGTAGTATTGCCGATAAAGACTTGTTATTTTTATGAAGCTTTTATTGCCGGTCGTTTTCTCATACGAGCGAGGCGGAGAACCTTGTATACATTTGTTTCACCAAGGCCTGGAATGATAATGGTTTCAGGTTCCGATAAGATGAGATTGCCAGCCTGCTGATGAGTTTCTTCATCGATTAACATGCATTGATTTTTGGCATGACTCTCAAGTTTTGATGCCAGATTTACAGAGTTGCCAAGATAGGTGAACTCTGTTTTAATATAGTTGCCTAAAACCATTGCAAATATTTCTCCAGTGCTGATACCGATGCGTACATTGATTTTACTATCTTCCCCATACACGGTTCCAAGCTTCCGGTTTTTATGTTTCAATGCACGATATATGTCGATACCTGAGCGAATAGCATTCATCACCTTTTCAGATGAAACGGTTTGTCCATGTTCAAATATGGCCATAAAACCATCGCCAAGAAACTTGTCAATATATCCGTGATTCTGATAGATGATTAAAGACATCCGGTCAATGAATTCATCCACCATCTGAATGGTCAGACTTTCATCCGACTTTTTCATCAACTGACTGAAACCCACGATATCTACAAAAAGCGTGGTGGCATAAAGCTGTATTTTTGCCCTGGTGCTTTTAAACGGGTTGAATTCCTGGCTCAGGCTGTTTTTCACAAAAGTGGCATCCCGGTAAGCCAGATTGGGTGACAAAAGCTCCCTTGCTGTATATTTATCTATACGTTTTGCAGCATCAAAGGCACGGATGATGATGTCTTTGATGCCAAGCACCATGCCCGTTTTAGCGGATTCACGAAAACAGTTATAGGCGTTAGTTTCCTGATCCATCTGATAATAGGTCAATCCTAACTCATAATGGGTATCAGCGATAATTTGTCCTAACTGCAAATAATGGTTTTGGGTCAGATTAAGAATTCCTTTGAGTTTCTGTTCGGCAAATTCATAATCATAGAGTTTGCGATATGCTTTTGCCGCAATAAGTCCTGCCTGCATACTTTCCTGGGGCATCCCCAGTTCTTTCAGAGCTGGTTCAAGTTCCAGTGCAATATCAAAAGCCTGGACCACCTGATTAATACTGAATTTGACTTCCGCCCTTTCAAGATTGCACAATATTTTACATTTCTCATTATTGAATTTGGACGCTAAATCAAATGCCGTGTCAAGGTCTTTGAGATATTCTCGTTCAACCATTCCCAAAAGCCGTTTGATACGACAACGATTAATCAGTGCATAGGCATAGATAACAGAGCCGCTTTCACTGGAGGGATCTGCAATATAATTTTCGGAACATACTTTTTGTTCTAAAGCTGCATATTGATTGGCCTGGTGGTGGTGTGTAAGAAAAAGGCTGATTTGACTAAGGCCTGAATAGATTTCACCCAAAAACTTACTGAGTTCAGGAAGATATTTTGCCTGTTTTAGAGCATTGAAAAGATAGAACTCGGCATCAAGATAGTTCCATTGGGCTTTGTGAACATATCCCAGAGATATATATATTTTTACCTTCCATTTCTGAAATAAAGGTTCTTTACGTTCTTCAATGGAGTCTAATGCTTCATCCAGAAGCTCTTCGGCACGTTGAAACAGATAAGCTTTTTGAAAAAAGAGATTTTTATGCCATTTGATGATTGCATCTAAATGGGGAAACGCAGTGTATTGAGCTGTTTTTTGTTCGAACTCTGCAAGGAGCCAAAAAATCTGTTCAAGGGAACCTTTAATATCAATGGCGATAAAGGCATCCTTTATTGCGTTAATATCCTTCTGGGTTTGGTCAATGTTAAACATGATGGGGTTTGAAATCCTTTAAATAAATGAGCCACTTTCAAAACGTTTCAGTTTGGTCAAGCTCAAGGCGGGAGAAAATTTCAACCACAGGAATACATTTAGTATTTCGAGGATTGAAATTTGAGCCCAACGCAGAGATCGGCCAAAATGGGGCGTTTTGAAACTGGCACAAATGATTATGATCAAAAAAGCTTTTATTGTCCGAAATTGCATATTAGCTATTCTCTGAAAGCACAAAAAGAATCCTATTTCCAATCAAGAACACCATCTATAATTATAATCTGCTATTTAGAATATGCGATATGGCAATGTACGTCAATATTAAGTAGTATGTGAAGCAAAGAAAAACGTAATTTTCACCCAACGCAGAGATCGGCCAAAATGGGGCGTTTTGAAACTGGCTCGACTTCGATAGTAAATTAATGGATACTAAATAATCAAGTTTTTTTGAATTATACCGATATAATGAAAAAGTAATACGATATTGAATAAATTAAAATCCCGATAGAAAGAGAGAATGAGAAATGAATGCAATATTCCAAAACCCGTCGGTTTCTAAAGATTTTGCCGGGTATTCAATGGAAAGCAGTAAATTCTATTTTGCCCAATTCAATCAGGTTACAACATCTAAGGAAGACAGCAAGGACATTACAATCCTTACGGCAGAAGGAGATAAAGTAACTATTTCGGCCAATTCCCAAAGCACAAGCCAATATACTACTTATAATGGTTTTGCCCGTGTAAATAACATGTCACTTAATTTGCAAGGGAAAAGTATTTCAACAGACAGTAGCAGCGAGTTTTCAATGTTGGTGGAAGGGGATTTAAACAAACAGGAAGTAAAAGATATACAAAAGGCTATGAAAGCCATTGATAAAATCATGCAATCCACTCTTTCGGGTAATTTGAAAAATGCCATGGCCATGGTAAACAAGGTTGGGAATCTTGAGTCCATAGCATCTTTTGAGGCTAATATGGAATCAAATAAAACTGTGATTGTGGAACAGGCGCTTATGATGGTGTCTGAAGGAACAGTTGAGTCACCGGCAGGCGGGGAGGCTGAAGAAAGTATTGCAAATCAGGATTCTTTAAAACAGACAGCCGATCAAATAATGGACATTATGGAACATTCAGGGGTAAAACCGCCTAAATTTATCAAACCCCTAAACCGATATCTATCTAATCAACTTGATAAAAATTCAGATGATGACCATGAGCATCCAAAGCATATTGAAATGGGCAAAAGGATGAGCTCCGAACTGCTGGAGAGGATAAAACAATTACAAGAAGCAAAAGAAGGGGTTTTAGAATTGGAACCAGCGAATGAAGACTTGCCTAAGATTGTTGAAGAAGATGGATTAACAAATATGGAAACCGAGTCTTCAATGGTGGAAGCTTAGCAGTCTGTTCTTTTTCGGATTACCCCATTCCCTAAATCACAAAAGAAAATCAGACTAGCTAAGGTTTAATATTATTGTATTTATAATTATCCAAGCAGTTTTTCGAAAAAATCATTTCCTTTATCATCTACTATTATAAAAGCCGGAAAGTCTTTTACCGTAATCATGAATATAGCTTCCATTCCAAGCTCAGGATATTCTATTGTTTCAATGTTGGTAATACATTCTTTGCCAAGTCTTGCCGCAGGTCCGCCTATGGAGCCAAGATAAAAACCGCCGTGTTTCTTGCATGAATCGGTTACATCTTTTGAACGGTTTCCTTTTGCGAGCATAACCATTGATGCGCCGTGCTTTTGAAATTCGGGAACATAGGAATCCATTCTTCCTGCTGTAGTAGGTCCGAAAGAGCCTGAAGGATATCCATGCGGGGTTTTTGCGGGGCCTGCATAGTAAATGATATGATCTTTAAAATATTGCGGAAGTTCTTCTCCTTTGTCAAGCCGTTCTTTTAATTTTGAATGGGCGATATCTCTTGCTACCACGATTTTTCCCGAAAGAAGAAGTCTTGTTTCAACAGGATGTTTGCTTAGTATGGCTCTTATCTCATCCATTGATCTGTTAAGATCAATAGAAATTGCCCCGGATTCGGCTTCGCTTGTCTGCGGAAGGTATTTTGCCGGGTCTTTTTCAAGATTTTCAAGAAAGATTCCGTCTTTTGTGATCTTTGCCTTTATGTTTCTGTCTGCGCTGCAGCTTACGCCAAGCCCCATAGGACATGATGCGCCGTGTCTTGGAAGGCGTATTACTCTTGTGTCAAGGCAGAAGTATTTGCCTCCGAACTGGGCTCCGATTCCCAGTTCCTGCGATATTTTTAAAAGCTTTTCTTCAAGCTCAATATCTCTGAAAGCATGCCCCAAGGCATTTCCTTTTGTTGGAAGAGAGTCAAGATAACCTGCGGAAGCAAGTTTTACTGTTTTTAAATTCAGTTCGGCAGATGTTCCCCCTATAACAAAAGCAAGGTGATAAGGTGGGCAAGCTGCTGTTCCAAGAGTTTTTATCTTGGCTTTCATAAAGTCCATAAGTGTATCAGGGCTAAGCGTTGCCTTTGTTTCTTGGAACAGATAGGTTTTATTTGCCGATCCTCCTCCTTTTGCAATAAAAAGAAATTTGTAAGAATCACCCTCAACAGCATATAGTTCAATCTGGGCCGGAAGATTGCAGCCAGTGTTTTTTTCATCAAACATTGTAAGAGGTGCATTCTGGGAGTAACGCAGATTGTTTTTTGTATATGCATTAAAAACACCTTTAGAGATGGCCTCTTCATCGGAAAAACCTGTCCATATCTGCTGCCCTTTTTTGCCAAGTACAATAGCAGTGCCGGTATCCTGGCAAAGAGGAAAGATTCCTTCTGCTGCGATGGCAGCATTTTTAATCATCTCAAGAGCAACATATTTGTCGTTTTCGGAACTCTCGGGATCATCAAAAATTTTTGAAAGCTGTTTTAAATGAGAAGCTCTTAACATATGGGATACGTCTTTAAATGCCTGTTCGGTAAGAAAAGTTAGCCCTTCGGAAGAAATTTTTACAATTGTTTTGCCACCAAAGTTATCAGTAGAAATATAATCTTTAGTAAGCAATCTATATTCGGTTTCATCTTTGCCAAGTGGAAACATTTCCTGATATATAAAATCTGCCATTTGAATTTTCTCCGGTGATATTAAGATGTTTTTTACTTATATAGGAACTTAAATATATGAATTGCCGATGTCAAGAAGTTTCAACAAAGACATATAAACCACGGATACGTTTTTTATTCCTTTGATTTTAAGCAAAGGCGGGTATATTATTAAAAAACGATAGTATTTATAGTCGTGTTCCCCCACATGGGGATTGGCCCATTCTGCTCAGGGGCTTTAAGCTTATGGACAGCACATACCATTTAATTCGGGAAAGGAGGAGTGTCATGTCAATCATAACCATTTCCAGAGCTTCTTACAGCGGTGGAGAGGAGGTTGCAGAGAAGGTTGCAAAAAAACTGG
>JBDRRF010000053.1:0-34108 GCA_043825875.1 Pseudomonadota bacterium | reverse complement strand
GAGCCACTTTCAAAACGTTTCAGTTTGGTCAAGCTCAAGGCGGGAGAAAATTTCAACCACAGGAATACATAGAGTATTTCGAGGATTGAAATTTGAGCCCAACGCAGAGATCGGCCAAAATGGGGCGTTTTGAAACTGGCTCTTAAGGGTACGGAAAAATCAGAAGAATAACCAAAACTAAAAACCATTCAGGTAATACATAATGACCCCCATTATATCAATAGTTGGCAAAGCTGAATCAGGTAAAACAACACTTATTGAAAGATTGATCCTCGAACTTAAAAAAAGGGGATATAAAATAGGTACTTTAAAACATGCCTTTCACGGTTTTGATATGGATAAGAAAGGAAAAGACAGCCAGCGTCATATTGATGCCGGAGCAGATACTACAATAATTGTTTCAAAAGATCGCATTGTGATAAATAAAAATAATGACGGTGAGTCTCTTGATTTGATAGCAGGCTATATTACCGGTGTGGATATTATAATAACCGAAGGATTCAAAAAAGATAATAAGCCTAAAATTGAGGTTTTCAGAAAAGCCAGACACGAGGAACCTGCCTGCATTGATGATAATAACCTGTTTGCATTTGTAACAGATGATAAAATAGATATCACTGTGCCAAAATTTTCTCATAAAGATATAAATGGCATAGCCGATCTTATAGAAAATAAGTTTCTATGAACACGGATACCTTAACCTTTTTAAAAAGCTGGTTTGCCGGTTATGTGTCGGGCTTCTATAAAGATGACCCGGAATATAACCGCCCCGTAAGCCTTAAAGAACATCATACCAGGCGTGTTTGCAGTAATATAACAATGATAGGCAAAGAGCTTGGTCTTGAATCGCAGGATTTGATAATTGCAGAAGTTATTGCATTACTACATGATATCGGAAGGTTCCGGCAGTATGAGTTATATAATACTTTCGTTGATTCTATTTCTGAAAATCATGCCAGACTGGGGTTGAAGCAGATAGGGATTCACAAAGTATTGTCAAAATTTTCAAAAACTGACAAACGCTTGATAGCGAAGGCTATAGCATATCATAATGCCTTATCTCTTCCCAAAGAAGATGAAAAAACGCTTTTTTTTATAAAGCTGATAAGAGATGCAGACAAACTGGATATCTGGAGGGTTTTTGCAGATTATTACAGAGAAAAATGGCCGGGCAACACCATAGCGCTTGACCTTCCGGATGAACCTGTGTGTTCAAAACACATTATTGATTCTTTTTATAAACATGCAATTATTGATATGAAGGATTTAAAAACATTAAATGATTTTAAACTGCTTCAGATAGGCTGGGTGTTTGACATAAATTTTATACCGTCATTTAAAATATTAAAGAATAATTGTTATTTAGAAATGATAGCAAAAACTCTTCCCGCTAATAAAGAAATATCGGAACTTGTAAAAACGGCATTTGATTATGTTGATTCAAAGCTATAGGTTTTTAGATAATTTTTTTGAGAGCAAAGCATAAAGAGATGGAAGAAGAATGTCGGTAAAACTAAAAGCTTATTTGATGATTTTGATGACGCTTGCACTTTTCTTCGGCTTTCTTCATATTTTTATTATAGATGGAAAAATATATAATTTTGAGAGACTTCATATATTTCTTTTTAATTTATGCAGCGGCGGAACTATACTGTTGTATTTCAGCGAAGGCAAAGAACATCTTACAAAAAAAACTCTTCTCTTTTCCATCCTTGCATTAAGTTACGCGCTTTTTGCTTTTTTAAAGCTTTATTTTGTTTCAATGCTTATAGCCTTGGCGCTTGCTGTTATTGTTGAAAAAATAAGACTTAAGAAATTTACTTTTTTCCCGTACAATTTTTTCAGTTATTCGCCTGTTTCAGAAAAGTTTCATCAGGCATCTCTTTTATGTCTTTCGGTCGGACTTGTAATATCTGCTCTTGTTATAGCAAATAACGAATATTTAAGGCTTGTATCTTTTTCAAAACTTACAATGGATACATTTTTTTTGGGATTTTCATTTCCTTTATCCTTAATTACAATGTCTGTAATGTTTTCTCTTATGAAAGATGATGCAAGTTTTAACATACGTCTGTTAAAAGATGCCGGTTTCTGGATGGTTAATCTTGGGGTAATAATATTTTTTCTTTTTATCATGTTTGAAAAACTCAAATCCCAGCTTATTGTAACAACTCTTCTTTTTTTTGCGGTAGTTATGATTTTTGTGCTTTTTGCAAAACTTGGAATAAAAGCTCAACAGAAAAACTTTTTGACTTCAGGTATGGTATTTCTTCTTTTTACTGCTGTGACAGGCATACTGTATATTATTATGAAATTTCTTCCCGGTTACAACCAGGATGAATTAAAACTCCTGTTAAGGCTGCATGCCTTTGCTTCTCTTTACGGATGGAATTTAAGCGGGCTTGCGATCTTATGCAGATACAATGATTTTCCGATAATGCTTGACTCAAAAGCTATTATTGTTGTTCACTGGATTACGGTAGTAATCCTTGCGCCATTGGGTTACTATTTTAAACCCTTTGCTGTTTTTGCAGTAATTCTTTACGCTGTTATGCTTTATTTCATACTTTTCAGCAGGAGTTCTGAAAAAACACTTAACGCTTAACATTTTTTAAACAGGAGAGTCATATTTTGATTACAGCCGGACTAACAGGCGGAATAGCAACAGGCAAAAGCACAGTATCCTCTTTTTTAAAAGAAGCAGGTGCAACAATCATAGATGCGGACATTATTGCAAAAGAAGCTGTTATAAAAAACAGTCCGGCCTGGCATGATATTATTAAAGCCTTTGGCAAAGAAGTACTTCTTGCCGATGGGGAAATAAACAGAACTTATCTTGGTGATATTATTTTCAGGGACCATAGCAAAAAAGTGGTCTTGAACAAAATTGTGCATCCATATGTTTCAAAAAAAATGTTTGAAATGGTGGAAGAAACCAGGCAATCATCTCCTGATTCGGTACTAATCCTTGATATTCCTCTTCTTATCGAGTCAGGAACGTATAAAAGGTTTGAAGATGTGATCCTTGTTTATATACCTGAAGAAATTCAGTTAAAAAGGCTTATGGAAAGAGACTCAATTTCCGAAACTGATGCAATGTATAAGATTCGTTCACAGATGCCGATAGAAGAAAAAAAACAGCATGCCACAATAGTAATTGATAACAGCGAAAGTATTGAAGCTACAAAGCAAAAAGCAATAGAAGTATTTAACTGCCTTAAAGATAAAAAAACAAAAGGGTCAGGCTTGAATTGAAAGGAACTGAATAACTAGAGGACGCGCTATTACGCTTGTGGTTATAGTTTTAAATCATCTTATCAATGACAAAAAGATTATTTTAAAATTCAGGTAATAGGAGAAATATAGCTATGAAAGTTATCGGAGCGGGATTCCCGCGCACTGGAACTATGTCGATGCAGGCAGCGCTTACCAGGCTCGGTTATCGTTGTTATCATATGCAAAATGTATCGCGAGAAAAGGGTCACGTTCAAGCATGGACTGACCTGGTCAAAGGAAGAGGTATAGATTGGAAGAAGCTTTTTCAAGACTATCAGGCTACTGTTGATGCACCAGCATGCTTTTATTATGCAGAACTTCTCCGCGAATTTCCTGATGCCAAAGTAGTCCTTACAGTCAGGGACTCAAATCGCTGGTATGAAAGCATAATGACTTTGTTTAAAACGATGAAACCATTGCGTCCCATAGGATATGCAATTCCGACTTTGGGGCGGTTTATCCGATTGGTGGATAGTCTTTGCGACAAGTTTATATCTCCAACCAGAGACAGAAAAGCATTCATTGAAGGCTATGAACGACATATTCTTAAGGTACAAGAAACGGTACCAGGTGATCGTCTCCTTGTATTTCGTGTAAAGGAAGGATGGGAACCATTATGTGCTTTCCTGAACTGTGATATCCCGAAAGACACACCTTTCCCGCACCTTAACGAAGGCAGCACGACACTTAAGACTAAATTTCGCGAAAATTTTCTGGTGAAACCTGCTCGTATTGCCATAATAATCGCTGCTCTTTTAATCATAGCGGTTTTGATCCGCGGGCTGATCTGATATTTGCTTTTTTTGATATACAGAGTTTGTCATAACAATATTCCGATTGTTTAGTTGTAATTGCTATAACTGTTTTTTATAGAACCAAAGCCAAATTTGAAAAACATAGTATTTGAAATAATTTTTTGAAATATAGGGATGTTTTTATTTATGTGTATGAATAATTTGAAAAAATATTTTGTACTTTTCTTCTTATTTTTATTTATCGTTGGTTGTCCCAAAAAGTGGTATTTCTCTATTATTGATACGAGCAATCCAACACAACCTCATTTTTGTTTTAGTACGTCTGAAAAATGTAAAGGGTCTGGAGTAAAATTTGCTTTTATTGATATTAGGGAGGTCAATGAGAAAGAAGAATTTATAAAAAAGATGTGGTGGTTAGAGCCTACTTCTAACGATGGTGTGAATCATGTTATATATGGCAATATACCGAAAGGCTATAACGAAGTTATTCCAGCAGTCCCTTTAGAAATCGGAAAATATTATTCTGTTTGTGGCATTTATTTTTTTAGACTTGTTGAAGTTGGGGACAGCATAAAATATGAAATATTTCTATATAGCCTTACGAATAGAATTGTATAAGGGGAAAATTGGGATATCGATATAGGATGTTGTAATCATTCGCAGATGCCGATTAGTAAACACTGGTTAACTAATGAGGCTATTACTATGGTTGCTGTGACCCAAGAAATATAGAGTAGTGATAGAAATACTTTATGCTTAAAATAATAACATATATTTTTATTTCTTTAATTTTATTAATAAACATTGAAGCATGTGGTAGTGATTTATCACAAGATGATAAAAAAATTAAATGCTTTGCTGATAGAATATGAGAAGATTCCCGTCAAAAAGAAGAAGGTAGGATATGTAACTGCTTTTTGGAAAGATAAGAAATTATTGAGTTCTTTCTATAAAAGAACAGCACAGGAATGGGATGATATAGATAATGCTTTTAACTATTTTGCAGAAACAGCAGCCTCTAAAAGGTGGGTAATTGATTCGATTTTCTGTCGAGCTGTCTTGTATAATACACTAGTCGAAATAGATCCCCAAAATAAAGTGCTGATTCAAAAGGCCATAAACATTCTCAAAGATTATATTGCTATTGCCTCTAAAGATAGACTTGATAAAGTGACAAAAAATGCGATGGAAAAATCAATTTTTAACAATTATAGGAAGCTTTTCGATTCAAATTTATCCGATGAAATAAATATAAGTGTAATATTTCATATGTATATAGGAATGAATTTAATGAGATTAAAAGAATATGAAAAAGCTATAATACAATATAAATTTATTGCGAACAATTACCCTACTATTCTCTTAGCAGGCTCAGCCAATGTGCAAATCAAAACATGTCAAGATGCTATGGATAGAAAACTACCTAAAGATGTTTTAAGTTTCCAGGGGGTAGAATAAGAGAATATGGGGGGACATTCTATACCATTGCTTGCAGCGAGTGGACTTCAATATTACTCATGCTATGATATATGTTCAATCACAATATGAATAATATTCTTATGCTACAATATAAGAAGCTAAGAAAAGGAAGTAAGATTATCATTCCCATCAAATTTAAATTGCTCCCAATCTGAAACCCTTTTTAAATTCGGGTTTGATTCAATTTCTTCTTCAAGAGCTTTTGAAACCTGTATCAGATCAAGGTGTTTGGTATCTCTTATTCTTACAATGCGGGAATTTTGCAATGATTCAAGGCCGAGTGTTTTTGCGCAAACCTCAAGGCATTCGCGGTCTGTGCCGAAATGAATCGGGATAGCAGCTTTTTCGGGGGAAATGGCCGCTATGGCATTGGCATAGGTTTTATTCATATCAAGGCCATTTACAAGGCGGGTAGTAGTTATATCGGCAAGCCCTATTCCATTAGCGTTTCCATCGGAGCCGGGAGATAAATCTCTTACAAAAATACGCTTAGCATGAGGAGAAGTATAAAAATCTCCGACAATATCTCTGTGCCTTCCTGTGATATTGGAATCCATGCCTATGCCGCTTATATCCTTTCCGAAAAAATCAATGATCAGAAGATCAAGAAAATCAAAGGCAATACTTCCCATCATCTTTCTTGCCTGTATTAAAAGCTCTTTTTCGCGACTGATAATATTGTGGGGTTGTATCACCTCAATCTTTGAAAGGTTACCATAACCGTCTTCAAGAAGAGCGATTCCAAACAAGATATTTAGTTTGTTAATAATATAATCGGCAGCTTCTTCAATAATACCAAAGCCGTGTTGTACGGCAAAATTGTGAAAAGCTGATGCGCCTCTTTCTTTTCCAAGCCCTATGGTAAGCATCTTACAAATGCCGCTTTCTATATCTGCCGTAAATTTTGTGTGAGGTTTAATCCTGTTGATTACAACAATATGATCGGCTGAAAGTGCCTTTTTTGAAAAATTGATATCTAAACCACAAGATAGCTTGCCGATGCTATCTGTTTCCATGTCCGGATAAACCGGAATTTTGATTGTACCTTCACTTATTTTAAGTTTTTCAAGTATATTTTTCTGGCCTTCGGCATTTGCCCCGCCATGACTTCCCATAGCCGGAATTATAAAAGGTTTTAATCCAAGATTTTCAAGAAATCTTGCACAGCTATAAACAACTGAATCTATTTTATCTATACCCCTGCTGCCCACAGCAATGGCAACAGTTTCTCCCGGTTTGATTTTACCGGAAAAAGAAATAGCAGATAAAGAGGAGTCAAGTTCACTCTTGATATCATTTACCGGAGAATTATACAGCTTTTGTGATACCAGGGCTGTATCAGGATATATCATGGTATCTATACATTATTTATTGATGTTTATATATAATATATCAGAATGGAAAATTCAGATAATGTTAATTTGAAAAGACAAAAATACCCTTATGAATCTGAATGATAAAAAAACAGAAATGATTATGATTAGTATATAAAGAAAAAATCAAAGTCCCCCGGCTCTTAAAACGGTATATAAACCGGGGGCTTTAATAATTATGTTTCTTCAATTGTAATTGCGGCTGGTTCACAAACTTCTACACAGCTTTCGCAACCGAGACATTCTTCCGCATTAACCGCTACGGATTTCTCATCTTGGATTTCAAAAACTTCAACCGGGCATACATCAACACATTCAGCACATCCCTGACATTTGTCTTCATCTACGATAGGATTAAAAGCCATTTTATTTTCTCCTTTCTATATTGAACAATAAATAGTTTGCTCAGCTATTTTTTATAGTATTGGGCAAAGTCCATATACCAATTGATAATATGAGTCAAGCCTTCTTCTTCATTTTTTTGAATAAAAAAAAGAAACGGGGGGATAGAATTTATTTGATGTTATATCATAAAGATAAACGGGATTATTCAACAATGCCAATTAATATGCATTTATTAATTTTATCGTCATTTTGTATAACATCAATATCTTTGGCAAGGATATTTTGGAAAAATTCGTACCAGGATTTATTGCTTATCCTGAAAATCTTCAAAGATACGTTTCTTTCGGTCTTGTTAACAGCAGGGATATTATTAATATCTTTGCTCACTTTAAAGTTTTTATCCGATAACAAACCTTCTACTTGTTTGGCAAGCATAATTTGCCAGTTATCCATAATATCCGGGACAATGCAGACAGGAATTTTCTGCAAATCAACAACTTCTTCAAAATCAGGATTTGTTTCTATAATAAGATCAATTACATCTTTGCTGTCTGTAATAAAAAAACACGGTTTTTCCTTATCATTTATTAAAAGATATATCCATGCCTCAAGTCTTTCTTTTATTTTGTATCTTTCCGGTTCATGGCCTGTTTTAAAAAAAGCTCCGGCACTATTACTGAATATATTTTCATCTTCATCGGTTAAATCTGATAGAAGTTTCTTTTCCATTTCACTTACAGAAGCCAGGTTTTTTATTATTGCCTCCTGCTGCTGGTCATATTCCTGAGCTATGCCAAGAAACAATCTTGAATTAAAGAGGAAATCGGTTTTTGCTTTTACTTGGTTCCCACCCATATTTTTTTTAATCTGCGAAGCAAGCTGTGATGGAAATGTTTCATCAAAAAAAGGATGTTTCCCTTCCGTTGCGTTTAAAAAAGCTATATCGCTTTTTTGATGAAGTTCTGCCCATGCTTTGTATTCATTTAAAAGAGCTTTAAGCTTTGCTTCATCCCCTTTGCCGGGAACCCGGATATCGATAAGGCCTTTATCGGAAAGTTTTTGCATGTTTTCAGAAAGGTTCAAAAAACCTGGTTGGTAAACGGCTATCTGTTTAAAACAGGCGCACAGATTTGCTGCTTTAGCATCATTGATATATGTAAATGGAAAATATAAAGGTTTCATTGTGGTCCTTGTTAAAAACTTTTATCTGGTTTTCCGGTCTCTTATTGCAACTCCCATTGATTCCAGTTTTTTGCGGATATCGTCTGCAACGTCCCATTTTTTTTCTTTTCTTGCCTTGTCACGATCCTCTATAAGACGTTTTACTTCCGGATCAAGAAAGCAGTATCCAAAATCAAAAATATTAAGCACAGAATCAATATCTTTAAATGCGTCCAGAATTTTTTTTGCGCCGGTTTCGTCTATATTTTTATCTTTAGTAAGAACATTTACCTTTCTTATAACCTTGAATATGGAAGATAGCGCGGCAGATATGTTAAGATCATCGTCCATTGCACCCGCAAACCCGCTTTTAATATCATAAAGAAGCTGATCAATTTCAGGATATGGCTCTCCTGTTTTGATATCAAGCAAAGCACGAACACATGTGTCCAGCCTTTTCAGGGATTTTCTTGCATCTTCAAGCCGTTCGCTTGAAAAGACAATGGGCTTTCTGTAGTGAGTTGAAATCAGCCAGAATCTTATTTCTCTGCCCGTATAGCCCATATCTGCAAGGTCTGAAACACAAAGCCGCTCTTTTGATTCATCAACCTTTTTCCCATCAACAAGCACCCTGTCACAGTGCATCCAGAATTTCGCAAGAGGTTTTCCTGTCAAAGCCTTTGAAATGGCAATTTCATTCTCATGATGCGGAAAGATGAGTTCCCTGCTGCTTGTATGAATATCAAAACTTTCGCCAAGGTATTTCATTGCAATTGCAGCGCACTGGATATGCCAGGAAGGCCTGACATTCCCCCAGTCGGTTGCAGTATAAATCCCCCGTCTAAGCTCCGAAAGTTTTGCTCTTTTCATCAGGGTAAAATCTCTCGGATTATCCTTTTCATATTCATCAAGGTCAACGGTTGCGCCTATTCTTATTTTATTTAAATCAATTCCCGATAATTTTCCGTAATCCGAAAACCTGGAGATATCAAAATACAAAGAGCGCAGCTTTTCATATGCATAGCCTTTTTTAACAAGTTTTTCTGCAAGCATAACCATATCATTAATATGTTCACTAGCCTTTGGATAATCTTCTGCTGGTTTGATTCCAAGAAGTTTGAGATCTTCCTGAAACAGATCAATATACTTTTCGGTGAATTCTGATAGTTCAAGACCCGCTTTTTCAGATCCGTTTATGGTTTTGTCGTCAAGATCCGTTATGTTCATTATATGTTTTACTAAATATCCTCTGTATTCAAGATAACGGCACAACAGGTCCGAAAACACAAAACGGCGGCACTCTCCCGGATGCATCCTTGCATGTGCGGTCGGCCCGCAGGAATAAACGGATACTTTTCCGGGGTTAATAGGCTCAAAAGGTTCCTTGCTTCTTGTAATGGTATTAAAAAGCGAAAGGTTTATTTTTTCTTTTACTGTAAAAAGGGAAGTGCTTAAATATCTTTCTCCGCTATCCGGAAAGATAACAACTATTGTGCCATCTTCCATTTCAGATGCTTTGTTTTGTGCGATCACCATAGCAGCTCCGCTGCTCATTCCCACAAACAATCCTTCTTCTTTTGCAAGGCGTCTTGCCATTTCAAAAGCTTCTTCATCATCGATATTGACAATATTATCAATGCGCTTTTTATCGTAAATCTCAGGCCGGTATGCTTCCTTCATATTTTTGAGGCCCTGGATTTTATGGCCCAGATATGGTTCTACCGCAATTATTTTTATATCCGGATTATATTCCTTAAGCCTTTGCGAAATTCCCATTACAGTCCCGGTTGTGCCAAGGGTGGCAACAACTGCCGTAATTTTGCCTTCCGTCTGTTTCCAGATCTCTTCTGCTGTAGTATAATAATGCGCTTTCCAGTTTGCTTCATTATTGAATTGATCGGTCATGAAATAAGCAGGCGGATTTTCCCTGCAAAGACGGTATACTTCTTCAATAGCTCCGTCAGTACCAAGATGTCCTGGAGTAAGAAGAATATCGGCTCCGCGGGCTTTTAGTATCTTCTGGCGTTCAATGCTTGCCGATTCGGACATGGTAAGAAGAAGTTTGTAACCCTTAATTGAGCAGACCAACGCAAGGCCGATGCCTGTATTTCCGCTCGTTGCCTCTATCACGGTTTTATCAGGGGTAAGCTCTCCCGACTTTTCTCCATCTTCGATCATAAAAAGAGCTGCTCTGTCTTTTATTGAACCACCGGGATTAAAGTATTCAAGCTTGGCAAGAATTTTTACCTTGGGATTCGGGTTTAATTTTTTGATTTCAACAAGAGGGGTGTTGCCTATTGTATCTAAGATAGAATAGCTCATCAAGAAAGTGCCTTTATTATATCTTTTTTTACCTGGTTTTCATCTTTTGTGGCATCTACAATTATAAAACGTTTAGGCTCAATGCGCGCAAGCTCAAGATAGCCTTTTCTGACTTTATCATGAAAATCAAGAGTTTCTTTTTCAAATCTTGTTTCAAATTCAGTCCTTTCCCCTGCATTTATCTGCTTCCATGCCCGTGAAAGCCCGGTTTTGGGGTCAAGATCGAGCAGAATTGTTATATCCGGCTTTAAATCATGTATTATCAGTTTATGCAATTTATCCAGCAAATCCATATCCAATCCGCGTGCATAACCCTGATAGGCCTTAGTTGCGTCATAATATCTGTCGCATAAAACGGTTTTTCCTGCCGATAGAGCAGGCTTTATAATTTTGTTTGCGTGTTCAGCTCTATCAGCCAGATATAGCAGGAGTTCAGTCGAATGATCCATTCCGTTATTATCAGGGTCAAGCAAAATAGAACGGATTTTTTGCCCTGTAATTGTACCCCCTGGTTCACGGGTCATTACGCAAGCTTTTCCTGAATTTTCTAAAAATTCCATGACATGTCGTATCTGTGTAGTTTTCCCTGAGCCTTCGATACCTTCAAATGTAATAAACATTATTTTTACCTTGTTACTTTAAACTGGTTTATTCGCTAATTTCATCTTCTTTGTTTTGCATGTTGTTATTTGCCGTATAAAAATGGCGCCCAAGTAGCCTGTGATAGGATGTCCAGTTTCCTCCGGCATCATCTGAAGAAATATAATCACGTATGCCGCTTATCTTTGAATCAATTTCATCTATATAATTAAGCAAAACCGCATCAATTGTTTTTGGAGGCTCCGGAGAACCAAATTCTCTTGTGCCATGATGGCTTACTATCATGTGCCTTAACAGTACTGCAAGAGTCTCAGGAAACTCTTTAATGGTTTTGATTTTCTCATCAAGCATACCAATTCCTATTACTATATGGCTTAAAAGCCTGCCTTCATCCGAATAATCAATGCTGTATTTATAAACAAATTCCCTGACTTTTCCGATATCATGAAGAATTGTGCCCACAATAAGAAGATCTCTGTCTATTCCAATATAATGACCTGCGATTTTGTCTGCTAAAAGAGCCATTGAAAGCGTGTGTTCTAACAGGCCGCCTGAATATGCATGATGCATTTTTTTTGCAGCAGGAGCTATTTTAAAGTTTTCGACAAACTTGTTGTCAGCCCAGAATGCATCCAAAAGTGCTTTTAAGTTTTTCTCTTCTATTGAGCCGGAAAGCTTTAGCAAACGTTCAAACATTAAATCGATATTTTGCTTTGTTGAAGGAAGAAAATCGGAGGGATCAATTGAATCGGAAGATATATTTTCCATATCTTTTATTACAATCTGCAAAGCCCCTTTGTATTCCGATATGCTTCCCTTAACATGAACAAAATCACCCGGATTTTTGTCTGCTGATATTTTATCCACATTATCCCATGCAACGCCCTTAAGCTTTCCTGTTTTGTCTGAAAGAAGAACATTAATATAATCGCTTCCATCTTTTTTTTGTGAAATATTTTTTTCAGACAAAACAAAAATATCATTCACTAATTCTCCTGCCCTTACAGATCCGGCATATTGTTTTTTCATATTTTCCACCGTTTATTAGATAGTATTTCAAACAGTAAAATTTGCAATTTACTTTTTAATCCATGTCCCATTTCTTAATATCTTCTATCATATTATAGTCCGTCATATCACACTTTATCGGAGTTATTGATATATAATTACCGGAAAGTGCCTCTCCGTCACTATCAGGGTTATATCCCGAATGATTTGAGCTGACTCCCTGCCAATAATATGTGCGGTTTCTGGGATCAATTCTTTTTTCGAAAAACTCTGAAAAAACCGATAGGTCCTGCGTGCTGATTTTTATTCCGGCTGTTTTTTCAAAAGGCATATCCGGCAAATTAACATTGAGAAAGGTTCCTCGAGGCAGTTGTTTTTCGACAACTTTTCTTGCAAGTTTTTCAGCAAAAATGGCTGCATTATCCAGATGGGTTGAAGCATATCCCTGTATAGATACTGCAATAGCGTTAATGCCACACAAAGCAGCCTCTTTAGCTGCCGAAACAGTTCCCGAATAATTCAGGTTAATGCCTATATTTGCACCCGGATTTATACCGGATATAACTATATCCGGTTTAGAACCAAGTATTTCAAGAATTCCCAGCTTGACGCAATCTGCCGGCGTGCCGTTTACGGCATATCCTGAGAGTCCGCTTTCCAGACATATTCTGCTTGCACGAAGAGGTTTATGAAGAGTAATGCTGTGACTTACTGCGCTTCTCTCACGTTCGGGAGCAACCACTGTTACAGAGTGAGACTTTATAAATGTTTTATATAATGCCGCAAGACCTTCGGCATAAATGCCATCATCGTTGGTTATAAGCACGTTCATATGTATTTAACCTAAATTTTTTTATATCATTGCCCGGTTGGCAAAAAAGGTTTGAAGATCAAAAAACCAAAAATGCACTTTCAGCGAATCCGGCTTTTTATATTAGACCAAATTTAATCTTTTTGAAAGAAACTATTTTTTTAAAAACTGTCTCTTGCTTTTTATAAACCCCTCTTATATTCTATCGGCCAATATTTGTCTCAAACTGGCTGAACTTTCAAGCAGATACTGGTTAATTAAAATTAATGATTCGCATTTAAGTATTATTACATTTAATTAAGGAAAGATTTCTTATATACACAATAAACGGATCGGAAATTGTGCTGAAAAAATATAATATTCGCTATTCATATATTCTGTTATTTGCAGTTGCTTTCCTTTTTATAATATCTACAAGAGTTTTTGCAGTGGATTCATTTAGCGATCCTTTTAAAAACGATAATCCGGATGAGCCATGGAATATTACTGCCGATGAAATTTATTATGACCGTAATACTGATGTATATACCGCCTCCGGAAATGTTATTGTTTTCAAAACAGGCAAAAAGCTTTCCGCTGATTTTATTCGTTTGAATCGAACAACATCAACGGCATATGCGAAGAATAATGTAGTTATGAATCTGGGGCAGGATGTTATCAGGGGTTCCGGCATTGATGTGGATTTAAAGTCCGAAACAGGCGTTATTTATAATGGAAACATTTTTTTAAAAGAAAATAATTATCACATAAGTGGAGATAATATTAAGAAAACAGGTAAAAATACCTATACAGCCGAAAAAGCAACAGTTTCAACCTGTGATGGTGATGTGCCTGCATGGAAAATAACAGGTAAAAAACTTAAAATTACTTTGGAAGGATATGGTTATATAAATCATGCGACATTCTGGACAAAAAAATTGCCGGTTGTTTACGTGCCTTTTGCCGTCTTTCCTGCAAAAAGTAAGCGGCAGTCAGGTCTTCTTGCTCCTGAGGCAGCTCAGTCCGAACGCAAAGGTATAGAATATAATCAGCCTTATTTTTGGGCCATAAATGAAAATACGGATGCAACTTTTTATTTGCACCATATGAGCAAGCGGGGTGAAAAACTTGGGGCTGAATACCGTTATGTTTTAAGCCCGGAATCAAAGGGAACCATAATGTATGATTTTCTTGATGACAAAAAGGTGGATGACGGTACTAAAGCAAGTGAGCAATGGGGATATACCGGTGATACATATTCGCGAACCAATTCCGACAGGTACTGGTTCAGAATGAAAACTGACCAGGCGATGCCTTACGGTTTTAATGCAAAACTGGATTTAGATATTGTAAGCGATCAGGATTATCTTAATGAATTTAAAGATGGCCCCAATGGTTTCAGCTCAACAGAAAGATATTTTAATAGAGATTTTGGGCGGGAGATAGATAATTACGATGACCCTATTAGAGTAAACAGTCTGAATTTTACGAAAAACTGGTCTTCTTTTACATTAAATGCAGAAGCCCGCTGGTATGATAATGTTGTTAACCGCAGATGGAATGATTATGACGATACCTTGCAAAAGCTGCCTTTTATAGAGTTTAACGGATCAAAACAGCAATTTATGGATACCCCTTTGTATGCCGATCTTGATTCCGAATATACCAATTTTTACAGACTAGACGGCGTAACGGGCCAACGCATAGATTTATACCCAAGATTCTATCTGCCTTACAGATATAATAACTATTTTTCATTTGAGCCGTCAATAGGGTTAAGGCAGACAACGTGGTATATAGATCAGGGTGATAACACTATAAATAAAGATACATATGACAGAGAAATGTATGATATCAAACTTGATCTTTCCACAGAGGTATTCAGAATTCTTAAAATTGACACAGAATTTGTGGACAGCATTAAACATTCCATTAAGCCCCAGATTATTTATGAGTATATTCCGGATAAAAAACAGACCGGGTATCCTTATTTTGACAGCATAGACCGAATTGGGGCAAAGAACCTAATAACATATTCTTTGCTGAACACATTTACCTCAAAAACTCAAATAAATAAATTCGGAAAATCAGGCGAAAAAAAAGCTGAAAATCCTTCTTATGGGTATAATGAATTTTTGAGGATAAAATTTGAGCAAAGCTATAACATTAATGAAGAAAGGGAAGAGGACCCGGTTATTTGGGCAAACCCAAACAACAAAAGGCCTTTTTCTCCCATATATGGAGAAGTAAAATATACTCCGGTAAAATATTTATCGTTATCGGCAGATGCCAAATGGTCTCCTTATGACAGTAATTTTGTTGACCGGAACATTTCCGGAACATTATCAGATTATCGCGGAGATTCGATTGGATGGGAATACAGATTCCAGCGGGATTTTGTGGAATCAATATTTTCAACTTTTAATATAAAAATCTTTGAAGGCCTTTTGTTTAAAGCCGAAGATGAGCGAAATATCCGCGAAAACAACAGGATAAGAACCTCTCTGGGATTTCTTTATACTGCCCAATGCTGGTCGATTGATTTTCTTTATACTGATGAGGTAGATGACCAGAGATATTCTTTTTTGATTAATTTTACAGGTCTTGGTGGGATGGGCGGTTAAATGACGATAATATTAAAACCATCATGGTATGTTATTCATACCAAAAGCAGGTTTGAAAACGTAGTCCTTGAAGGGCTAACAAAAAAATCCGTGGATTCTTTTTTGCCCAAAGTTCTGGTAAGGAGCCGCAGGGTTGACAGAAAAGCTATGATAAAAATACCACTTTTCCCCGGATATCTTTTTGTAAAATCCGACCTTAGTCCGGAAAGACAAATTGAAATCGTCAAAACCGTTGGA
Source organism: Pseudomonadota bacterium (assembly GCA_043825875.1). Taxonomy (GTDB): domain Bacteria; phylum Desulfobacterota; class Desulfobacteria; order Desulfobacterales; family RPRI01; genus RPRI01. The sequence goes on along the minus strand of JBDRRF010000053.1, from coordinate 18,138 downwards.
GTAGTACGTATGGTCGGAAGCCGCAGTGGTCCGGTTTCGGTTCCTGATGCAACAATAGAATCGTTAAAAATAATGACGGCCGGAGATGGGAAAATACTTACAGGAACAAAACTTCAAAAAGGAGATAAAGTATTTGTAATAAGAGGTCCTTTTGAAGGTGTTACAGGAACCTTTGACAGGCATGGGAAAACAGGGCGTGTGGTGGTCAATATTGAAGCGCTTGGGCAATTTGCTTCTGTGGAGGTAGATGAAGAGGATATTGAGATTTTGACATAAAATTATCATAAGTGCTTGACTTATTATAAACATATATTTAAAGTATAAAATATTGGTATTTGTTTTAAGATATTTTTCAAGGAGGGAATATGAATAAACTGGAGTTAATTTCGGCCATCAAGGATAAAGCAAACATTTCAAAAGCAGAAGCAGCTAGGGTTGTTCAGATATTTTTTGATTCGATGGCAGATGCCATGGCCAAGGGAGACCGTATTGAAATCAGGGGTTTATGTAGTTTTTATGTAAAAAATTACAAAAGCTATGCAGGCAGAAACCCCAAGACCGGCGAGAAGGTTGTTATAAAGCCTAAAAAGCTTCCATTTTTCAAATCAGGCAAAGAGCTGAAGGAACGGGTAGATGTTAAATAGTGCCTGATCTTGAATTTATTGCTGATCAAAAAGCACCTTCTATAATTTTAAATACTTTGCTCAGAAAAGGCGCCATCCCGCATGCGCTCCTTTTTCTGGGTATGGAGGGTGTAGGGAAACAGGCAGCTGCAATAAGATTTGCGATGGCATGCAATTGCATTGCAAACAGTGCCAACACACCAGATTTACGTTTAGATGAAGACGACGTTTTAAATAATCTTATAAACAAAATTCCGTGTGGTGTTTGCGTATCTTGCAGGAAAATTCTGTCAAAAAGTCACCCTGATATTATCGAGATAAAACCTTCCGGTTCTTTCATCAAGATTGCCCAGGTTCGTGATCTGTGTGATATTCTTGCTCTGAAGCCCTATGAAGCAAAGATCCGTGTAGCTATAATATCGGATGTTCAGGCAATGAATTCAGCAGCAGGAAATGCTATCTTAAAAGTTCTGGAAGAACCGCCCGAAAGTACTGTTCTGATACTGACTGCAACCGAACAATCGGATGTTATTCCTACCATTGCTTCAAGATGCCAGCTTATAAGATTTAATCCTGTTTCCGAAAAGAGGATTGCACAAATGCTGGTTGAAGCAAATGGTATAACACCCGATAGTGCCGCCATATTCGCAGCTATGGCTAATGGGAGTTTTAAGAGAGCACTTGATATTGGAAGTGTTGCAGAACTTAAGAAAAGAGAGTGGATAATAAATGAAATTGAATCCTTATCTTTAAAAGAAATCGGCAAATCTATGTTTTTTGCTGAAAAACTGGCCAAAGATAAAGAAGAATTTTTAAAATATCTTGATATTTTAAAAATATGGTACAGAGATATTATTGTTTGTAAATATCACCCTGAAAAAATAATTTTTTTTGATCTTTTGGATAAAATACAAAATGCATCAGGCCGGCATACAAACGCTGGTATTTTTTCAAGACTTGATGCAATTGAATTGTCCCGTAAAAATATTAGGGCAAATGCAAATTTAAGACTCACAGCAGAAACTCTTTTATTACAGGTTGCGCAAACTTTATAATAGCGTTTTTGCTTTTTTATATGGGGGAAATAGTCCTTTTGTTTGGACTTTATATATATGAAAGTTGTAGGCATCAGATTCAAGCCTGCCGGAAAAGTATACGACTTTGAATGCGGCGGTTTTGTACTTAATATTGGAAACCATGTGATTGTTGAAACTGAACAGGGTTTGAGTTTTGGAACAGTGGCGACTACTCCTGCTACTCTGGATAAGCCTCCTGAAAGGCAGCTTAGTAAGGTGATTCGTCTTACGAATGAAAAGGATTACCAGCAAAAAGAAAAAAATCAGGAAATTGAACAAAAAGCCCACGCGTTCTGTTTGAAATGCGTCAAAGAACTTGATCTTAAAATGAACCTTTTCTCAGTTGAAAGTTCATTTGATACAAGCAAGCTTACTTTTTACTTTACCGCTGAAGGCCGGGTTGATTTCAGGCAGCTTGTAAAAATGCTTGTCAAGAATCTTGAAGTAAGAATTGAAATGCGTCAGGTCGGAATCCGGAACCAGGCCAAGATGAGCGGTGGATTAGGAAGGTGCGGACGTGAAATCTGCTGCTCTCTTTTCATGGATAAATTCGGACCTGTCTCAATAAAAATGGCAAAAGATCAAAGCCTTTCTTTAAATCCAACCAAAATATCCGGTCAGTGCGGCAGACTTATGTGCTGTCTGACGTTTGAACACGGAATGCCTACCGATTTTTCCCAGACAGATAAGAATTGTGAGAATGAGAAAAGCAAAGACATTAAAAAAAGTCCGGAAGAAGTTCTTGAAAAAGATGAGGAAACCAGATGAATAATACATTTTATATTACAACACCGATTTATTACGTTAATGCAAAACCTCATCTTGGGCATGCTTATACTTCAATTATTGCAGATGTTGTGTGCAGATACAATTCAATGCTTGGCAAAGATACTTTCTTTCTCACAGGAACAGACGAACATGGCGATAAAGTTGTTCGTGCAGCAGAGAAGGAGGATTTAAAGCCTAAAGAATATGCAGATAAAATAAGCGGGCTTTTTAAAAATCTGCTGCCTGAACTGAATGTAAATAATAACTATTTTATTCGTACAACTGACCCTTCACATATTAAAACAGTTAAGCAGGTGCTTCAGAAAATTAATGATTCGGGCGATATTTATTTTTCCGAATATGAAGGTTTGTACTGTTTCGGGTGCGAACGTTTTTATACGGAAAGAGAACTTGTTAACGGGAAATGTCCTGATCATGAAACTGAGCCGGAATCGATTAAGGAATCAAATTATTTTTTTAAAATGAGCCGATATCAGGACTGGCTTATAGACCATATAAAACAAAACCCGGATTTTATACGACCCGAAAGATATAAAAATGAAGTTTTGTCTTTTTTAAAAGAGCCCCTTGAAGATCTTTGCATTTCCCGCCCCAAAACACGTCTTGAATGGGGAATTTCTCTTCCATTTGATGATAATTATGTAACTTATGTTTGGTTTGATGCCCTTCTTAACTATATTACTGCACTGGGTTACCCAGATGGCGAGCAATTTAATAAGTACTGGCCCAATGCCCAGCATATTATTGCAAAGGACATTTTAAAACCTCACGGAATATACTGGCCAATAATGCTTAAAGCCGCAGGGATTCCATTATATAAGCATCTTAATGTCCATGGTTACTGGAATGTTGATCAGAGTAAGATGTCAAAAAGCATAGGAAATGTTATTGAACCACTTTCGCTTAAAAACACATATGGTCTGGATGCTTTCAGATATTTTCTTATAAGAGAAATGGTTTTCGGCCTTGATTCCGGTTTCAATGAGGAAGCCCTGGTTTCTCGTATCAACTCTGATTTAGCAAATGATATAGGAAATCTGTTTTCAAGGGTAATCACAATGGTTCACAAATATTTTGGTGGTGTTATACCCGAAATTAGTTCCGAAACCGAGGAAGAAATGCAAGGCGGTCTTAAGTTTGATGCGGCTTGTGCTTTAAAAGAATATGAAAAAGATATGGAAAGTTTTTCATTCCATAAGGCTTTAATGTCGGTTTGGGAATTTATAAGTCAAATGAACAAATATGTTGATACTACTGCACCCTGGGAGCTTGCAAAAAAGAAATCCGAGAAAAAACAGCTCGAATTTGTCATATATAATCTTCTTGAAGGATTAAGAATTGTATCAGGGCTTATTTATCCTGTAATGCCTGATACGGCAAAAACCATGCAGCACCATCTGGGCCAGAACCCGGACAGTAAATTTTATGATTTAAATCATCTTAAATCATGGAAAGTACTATCACCTGGAACAAGTATACCAAAAGCAATTACCCTTTTCCCAAGAATCGATAAGAAAAAAGAGGACACGGCTGTAACCGAAGCAAAGGCAGAGCTTGCTGTTTTGGAAATAAAACCTGAAATAACCATAGATCTGCTTTCAAAAATTGATTTAAGGGTCGCAACCATAGTAAAAGCAGAAAAAATTAAAGGTGCAAAAAAAGTTCTTAAACTCGAAATAGATCTTGGCAATACCCGAACCATTATATCAGGCATTGCCTTAAGCTACAGCCCGGAAGAATTGATCGGAAAGCAGGTCATAGTAGTTGCAAATTTAAAACCCGCAAAGATAATGGGGATAGTTTCAAACGGCATGCTGCTTGCCGCAATTGATGAAAACGGCTGCACGCTTGCAACTCTCGATAAGAAAGTAAAACCCGGCACACCTCTTTCCTGATTTTTTCCCGCTATTTATACAGTACTGATATAAATTCTACGATTTGCATACGCACTAAAAAACTAAAAATACCCTTACACCTTAAAGAAACGCTTTATAAATGTGCGAGCATCAGCCAGACCGAAAGCCAAAGACATTGTAAAATAGACTATTACAAAGGGGAGTATAACTATAACAGCAAGTATAATAGGAGAAAAGTGTGAGAAGTAATTACGGAGCCACCAACCAGTTGCTGCAGCCACAAGTGCTGCAGTAAATAGTTTTATAATATAGGACACTTTAAAACCGGTGCGACCTATACGGCGGTTAAGACTTCGGCGCAAAAGTACAAATTCAACCCAGGCAGCTATCCCGGCAGAAACAGTAAGCCCAACAACACCCCAACGCGGTTCAATACCAATAGCTGGCGGCAGCGGAACTGCGCATAAATAGCCTAAAACTGTGGCTATAACAACGTGCAAAATTGCATAGCGCAGCGGCGTTTTGGTGTCGCGCAGCGCATAATAGGTTGAGGAATAAAGCCGTCCAAAAGTTGAAGCCGGCAAGCCTAAAGCCGCACCCGCAAGAATTCCCCAAACATAAATTACATCAGCTCTGACAAATTGACCGGTCTGATAGATGGCAGCCACAATTACATCACCTATCAATAAAAAAGCAACCGCGGAAGGTAAAACAAAAAAGGCTATCTGGCGAAGACCTGAATCAAGCCTTGCCCGCAAAATATCCGCAACCTCTTTTTCGCTACCTGTTGCGCCTGACATCAACGGCAGTTCTGCAGCTGAAACCGCCATTCCGAAGAGGCTCACCGGAAGTGTATATATTGTTTGAGCATAGGTAAGCGCTGCAACTGCACCTGTGGGAAGCAGGCTTGCTAAAAGAGCATCAACATATGCACTGATCTGCACAACACCCCGCCCAAAAAAAACAGGAAAGAAATTAAGCACAACGGTTTTTACATTTTTTGCATGATAATTAAGAGAAAGGCGCAGCCCGCGAAGCAGCTTTAGTACGACAGGCAGCTGCACGCACACCTGCAAACCACTTCCAAGCACTGATCCCCATGCCAGAATTTGAGCAAGCGGATATTGTGAATATCGGCTGCCATAATAAAGCAAAGCCGCAATTAACGTTGCATTCCAGATAACCGGAGCAGTATAGGAAAGGAAAAAACGGCGATGACTGTTTAGGATTCCCAAACACCATGCAGATAAAACCAGAAGGCCTGCGCCTGGAAATAGAATACGTACCAGGCGAATGGTCAGTTCCCGCTTAGCGCCGGAAAAACCCGGCGCTATTAAATCGATCAAATACGGTGTTGTTAAAACTCCGGCCAGAACCAGAATTGAAATTGTCAGCGCTAAAAGGGCTACAATAGCTCCGGCTGTGCGTTTTGCCTCTTCATCATCCCCACGTGCCAGCAATCCTGCATAAACCGGAATGAAAGAAGCTGAAAGCACCCCTTCCCCAAACAGGTTTTGAAGAAAATTGGGAATGCGGAAAGCTGCTTTGAAGGCATCCGCAGCATCAGAATTGCCAAAGTAATGCGCAAATATGCGATCGCGGATAAGTCCGGCAATCCGGCTGATAAAAATCCCGGCTGCAACAAAAAATGAATAGCGTTTTGAGCCGGAGTCAATCGAATTGTTTTTTTTAAAACTTTTCCCGGATATATTAGAATCGGAAAGCGGCATATGCTTTATATATTCGGGTTAATTCTATTTCTTGCCGTGCCCATGGCCATGCCCATCTTCTCTTCTATCTTCCGGTCTTTCTTCTCTTGTTTTATTTTTTCGTTCTTTATATTTAGTTTCTTTGCTTTTTTTGTATTTCGTTTTTTCCAAATGCTTTCTTTGCTTTTTCCACTGTCCGTATGGCATACGATGTTCATGCTTATAGACTGAGCGATAATTTCTTGGAACGCCGCGTACATGTTCAGGAACATAGCGGTGTTTCATTTCTTTCCACGGGCCATCGTACTTGTTTGAACGGTACCAGCGATCTCCGCGGGGAGACCACCAGTAATCACCATAAAAGAAAATATCTACTTCAGGATGGGGAGCAACAACAACAGGTGACCCTGGGATTACAAGTATTTCAGGTGGTTTTATAAATATACGCGGAGGAGGAGGAAGAGAAATATGCACATCAACACTTGGTCCTTGGGCTGATGCATTCTCAACAAACACTATCGGCAACAAAATCCAAGTAGCAATGATAAACGCAAGTAGTACAAAAATATTTTTTTTCATTTAATTTATCCTTTTTCCTGCTATGTTTTGATAGGTTATTTTGAGCTTTACAAATTACACCAAATCAAGCATGACCTGCCGTAACTGAAAGCAGCGCAGGATTTATTCCCATTTTTTCTGCTGTCTTATCCCACCTGGCTTCGGCTTCTGTATTGAAAAGAATATCCTCAAAAACACTACAGGTCAGCCATGCATTTTCCTTTATTTCATATTCGAGTTGTCCGGGGCCCCATCCGGCACATCCGAGAGCAATAATATAAGACTCGGGCCCTTTACCATTTGCAATAGCAGTAAGCATATCCATAGTATTGCTCATACCAAGAAACTGTGTGATCATAAAACAGCTTTCCGACTCAAAAGGCTGATTGTGAAGAATAAAAATCTCACCCGTATTAACCGGACCGCCAATATAAACAGGTATTAGTTCCGCACCTGTATTGTATTCTATTTTAAGCTCATCAAAAACATCTTTTGCGGTAATAGAAGAACTTATTCTGTTTATTACTATACCTAAAGCACCTTCCTTTGTATGTTCGGAAATACATGTTACCGTTTTAGAAAAATTCGGGTCTGCCATATCAGGCATAGCAAAAAGAAATTGCCCTTTAAGAAAAAATGATTGATTGCTTATTTCGTTAGAATCACACTCCATATAAAATCCTTATGCAGCTATATTACTGGAAGCGTCACTTATTAGAGCCAGTTTCAAAACGCCCCATTTCGGCCGATCTTAAGCGTTGGGCTCAAATTTCGCACGAAGTGAAGCTTTAGCGCTATCCTCGAAATACTAAATGTATTCCTTTGGTTGAAGTTTTCGCCCGCCTTGAGCTTGACCAAACTGAAACGTTTTGAAAGTGGCTCAATATTTTAAAATTTTCGGCTATTCTTGAGCCTTTCTAATAATTTTATTCTGTTATTGCATAACATGAGGTCAAACCATTCTCGAAATAACGGAATAAGTCGTTTTTTGAAATCTATATTAACCTCTGCCCTCATGTTATCGAGTTCGGAAAGGGCCTCAACAAGATCATCTCTATCCGGGTTCTGTTCCAATAATTTATTATAAATTTCGGCTGCTTTATCGTACAAGCCTTGTTTGGCATATATGCCGGCCATAGTAACAGTATTAAAAGTATTATCATCAGCCATTATTATCTTCTTTCAAAATTATTATTATATGTAAGTTGATATCTTCCATATAGGAAATTCTTGTTTTTATTTTTCAATGGCGACTTCTTTTTTATCCTTAAATTGTAATATGATTTCATTTTTTTTTATCATACCTAATTCTCGCCTTGCAACATTTTCAATATATTCAGGGTCATCCTTCAGGCGTTTTATTTCATTATACATTGAATTATTATTCAGAGCCAGTTCTTTATTCCTCTCAATAATGTTATCTCGCTCTTTTTTAAGCCTGTTTGATTCAAGCATGGCATTGTTTCCAAAAATTATCAGTAAAAATAATGAAAAAATAACCCCTATTCCTATACCCAGTAATATTTTATGCTTTCTACTCAACTTTATTCATGCTCCTTCCGGGCAAAGCCATGAGGCTTTTAATCTCAGAACTTTTTGCTAAATATGATAAAAAGCCATATAAAACTATGCCGGTTAACAAACAACAGGATACACTTAATAGCAAAACACCGAAAGAAATATTTTCATACGTTATAACTAAAGAGCTCATATACCAGACAGCTCCCCCCATAAGAAGTGAACAAGCGAAAGCCTTTAAGCCTGACTCAACCAACTTGCCCCCCCACTCCAAATATCCGATTTTAATATTAAGTGCCCGGAGAAGAAGTATAATATTCAACATCGCTGATAGCGAGTTTGCCAGCGCAAGTCCTCCATGCTTGAGAGGTTTCATCAGTAAAAGACTTAAGGCAATATTTGCCAGAAAAGATATTAATGCTGCTATTACCGGAGTTTTTGTATCTTTTAATGCATAAAAAACCGGAACCGTAATTTTTACTGATGCAAAGGCCCACAATCCGATACTATAGTATAACAGAGCCTGAGCAGTCATTTTGGCGGTTTGAATATCGAATTCTCCTCTTTTAAAAAGCAGAACTATAATGGGTTCTCTTAATACAATAAGGCCGATCATGCAGGGAAATGTAATAAACATTACCATTCTGATAGAATAGTCAAAGGTTTCTTTGAGAGCATTCATATCATTTTCAGAAGCTTGTCTGGAAAGAGCCGGAAATATTGCAGTAGCGGCGGAAATTGCAAAAAGCCCTAGAGGAAACTGAACAAGACGGTCGGCATAATATAAATATGAAATACTTCCTTCGGGCAAAAATGATGCCAGTAGAGTACTGACAAACATATTTATCTGGTAAACGGCACCACCGAATATTGCAGGCAGCATAAGAATTCCGACCTTTTTGAGGCCGGGATGAAATATTTTTACTTTTCTCCAGAAATATATGCCATTTTTTATGAGAAAAGGGACTTGAATCAAAAGCTGCAAAACCCCTCCGGCAACCACCCCGGCGGCAAGCACTTTTATCGGTTCACCTGTAAAAGGAGAAATAAACAAGACAGCTGTTATCATTGAAATATTTAATATGGAAGGTGCAAAAGCCGGAGCTGCAAAATGTCCCAGCACATTTAAAATACCCATAAAAAGTCCCAAAAGGCATATTAAATAAACGTATGGAAACATTATACGGGTAAGAGATACGGTAAGTGCAAATTTCTCGGTGAAATCGGCAAACCCCGGTGCAATTAACCTGACAACAAAAGGTGAAAATATAATCCCTAAAACTGTAATAACAATAAGGATAGCAGATAAAAGACGCACTGCCGATCCGGCAAGATTGTTGGCTTCCTCTTTTCCTTCTTTAACAAGATAGTCTGCAAAAACAGGTATGAAAGCAATGCTCAAAGAACCTTCGGCAAAAAGCCGCCGAAATAGGTTTGGTATTCTGAAAGCAACAAGAAATGCATCTGAATATAGCCCAGCACCAAAAAACCATGCGATTACAATATCTCGTACGAAACCAAGTATACGACTAAGCAGTGTTGCTCCACCCACAAGCATGGCTGCTTTTGTTACCCGGATTTTTTCCGCCCCAGGCATAAATACCCTCATCTAACTTATCAAATTAAATTTGAATCTTTATATATAAATAAGGTGTTATTGCAATTAATGTACTATATTTAGGCTTATTTTGATTAAAAACATAAAACATATTGCAAAATCATCTATATTTAAGTTAATATTACTTGACAGATAATAGCTCATTTTGTATAAAATGCGCTCTAAAAAAAACTAACAAAAGGAGTCATAAATTTGGCCAATCATAAATCTGCTTTAAAACGTGTACGGCAAGATGAAATAAGACGCTTGCGCAATAAATCTACAAAAACAAGAATAAAAAATGTCGTAAAAGATATCAGAGCAACTGCGAGCAATAATGAAAACAAAGAGTCTTTATCAAAAGGACTGAACACCGCAAAGTCTATTATCGATAAAGCGGCAAAAAAAGGTGTGATACATAAAAGAACCGCCGCCCGTAAAATATCCCGCCTGTCAAAACTTATACCTTCGTAAAAAAAAATTGTTCGGCGGGAAAAAGCCTTGTCTCTCCCGCCGTTTCAAATAAAATCAAATAGTACTAACTTTTCCCAGGCTGTAAATTATTTGCCTTCGGCCTTAAGACAATGGCTGTATATATAAATATCTTGTTGGCATGCATAACCTGCTTACAATTCATATAATCTAAAAATTATCCGTAAGCTTATTGTATACTTTTTCTGCAAGTCTTTTTGAAAGAATCTCAATTGCCTTACGCATTTCATTTTCAGTAGCAAGCTTGTCAGATAACACGGTGAATGCCTGGTCATCTGAAATATTTGAGCCTGTCCAGATAATATTGCCGTCTTTGCCTTTTAGTTTTAAACTGATAACAACTACAACCCGTCTTTCAAGAGAAGTTATGGTACTGCTGCGTGAAATCGCCACATCGCTTGCAGTTTCTACAGTTCCGTATAAGAATGCGTCCGCTTCATCTTTCTTTGCAACAATTTTACCATGCCTTGTGAACTCATAGATAATATCGTTTGTAATGATGTTTTCAATTCCGCTTTCTGCGGTTTTATTCTCCAGAACTGAAACTGTCACCTTTTTAACGGAAGCCGGCAATTCACCGCTTCCGGCAAATTTATACCCGCAACCATAAAAAAATAACCCTGCAATAGCTGTAATTAATATCAATAGGCGTGTTTTTATCAAAGCTGCTCCTTTAATTTTATAAAACGATATTAACAAGTTTTCTCTTAACAACTATTATTTTTTTTATTTTTTTATTACCGATAAATTTTATGGCATTTTCATCAGACAAAGCTTTTTCCTTGATTGCATCATCATTTGCATCGGAACTTATGGAAAATTTTCCTCTAAGCTTTCCGTTAACCTGAACAACAATTAAAATTTCATCTTTTAAAAGTGCATCTTCTCTGTATAACGGCCATTTTGCGAGAAAAATACTTGTCTTATAACCAAGAGCTTCCCAAAGCTCTTCTGAAAAATGAGGAACAATGGGTGATAATAATAAAACAGTCGATTCAATAGCGAACCTGATTACACCTGCTTTTTCGGGAGAGTCTTTGATGGTTCCCATGGCATACATCATATTAACAAGTTCCATTACTCCGCTGATTGCCGTGTTAAAATGAAACCTGTTTTCAATATCATTTGTTACTTTTGAAATTGTCTGATGTGTCTTCTGATATAATTCCTTCAAATCTCCTTCGAGAAGTCCGGGGTCTTCGTTAAACGGTTCTATATGCTTAATTATATCCACCCAGGTATTTACAAGCCGCCATACACGCGTCAAAAACCGGTATCCGCCTTCAACTCCCTGTTCACTCCATTCAAGATCGCGTTCGGGAGGAGCGGCAAAAAGGCAAAAAAGTCTGGTTGTATCGGCTCCGTACCTTTCAAGCAGAAAATTTGGATCAATAACATTTTTCTTTGACTTGGACATTTTCTCAACCCGCCCTATTGCAACTTCATCCCCGCATTTTGAGCATGTGATTTTTTCGGCTTCTCCAACCACCTCTTCAGGAAACAAATAACCATGTTCAGGGCAGGATACAGTCTCTTTGCACACCATTCCCTGGGTTAACAGTCTGGTAAAAGGCTCCTTGAATTCAACAAGCCCTATATCTTTTAAAACTCGGGTAAAATATCTTGAATACAAAAGATGCAAAATGGCATGTTCAACTCCACCTATATACTGATCAACAGGCATCCAGTAATCAACCGCCGTTTTATCAAAAAGGCCGCCTTCAAATTTGGGACTGCAATAGCGCTCAAAATACCATGAAGATTCAACAAAGGTGTCCATAGTATCGGTTTCCCTTGCTGCATCTTTATTGCCGCATTTTGGACATTTTGTTTTTTTAAAATAATCAAGCAAAGGAAGAGGAGACTGCCCGCCTTCAAGCAGACCGGCATCTTCAGGAAGCAGTATTGGAAGATCTTTTTCATCAGCAGGTACAATACCGCAGCTTTTACAATGAACCATAGGTATAGGAGCACCCCAGTACCTCTGTCTTGAAATGCCCCAGTCTCTTAGTCTGAAACTGACTGTTTTTTCACCAATACCTTTTTGTTCAAGAAAAGACGCAATTTCATCAAGAGCTTTTTTATTATTCAAACCGTCAAATTGCCCGGAGTTTACCATTATTCCTTCATCAACATAGGCTTGGGTCATAAAAGCCGGATCAAGGTCACTGTCACATGGTTTAACAACAACCACAATATCCAGACCATATTTTTTTGCAAAATCAAAATCCCTCTGATCATGTGCCGGAACAGACATTACTGCACCTGTACCGTATTCCATTAGGGCAAAATTTGCAGTATATATGGGCATTCTCCTGCCTGTTAAGGGGTTAATGCACCAGGCTCCTGTAAAAACACCTTCTTTTTCATAACCTTCAATCGCCTTTACCGACCTGTCTTGCAAAGAAATCCTTTCGACAAATTCAGATACTTTCTTTTCTTCTGCTGTATTTTTCGAAAGCTTTGTTACAAGAGGGTGTTCAGGGGCAAGGCACATAAATGTAGCACCAAAAACCGTATCCTGTCTGGTGGTAAAAACCGGAATAACTTCATCCATATTTTCAACCGGAAACCTTATTTGCGCTCCGATACTTTTTCCTATCCAGTTTTTTTGCATCAAAGTGACTTTTTCGGGCCACCCGGCAAGCATATCACAATGTACAAGAAGATCTTCGGCATATTTTGTAATTTTAAAAAACCATTGCCAAAGCTTTTTCTGACGGACCTGTTTGCCGCATCTCCAGCACATGCCTGCTTCAACCTGCTCATTTGCAAGAACAGTCTGGCAGGGATCACACCAGTTCACAAAAGACTCTTTTCTGTAGGCATCCCCTCTTTCATACATTTTTATAAAAAGCCATTGTTCCCATCTGTAATAATCGGGGTTGCAGGTAGCAATTTCCCGGTCCCAGTCATATGAAAACCCCATGCGTTTTAACTGCATACGCATGTAATCGATATTTTGATAAGTCCATGCCGCAGGATGTGTTTTGTTTGCTATGGCTGCATTTTCAGCGGGCATTCCAAAAGCATCCCATCCCATGGGGTGCAAAACATTAAACCCCTTCATCCTTTTATATCTTGCAACCACATCGCCTATAGTATAATTTCTCACATGCCCCATATGAATTTTCCCTGAAGGGTAGGGGAACATTTCAAGAAGATAATATTTTTCTTTATTTTTGTCTTCGCAGACTTTAAAAAGGCCGGATTCATCCCATTTAGTCTGCCACTTTTTTTCTATAATTTCCGGGAGATATTTTTCTTCCATTACTGATTAAAACTCCTTAATAAATACATATCAAACCATTTGGATGGTCTTCTCTAATTGCATAACTTCATATAAATAGCAATAAATAGCAAGACCGAAAACAGGACAATCGAATTGTCTTGAAAGAAAATTAGAATCTGATATAGAAACAAACATATGCATTGATTATTCAATTTGGCACTTTAATAAAGGAGATATACTATTGAGTATCCCGGTTGACAGAAGGCATTATCAGAGGGTTGAAGTAAACTGGCCTGCCACTATTACAATAAACAACAAAGTTGTTGAGGGTGAAATCAATAATATAAGTGTCCAGGGCCTGTCAATAAACTGTGACGAAGCTCTCCATTTGGGCGAAGCATATACAATAGAAATATCGCCCCCTAATTATGAGGTTATACAAATTTCCGGTAAAGTTATCTGGTCTGATCTTTGTGCAATAGATGATGATAATAAAACGGTTGGAATCGGAGTATGTATTGTCAAAATCCTTGATAAAGACCAAAAGTATTTTAAAGATTTTGTTTCCGCAAATATTATATAAAAACAGCCTTAAAAATCAAACTTCAAGGGCTTTTTTAACCCGATCAGGAGTCATAGGAAGCTGAAACAGATTTGCACCGGTTGCATCGAAGACTGCAGATGCTAAAACCGCACCCATCCCTACAATGGCCGGTTCCCCACCTCCCTGGGGCGGCAGATCCACATTATCCACAAGCACGGTCTCAATTTCGGGCAGCCATGAAAAACGCGGAAGTTCATATGAGTCAAAATTCAGATCAGAAATTTTACCGTCTTTAAAATGGATTTCTTCCGTAAGGGCATAACCAAGACCCATAGTGATACAGCCTTCCATCTGAATTTTGGCTCCTTCCGGATTTACTACAACTCCCATATCCTGAGCGCATACCACACGTTTGGCCTGAATTGCTCCCGTGCTTTTATCCACATTTACTTCTGCCATATGGGCCACATAGGTTCCGGCATCAATAGCACAAGATATGCCGACACCCCGGCCGCTGGGCGATTTTGATGCACGCCATCCGAACTTTTGTGCCGCAGCTTTTAATACGCGTATCATGCGTTTATCTTTCAGGTTTTTCAGACGAAATTCCAAAGGATCAATGCCCGCCTTTGCGGCCATCAAATTGATATGAAATTCTCTTGCATAAGTATTGGTATTGTTGCCCGGTGCGCGCCATGGGCCTACTGCAAAAGGATGTGCCCCGGAGTTTTGCATCCACTCTCCGCGTACAGTGGTGCGATGATGAGCAATATCATAAAAAAGTTCGCTTCCCCTTTCACCGGCAAAAAAGACATTATAATCCCAATAGACTATTTTGCCGTTTTCGTCTGTGCCGGATATTATTTTAACTACTGCTGCAGGCCTGAAGGTATCATAAAAAAACTCTTCTTCACGGCTCCATGCCACCTGGACAGGCTTTCCGGTTAATTTTGCCAACCTTGCAGCTTCCACTGCCTGGTCACCTGGAGCTCCCTTGCCACCGAAACCTCCTCCCACAAAAGGCGTGATTATTCTTACTTTATCCGGTTCAAGACCCAACACGCCGGCAATACGATCCCTTGTTGAAAAGGGTGTCTGGGTGGATGCCCACACCGTGCACTTTCCCTTTTCAAATGATGCAACAGCCGTATGAGTTTCCATTGGTGCATGGGCCACATAACTGTTCAGATAGGTCTTTTCGACAATATCTTTAGCCATCTTTTTCCCAGTCTCAAGATTACCGATATCAGATGGGATTGTCCCTTTGGGTGCTACAGCCAAAAGATGTTTAAAGATGGTTTCGTGATCCACTCCGGTTTTGGGCAAATCATACTCTGTCTTTATTTTCGATAAGGCCATATCCGCCATATCCGGATATTTATGCAAAACAGCCGTCAAATCCCCATCTTTAACCACAAGCACATCTTTCATCTCTTTCGCTTTAGAAACATCGATGTTTTTAAGCTTTGCACCGTGAGCAGGCGGCCTTACAATAGAAGCATACAGCATGCCCGGCAGTCGAATATCTCCTGCATATTTGGCTTTGCCCGTAACCTTTTCTCTTGAATCCACGCGCAAAAAGGATTTGCCCATAATTGAATATTCGGCAGGCTGTTTTAAAGGTGGCGCATCTTTTAAATGTCTTTCAATGGTTTTTCCTTTGGCAAGCTTTGCATATGTTACCTTATGACCTGGCCGGGTTTTATCATAAACAACACCGTTTTTAGTTTCAAGACTCTCTATCGGGCATTTAAGAGTTTCAGATGCAAGCTCCTTTAATACACCTTTTGCTTCGCTTGCTGCTTCTCTTAACACAATCCCAAAGTGGCGGGTAGAAAGAGAACCAAACGTTCCAACATCCCATGGGCACAGATTCGTATCACCCATGATCAAATTTATAGAATCATAGGCTATATCAAGTTCCTCTGCCAGCATCTGGGGCAGGGAAGTAATAGGCCCCTGGCCCATTTCAATTTTTCCGGTAAGGCATGTAACTCTTCCATCTGTTCCAATTTTTAAAAAGGCATTATAATCAGTTGGTATTTTCGCACTCAAAAAGCCTTCCCGCTTCATTCGTGCCCATGCATCAAGATCTCCAACACTAAAATAGACAATAATCCCCCCACCCCATATTCCCATTTGTTTTAAAAACTGGCGGCGGTTTAAAGATAATGACGATGTGGACTGCTTCTCATGATCTATGATCTGTTCCTGTTTCATAGCGATCGTCCTCCTTTCATCTCTTTTGCCGCGGTTTGAATGGCCTCGACAATCCTTTTATGAGCGCCGCAGCGGCAAAGATTATCTTCCATTGCGGCAAGAATTTCGGCACGTGTAGGTTCGGGGTTATCAGACAAAAGGCCATAAGCGGTAAGAATCATTCCGGGTGTGCAATATCCGCATTGCAGCGCGTCATGCGCTATGAAAGCTTTTTGCAAAGGATGGAGTAAGCCGTCTTTTTCAAGCCCTTCAATGGTTGTAACTGCCGAACCATTGACATCTTTGATCTGCATCTGGCAGGATCTAACAGGTGCATTGTCCACAAGTATGGTACATGAGCCGCAGATACCCTCACCACAACCGTATTTAGGCCCGGTGATGCCCAGATCGGAGCGCAACACCCAAAGCAAATTCCGCTCACCGTCTGTTTTTATGGTTACAGGTTTTTCATTCAGTGTAAAACTTATAGACTCTGTCATATGCCTTATCCTCCTGAGCCAGTTTCAAAACGCCCCATTTTGGCCGATCTTAAGCGTTGGGCTCAAATTTCGCACAAAGTGAAGCTTTAGCGCTATCCTCAAAATACTTGATGTATTCCTGTGGTTGAAATTTTCTCCCGCCTTGAGCTTGACCAAACTGAAACGTTTTGAAAGTGGCTCTCCTGTTTAAAACCGCCCAAAGTCGCATCTTATATATTTATTTCATAGAATATTTAAGATACGATTCCATTGCCTTATAATGTGGAAATGTGAAAGATACGAAGCCGTAGAGATATCAGATAATTTTCATTAAACATTTTAATGGCTATTTAAGAATATGCCAATGTATTTTTACAAAATAATTGCATTTTTATTTATACGGAGGATTCCATGAACCAAGAACAGCTTAAAAAATCGCTGAATCTGGGTCAAATAGCCCAGATCGGCTTTGTAGTTCGAGATCTGTCCAAGAGTATTGAAAATTATGAAAAGGCCATCGGTATCGGTCCTTTTACCATTCTCGATATTCCTCATGGGAAGATCGCAACTACTCAGCTCACTCCCCAATTGGCATTGGAGTTAATCGAGGGGGACAGTGGCGAAACATTCCACAGGGACTTTTTGGAGAAACACGGGGAAGGCGTACAGCATCTCGGCTTTATGACAGACGAATGTGACGAAGTGTTAAAAAGGGCAGAAAGTATTGGAATTGAGATTCTAATGCGGGTTGAGGCTGATGTTCCCCATATGGGTCATGTTAAAGCAGCCTATTTGGATACATATGACCTGATGGGAGTAGTGGTTGAAATCATTGAGGTGAAACCTTTTTGATAATAAAAGATCTGCTTTCGATATACAGCCAATTTGAACCAACCCGGTCACTTTTTTGCCTCCTGTCCCGCATAAGATATTGGGCAAAGTTCAGTACATCCCTTGATATATATTAAAAACAAAAACGATTACCCAATGTTCCAAAAAATGCTTCTAAAAAATTATTGACATACCATGATGAATAGTGTTTTTATGCTTTAACTATTCTAAAATATTCAGATTCAGACAATTGTTTATAACAAGTTGTTCAGTTCAGGAACTGGGTATGATTCAATCTAAAACAAAACGATCAACATTTTATAAACACAATACTGCGGGTTCTTCAATCCGCATTTTTTCTATATTTTCCATGTTATTTAATATTGAGATACCAACATGGAAAATTCAATGCCAAATTTTACATCTATCACAACTGTTCGGCGCCGACCAATTAGGCCATAGAAGAATAGGGGGGCTTAGGTATGGGGACATACGTTAACCCAAGTTCGACAAAAACAGGCAAAAATCTATTATATTTGGCGGTCATAACTATCTAACTATTTGATATTATAGTATGCGGTTTGTCGAAAAGCCAATGTAGTGACTGAAAATAGAAAATAATGCTTGACATGGTT
>JBDRRF010000052.1:0-19450 GCA_043825875.1 Pseudomonadota bacterium | reverse complement strand
GGAGTTATCCAAAAAGCTTGGAATATCACAACCCACGGCCAGTCAATCAATAAAACGGGGCGAAAAGATAATAAAAGAGAAAGGGCTCAAAATTATTGAATAGCTAATATCAATATATCAATACCCGTCCCCTATTGTTCCCTAACTGAGTTTCAAACAGCAATGAGTTAAGGAGTCTCCACCAATGAAAAACAGTGATAAAAGATATATATTTATAATTATATCGACAATTTTTATATTGAATATTCTTTTTATATCATGTGCTTCAAAATCTATAAGGATACAGATGACAGATGGAAAATTAAGGCCATGCCCGGAGAGCCCTAATTGTGTATCAAGCGAAACAGGAGACGAATTTTCGCGTATAAAACCGCTTACCTTTCAGGGCTCACCCGAAAATGCCTGGAAAGTTCTTCAAGAATCCATAGCAAGTATGGGAGGAAACATTCAGGAAGAACGCGAGGGTTATCTTAGGGCTATATTTACTTCCATGGTATTTAAATTTGAAGATGATCTTGAGTGCAGGATGGTTTCCACAGAAGGAATTATTCACATACGCTCAGGAGCAAGAACAGGATATTCGGATTTTAGGGTTAATGCAAGAAGGGTTGAAAATCTGCGTACTATATTTAATAACAAGATGAAGGATGGGTTATAAACCACCCATCCTTCTCACATCTTTTATAAACCCGAAACAGGAGTGTTTTTGGGATAGTTTACTACAAAAGAAATAGTGATTTCTTTTTTTGCTTTAGGCTGTAGCTTAATAAGCCATCTTAACACGCCTTCCCGATCTTTATAGTTCTTTTCGGTTGGTTGAGGCGTAATCTTCAAATCTTCTATTTTGATTTTGTCTGTACGCGAAACGGGGATACTATCTAAAACATTTACGGAGATGGCTTTGTCCTTTAAATTTTCGATTTTAATTTTAAAAGCCATTTCACGAACAACCGTGTTTCTTTCAAAAGAACCAAAATATGTTTCTTTTTTCTTATCAGTTATTTTTATATGCTGTATTTTAACTTGCCTGTCAGCACCAAGATTTAAATCAAAAGTATCTCCGGAGTTTTTAGCATCAAGAAAAGTTTTCCCAATAAAATGAGGACCAAGATGAACATTCATTAAACCGCTTAAAAGTTCTGTATCTGTGGTTGCTTTGCATATGAGAAAAGCGGAAGGAGATGTTTTAGGAACGGCATAATGCAGGAACTCGCCTTTTATTGTTTTGCTGAAAAGAGGTAGCAAGGTTGTTTTGTCTTTTGATTCAATAGTAAGTTCGCGTGGCATCTGATATTCGAAAGATAGCGGGCTTACATTTGTTTTAGCACTTACAAAATCTGCCTCTTGCGCTTCTTCCGGCTCAGAGCCGACTTCATCGAGAGCCATTTCTTCTTTATCTTCTCGCATCGGTGCAGACGCTTTGGCTGAAAAGCTCATTCTTTTATTCAGAGCTTGTGGCCTTGGCTTAATAATATCCAAAATCCAGGAAGGAGTATCCGGCAGAGCTGCCCCTCTTAACGGTATAGCGTTTGATATGAAAAGATTTATATCCTGCCAGTCTTCACCGGTTTTCTGGTTAAGTTTTGCAAACATTGTAAGGTTTACGGATTTCAAATCGGTAGGAACAGAAGCCTTGTAAAGCGGTTGCCAGAAAGCATTGTAAGTGAGATAGCTTGCTGAGATGCTGGCTGTTTGTGTGTTTTGAGAATTAAACAGGATCTCGATAACCTTTTTTTCTTTTGAACGCCGTGACCCAAGAGCGTTTAGTTCTTTTGCGACGACCTGTATCTTTTCATCAGTATCGCTGATTTTTTCAACGAGAGATTGCCGTTTCTTAAGGATATCTTCAAAGCTTTGCCCTAAAAAGGATAATGTTTTTGTAAGTTCTTCGGTTTTTGGAAAAGAGGTTTTCATATCCTGAGGAACTTGCGTTTTAGAAAAATCTATGACCGATTCCAAGAAACGTTCCTTGTTTTTTAAAACATCTATGTCATCGGTCATAGCTGTACGGGCTGCTTTGAGATCCTTTAGTTTTTTTTCAAGATCCTTAATGTTTTCCTGAGGTGCTTTTTCAAGGTATATGGTTTTTAGCTGAACGCTGTAAAGTTCTCCTTTGCCGAAAACTTTTGCAGATACTGAATCTGCATCCACATTAAAAGCTTCTACCCCAATAAATATCTCATTTAAGCCCTTTTGAACGGGTACTTTTGCTTCCCTTGTTACAAGAGCCTGGTTGGAAAAGAGTGTGACGGATCTAATTTTGGAGGGAACAACATCCTGGGCCAGAGCAGTAGACAGGACGCACAGAATCAGGCCTGATAGAATAAGCATATATCGTATCAATTTATTTGCCATCATAAACTCCTGTTAATATGTTTGCAAAACATTAAGAATTTTTAAGTACTTTCTACTCTATCACGCGCCCCTTTTTATAACGCACCTGCTTTTGTATTTCTCCGGTTTTTTTCCAGAAAGACCAGGAACCGTCTTTTCCATCTGCATAAACACCTTCTGCTTTTTTCTGCCCATTTTTATACCATTCGGTTGATTTTCCTGTTTTGCGGCTATTTGCATAGGTGTCCGCAGATTTAGGTTTCCCGTCATCGTACCATGTTTCATATAGTCCGTTACGCTGACCGTTTGCGTAGTTGCATTCGCTTTGTTTTTGGCCATTTTTATACCAGCGGGTTTCTATTCCATCAAGTTTTCCATTTAAATAACTGCCTTTTGATAGCTGTTGGCCATTAGTATACCAGGCGGTTTTTTCAGCCAGTATGCCTAATTTTGTTTGTGTAAAAACGGTTTCGGCCTTTTTGCTTCCGTCCATGTTCCATTCGTATCTTGTACCGATAGGTTTATCGTTTTTGTATTCGGCTTCAAAAAGTTTTTTTCCGTTATAATACCATTCGGCCCATTTTCCGTGCCGATCCCCTTTTTTATAGTTTTCGGTTTTTATAGTTTTGCCCTTGTTATCCCAATATGTCCAGGTACCATCTTTTTTGCCGTTATCGTATAGACCTTCCGCAAGTTTTTGGCCATTTGCGTGCATTTTTTTATACAGGCCATGCTTTAATTCTTTCCCGTCTTTTTCGTAAACCGAATAGTGCTCATTAGTGTTGGATACTTCTCTTACTCCCGGGATCTTTTCTTCTCCAATCACAGCGGTGGTGGATATAAACATTATTAATACCGATACAATAATTCCAAGTGTAAAATTCTTTGCTTGCATTAAATCCTCCTTTTTAACTTTAAGACGATAATTTAATATGGATTTGAAAAATATTTACGTAGAAAAACAAAGGTTAAACCGGAAATTTTGTTGCCTTATTTTTTATTAAACGTTCTAATATTAAAACCGTTAGTTGAATAAGTAGGAATCTGTATTATCGACAATATCTTATATAATAAAAGATATTGGGATGTCAATTGATAAACAACATTTTATAGTTAAGAAAAAACGTTATGAACAGCTATCAAAAAGAACAAACAGAAGCACTTCAGATAATTAGTTGCCACATGGCGGATTTGAAAACCGAATTACTTCAAACACTGGGAGTACCCCTTAAAGAATATCTCTTGTTTCGAAGTCAAACAGATAAATTTTTATCTGACTACTTTTCCGAAATTTGCAGCTTGAGTTGTTATCAAAACAGGTTGAGTGCCTGCTGTTCAAAAGACGGAATAATAACCTTTTTTGCCGATGTAGTAATAAATGCTCTTAGCGCAAGTAATGCCGAGCTAGATAGCATCGAAAAATTAATTAAAACACCCAGCACAAACCACAAATGTATCTATCTGGCTCCGGAAGGTTGTGTGTGGCGGGTCAAACCTATTGTATGTCAAATGTTCTTATGTGATAAAGCAATAGAAGAAGTATTTGATAAAAATCCTTCTGCGCAAAAGATATGGGAGAATTTAAAAAAAAAGCAAAAAGACTTTACATGGCCTGATAAAATAGTACTGTTTGATCAGATTGAATCAATATTTATAGCAGCGGGTTGTTCATCAACTCTTATGTATCTTAATAAAAGCCCAGGACTACTTAGGATAAAACGCCAGGCGGGACTTATTGAAAAACAGTAGTACTTCTAAAAAAAGCGGGCAATAATATATATTCCTATCATTGCAAACCCAAGCGCAACTTTAGCAACTGAACCGAGAAGTATTCCCACCCAGGAGCCAATACCTGCACGAAAAGCAGGTTCAATACGGTTTCTTGCTATAAGCTCCGCAATAAATGCGCCGATAAAGGGTCCTATAAAAACACCAACCAATCCGAAAAAAAGGCCCACCACTCCGCCAACAAAAGCGCCAACAGATGCCCAGCGACTTGCACCGAATTTATTAACTCCAAACGATGCTGCAATAAAGTCTAATGTGTGAGCCAGAATGGCAAGAGCAATTAAAATAATAACAGTTACACTGCCCATGTGTGAAAAATTGTCTGCCCATGCGGCAAAGATAAGACCGGCACATATTAAAGCAGGGCCCGGAAGTATGGGGAGGATTAGACCTACCAAACCGGCTAAAACAAGTATTATTCCTAAAATTAAAATTATAATAGACATGTAATCCATTCTGTTCAAGCACCAGGTTGGCCAAGATATTCTGTGCGGAGGCCTGAGCTAACGGCTGAATCAAATTGTCTTTTGTCCGATGTGACGAAGAGATCCGCCTTCCACTCCAATGCACAAGCCACATGCAAAGAGTCCATAGCGCGTAATACAGAATTCTCCAAAAGATAGGCAGAACGTGAAATAACCGCAGGGGTTAGCTGTAGGACAGTTGCATCGCTCACATCATTCAATAAAAGCTCTTTAGCCTTTCGATAATCCTTGCTGGATAGCACGCCTTCACGTAAACGTCGGTTCAATGCAGAAAAGAGTTCGGTAACTAAGATTACGCACACAGCTAATTCTGAAGCCCGTTGAAGGAATTCATCAAGCTGTTCGCTGCCCGCTTCCTGGATATATCTTTTGGCAAATGATGAAGAATCAACAAGCAATCTCAATAGTTTGCCTCACGGTCATCTAAGATTGCGGAAGACAGATCACTGCCTTTGATTTGTAAACGGGTCACGGATTTTTTCCAAGAAGGTTTCCGCAAAGTTTCATCTGAAAAAGGCACCACTTCTGCAACGGGTTTCCCCCGACGCAAAAGAATAAGAGTCTCTCCATGTTCCACTTCGGTAATAAAGCCCGAAGCGTTTTTTCGAAAATCTGTAAAAGATATCGTTCTCATTGTACGAAGGCCTCCTTAAGTGTACAGTTGAGCGTACATCAAGTGGGGCATATTGTCAAGCGCTTAACAAATTGGAAAACAAACCATATCAACAACCATGCCTTTAATAGTGAATTATTCTGAATTCTACTCTGCGGTTTCGGGATTTATTTGTCTCGTTGCTATTTTTTACGATAGGTTTGCTTTCACCATATCCAATGCTTGTCAATCTGCTTTTTTCAACGCCACAATCAAAGAGATAATTTAATACACTGTGTGCCCTCATTTCAGATAAATTCTGATTGTAATCAGCTTCACCTACGTTATCAGTATGGCCCACAACGACAATTCTATAGTCAGGAAATTCTAATAATACTTTTGCGAGATCCTGTAAAACCAAATAGCTATTTTTATTTAAGGTAGCACTATCGAAATCAAAGGATATACTTGACTCATCTAATACAATCTGAAGTTGTTTTTCTCCTGCCAAAAGTTTTTCGGACATATTCTTTATGGATTTAACATCCCGGAGCCGATTAATTAATTTATCAGCTATATCGTTTTCTGTTTGCAAAATGTTTTCAAGCTTACCACTTAGACTTTCAGCTAAAAGAATTTTGTTTGTTTCAGAGTTAATAAGCTTGGCATAAAGAATGATATTTTTTTGTTTTACTGAAAAAGAACCTGTAATCAAATATGATGCTCCGGAAAGCTTTCCAATTTTAGGAGCCGTTTTCTCATCGACCAATCCCGTTTGGGAAAGTTTTAGTTCTTCCAGAGCTTTTTTAAGGTTTATTCTTTCTGTTAAAGGAAGAGCGGTTTTTTGTAATAAAATGGTATTTAAATCTTCAGGTATCTTGATAGATAGATAATCATAAACGGATTCTTTGCCTATGTTGTCGAATTTGATAATAGCGACAGACTTAAGCCGGGAATCTATAGACCTTATTGTGTTTAGTATATCCGTGTTGTATGGTTCGATATCCAAAGCTCTTTTATAATATTTTCTTGCTTCGTCGAATTTCCCGTCTGCAAGAAAAAGTTCGCCATTGCTTAGGGCTTCCATGATTTTAACCATCTGTTGGCCCTTATCGGAAAGAAGGTGTTTTTCCTTTTCTGAAAACGGATAATTAAGTTTTGATATCATTTTTATAATAACAGTTTCACATAATTTTCTTATTTCACTTACAGGTCCGCGAATATAATCTGCTTGAACAATTTCACCCGTTTCGGTTTTAAACATTTTTGTGTTTATAGATATTTCTTTATTATCAATTAAATAGCTGCCGGTAATTATCATTTCCGCTCCAACCAATTTGCCAATTTGGGGGAGGTTTTTATTGTTGTAATCAATTTGAGCAGAAAGTGCCTGCTCTTTTAATATTGTTTCAAGCAGGTCTCTTTCAACAACGGCTATATTATTGATTTGGGTCAGAAAGCCGCTTAGAAGGTATGATATACCGATACTTAGCCATTTGTGTTCCTGGTGTCCTCTTAAATTTTTGAATCGGGAAACAATAATTCTAGTCCGTTCATGATCTTTTTCATCAATGGTCGATTTTTGATCGAATCCTCTACCTGCAAGTGTAAAATCTTCATATTTCTTAATCACGCTTTGTAAAAAAGCGATGTCTAACCTGCAGAATTCTTTATGACGTTCTTTTAAGATCGTAATGTAATTCTCAAGATTACGCCTCCATCGTGAGCTAACATTCTGACTGTCAACAAGGTTTATTTTTATAGCCCCATCTTTTTCTATTTCAAAAGAAACTTCCACACAATTGCTTCCGCGGCAAACATCGGCAATCACTATGTCATTATCAACTGATTTTATGAGCCATCCACCCTTTGATTCCAAAACTTTTAAGAGAGCTCCATAAGAGCGGGTTTTGGCATAGCCCCCATCAATTTCACAGGGTGTAATATAATAAGGCTCATTAACTGGATAAATGGAACCGGAATGCGAACTGCATCCAAAAAAAAGAAAACAGGACAGGAAAATCGCTATAAAAATGGAAAATAATAATTTCATATCATTACTATTTACTTTATTGATTTGTACGCTGTGTAAAACTCTTTTAGATTAAAATCTGTCAATAATTTGTTCTTTGTGGTTTCAAGCATCTTTTCGTAACCGGCGTTCATTTGTTTAAAACCAGCGGTTTTCACAGTAAAACCTTCGTTTACATCAACAAAAGATATCCATACCGGAGATGAGCCGATTTCTTTTACAAGTTCTGTTTGCATCTTAATATACATTCGTTGGTGTTGATAACCGTCACTCCAAAAACTTTTGAGTGTTGCATGTAATACAGGCGCATTGCTTGATTCATCAACTACCTCATAGCCAGCAGCTGCAAGGCATGAAGATAACAATTCGCGCATAACCTTCGATGGCTCTCTTTGCGGAGAAGCTTTAGCTTTAAAAGGCATCCCAAAAGCATTTCTCACATTGCCTATTACCAGCGGGTCATTTCCTCCCTTTTCAGGATTGCGTTGATCATCTAATACTAAAACAATCTTTCCAATTTTAGAACTGGCGGCATTCGGCGTTTGGTAATTTAGACGTAATGCGTTAGAACAACCAAAAACAAATTGTAAAATAAAAATTATCAACAAAATTTGAATAAACTTAATTCTCATTATCTATCCTCCTTTTTTTAAACACTTACAATTATTGGGTGTTATCAATTTATTCTGTACGGAGAATCGCAATTGTACCATCAAATGGGCCAGACTTGATCATAGAAAAGTGTAGGGGATCGGGACCTGCGTGAAGAATTAAATCTTCTCCGTCCAGAAGGCCATTCCCGTTTTGGTCATTGTATAAAACACCAATGTGCTGATACTGACCATTCACAGAATATTTAACCGCAATAAAGTCTCCTGCCCGTATATCTTTTTGCCATCGGATTTTTGAAACAGGCTGCCCATCTTCAATACGTGATTTTACAACAGTTTTAAATTTCGATGTCAGCATAGCAACATTGTAATCCTTGGCTATAGGCAAGTTTTTAGATTTACTATACGCTGCCATCAGTACATCAGCGCAATCGATACCTATATGGTTTTTAACTTGATAAGGAGTAGAGCCAAAAACAGCCGGTACGTTGAAATAAGAAGTTAAATTCCCAAGCAGATCATTGCCTTGTTTAATTGAAATACGAAAAACCTTGTTCGAAAGCCCACGATGG
Source organism: Pseudomonadota bacterium (assembly GCA_043825875.1). Lineage (GTDB taxonomy): Bacteria > Desulfobacterota > Desulfobacteria > Desulfobacterales > RPRI01 > RPRI01. Next base: position 11,036 of record JBDRRF010000052.1, on the reverse strand, counting down.
TCTTTGCTTTCAATTCCCGGTGTTGCAAATTTTTGCCCGCTTTTAGTGACTTCAGCCTGAAACCAGAAACTTCCGATGTTGTTGGAAGCAAAAGAACTTTCGTTTGCTTTTGTGTCAAAAAGGCGTCTTTGAAAATAAGAAAGCAGGGAGTCGTTTTTTATTAAAGACCCTTTTTGAGAGGCTGCCGAACCTTTCTTAGGAAATATATTAATTTTCCATTTTCCATCAAATTGGGGAAGTAAAATCCTGCTATACTTTATTTCATCGAACCCTTTCCATTTATATGCATTCGGTAACCAGGGCCAAACCGCATTATTATATCGGATATTAATATTAGGCTGAATTCGAAACCACTGGATTGAAGCTCCATCAATTTCCTTGACACGCAAGAAAACTTTTTGACCTATTAATGGTTCGATAGCAAGTTCAGAACGCCACGACCCATCAGCAACCCGTGATTCAATAAATATTTTTTCAGCAAATGAAATTTGTGCACATAAAAAGAGCAAAACAAAAACTGTTATTTGAAATAATTTGATCATTTGTAAACTCTTTCTCCACCTAACGAAGAACAAAAATAGCTACAGTTGTACGCCTTTTGCCTAAAAGTAGGCGGTTGTTGGCGACTCATAATTCAAGATTGTATTAATGCCCTTCGGTGCACAAAAAAAGGCTGACATCGTTGACTATATCCTTATAATCAAGAGATAAATCAATAATTCTGATCGGAGCATTTATTGCAGCACCCACTGAACCTGCCCATTTTATTTCTCGTTCTTGAAAAATCGATACAAACTCTGAACTATATTCACGGCCATCCCTTTTCGAAAGACGACGGGCAATAGTTGATGGCTTATCTACCAAAAGAAATAAAACAAAAGGTGATATTGCTTTAAATATTTCTAAGGGAAGTTCTTGGATATTTGAAAATGTATCTAGTAGACAAAAATGACCATCCAACAAAATAGTATTTTTCTCAGTCCTATAATTTGCTATCTCTTGTGCCAGGATTAATTGATTGTTTTCTATATTAGTTACAGATTTGTTTTTAAGATCAATATGATGTACTCTATTTATTAAACTACTTGCAATAATATGATCAAATTCGAATTTTTCAGATAGTTTACTACAAAAGACGCTTTTTCCTACCCCGTGAACGCCTCCAACGAAAGCAATTCGCTTTCTCATTATAAGACACCTATAATCGATAGTTTAATCTGTGGACAGCCCATCTCACATATTATTTACTCGTTGACAGTCTTCCTTCTTTTTAAATTACGCCACTCATTTTTATCTAAATATGTAAATGATTGTGGAGCAGTCGAAAAAGTTTTGCATTTTTCTAATGGTAAAGGTGACTTAAAAAGGCGAGGATTCTCTATAATATAGCATTTTCCGACCTCATACCCTTTATAATAGCTTGAAAAAGCATGATAAGTTATATATCCAGACTCACCAAAGTCTCTCCATAAATTATCCGGCGAATCGACAACACATTTTGATACATCGCAATAACCCAATATTGTTTGATCAGGCTTTGTTGAGTATATTACGATTTTTTGTATGTTAGAAGGCACACCGTTGCGCCTAAATTCAACAATCTTTTTACCTGATAATATTGCGTGTGCATAAACAGGATTTATTGCTAAAGCAATCACATGTTTAGTTTTGTTTTTATCCATATAACCCCCTCCTGTCGGAGTTTCATGATTGATTGAGGTGCACCACCGAGAAATCCTTTTTGCTTAAGCTCATTTAATCGTATTGGTGGGTTTATGTCTTTAACATATCGAAACCTGATAGCCAGCGTTGGTTTATTGCAGAAATCAACAATATCATCAAAACTATATACCGTCCTTGATCCAACGTGCCTTGCTATTTCATCTGGCTTTGAAGACTTTAGCGTATCTTCAACGGCTCCAATGGCTGTAATTCCACGAATATCATCAGACCTGTATATTAAAATATTATCCCCAGGCCTAATTTGTTTGATTGGGGAATGACAAAGATAAGCTTTCTTGATGCTATTCCCACAAGGACGAGATTCATGAAAAATTGGTTTAATTGGAACAACAAATGTGGAGTTACCCTGAAATAACACCCGTCTTGGTCCAAAATTGATATGAAATTGTAGAGGAGATAAATTTTTAGCATCATCCATGGTATAAGAAAGTTTCTTAAAGACTATATATTCTCCTCTATCGTTTTGTACCTCTGAAACCTGAAACCCGAATGATTCCGAAAAAGCTATTAATTCATCTTGCTTTGGAAAAACAGTGAAATAGACAAATTCGTAATTGTTGTTATCGGCGTAATCAAATACCGTTTTAAATAGTAGCTCACCAAATCTATTCCCATGTTCGAAATCCGATACCTTAAAAGTACATAATTTTAAGGTTCGTCCTTTATCGCCTGTAGGTAGAAATTCTTCACTTTTAAAGATACAAATTCCAGATAAACAGGTCAAGTTATGATTTGGGATAGTATATGCCTCACGGTGGGTTCTTTTACACTTTTTCAACCATTCGTCAAATCCTGGGTTATAGTCATGACGTAAGGAGTCAAAGATTGGATCATTTGCATTTAATTCATAAACATAAACTTTTTTAACGGATGGAGGAGGGGGAGGCGATTTATCAAAAAGATCCAATAAAAGAGTAATCGCTTCTTGAAGAAACAAAACTCTTGAATCTATTCCACTTCTTCGGGCTTTTCGATGAATCCCTTTATCTTCCGTGACAAGAAAATCAACGGCATCACCCTTTACGGATGCTAAAAGGCAATTATCAACAAAATCATTACTGTCTTTTTCTGGATCACCAACATGCTCTTTTTCTAATAGATTTAATGAGGGTGGGGATTCAATTGTTTCATATCTTTGTAACAGTTTTTTCCTTAAATTAGCTCTTTCATCAATCTTATCTCTTAATAGATCCTGATAAATTGAGGGATGGACGTGAAGAGTGTTTTTTGATTTTTGTGCTAACCTATGAAATTCTAATGCGTGATCTGTATTGACTTCAAAGTCAGAACTCAAGCCAGGCTCTAATGGTACAACTATATTCGTATCAATCAGAAATTTCATTATTGCTGTTAATTATAAGCCAACCAGTGATTAACATGATGTTTTGATCTGATAAATTCAGATTTTATCTATTATCAGGTATAGTTGCTTTTATCAATATTTTTGAATAAGTTGTTACTTTTATCAGTTCTCTTTGGAAAACATTGCTTCAAAAGACCATGGGTGTTTTCATCTTTAAATCATTCTTCCCGTTTTATCTCTTTTTTCCACGGAAGCCCGCTTAGTCCAAAAGCTAAAAGATGTGTTACCAGAAGCCATCCGATGCCTAACACAACTATGGCAGAAACAGGATAGCCTCCATATGGTGTTTTAAATTCTTCTATCAGGCTGTAGATTAGAGCAATGCCCAGTGCTACAGGTGTTATGAATTTGATGCAGTACATCCAGATCTGTAAAATAATGTATTTAAAAACCCGGTGCCGGTTACCGGAAAGTCCCAGGTTATCTACAATGTGGTTTTTTAAGCGATGTGTTTTATAAAGCCATCCGATTACTATAGCTTCCAAGATACCCACTGTCACAAGGCCGAAGTGGTTTAAAAAGTGATCCACTATATCAAGCCAGAACAAACCGGCATGGGTAGTAAACAGCAAAGAACCGAAAAACCCGATAATGCAGACGGTAGTAATAACTTTTTTGCGGGGTATTCCAAATTTGTCGAGGATAGCAGAAGAAAAGGCCTCGATGATTGAAATAGACGAAGAGATTCCTGCTATAACCAGCAGGAAGAAAAAAAGAACACCAAAAACCTGACCAAAGGGAAGCAGCGAAATTGCCTCCGGATATGCTACAAATGCCAGGCCGATTCCGCTTGTTACTACTTCTTCTATGGGTTTGCCCAACTTTAAGGCCATATAACCTAAAATGCTAAAAACTCCGAAACCGGCAAATACTTCATAAAAACTATTTGAAAAACCGATGATAAGGCTGTTTTTTAAAATATTGGTTTTTCTTGGCAGATAAGAAGCATAGGCGATCATAATGCCAAAGCCTAAAGAAAGTGAGAAAAAAATCTGGCCATAGGCATCTATCCAAACCTGAATATTTCGGAGTTTAGCAAAATCCGGTTTTGTATAAAGACGGATGCCTTCTTTTGCACCATCAAGGGAAATAGCCCACCCCATAATAATTACGGTAATAACGAACAAAAGCGGCATCATTAGTTTCGCCGCTCTTTCAATGCCTTTTTCAATACCGTTATATGTGATAAGCCAATTGAGAAACCATATAATGAATACAGCGATTACAATAGAATAGTTTAGCCCCTCAAACTCCCAGACGCCGCCTGATTTGGCAAGAAATTTGTTGAAGAAAAAATTATTGGTATCTGCTCCCCAGCTTTTAAAAACAGAAAAAAGCATATAATTGGCGCACCAACCTATAACCACAATGTAGTAAAGTACAATGCCGAACATTACAAAAGAGACCGACCACCATCCAAGCCATTCCCATTTGGAATCAATCTTGGAAAAAGCCATGGGCGCAGATGCTTTCTTTTTTTGCCCTAAAGCAAGCTCTAACATCAAAATCGGAATACCGGCTGTAATAAGCGCTATCACATAAGGAATCAAGAACGCGCCACCACCGTTTTCATAGGCCACATAAGGAAACCGCCAAATATTGCCTAATCCGACAGCAGAGCCTATTGCCGCCAGCAAAAAACCGGTATTTGTTTTCCAAGCGCCTCTGTTTTCCATTTATGTCTCCTCTTGGTTTGAACGATAAGAGCCTGCTTTTACAGCACTACCTGCATAAGGAGTTTAGCGTTTTAAGTCAAGACTAATTTATATCCAACAAAGGATAACCGCATTTAGCTTTTTACGAACCCTTAAAAACTAAATCGATTCATTATTCTGATAAACGTAAAAAACCAGGGGAAAATAAAAAAAATATTGCTGTTATAGGATATTTTGTGTAATTTGTTTCATACAATATTGAAATATTTTGTGATATTATCCTTTTAGGATTCTAAAATAACAGACTGCCGGATTTTATAAAATTTACAGGCAGACAAAAGTTTACCATATAACAAGCATCAGCCTTTTATAAGCATTTACGCCAAATGAAAATCACAACTGTAAGACGAATAAGCCAGGGCTTTTTTTTTATTATCACAATCTGGTTCTGTATTGTGACTGCCCCCGGTGTTGAATGGTGGCAGTTACGCGGCTGGCCGGTAAACTGGATTATTCAACTGGACCCTCTTTCAGCAATAGGAACTCTTCTTACAACGCATTCCATACATTCCGGTCTTATATGGGGTTTTGCCACAGTTATTATTACCATTATTATAGGAAGGTTTTTCTGTGGTTGGCTGTGTCCTTTCGGAACGCTTCATCAGTTTACGGGATATATTGCAAACAGAAAGAAATCAGCTGCAAAAAAAGCAGAGTATAATAAATATAGAAGTGCTCAGAACTTAAAATATATATTCCTTATATTTCTTTTAAGCGCTGCCCTGTCTGATCTTCTGATATATATCTCAGGTTTTTCCAGTGAGCGCCCTATAATTTTTTGGAGCTTTATTGCGGCAATTATATTTTTATTAATTATTTTCTCCTTTTTTAAAATCATTTCAAAACCAAAAAATGTTTTAATTTCAGTTATTGCAGCATCAGTATTATTAGTACTTTTATCAATGCTTCCTAAAACAAGCCGTATTTTAATATCTTCGCTGCAAACAGGTTTGTTGGACCCCATTCCTCTTTTTTACAGATCGGTAAATCTTGTTTTGATTCCGCTTATGGACGGAACCTTTTTTAAGCTTTCACACAGCACGAGGTTTTATAATGGGGCATTTATTATTGGAGCGGTTTTTCTTACAGCGGTTTTTATGAATTTATACATTCCAAGATTTTATTGCAGATTCATTTGCCCGCTTGGCGCTCTTTTTGGTTTGCTAAGCCGTTATTCAATATGGCGAATTGGAAAATCAGAAGATAAATGTCCTGACTGTCTGTTATGCGAGCATAATTGCGAAGGTGCATGCACACCTTCTTCAAAAATCAGAACAAGCGAATGCGTACTTTGTATGAATTGTTTGCATGTGTGCCCGCATGATCTGATAGGATATAAAACATCGGCATCCGCCTCAGGTGAAATAACTTCTCCTGATCTTACAAAAAGAAAACTGGTTACTTCTTTTGTATCGGGAGTTATGGCTATTCCAATGCTTCGCTTAAGCGGGAACGCAGTTAAAGCCAATAATCCCGAATTAATAAGACCTCCGGGAGCCCTGGAAGAAACCGGTTTTCTTGCACGCTGCATAAAATGCGGACAGTGCATGAAAATATGTCCTACCAATGTAATTCAGCCTGCTTTAACAGAAGCGGGTATTGAGGGTTTTTGGAGCCCGACACTTGATTTTACAATTGGTACAAGCGGCTGCCAGCTAAATTGTGTGGCTTGCAGTAATATATGCCCGACATCAGCCATACGCCCTTTAAACCTTGATGAAAAAGTGGGTAAAAACAAGTTCGCTTCAAAAGGCCCTGTGAGGATAGGAACTGCATTTGTAGATGTGGGCCGCTGTCTTCCCTGGGCTATGGAAAAACCCTGTATAGTATGCCAGGAAAATTGTCCTGTAAGTCCGAAAGCAATTTTAACTAAAGAGGCTTTTGCCGTTGTTGGTAAGCAATTGGAGATATCAAATTCCGATTCGCTTAATCTTGAATTTGCAAATTCAAATTTTAATCCGGGTTCTTTTTCAACAGGAGATTATTTCTGTAAAGTTCCGGGTAAAGATGATAAAATACGGCTCATAATAAAAAATACTGAAAAAAAGGTTTCAATATCAACAGCTAATCCATGGGTACAAAAACCGGTGTATGGAAGTATAGCCGAAATTTATATCCGACTTCAGAAACCTTATATAGATCCGATGCGTTGTATAGGTTGTGGAGTTTGTGAACATGAATGCCCCGTGAGAACAAAACGGGCTATAAGAGTAACATCCGATAATGAGTCTAGAAACAGGATGGCATCCATTATTTTATAGTACAAGTGGAGGGATATGATGAAGAGTAATAAAAAAAATTTTTCGCGAAGAGATTTTTTGAGAAGCGCATCCATCGCAGGATTGGGAACAATGCTGTCATCTTCCGATTCTCTTGGAAAAATGCCGGATAAAACGCAAAATACCGGCAAGGATATGGTAGCAAAGCGCCCATTCGGCAAAACAGGCGAGAATGTATCTATGCTGTCGCTTGGCGGAATGTTTGATATACCGTCAAATCAGCTTCTTTTAAAACAGGCTATTAAGTGGGGTGTGACCTACTGGGATACTGCTGATTGCTATGAGGGAGGGAAAAGCGAACAGGGTATAGGCAAGTTTTTTGATAAATACCCGGAAGGGCGAAAAAAAATATTTCTTGTATCAAAGTCTGACGATAGAGATCCTGATGGAATGACCCGCCTTTTGAACCGGTCTCTTGAAAGAATGAAAACCTCTCATGTTGATCTGTATTTTATTCATGGTTTAAAAAAAATAAGTGAACTTGATAATAACACTAAAAAATGGGCTGAGAAGGCAAAGGCGGATAAGAAGATACGGTTTTTCGGTTTCAGCACTCACAGCAATATGGAAGAAAATATGATGGCTGCCTCACGTCTCGGCTGGATAGACGGAATAATGATGACATATAATTTCAGGCTTATGCATACCGATAATATGAAAAAAGCGGTAGATGCCTGTGTAAAAGCAGGAATAGGTTTAACCGCCATGAAAACTCAAGGCGGAGGACAGGTTAATACAAGCTCCGAAACAGAGCTTGAGATGGCCGGAAGATTTATAAAAAAAGGATATAGCGATAAACAGGCAAAGTTAAAAGCTATCTGGGAAAATCCTGATATTGCAAGTATTTGTTCACAAATGCCTAGCATTACCATCCTTATGTCCAATATTGCCGCTGCTATAGATAAGACCAGGCTTTCATCTGTTGAAAAAGAACTTTTAAATCAATATGCCAAAGAAACGGCTTGTACCTACTGCGCCGGCTGCACCCGGATTTGCGAAGCTGCTGTTTCCGGGACCGTTCCTATTGGTAACCTTATGCGCTGTCTTATGTATTCAAGAAATTATAAGGAACCGGTATTAGCAAAAGAGCTTTTTGAAACAATTCCCTTTTCGGAAAGAAAAAGATTAACAGATCTAGATTTTTCCGCTGCTGAACAGAAATGTCCGCAGAATTTGGAAATAGGAAAGCTTATCAGAGAAGCCTGCCACGAGTTATCATAAATTGTTGTTTATTTATTTATTGATCTTGTTGGAATTATAAGAAAAAATCTTTTATTATTATTAAAACACATTTTTTTCTTGATTATACATTCTATGATATGTAAAAAGGCAAGTTTCTTATAAACAAGCAAGCTGATTTAATGTTTGTTAATTTATAAGATAGGATTGTTATGTCATGAGTTTATGATGATTATTTGGTTTAAATAAATAAAAAAGGGGGGACAAAACATGTATGTACCAAGGTATATGTTTTTCACCAAAGGATTTGGAATAGCGAAGGAAAAATTGTCTTCCTTTGAAAATGCTCTTCGCGATGCGCGCATTGCGCATCTTAATATAGTAACAGTTTCATCTATATTTCCGCCACGTTGTAAGATAATAGATTTAGAAAAGGGGCTTTCAAAGCTTGAAGCGGGTGAAGTAACATATTGTGTTATGGCTCGTGAGCAAATTAATGAGCCTGGCAGAAGAGTTGTTGCAAGTATCGGCCTTGCTTTACCTGCCGAACCGGGACGTTACGGATATCTTTCCGAACATCACGGATTCGGCCAGACTGAACTTGAAGCCGGTGAATATGCCGAAGATCTTGCCGCATCAATGCTTGCAAATACTCTGGGTATCGATTTTGATCCGAATAAAGACTATGACGAACGGCGCGAAGTTTACAAAATGAGCGGAAAGATAGTCAAATCACAACATACAAGCCAAGGCTGTTTGGGTGCAGAGAGGAATCTCTGGACTACAGTAGTTGCAGCGGCCATTTTTGTAGGATAAATCACAACCGTTTTAAACCTTTGGCTTTAGTAGCCAAAGGTTTAAATTAGCGGCTTTTCTCTCTATTTCCGAATACAGCTTACCAAACAGTGTTTTTTAATCTATCATAAGGCAAAAATTTTTTGACTGAATGTGGTTTTTTATGAAAAGAAAAAAACAAATTTATTTCGGCAGCAATGAAGTTCCCCCAAGAGATTTTGATAATGCAAAAATAGTTGTATTACCGCTATGCTATGAGAATGCGCCATCATATGGAATCGGCAGTCAAGATGGTCCATACCATATACTTGATGCATCAATGCAGCTTGAAAGCATGGATGAAGAAACTCTGATAAATTGGGAAGAAATAGGTATTCATACCCTTAAACCTTTTATCCCCTCAAATGATCCTGAAAAAGCCGTCAAAGAAATGAAAAAGGCTGCAAAGGCAGTTCTTGAAAAAGATAAATTTTTATTATCTCTTGGCGGAGACCATGCAATTTCAATCGGACCCATAATGGCGGCAGCCCAAATTTATCCTGATATAGGAGTGTTGCAGGTAGACGCCCATCTTGATTTGAGAAATATCTGGAACGGGAGCAAGTATAATCATGCCTGTGTAATGCGAAGAGTTGTTGATGATATAAAGATACCGGTTACCCAAGTTGGAATAAGATCTTTTTCTGAAGAAGAATCCGAATATGTTAAGAAAAAGAAATTAAAACCCTTTTATGCGCATAAAATAGAATGTTCTGATGACTCGTGGATAGATAAAGTTGTACGGACTCTGCCTGAAAAAGTATATATGACTATAGATCTTGACGGGCTTGATCCTTCGGTTTTACCAGGCACAGGCACTCCTGAACCCGGGGGCCTTTCTTACAGGCAGCTTATTAGGCTTATAAAAGCAGTCGGTAAAAAAAGAAAAGTAATTGCAGCAGATATCAACGAACTATCGAAAATAGATGGCTCTAATGTATCGGAGTTTACTGCTGCAAAGATTGCAACTAAAATTTTTGTATATTGCCTGTAACCAGGGGCAACATTTTAATGTTGACTCTTTTAATGTTATTTGTTACTTGGCCAGTTAGTGAATGGGGCTGTAGCTCAGCTGGGAGAGCGCATGACTGGCAGTCATGAGGTCAGGAGTTCGATCCTCCTCAGCTCCACCACTTTATAATTTAAACAAGTCCAAAGAAGTGTCTGGCTATCTAACCTCTCTTTTGTTTGCACTTTTTTACCCAAACTATATTAATTATTATCCATCCAAGCTGAAAGACTTTTTGAATATCTGCCTTATACCTTTATTTGAGAGCACTTATGCTTCAATAGTCATTAATATCTTTTTTTGAACATCTGATTTTAATACTATGATACACATATTAAAGACTGATCAAAGGGTTTCTGGCTGGCGAATATCCTGTGGTTATTTAGAGATAGCTGTTGAGATAATTTGCGGTAAACTTACATCACGAATATGAATAGATACTGTTTCATCCCGATAACCGTATTATAGCAATAAAACTTGCGGAGAGTTATTAATCAATGAAAAATTGGATTGTTTATCTCGTACGATGCACTGATGGAACTCTTTATTGCGGGATAACCAATAATCTTCTAAAGCGCATCCAGGCCCACAACTCCGGAAAGGGGGCGGTTTACACGCGGGGGAGGTTTCCCGTCCACCTCGAAGCTAAAAGCCGGGCAATGACACGATCAGAGGCGCTCAGGCTGGAAATAAGGATCAAGAAAGAGCCAAGAGCGAAGAAGATCAAGCTCCTTGGCGTTTTAGGTTCATCACCTATCTGTATTTCCAAATAAGTTAACCCAAGTTCGACAAAAACAGGCAAAAATCTATTATATTTGGCGGTCATAACTATCTAACTATTTGATATTATAGTATGCGGTTTGTCGAAAAGCCAATGTAGTGACTGAAAATAGAAAATAATGCTTGACATGGTT